>CAYGSB010000004.1:0-135526 GCA_964352505.1 uncultured bacterium
GGAGGAGGTGGAGGAGGTGGTGGAGATGGAGGTGGAGGTGGAGATAACTCCGGGCCAAAAACAATTGAAAGTAGTTGAGTAGGCATTGCATTGATTGTGAGAGTTGCAATCGTTATAAGTGTCCCTGTATCGATGATCGATAAGGTTGGACCAAACTGATTGACTACATAAACTTCATTCCCATTGGGTCTAACCGCAGCATTGATAGGTTGATCACCAACTGATACAGTTGCGATGACTTTGTTCGACGTTAAATCGACAACAGCGATATTCATTGCTGAAAAGCTTCTTGTGACATAGGCCCTAGAATCGTCCGGACTTATTGCGAGGCCTTCGGTTGCGACCCCGATTGTAATCGTTGCTACTGGCGTTTCAAGGATACGATCGTAAATGAGAAGCTGATTGTCACCATCGTTTGTCATGTAGACTAAACTGTTATCTGAACTAGGCTTTGCTCTTCTGATATTTCCCGATCCAATACCAATCAAAAACCCCGTATAGGCAGAGGTATACGTATCGAATATTGGTACTCCTTGTGTACCCGCGGCTGCATATCCTTCTTCCGATCCAGGGAGAATGAACAGGTCTAGGGGTGTATTTGTGTATGCTACGTCGGAGATGGAAGTCGCATACTCATTTATACCTGTAAGTCCAACACTAATCGTGCCGTCAGAAGAATTGAGAGCAGAATAAAACCTTGTCCCATCGGGATGGACTGTAACGCTATTTTTTATGTCGCTTGGTAGATTGGTAATCACTGTATTTGTTTGAGTATCAATCGCCGCATCTCCCCCATAGAGGGTTGTCCCATCGGGAGTCAGAGCAAGTCCATTGGCAGAAGAACCAGTTGTTACAGTTGCAATTACTGTATAAGTGGAGGTGTCAACAACGTAGATTTGACCAAAAAAGTCGCTTACATAAGCTCTTCCCCCGGGTGGTGAGGGGGGCGGGGGTGAGGGAGGAGGAGGAGGTAAAACTGTTGCACTGAAGGCGATCCGTCTTGGATCTGTCCCAACAGTGATCGTAGCGATGATGGACAAAGTTGAGGAATCAATGATGCTGAGGTTCCCATCATTGAGGTTTGTGACATAAACTCTCCCTCCTCCGGGAACAGTCGCAATTCCATCACTTCCAGAGCCTACCGTAATGGTTGCAATTTGCATCCGTGTAGTTGTATCAATAACCGCGACCTTTGTTCCGAATTCGAGAGGTACCGCATCTTCGGTTACATATAGACGGGAAAAGCTAGTATCAACAGCGATTTGGTTGGTCGTCTCAGTAAAACCAATCGTAATTGTCGCAATGGGAGCACCCAATATGCCCGTTGAACCATCTTTTTCTATCACTACCCCTATCGGGCCTGTATCATAAGCTGCGAGATAGGCTGTAGTCTGATCAGGAGTAGTTGTACTTCCTGTGTAGTTAAGTGTACCGAATATGCCAGTTGTCGTTGGCATGTCAGTTATTTCAGAAAACCCGAGTTTGAATGAATCGAAGTCTTGCAAATAGATTTCGCCTGGGTTGGGAAGAGTGTTTACAGTTAGACTTCTCCCAGATATTGAAGTGGCAGAGTAGTTCGTTAACGCGAACTGTTTATTCACCGATGTGAGTATTCCGATAATTGGTGAAAGGTAAACTCTTGTCCCATCAGGATGGACTGCAGCTGAGCTGGGATCGGTAATTCCGGTTACTGTGATCGTTGCAACGATGAGGTTTGTGGTTATGTCAATAACACTTACATTCGAGCTGCTTGTATTTGGAACGTAAATTAAGGTCCCATCAACCGAAGCAGTTATTCCCCATGGGCCCATTCCAACCGGGACGGTGGCGATTACAGCAAGGGTTGTTGTGTCAATGACCGATAAAGTATCATCCCCATTGTTCGTGACGTAGGCCCTATTTTCACCTACACAGAATCCTTGTGAAAAAATTCCTACAAGAACACATGAAATTTGGAAAAATATTTTTCTCATCATTTTAACAAAAGACAGGGCGGGAGGGGACGATTAGGTGCTTTCAAATTTAACTCCTCGGACATTTGAAGTACTGTTAAAAAAATTATGGAGAATTTAATATTTTTTTAACAGGCTTTCCTCGAAAGAGAAAAGTGTAATTTTTCCAACCCGCAGAGCTCAGGCTGAAGCAGCCTTTAAGGTTTGTCTTTCTCCCCTTTGGACAGCTTCTTTCGCTCTATTTCGCTGAATAATTTCTTCTTGGAGAACCTCATTGATGAGCGAGGAGTCGATCGATGTTTTGATTCCCAAACTCGCCCCTTTCTCTTTAATTTTCTTCTGCAAATCTGGGATTAAAAACCGGTGGAGGAGCAGGAAAAGGGTGAGCTGTTGGCTGTTTTGGGGAGTCAAAGTTTTTCCAGAGACAAAAGAGGTTTTTAGAATTGTCCTGAGCATCTTCGTTTGTCCTCCCGCGAGCTGATCACAAAGCTCTTCGAGCTTAGCTTTTTCACTTTTCTCTCCCTTCATTTCTTCAGAGAGAGTGGTGAGTTCTTCTTCAATTGCAGAAATTGGGCGGCCCCACAGAGAGGAAAATAGGCCGGTTTTTTGATTTTTTTTTGCATCTTGGAGTTGCTTAATTCTTTTTTGACGAGCCGTAGTTTGCGTTTCGGTGATTTTTTCAAAGCATTTAGAGAGGATTTGAAGAGAAGAGAGGGGTTGAGGGGTATTCTCTCCAAAAGTTACTGTCTGCTTGAGAGCTCCCTCTTCAACCGGGACACGTAGACTGTGTAGCATCGCCGCAATTTTTAGGATTTTTAGGGTTTGGTCTTCGGTGGTGTTTTGGATCGGGATTGTCTTGAACCTCCGGGCAAAAGCGGCGTGTTTTCCATAGATGTCTCTGAAAAATTCCTCTTCTGTTGTTACACCAATGAGGTAGGGAAAGCTTTCGTCCCCTCCATCTAGGTATCGCTTGAGCTGGTCTGCCAGTATCGAATGCTCGCCTTGGCAAGCAAGATGGATTTCATCAAAGATGAGGATGGCGTTTTTGGTATGACTGCCCAACTTTTTTTTGATCCGGGCAAGAGATTTGTTCCCATTGGCAAATACCTCAGAGCTATTCACAAATTCTGCTGTGTTTATGTAGAAAATTTGTTTGCCTGCAAGCTCGGGATACTTCCCTTTAGCAACTGCATCTGCAAAGGCTTTGAGAGTTTCAGTTTTCCCAACGCCCGACTGACCGACGAGTAGCGGGTATCTTTTCCCCGGTTTCTGGTTGATGAGCAGATTTGCAACTTCATCTAATGTGTTTTTCTTTATCCCAAAAGATCCTCCGATCGGATGGGATGAGGGGATTGTCCAGTTTTCTGCAAGAGGGAGAGATTTTGGGGCTGGCTGGATGAAAGGGTAGATGAGGCTTAAGGCGTTGATTGCGATGAATACCATGGCGAGTAGTTTTGTCCCATCGGCAATTTCAAGTAGGGGTAAAAGTGTTGTGGTGAGCAGAGAAAAGAAAGAAAAGAGCATGAAAATTTTTTGTGATTTAAATCTTTCTTCAAAGTCATTTTCAGGGATTTTGAAAAAGTCATGAATTCCAAATGCAGTTACAATGCTCTCAACGCTCGTGATTAAAAGAGAGTAAATCCAAGAGATAGCGTCGCTTAAAGTAAGAGGTGGCTCTGTAGTTTGATCAAAATATTCAATAGCTGCAGCCTGCATTTCACGTGCGGATTCAATGAGGTCGGGATCGTTTGGGAAATCGAGCTCTACTCCTTTTTGAAGAAGATCTAGGGGGATGAGTTTTGCGAGGTTGTCGACTTGACTTAAGCTGATTTTCTCCAATGCAGAATGGACAAAAAGAGTTAGTTTCTTAGGTGAAAATCCTTCTATTTCCTTTTTGAGGCTAGCTCCTCCCCAAAAAGAAAAGTGAGAATTAAGATGAGAGACGGTTCTATTAACTACTGAGTTTGCCAAATCTTACCCCCTTTAAAGTGAGAGATACTATAGCAGAATCAAAACCTAAAAAGCTTTGACTTTTTGAAAGTCTTACAATAGATTTGCTCCGATATTTGGGGGTTTTTATGCAAGTTTCCAACACAGCTTCTTGTGCGGTCCAGACAGGGAGGTTTTCGCTCTCCCCATCATTTTACGCTGCAAGGTGCGAGAGTTCCATTATCCTTCTCGATCTTGCAAACGATCGGTACTTTAGTCTGATCGAAGAGGCAGCTCGCTATTTTGGGAAGATTTGCGACGAGAAGCTTGTTTTTAACCAAGGGATCTACGCATTTCTCCATCCTGATTCTGAAGGAGAAGAAAAGCTCAATCGGTGGATAAAAGAGTTCGTTGAGAAGGGATATATAAACTTCACCATTGAAGGGGGGAGGGGAATTGCTAAGGATCCTTTGAAAAAAGGGGGCCTTTGCGATTACCAGTGGGACTCGAAACACTCTTGGACCCCTTTCTCTGCGGCTTCTAAGGTGGAAATCATTAAAGCTTTTTTTGTCCTTGCCAAGGTACACCGCTTTCTTAAAAAGGGAGAGATGAAAGCGGGAGTAGAGTGGATGGACTCTCTTTTAAAGCCGATTAGGAAGAATCCCCGCGATGCTGAAGTGGAGAAGCTAGCCGCAGCTGTTGACGCAGCGACGCTCCTTTACCCAACAAAATCATACTGTCTCGCATGGGCAATGACCTTTGCCGTATTGAGTTTAAAAAAGAGGTGGAATATCGATTTCGTGATTGGGGTGCAATCCTCTCCTTTTTATGCCCACGCCTGGGTAGAACAGGATGGAAAAGTGATCAACGATGATCCTCGAGTCAGAGAGTATCTTTCAAAAATCTATCAAGGACCGCAAGGATGAACCCCCGCCATTTTTTTTTAGGGGCTTCTGGACCCATTGCAAATAGCCCTTCTTTCCAAAGTAGGATTAAAGGACTAGATCACTCTACCTTCTCCATAGTGGAGAAAGACTTTTGTTTGTTTGCCCAGGAGCCAAAAACGGGGATCGCACTTACACCGCTGCCAGAAAAGCAGGGGGCGATTTTTGGCAAAATTTTTGAAAAAGATCGTTCTACAGAAGTTGCGAACTTGTCCTCTTTTATCCAGACAAATTATGGGAAGAGGACCATTTCATTTGATCGATTTTGGGGCAAGTATGTCGGAGCATTTTTCGATAAAGCTTCACGAACATTTAGTCTTTTCCGTGATCCACTCGGCTTTTCAACCTTGTTTTACGCTGCAACAGACCAAGGGGTGATTTTTTCAAGTCAGCTCCATTTGCTCTACGATCTCTTAGAGGAAAAGCCACAGCTGAATTGGAATTATTTTGCTGAGAAAATTTTTGATCAAAACCAGTGCTTGTCAAGTGCACCTTTTCAAGGAATCCACGAAGTTCTTCCTGGGATGGAGCTCTCTTTTGATTCGAATTTTGAGATGCGGAGCCGTCATTTTTGGGATATTGAGAATCTTTCGTGTGATTTCATTACGAATAAAGATGCTTTTGAAGAGGAGCTACTAGAAGTTTTAAAGACCTCTGTAAAAGCTTGGGGGAGTGGTCATGATGCCATTGCCTTAGAGCTCTCCGGGGGAACTGACTCTTCGGGAGTTCTGATTCTACTCAAACATCTTTTCCCCGATAAACAGATCTTCCCGATCCACTACTATGATTCTAATGCAATGAACTCCTCCGAGATGCATTATGCCGAGTCTGTAGCCTCTTCTTGCGGCTACTCTTTGGAAAAAGTTGATTGTGTCGGAGACTCTTGGCTCGATCAAAATCCATTAGAGTGGCGCTCTAATAGGACTCGAGGATGTTTACACACATTGAAAAGGATGGAGGAGATAGAGGCTTCTATGCAGGGGAGTGGGTCCACCTTGTTGATGAATGGGCAAGGGGGAGATCATGTTTTCTTATCCCCAGCTCCCCCTTTTTCTATCCGAGATTTATGGGAGAGTAAACGTCTCACACAGTTTTTTCCGGTAATGAGCGAGCTTAGCAGTTTGTATCGAACCCCATGGTGGACACTGTTAAATCAAGAGTTTAAAAACCGCTCACTATCTCAGTCTAATCAATCGATTCGGGCCTATTTTACCCCCGATTGGCTTGAAAGTTTTTCTCAAGAGAGCTTTTATTTAGCTGAAAAACTCGCCAAGTTTCCCTATGGAAAAGGGAGGCAAATTAAAGGGATTTTCCATGGCGTTGCCTATTCGGAGAGAGATGAACTTCCCTTTTCCTTCTCTCACTGTCATCCTCTCCTTTCCCAGCCTCTTGTAGAAAAAGCCCTCCAAATCCCCACCTACCAAAGTTTTGATAAGGGCTTTGATCGAATCTACTTTAGAAGGGCAATCAGTCGACTTCACAAGACTGAAGCATTGTGGCGAAGAAGAAAGAGTAACACGAACACTTCCTCTTTAAAGGCCTTTGAGATGAGTATTCAACGGATTAGAGATGTTTTACTGAGTGGGTCTTTGGCTAAGAGCGGGATCATTGATGTTGCAAAAGTAGAAAAATCTCTCGCCCAGATTCGGCATGGACAAATGGAGGAGGTTTGGCCCATCCTCCATTTGCTAGAGTGCCAGAAATGGCTTATTCAATGGGGTTTAGTTACCCATGAGGCCAGCCTTGGCCGCCTTGAATGTTCTCAATATTAGGTCCGCTAGCTCCTAGTGTAAGAGCTGTTGCAGATCCTAGTTCAACGATTTCTGTTGTAGATGATAATGTTTCCATCTTAACCTCCTTAACGAGTTGGTGTAGCTTTTGCTACGCCTTTGAATTTAGAAGTTTTGGAAAAAATACACAATGGATAATTTTGAAAAATAAAGGCAGATGTCAAAGACACCTGCCTTTATAAGAGATTTAGTAGTGAACCAGCGGTCTCGAGCCTGCAGGGCCGTATTCGGTGTTAGGTCCTGGAGCCCCTAACGTCAATGTTGTTGCAGATCCTAGTTCAACAATATTTGTTGTTGATGTTTGTGTTTCCATACTAGCCTCCTAAAGGTTTAGTGTAGCGTTGTGCTACTGGGTTTGATTCTGAACCTTTCTCTAAAAATTGACAACTCCGCACAATCCGGTGAGGGGAGCATCATCCATTTTAGGTAGAC
This sequence comes from uncultured bacterium, assembly GCA_964352505.1. Lineage (GTDB taxonomy): Bacteria > Chlamydiota > Chlamydiia > Chlamydiales > Rhabdochlamydiaceae > Sacchariniichlamydia. Next base: position 7,048 of record CAYGSB010000004.1, read on the forward strand.
TAGTTTTTGGTAAATTGTTTATATTTAAATTTTCAGTTTTGCTCGCAAGCGAGTATCCTCTTGTGGATAGGGTTATGAAAAATTACCGCCTTTTAGGCGTTTGAGGGAGGTCCAGATGGGAAATAAAAATCAGTATATTTTGAAAGTGCTGTTCTTTCTGGTTGTCCTATCCAAGGGAATTGCTGCTGACTTTACAGTAGTCGCAACGATTACAGTTGGGATGATTCCTAAAACCTCCGTTGCTGTTGGTGATATTATCTATGTTTCGAATGGGGATAGTCAAAATGTAAGTGTGATTGATAGCAATACCTGGGTTGTTATTGCAACAGTTGGAACAGGTAATTCTCCTCAAACACCTGGAGTTGTTGGTGACTTTGTCTACGTTCCCAATGATGGAGCTGGGAGCGTAAGTGTGATTGAGAATGCTTCAAAGATGGTTGTTTCGACGATTACAGTTGGGACGAACCCTAGAACCCCTGGGATTCTAGGTGAGTTGGTCTATATCCCAAATTTTGGTAGTGAGCAGGTAAGTGTTATTTCGGATATGACAAAGACCGTTATTGCAACAATTACAGTTGGTGTTCAACCCCTAGCTCCTAACAACCTCGGTGACATTTTTTACGTGCCGAATTCAGGCAGCATGAACGTCAGCCTGATTGATAATGACATGAAAAAAGTAATCGCGACAATTACAGTCGGGCTTTCACCCCTAACTCCTGCAATTACTGATGGGTTCGTGTATGTTGTGAACGGAAACAGTAGTAGCGTTAGCGTGATAGAAAGTAGCTCTAAAACTGTGATTGCAACGATAGGAGTAGGTTTCTTGCCTGAAGCGGCCTTGATTCTCGGTGATCTAGTCTACGTTCCAAGTCGAGCAAATGATCACATAATTTTGATTGAAAACAGCACTAAAAGCATCATTGGAACAATTACCGTAGGGGACTTACCTCTCACGCCAGTGGGGGCCGGAGACTTTGTTTTTGTTAGTAATTTCAGTGGGGATAACGTAAGTGTGATTGATAGCATCACAAAAAATGTTGTCGCGACGATTATTGTTGGCGATGGTCCTGAAACTCCTGCAACTATCGGTGGGTTTGTCTATGTTCAAAATGTTTATGATGGAAACATAAGTGTCATAGAATTTCCGCTGCTTGGAGAGGGAATTACGGTTTTTGGAAAAACATTCCTCCTCTCTCCTTAAGGAGATGCTGGACAATTCATTAGTTGGCTCTTCGATTGAAAGTCATCTGGAAAACTTAATTTTTAATCCGAGGTAACTCTTCTGAGTTCATTGCGATTTCCAAATGATTTATTTCTCGCTTTGATTTCGAATTTCCAGTCGAGCAGTTATTCAGCGTTTCCTTAAATACCCCCCCCCTGTTTTTTAATCAGAAGCTCGACTTACCTCCCCATTAGACGGTGTTTTATTCTTATAAAAGCTCTGTCTCTGACGTTCAGAGGGTAAGCTTGATTTCTATCGAATAATAAAAACATTTTTACAACTAGTTGGTTATTAGTTCAGTATATAAATAATCTTTAAAGGTTATTTATAATTGTTTTCTGTGTTATAATTATTTTTTATAACAAAGGTCTACGTAATGTTTTATAATAATCCTGTGATTGCTAAAACAAACCCGTTTTTTGTGCAAACACAAGAGCTGATTAAACCCTCTTCTACACTTTTGCGTATTGTCCAATTGAGTAATGCGCTTCCAGCCAATCCTGCTTCGCGTAATTCTTCAATACAAAGTCTTCTCGAACTCTGTGGGAAAGTCCATCTTATTGCGATCGAAAACCTTGAGAATGCTCATGGAGAGATGTTGGATGGACTTGAAGAGATATCAGACCCCCTATACACAATTTATAACCCCCTTTTCGGAAATGCATCTTCTGATCCTGAAAGTTTTAGGGCTAAAGTTTCACAGGTGATTCGAGATGTCAAATCTGTTCAGGTTCCCCCGGTTCGCAAATCGCACCGAGGTTATGAAGGGCCAACACTCCTCGCAAGTTATCCCAAGTTTGATCTGTCTAATCACACAGTTGGTCATAAAGAAGCGGTCATAAAATGGACAAACTCTTTTGAGGTTGTTTCTCATAAAATTTATAGCTATATATCCGAGTTAATCAATAGAGAGCCTTTCTCTGTCCCCAAAGCAACTTCACTCGATTTTCAAGCGAAAATTCACAGCGACTTAGGGGGTGGCTACAAAGGAGTACTCGATAAAGAGGTTGAGTTTGTTTTTGCAGCCCTTAAAAAAAGTGTAGTCGATCCTCGAGATTTTTCTGATAAAGAGGTGATGATCTTCGAGCGAATTGACGGAGCGAATTTATTTGACTTCCTTTCTAGTAAGTATCCGTTTCTCTCGCTTAAGCAAAAAAAAGACCTGTTTGAGAAGTTTGGTGAAATCGCAATGGCCGATCTAATTCTTGGAAATAGCGATCGATTTATCCGTTTTGGAGAAGGTTTTGATGGAGAGTACTGTTTAGAGACGTTCGCTGCAAATTTTGGGAATGTAGTGATCCGATGGGAAAAAGAGAGAGATCCCTACCCAACAGTATTTGCGATTGACAACGGGATTGATAGAGCCATCGGAGAGAACCCAAAACAGGGGGCTAAATATGACCGGTTTATTACCAATCTTATCGAATCGGAAACGGTTTTTGATCAGTTAGCGCAAAATATGATCGACACCTTCAAGGGCGCAGTGGAGGCTGCTTTTGAAGAAGGTGAGATGCCGACTCCCGAAATGCGAGTAGCTTCTGATCAGTTTTCTGGAGATCTTGATGAGATCGCTAAGGATTCCTTTCGAGTTGGTTTAAAAAAAATGGCTCGACGATTGAAAGAAGTTGTTGAGCCCAATTGGGCCTCTGGTTCTAATTCGATGAAAGAGAGTCTAGGGAGCTATATTCCTGGACTTTTTGAAGGAGTTGATGAGAGGATAGCAGTAATAAAAAAAATGAAGATATTGAATGGAGTAAAAAAATGAGCTCACCTACCCCCCCTTTTAGTGAATCACCATCAGACGCTTTCTTTTTAAGCGAAATGGGATATAAAGTTCTCGAGCGAGTGAATACTCATCATACTATAAATACGGGACTTGCAATGAGTGATTGGTTGCATTTGGTTGTTGCGCGGGCGGGATCAGGTTCTTCCGAAACGACCTATGAATTAGGGCAGTTAGCTGATTCTATCCCGATGCAGGATTCGGAATCAATGACTCCTGAAGTAAAGAAAGTTGTAGAAGCAATTCAGGAAATTCAAGCGAGATGTATTTTTAACCCCAATCTGTCAAGCTTGACCCAAGATGCTCTAAAGTCCTTGAATAATAGAGTTTTACGGGAAAGCTAGTAGTTTGTTCTGTTCAAGGACACTTTTCTTTTTAAAGATCTTATTAGTATAATTTTAATACACTATCTGTTATAATTCTAGGTATATGATTAATTTAAATCTCGAAAGTAACCGTTTCTTAAGTTCCCCAAAGGATCTACTAGAAGTGTCCGCTGAACTGGCCCATTTATATGAGGTGAGTAATCAGCATCCCGTAGAGGCGACCCAGCGAGCAAAGTCGGTTGAAAAACTCCATGAAATTTGTAACGAAGCTTCTACGATGGCTCAGACAGATCTTGTGATAGCCCAAAAGGACTTAGTAGATAAATTAGGGAAAGATGGAATGTCGGTTTATCGAAAATATTTCGAAGATCCTCCACAGACGTTGGAAGATTTTGGCCGTCGGATCAAAAAAGTTGTGGTTGAGGCTGATACAGTGTTGGCTCCGCCGATTAGAAAAGCCATTCGGGGGCATAACGGGCCAACTCTCCTAGTTAGTTATCCCGAAGTAGATGAGGAAAGGGGGCTTTCTAATTACAACACTTCTGTCATTAAATGGACCACTGTATCAGAAATTCTTTCTCATAGAGTTTATGACCTCGTTTGTCGATTGATGAATAACAGTGAATTCAAGGTAGCTGAGTCTACCTCGTACGATTTCGAAAAAAAGGTTTCCTACAGTGTAGATGGTAAACGGTCCGTTTTAGATGAAACACTCAATACAGGTCTAAAAACAACGTTCAAGAAAATCAAGCGACTTTGCCGCCCTGAGGCAGATCTCAAAGATAAGAAAATTGTTATTTTTGAAAATATCAAAGGGCAGAACATCTTCGACTTTGTCCTGACAAAATATCGTTATTTAGATAAAGAGCAAAAAAATGCCCTATTTAAACGATTCGCAATGATCGGACTTCTAGATATGGTTCTGGGGAACAATGATCGATTTATTTCTGTGTTTGAGGACTTTGAGGTGGATGGCATGCCTTATGTGCTCGATGAGCAAGAAGCGAACCTTGGGAATGTGATGATTGAGTGGGATGTTGGATCTACCGACCCTATTCTTTATGCGATTGACAATGGAATCGAGCCCGATTTTTATAAGAATTCCCGTTTGAAGAAAAAATATAATGCTTTTCTCAGAAAAACACTTTCCCGTCCAGGTGTTATCGATACACTGGCAGCCAATATGGTTACGAAGATTAAAAAGGATATAAACACCCACGTCCTTTTATGGAGTGATGAGATAGAGAATGCAGCTGATAAAGTGTCGCCTTTTATCGAAGACTTAGATAGCATGGCCATTTCAAATTTTAAAGAAGGATTACTAGAGATGGCAGACCGGATGAAAGAAGAAATCATTCCCAAGTTACAGGAAAATATATCATCGTCTAGTGGAGACTACCAAGAGCACTTTCCTAAATTTTTCTCAGCTTTAGGACAGAGAATGGAAATATTCACGTCGAATTATCAAAGTCAGGGGGCTACTGTATGAGTATCACTCCTCCAAATTCCCCCCGTGGACCAATCACAGATAGGGAGTTCCGTGGACGATTTCAGGTTGGTGAAGACATAGGACACAGCGACTCCTCTTCTTCTCCAAAAACGACTGTAGTCTGGTTACAGAGAGTACTCTCACATGCCAAGGGTTTTTCTAGAGAGGATGTCGAGCAAATTCGCTATCTGGCTGCCTCCCCGCCGAAGGACCCAAGCTCGATTACCCCTGAATTGCAGAAAGTAATTATGGCGGTTAAGAATATTCAATCAACGAGTGAGTTCAATATGCAATTGCCCCAATTGTGTGATGATGCCCTTAAATCTTTGGCAGCTCGGATGCAGCAGCTAAGAGCTGAAAATCACGAAGACTGGTAATTTTACCGTTCTCTTCTTCCCCCTTTACGATGTAGATCTTTTTTTTGAGTTCGAGAACGAGCTGGCAGTCGTCAGTGGCGTTTGTTGTTTTTGTTTTTCTATGTGCTTCAAGAATAAGATTGTAGCTGAAGGTTTGCGGGGTCTGCCCCCTGAGGTATTCCCTTCTGCAGGGGATAGTTTCAATCGTTGTACCTGTAGGGGAATAGACGATTGTGTCAGTGCTGGGGATGCAGGTGTCTACCGCTCGGTGGAGGAGGGCTTTTTCAATGTTTTCTCTTAAGATCCTTTCAGAGACTGAGGGGCGGACCGCATCGTGAATCAGGACGATGTCTGCACCTGCTGCGGCTATAAGACCGAGGTATGAGGATTCTTGACGGGTCGAACCACCGGGAATAACAGTATTGGTGGTGGCGCTTTGGACCTCTTTCACATTTTCTGGGGGGCAGACGAGGATGATTTCGTCGAAGAGTTTTGAGTTTTCTAGCCGCTCAAGGGTCCATTGGTAGAGGGGTTTACCGTTGAGAAGGTGGAACTGTTTGGGGATTGGATCGCCAAACCGCTCTCCTTGCCCCGCCATCAGAAGGATTCCCTTGACCCGTTTCATCTGCCCAATTATGAAGAAAATAGAGAAAACAGACAATGATGATTCCACTGCTTAGCGGTATACTGATTCAGCCGACTCTACGGTTAAAAATCACTGGAGGTCAGCGCTTAGGGTAATTCCGCTAAGCTCCTGCTGGAGGAAATCGGCCCTTTTTTGGGTCATTTCAGGTTCATTGGGGAAGAGTTTGGTCAGGTGACCTCTACGACATTTGAAGTAGAGCTCGCTGAGTTTTTCATCGGAGATTCCACTGATGTAGTCGAGAGCAAGGCCGAGTTTTAAAATGCTTAAAAGGTCGAGGGCTTCTTTTGTCTCAAGTTGGAACGAGTGGACAATGAGGCCAAATGCTTTGCTGACCATGTCCTTGATTTCAGGATTCGGTTCTTCTTTGAGGTGGGAGCGCATGGTTTTTTCAGCGCCGATTAGTTTGGTCGTAGCTGTTTGGATTGCATGAAGGATGGCTTCTTCACTCATTCCAAGGGTGAAGTTGTTCTCTACGATGATGAGATCTCCGATGAGTTCTTTCAAATCTCCGGAAAGACCCATGAAGAGGATTTCATCATCTTCAGCATTCGCAAGAGCACTTTGAAGCTGGTTTGTGTGGATGAGGGCGGGGAGATGAAGATAGGCTTGAATGGTGAGTCCCGTTCCGCACTGGGCAGGATCGGCTGTTAGATAGCCAAACCTGGGAGAAAAAGCAAACCCCACACTTTTCCCGATTTCATTCTCCATTTGGACGAGGGTGTTCCAGGTGGTCCCCCACTGTGGAGAGAGACTTAGCGATCGCATTTCAAGGTGATTGCCGGCGTTAATGAGAGTGAGAATTTCTCCCTTGTCATCAAGGATCATTGCAGATCCCCTTGGAGGCTCTTCGTATGCCTTTGAGAAGAGGTAGTGTTCGAAGATGAGCTCCCGATCGGGGTGGGCCAGCTGATGGAAAGCGAAATAGCGGGGATTTTCAAGCTGGTTGCTGCTCATGAGGGCATTTTTCAGGGATTGGAGGACTTGGTCCCCATCGGCTCCTTGAAATTTGCTCGGAAAGTTATAGCGGGCTAGATTGCGACGAAGGATGAGGGAGGAGGCTACCCAAATCGCCTGGTTTTCTTTATTCCAAGGGATCGAGTGGACAAGAGCATCTGGAAATTCAGGGTTGGGAGTCGTCATTCATTAGCTCCTTGATTTGATCGCGCAGCCAGGCGGCTTCTTCGTAGTTTTCTCTCTGTAGGGCATCGTTGAGTGCTTCGTTAAGGGGCGTGAGGCGGGTTGATGCAGGAGGGATGTTGATAGGACCTTCGGGTGTTTTTCCAATGTGGAAGGGTTGGTTTCTTCTCGCTTGTTCCATCGCTTTGGGGAGTTTATTTTCTATGAGGAGTTCTTGCGCAAGGAGGTCAGCAAAGACTGTGTAGCATTGGCTGCAACCGATAGGATTTCCCATTTTGATCGCTTCTAGAGGTGTATGGCAGTGGCCGCAGTAAAGTCCCATCCCTGCAGGCTCTTTGCCCTCTTCTTGCTTTTCTGGGGCACTTCCCTGGAGTTTTTTTAAGAGGATAGGGCAGTCGTGGCACATTTCTGTAACGGTTACGGTGTTGCCGATAATTTCCTTATAGAGGACTTTTGCAGATTTTTTGCACTGGCTGCATTCTACAGGTCGATCAGACATTTTTGGCTCCCTCGCTCTTTGCATAGTAGGAAGCTAAGAAATAAATGTAAACATTTCAGGGTTGCGATCTATATCAAAAATTTTTTATAGATAGAATATGAGAATTTTCTTAATTGCCCTGCTCTGTGTAGGAAGTGTTGCCTTTGCAGGCCCCAAGCATAAAAGAGATGGGTCGAATCTCCCGGTAAAAGAGAGGGAGTTTGCCGACATGCTTTCTCTTCGAGAGCGAAAAATTTTCTGCGGTAGATTTAGTCATAGCCAAAGAGAGACAGCGATAAAATACGCTAAAGGGCGGAGACAGGATGAGTGCTATACCCCAGATGATGCGGTGAAGAAGGTGATGGAGGAGACGGGGATGTCCCTTGCTGTCAAAGGGCGCTACGAGACCGAATAAAAAAGACTTTTCCTGGCCCCTCTTTTTCTCCCGTTGGATAGTGATACTCAACGGGCTCCCAAGAATCTGTTTTTTCATAGAAGATTTCTTTTTCCATAAAATCGGTTCTTTCTTCAACAGGAATATAGTCTTCTTCTTCGAGGATGAAGAGATAGAGACCTTCAGTTCCAAAATTGGCAATTTTCTGTAAATCTTCCCTTGTCTTTGCGCGGCTTTTCTCTCCAAGGAGAGGCCTCCGTGCAGTGACTCCAAAGAAATTTTGGTCTGGATTTTTAAGATGGATAGTATCAAAAGTTTTTCGAGAGTAGCTTTCAAGGAGATTCTTAGGGTTCAAGTTGAAGTAGTTCCCTCGAATCGTGTCAATTTCAATCCGGTCGTATCCCCTTATTTCGTTATACAGACGTAGTTGTTCAGCTGCATATCTTAGAGAATGGATGTTGGAGTCATTCAAAACAATTATTCCACTGGGTCCATATCTTTCAATGAGCTGATCAACCGTGTTGAACAAGACTCTGTATTGAACGAAGGGGTCAAATGGTCTTGTGGTGCGGTGATCTTGAGGATCTCCTTTTTCTCCGTAGTTTCCTGCCCCAAGCTCCAGATGGAGCCATCCATCAAAAGAGTAGAGGAGATGAAATGAGAAGAGGAAGAGAAAAAAAGTTTTATAAAATCTGTGCATGGATTCGGTTTAATCGTCAGATTGTATCAGAAACACTTTTCCTCGTGGAATTTTTTCTCCGTTTGGATAGTAGTAGTCAACAGCTTCCCACTGATCTGTTTCTTGATAGAATATCCCCCTATCAACGAACTCCCTTTTTTCTATATCGGGGAAGAAACTGCTACTATATAGGGTAAAGAAGTAGAGGCCTTCTTTTGAAAAATTAGCAACTTTTTGGAGGTTTTTTCTTGCAACTTGTCGCCTTTCACCAGGGTTTTTAAGGCGTCCTGAACCTGAATAGATCCTCCCCTCAGGATTTTTAAGGTGGATGCTGTCGTATTTCTTTCGATCGTATTTAGAGATGGAAGAGGGGAAGTCTGTCGCAAAATAATCCCCAGAGCACCCTTCGATGATTAGACGATCGTACCCTTGGTTTTCTGCATACTCTTGGAGCTTTTCTACGGTGTAGATCATAAATTCTTTGTTGATGTCATTGATTTGGATGACCCCAAGGGGGCCGTTTCGCTCGATCAGCTCATCGACAGTCCAGAAGAGGACTTTATACTGGACATTAGGGTCGAATTTTTTTGTCCCTCTTTGTTTGTAACAGCTGCCGTTTTGCCCATAATTTCCGGCTCCTAATTCGAGGTGGATCCATCCATCAAAACTTATGAGGAGCTGTACACTAGATAGAAAAAGGCATAGGGCTATACGGAACATGATCTCAAGGATATTCAAGAAACAAAAAAACTGGTAGAAAAAAAGTATGTGGGAAATTTTTATTATTCTTCTCTGTTTAACGCTGAACGCGGTGATCGCAGGAACCGAATTTGCTTTTATTGCGATTAGCAAACCCTACTTGAGAAAATTGACAGCAGAGGGAAATAAGAGGGCTGAGAGAGTTCTCCAACTTAGAGAGAATCCAGAAAAAACACTCTCTGTCATCCAACTAGGGGTAACCTTTATTGGCGTTGTTGCTGCAGCGGTTGGGGGCGCAGAAGTAGATCAGTGGTTTGCTCCATGGCTTAAGCGGACATTTGGCTTGGGAGGCGGAATGACGCAGACTATTTCTATTTTGCTTTTTGTCGTGCCCTATACATTTATCAACGTGGTGTTTAGTGAGCTAGTACCAAAAACTCTTGCCCTTCGGAACCCTGAGTGGGTGATTTTTCGGACCAGCGGGGCCTTGATTTTTTTAGGGAGGGTTTTAGCTCCGATCGTTTTTCTCCTCGAGAGGTCGACAAAATTGATCGCAAAGCTTTTTCACCCGTGGACTGGGAGGGAGGCCAAAAGAGGAGAAGAAGAATTGCCGGTAAGTTCGCTTGTTCGTCCCTATATGATGAATTTAGCAAAGCTTGAGGGGAGACGGATTCAAGATGTGATGATCCCATGGGCCGATACAGACAAAATTCAAAGTAGAGATTCTACTATTGAGGTGAAGGAAAAGGTTCTTTCTAAAGGGCATACCCGGATGCCGGTTGTAGAAGGGGATAAACCAGTGGGGCTACTGCTCACTAAACAGTTTATTAAATTTCTTGAAGAGGAAAGATCTGATTGGAAGTCGCTTATCAGGCCTCTAATTACAGTAAAAAAGGATGAGACACTCGTCAATGCTCTGAAAGTGCTCCAGTCAAAGCACTCTCATATGAGCATTGTAGAAAATGAGGATCTTCCCATCGGGATCGTCACGATTGAAGATATCCTCGAAGAGGTCGTTGGAGAAATTTACGACGAAGATGATTTTTTCAAGCAGGTTAAAGTCCGCTAGATAGAACTGGATAAGTGAAGAGCAAAAAATGCGTTAGGTTGAATGTCCAGTGACAAAAAATACTTGCTTCAAGAGATTTAGTCAGCTGAAAGATGCCTCCATAGATGATTCCCGCAACAAGTACTAGCGAAAGAAAAGGGATGCTCGGGACCCAAAAGAAGTGGAGAGCTCCGAAAAGCGCAGCTGTTAGAAAAATGGAGCCTCCAATTGCGAGAGGGCCTTTTTCTCCAAATGCGCGGAATAACTCCTTTTGAACGAATCCACGCCAGAATGCCTCTTCGATGATTGTCACAAAGATGAGATTTTCTATCGCAAAAAACCAAAAGATTTTAGGCAGTTTTGGGTCCCAGGTGACTAGCCCTGAAAACAGTCCGAGTAAGATCATGATGATCACCCCTGCGATCGATAAAGGGATGGCGAGTTTCATGATCCGTCCAAGCTCTTGGCTGTTTTTCACTAAGGGGAATCCTAGGGCGAGGACGAAGAGGCCGATGAAGGGCTTATCAAAGTTGAGGTATAGAGTATAGGGTATAGCGTTTTTGCTGATGAGTAGGTTCTGTAAGATAGGGATGTTGTGAAAACCCGGAAGGTAGTGTGTAGCAAGCCCAAGAGAAATGGTAATAGTGAGTATGACGAGGATAAAACGGGCTAATCCTTTTATATCGCCTTTTAGAAGGGTATGGAGAATAAGAAGACCTCCAATCGGAGCGAGTGCGATGGGCTCGATAATTTTAGCTAGGTAGGCAAGGGCAAAGGCAAGGATCAGGAAAGGGCCCCAAACCCAAGCCGAACGTTTTACCCAGGGGCTAATGATGGTCATTGAGAGGGCAAAAAATGCTAATGATGCGTGTGTTAAAGTCAGTGAACTCATGCCCCGACATTTTAAACAATAGGGCTTTTCCTTGAAAGCATTCTCCTTCTTTCTTAGACTCTCTTCTGTATGCGCCGGTTAAAAAAAGACCAGATCGAATGGCTTGAATTTGAGCAACTCCAACAATTTCCAGATGTTATTCACGGAGTGTTTTTGCGACATGGGGGAGTCAGTGAGGCGGACTTTGGGTCTTTGAATCTTGGTGGGGGAACGGGTGACAGTCTAGATGCAATCAAAACGAACAGAGAAAGAGTCTGCAGCATTCTCGGGCTTGATCAACTCGTGAGTGGAAAACAGGTCCATGGAACGGGCCTTGAGTCGATCCCAGAACCTTCTTACTTGATCGAAGAAGGGTGTGACGGTCTTCTTACAAATGCAGGTGGGTTGGGACTTTTGATCAAGCATGCAGACTGCCAGGCTGCTATTTTTTTTGATCCGATAAAAAAGGTTATAGCGAATGTCCATTGCGGATGGAGAGGAAACGTCCAGAATATCTATGCGAAGACCGTTCATAGACTTAAGGAGAAATATGGGTCGAGGCCAGAGGACCTTTTCGTTTGTATTTCGCCAAGTTTAGGTCCTGAAAATTCGCAGTTTGTGAATTTTAAAACAGAATTCCCAGAAAACTTTATCCCATTTCAAATACGCGCTGAATATTTTGATCTGTGGGAGATCTCAAAGATGCAGCTTAAAAGTGCCGGAGTTCTCGAGGAGCATATTGAAATTGCTGGGATATGCACTCTGGAAGAAAAAAATGATTTTTTTTCTTTTCGCAGAGACAAAAAAACGGGGAGAAATGGTACAGTTGTTGCTTTAAAACATCCCTAACCGTTATCAAAAAAAAGAAACGAACCTGATCGAAAAAAGTATGTCATTAAAAAAAATCCTTGTTCTCTCCAGTTTCGGTGGATATGGACATATAGCCTCTGCAAATACTCTTCAGACTCTTTTGGGAGATGAATACGAATTTGAAACCATTTATCCAATCAAAGAGCTGCGGATTTGTGGTTTGCCTGCTGGAGAAGAGTTCTACAATTGGATGATCGCCAATAATTTCAACAGGATGACAAATTTTTTTGCAAAATTCTGTAATTCTCTTTTCACAAGTCGAGAAAAGAAGCTTCAAGAGCAAATAGCAGCTCATGTTGAGGCTTACCAGCCTGATATTATTATTTCGTTGATTCCCTTTGTGAATTTCTACACCTCAGAGGTTGCCCGAAAATATGATCTCCCATTTTTGATGGTGACGACCGATAACGACCTCACAAACTGGGTTAAAAATCTCGAAAAAAGAGTGCATACGAATTTTAAGGTTACAATCGGAACTGCTTTGCCCACCACAAAAGGATTACTCTTAAAGAGCCGCGTTCCTGAAAGTTCCATAGAAACCATCGGTCTCCCTTTAAGACCCCAGTTTACCGAAGCAAAAAATAAAGGGGAGCTGCGCAGAGCCTACTTTGTTCCGACAAATAAACCGGTTGCTCTCATCATGATGGGAGGAACAGGCTCTAGGATCACCTATAAATACGTCAAAACCCTTCTCCACTCGAACTTGAACATTCACTTGATGATATGTACAGGAAGAAGTGTGAAACTTGCAGATAAATTGAAGAGAATTTCCCCAAAAAATGGGAATACAATAGATATCATTCCCTTCACAGAAAAGGTTCACGAGCTTTTTGCAATAGCCGATCTTTTGATCACAAAACCGGGTCCTGGAACAATCAACGAAGCGTTTGCTCAGAAACTCCCCATTTTGATCGATGGAACGAACCCACCTCTATTTTGGGAAGCTGCTAATATTGATCTAGTTGTTCGCTCCAAAGTCGGGTCGATCATCCCCTCTTACAGGAATGCTGCTGAGGCTGCAAGGAAGCTTCTTCTTGACGAGCAAACAAGAGAAGAGGTTGAGCGGGGGTATGAAAATATTCCAAAAAACCGTTTTGCTCAGGAGATTAAGGGGCTAATCGAAGCGATGCTCTGCGACATTCCTGTCGGTGAAGCCGTTATGACATCACGCAATATTACTCCGACCCTCTAGCTTATTAATTATCACTAACTTTAGGACTTTATGAATGCCTTATTTACTTGGTTTTTTTCTATGATTGCCCCTTTTGGAACTTGGGAGTCCCCCATCACAGCAGACGCACTTGTACAAGAAGGGATTCGCTTTGTCGATATCCAAGAAGGTGACGATGCGATTTACTGGCTTGAGCTGCACCCAAACGAGAAAGGACGGTACGCGTTAGTTCGCTATGATGGGAAAGAAACGCCTCTTGCTGAAAATAATAATATTCGAAGTCGAGTTCATGAATATGGGGGAGGGGCATTTGCACTATCAAAAAAAGGGATCATTTTTTCAAATGATCAGGATAGGCAGCTCTACCTGCTTAAAAGTGATGGTACTCAAGTCCAGTTAACGAATGAGCCTACTATGTGTTTTGCGGATGGTTCCCATGAATTTTGGGTGGGTGAAAAGCATGGAGAATCGATCGAAAACTTTCTTGTCTATATTTCAGACAAAGGTCCCAAAGTTGTTGCTTCAGGACACGACTTCTACACTTCTCCGAGGGTCTCTCCGGACGGGAAAAGGCTTGCCTTTATCACTTGGGATTTTCCAAGTATGCAGTGGGATAGTTCTACTCTTTGGCTGGCTCAAATCCATGAAGACGGCTCCCTTTCAGAGCCAAAAGCAATCAGCGGAGGCCCAAGTGAGTCGGTCTGTGCCGTTCAATGGTCTCCTGAAGGAGTTCTCCATTTTGTTTCGGATAAAACAGGGTTTTGGAATATCCACAGCTATCAAGAAGGGAAAATAGAAAACCTTTGCGAAATGGAGGCTGAATTTGCTCCTCCTCCATGGGTTTTTGGGAGAATTGGGTATGGTTTTTTAGAAGATGGAAGGATTGTCTGCAGCTATACGAAAAAAGGGGTAGACTCTCTTGGCATCATTGATCCGAAAACAAAAATTCTCGCTGATCTGGATCTCCCATTTACTTCAATCAGTTCCGTTGCGGTCTTCCAGGGCAAAATCTATTTTATTGGAGCTACTCCAGTTCAGCCATCAGCGATCATTTGCTATGATCCTTCAGATAGTTCCTATACGCTTGTGAAAAAAAGTCTCAGTATTTCTCTTTCAGAGGACTGGGTTGCGAGAGGGGAGCTTTTTGAATATCCAGCTCAAGAGGGGAAGGTGGGCTATGCATTCTACTATCCTCCGACAAACCCAAACTTTGAAGCTCCTGAAGGAGAAAAACCCCCACTTATTGTTAAGTGTCATGGGGGGCCAACGGGCCATTCGGGTACCTATTTTATGTTCGATGTCCTTTTTTGGACATCGCGGGGATTTGCTTTTGTTGATGTGAACTACGGAGGTAGTACAGGACATGGTAGGGAGTACTTTAAGCGGCTCGAAAAGAACTGGGGAGTAGTAGATGTCGAAGACTGCATCAGTGCCGCTAAAACCCTTGTTCAAAAAGGTTTGGCAGATCAAAAGCGCCTTTTAATCCGAGGGGGAAGTGCAGGGGGCTATACAACACTTGCAGCTCTTGCACATACCGATGTTTTCGCAGCCGGAACAAGTCTTTTTGGGGTTAGCGACATCGAATTTTTCTACACAGACAGCCATAAATTTGAGTCGAGGTATTTTGATCTTCTTGTGGGACCCTATCCCGAGTCGATCGATTTAATTCGCGATCGCTCTCCGATCAACCATATCGACAAATTCAATAAGCCTGTTCTTTTTCTGCAAGGAGACGAGGATAAGATTGTCCCACCGATTCAATCGATAGCAATTTATGAAGCATTAAAGAAGAAAGGAGTTCAAACCGGGCTTCTGATTTTTGAAGGAGAGGGGCATGGGTTTCGCCAGGCTCCAAATATCAAAAAAGCTTATGAAGCCGAACTCTATTTCTACGGGAAGATTCTCGGCATTGATCTTCACGATCAATGGGAGCTCCCCCCCGTTGAGATTCAATGAGGGAGTTGAAAGAGATGGAGTCTCTCAAGGAAATTGTACCGGTCTCCAATGAAGGTCTTTCTACTGGGGTCATAGTAGTCCCCATTGATATAAATTAGACCGGTTTCCTCGTCTATCCAGTGAGAGCCAAAACGCCATGGATTATTTGCTTTCGAAATTGGGATAGAGTCGCCCCAATAATCCGCAATTTTTTCTTTACCAGAATAGGAAAACGTATAGGTTTCCATCACTTTTCTTCTGATGACCGAGAGAAGTTTTTTCACATTGCCGTTGAGATCATGGAGAGGGACGTAAGGCATGCCTTCTAGCTCGTAGGCGATTGCATTGTCACCCGGGTTGATTGGATGGGGTGCAAGTACTCGCAGCTGCCTTAGCCATCCTTCTTCTACGTCCATCGTTCCGATTTCCTTTTCACCATCATAGATAAAGTGGACGTGAAGAGTTTCTACCCACTCTCCATCTTGTAACTCCCGTACCCGCTTCGACATCCGGCGATTCCAGGCGTCGTAGGTGTAATAGATTTTTCGTTTAGCTTGTTCAAAAAGAACGGGGCGATTAAGGGGGTCGCACGTATAGGTATACTCTTGTTGCGCTGTTTCAAATTCCTCAGGGAGTAGGTCTTCTGCTCTTTCTTGTAAATGTCGCGAATTTACAGCAGAGATACAGAGATCGTTGTCTATCTCAAAACTTAGCTCTCCAAAACCTTCTATAAGTCTTTGTTTGGTTGGAAATCCTGCAAGATCGTAGCTTAGAAAACGGTGTCGATATTCGTATTGTGCTCTGCGGGTAATCCGGTACACTTCTTGTAAAAACTTAGCGCCCCAAGTATAGAAAACTTGAGAATCATCTGGGAGAGTTAATTGAAGTTTTCTTCCGCGCAAGTCGTAATCACTTTTTATTGTTTGCCCGTTGAGGAGGGTTTCCTCGATGAGATTCCCTAGATCATCATAGATTCTTCTTCCAGAGGTCCCATTGGCATGATCAACAATCAGGATTGGTTGACTTCTTTTATTATACTGTATTGAGTAGTGGATCGTCTGGTCTTTAGATTTAACATCAATTAACCTCCCCGCTGCGTCTTTGGTGTATTGGATTTCAGGCAGTTCTTTGAAAGGTGGGGGAGAAGCAGTCGGTTTTAGAGGATAGGTTGCATGCCCATGAGAAGTAAAGTGAGTGACGACTATCCCCTCATTTGTATAGGAGTAAGAGAGCTTCTGAAGTCTATTTTCATCTAAATCTTCTTCCCATTTCTCAACGACTTGATCTTTTTCGTTGTAGCGGAAGTAGGTGATGAGTCCACCATCTTGAATTTTCTCAAGGCGTCCTTGCACATCATAGGAAAAGGTTTTCTCAATATCTCCGCGCGATGAATGGAGAACTTCTCTAACCTTTCTCCCTTCCCGGTTGTAACTGTAGTCAGTGATAAGACCTGTCTTGTCTTTATGAGAAAGAAGGTAAAGGGCGTTGTAGGTCCAAGTTTCCTCTTCAAGAAGCATTCCCTGGGCGTCGTAGAGCTTTTTTGCAATCACACGACCAAAATAATCTCGTTTTATTTCATAGCCGCCCTCGTGAGAGACTCCGATGGGAATGGTCTCTTCCCAAGGCTTGTGGATGCCACTACAAGAAGTGGCTCTTTTCAAACATAGAGATCCGTCTGCATCGTAAATTTCTTCAGTAATGCCTTCTTCTTCATAGTAATAAACAGTCTTTTTTAACAATGTAGAGTCGGCTTTTTCGGTGACGGAGGTGGGGTGGATTGGACCACCTTCTATTTCAATTACCCTTTTGTAGGTAGCATCTGGACCATCATCAATGATTACTTTTGTTAATTCGTTCTTAGGGCCAAATTCATAAAATGTTCTGAGTGTGGATTCCCCATTTTTTATGATTTTAGCACTAATTAGCCCTGTATTATTCAGGTACTCTAGCTCCGTTACTTCTTTCCCTTTCACCTTGGTTATTCGATTGAGGAGATCAAATTCTCTTTCTATTGTCTCTTCATTGGACGTTTCTTTGATCGGATTCCCAAAATCATCGTAAGTGTACTTCTGGGCTAAGAGGATGTTATTTTCCGTATCCATAAGAATTTTGGATAAGATCTTCCCATCCTCGCTCCATTGAAGCTGTAGTTTTTCAGATGCCGATTCAATTTTTTCCGGACAAAGAGATGGAGAATAGGTGTAGATCGTTTTACTCCCATTAGAGTGGACGACTTCGGTCTTCTGGGGGAAATAGATGAAGCTATGAAGAAGCGCTCCTTCTTGGCTTTTTAATGCAGCAACTTTCCCCTCATGCGTGTATTCGATAAGAAGAATTTTTCCATCAAATCGCTTCCATTTTGTAAGGCGACTATTTGTATAATCGAAGTTCTCTTCGCTTTCATTATGTGAGACGCGTTTAAGCTGAGATGCATCTTTTTGCATCGAGTATCGATAGGAGATTTTCTCTCCAGTTGTCCATTCGAGGTCCAAATCGCTTTGGTTGATCCTTTGCCAGCGGCAGGTGTTTCCTCCACAGCGGATCGTATGGATCCTATGGAGCTGATCATACTCAAACTGGTAGATTTTTCCACTTGGGAGCTCTTCCTGTAAAAGGAGGAAGTGGAGATCGTGGTCGACCGCATAAGCCTTTTTATAAATTCTTTTTGTTCCATTCGGAGTGGTTACATTGAATGTAAAGGTGTCATTTTGAACCATCTTTTGGTTTTTCAGATCATTACGCGCTCCAATTTCGCCTCGGGCTGTATTTGTGAAGCCAGTAGGAAGTTTTAAAGCAAACTGATCGTTAGTTGTCCGATGGTAGGTGACAAGACACCCATTGGGCTCACACAATTTAACAAGGTCGTAGGTGTACTTTTCTTTATCTTTATCTTTCTTCTTCTTCTTCTTTTTATCCTTGTCTTTGTCTTTTTCTTTTTGACCATATAGGACTAAATGGGCATGTGGAACAAGGGCCCATTTGCCATCTTTACTGTTATAGACACGATGGATAGGAAAGCCCTCAGGATCATCATGCGAAATCACCAGATCGCCGGTAATCGCGTGGACGCACCCTTCGACCATCACAAGAGGGTCTTTCTCATAAGCAGGGGACGAAAAAAGGGAAAAAGAAAAGAGAAGAAATAGTAGTAGCGTAGTCATTGTATCAGTTTCATTGTAAGGTTTGGAAAGGATTGTGAGAAAAATGCTACTTTAGGACAAGTGTTTTTCTTTCCTGTTTTTTAGAGAGCCCTTTTTAACTAGAACAATCCCAGTAAAAATTAAAAAAATAATTTGCAATTTATTGTTAGACAGATATGTTCGTGAATACAAGGAGCCATCAATGAAAATTCCTCTAGTCGCTTTTGGACTCATTGCAGCCACGCTTGGTTTTTCTGATCCACAGCAGTACGACGTTTATGATGAAGATCATATTTACTGTGAATCTGATCAAGAATGTGTGTGCGGCTGCTCTCATTCTCCCACTCCACCAAAAAGTGTTCAGGGTGTTGGATTCACACCTCAGTGGTTTAACATGAAATGTAGCTGCAATTTATTTGCGACTCTTGAGTTTCTCTATTGGTATGGGAGTGAAACAGATCTCTCATATGCTATCAAAGGGCAAACGAGAGATAACGGGAATCTTTTATCTACAACACTCCAGTTTTCAGCCAGTGAACTAGAATATGTAGACGCAAAGTGGAAACCGGGTATCCGTTTAGGTTTTGGATGGAATAGTGAGCTTGATGGGTGGGATCTGGATTTTTATTGGACCTATTACTATAACAGAAGCAATCAAAAGACCACCGTCCCCCTATTTGCCGAAGGGTACCCTTCTCTTGGTGGATATGGCCTAGTCAATCCCTGGGTAAGTCGCCCCATTTTCGTCGGCATTCTTTTTGATGAGGTCTCTGCACAATGGAAATTTCAGCTGAATACATTCGATCTGGAGCTTGGAAGAAGGTACTGGGTGAGTGAGCGCTTAACCCTCCGCCCTTTTACGGGATTGAGAGGAGCTTGGACTTTTGCTGAGTTTGATGTCCGTGGAGAGAGGACCGGCTTCAGAGGGGGCTACTCAAGCGCTACAACAGATACCCTTACTTCTAAAGACCAGTTTCGCAATACATTCTGGGGGATTGGTATAAGTGGAGGCATTCAGCCAACATGGTTTTTCTCCAAATGCTTTAGTCTTTACGGGAGCTTGGGGGGAGCCCTTCTATGGGGGGAGCATCAAGTTAAAAAAACCGAGCGATATATCGATCTGCAAACTGTTTTGACAAGTGGGGTTGTCACCCAGCTGGCCAATTACCGAGCAAAAACCTCAAGCGAATCTCTTTACATGGAGCCGATGTTAGACCTTGCTTTTGGGCTTCGGTGGGAAAACTACTATTGTTGCAACCAATATCGGTTAGCCATTGATTTAGGTTGGGAGAATCACATCCTCTTTCATCTTAACGATCGATACTTGATTTCAGGCAATGTAATCGAGTACGCGTTGGCGCCCGGAGTTATAGGTGAAGGGTTTGACCATTATACTGAAACGGATCACGACGTTTCTTTTGGCGGTCTTGTTTTTCGTGTCCGAATAGATTTTTAAGCGCTTTGATATCAAGGTTTTAGGCGTGTAGTTCCATTGAGTTTTTCTTGTTTTTAATAATCTAAATTGCAGTTTTTAAATAAAATGTTTGCAATTAATTCTGCACTAGTTATTTTGAGGGCTGTAGAGGTTTAGGAGGTATTACATGAAAACCCAGCTACTTGCTTTAGGAATATTGGCTACATCTATGGGCTTTGCCGAAGATCATAGTCAAATGAGATCAACAACACAAAACAGCGCATGCAACACATGCTGCTGCACACCTTGCTGCTGCAGTTCACCGACACCAGATAAAAATGTAAACGGTTTGGCCTTTGTACCACAGTGGTATAATATGTCTTGCGACTGCGGATTTTTTCTATCAGTAGATTTTCTCTACTTTTATGGAGCTGAAACAAACGTCTCTTATGCAACAAAAGGGGAGACAATCCCTTTTAGCACCGATTCGGTCAGCTCGACGACAAACTATCTGTTTACACCGACATCAGTTCAGCATCTCGATTCTAAATGGGATCCGGGAGTTCGCGTAGGTCTTGGATGGAATACAGATTGTGACGGTTGGGACCTTAGTTTTTACTGGACTTACTACCGGAATACAAGCAAGCAGAGTAGAACTGTAGATAATCCTACAAACCTTTTCCCTGCTGATCAGGCCTATGCTTTCATCAGCCAGTGGGGTAATCCTGCTGCTAATACTGATGGAGTCTACAACTCTGCATCAGGTAACTGGAAGTTCACGTATAACAACTTTGACCTAGTGATGGGAAAAAGATACTGGCTTAGTAAGTGTTTCACACTGCGCCCTTTCACAGGACTCCGTGGAACATGGACAGATACAGATTTCTCTGCAACTCTGAGCCGTGATGTCTACCTTTCAACTGCCACTGCTGTAAACTCCTATTCTGAAAAAGATGCGTTTGAGAACGAAACGTGGGGTGTAGGTTTTGTAGCAGGTTTTGAGCCGACATTTTTCTTCACACCCTGCTTCAGCCTATATGGATCAGCTGATATGTCACTAGCGTGGGGAAATCACACAGTGAAAAAGACAGAAACTTATCTAGGATCATTGGTAGACGGAACTACATCATCTGTTGCCATAGATACGTTTTCTAAATCTTCTAGCAGCTACTACTACATGCTGCCAGCACTTGATTTAGGTCTTGGTCTTCGCTGGGAAAACTACTATTGCTCTAATGAGTACCATCTAGCGATTGATTTAGGATGGGAACACCATGTTCTTTTCCACCTCAACGACCGGTACCAGTTGTCTTCAGTCAACACATCGGCTGTTGATGGCATAGTAGGTGCAACGCAGTACACAGAAACCCACCACGACGTATCGTTTGGCGGACTTGTGCTCCGCGTTCGATTCGACTTCTAAGTTGGATCAAATACGACACGTACAAAGGGAGCTGATTTTGCAGCTCCCTTTTTTTTGTGTGAAAAGGTTTGCTAAATTAAATCTTCTTTTGTTATCTTAAATTTTTCGTAGAACTTTAGGAGGTCCCTACATGAAAACACAACTACTTGCATTAGGACTCATTGCCACGTCTATGGGCTTTGCCGAAGATAATGGTCAAATGAGATCAACAACACAAAACAGCGCATGCAACACATGCTGCTGCACACCTTGCTGCTGCAATTCACCAACACCGGATAAAAATGTAAACGGTTTGGCGTTTGTACCACAGTGGTACAACATGTCTTGCGATTGCGGATTTTTTCTATCTGTAGATTTTCTCTACTTTTATGGAGCGGAAACGAACGTCTCTTATGCAACAAAAGGGCAAACAATCCCTTTTAGCACTGATTCGATCAGCTCGACGACAAACTATTTATTCACACCGACATCGCTTCAGCATCTTGATTCCAAATGGGATCCGGGAGTTCGCGTAGGTCTTGGATGGAATATGGATTGTGACGGTTGGGATCTTAGTTTTTACTGGACTTACTACCGCAATACAAGCAAGCAGAGCAGTTCTGTAGATAATTCTGCAAACCTTTTCCCTGTTGATCAGGCATATGCTTTCATCAGCCAGTGGAGTAATCCTGCTGCTAATACTGATGGAGTCTACAACTCTGCATCAGGTAGCTGGAAGTTTACTTACAACAACTTTGACCTAGTAATGGGAAAAAGATACTGGCTAAGCAAGTGTTTCACACTCCGTCCTTTCACAGGGCTCCGTGGAACATGGACAGACACAGATTTCTCCGCTACTCTTAGCCGAGATGCCTACTTGTCTACAGCTACTGCTGTGAATACTTATTCTGAAAAAGATGCGTTTGAGAATCAAACGTGGGGTGTAGGTTTTGTAGCAGGTTTTGAGCCGACATTTTTCTTCACACCCTGCTTCAGCCTATATGGATCAGCTGATATGTCACTAGCGTGGGGAAATCACACAGTGAAAAAGACAGAAACTTATCTAGGATCATTGGTAGACGGAACTACATCATCTGTTGCCATAGATACGTTTTCTAAATCTTCTAGCAGCTACTACTACATGCTGCCAGCACTTGATTTAGGTCTTGGTCTTCGCTGGGAAAACTACTATTGCTCTAATGAGTACCATCTAGCGATTGATTTAGGATGGGAACACCATGTTCTTTTCCACCTCAACGACCGGTACCAGTTATCTTCAGTCAACTCATCGGCTGTCGATAGCATAGTAGGTGCAACGCAGTACACAGAAACCCACCACGATGTATCGTTTGGCGGGCTTGTTCTTCGCGTTCGATTCGACTTCTAAGTCTGATCAAGAAACTATGCGTACAAAGGGAGCTGATATTTCAGCTCCCTTTTTTATTTAGAATAAATACTTCATTTGTTAGCCTAAAATTTTTGTAAAACCTGGAGGATTCACCATGAAAATACAACTGCTTGCATTAGGACTCATCGCCACGTCTATGGGCTTTGCCGAAGATAATGGTCAAATGAGCTCAATTACACAAAATCAGGATAGCGCATGCAATGCATGTTGCTCGACCCCTTGCTGCTGCAACTCTCCTACGCCCGGAAAAATAGACTGCACCTGCTTCACTCCCCAATGGTATAATATGTCGTGTGATACTGGTTTTTTCCTCTCAGTAGACTTTCTCTACTGGTATGGCAGGGAAGACAACACATCGTATGCCATCAAAGGACAAACAATTCAGTCAGGAACGGTTAATGATATAGACCGATATATTTTCGTGGGTAACCAGCTTGAATACTTAGGTGCTAAATGGGCGCCGGGTGTCCGCGTAGCTCTTGGTTGGAATAGTGACTGTGATGGTTGGGATACTGTTATTTCATGGACTTATTACCAAAACACGAAGAAAGGGTCTACGAGTGTCCCTAATTACGGAATTGCTGTTTATCCGCAAGTTGATCAATTTGCTTTGCTCAATCCTTGGGGTTATACCAACATGGATGAAGAAAATCTCACCTATGAAAAAATTACCTCTAAATGGAGGCTCTCCTTCAACACCATTGATCTTGAACTTGGTAAACGTTATTGGTTAAGTAAGTGCTTCACGATGCGCCCATTTACCGGTCTCCGTTTTATTTGGACTGAAACAGACTTTGATCTCAGATCTACAAGATCTGCATTCAATGATCAGGGTGGGAATCCAATGTTCGGAAACTTTTTGACCCCTAACAATAAAGATGAGTTCACCAATAAGTTTTGGGGAGCGGGTTTTGTAACAGGTTTTCAACCAACCTGGTTCTTTACACCGTGCTTCAGCCTATTTGCCAGTGGAGACATCGCACTTCTTTGGGGTGAACATCAGATGAAAAAAACGGAAGATTACTTGGTTACTGTAGTTAATATTGATGGTGAGTCTATTGGAGCATATGATTTCACAAACACGATGAGGAAAAGTGATTACAATTCTATGCAGGCAATGCTAGATCTTTCTATTGGATTGCGATGGGAAAATTATTATTGCTCCGATCAATACCACTTAGAAGTAGATTTAGGATGGGAACACCATGTCCTCTTCGATCATAACACCCGTTTCCAGTACAAGGATAATAACAATCGGGGCGATCGTTTAAATGACGATGATGATGTATTTACTTTCAGCAGCTACAATGAAACGCTCCACAACGTTTCTTTTGGCGGGCTGGTGCTCCGCGTTCGGTTTGACTTCTAGGTCAGATTAGAAAATGGTAAGTGTAAAAGGAGCTGATTTCTCAGCTCCTTTTTTATTTGGAAATAAGTCAAAGGTCTTTTCTCGACATTGGTATAAAAACTTTTGACACCGAGTCATTATTTTTGATAGGCTCAACGTTTTGCTAGTACTATAAGGAAATTGTATGAGACACCTTTTTTTAGCCCTTGGAATCATTGTTACAACAATCGCCTTCGCAGAAAATTATGAAGCGAGAAGCTGCGATAGCTTTTGCGATACAAGTAAATGCTGCTC
This sequence comes from uncultured bacterium, assembly GCA_964352505.1. Lineage (GTDB taxonomy): Bacteria > Chlamydiota > Chlamydiia > Chlamydiales > Rhabdochlamydiaceae > Sacchariniichlamydia. The sequence goes on from CAYGSB010000004.1 coordinate 31,158, forward strand.
ATGCGATTGTCCTCAGGAGCCTTGTAGTTTTGCTTCTTGCGATTGCCCCTCGTGCTCTTGTTGCGATTGTCTTTCCTGTTGCTGTGAATCGCCTACCCCAGATGAAAGTGTAAACTGCACCTGCTTCGTCCCTCAGTGGTATAATATGTCTGCAAGCTGCGGATTCTTTTTCTCTGTTGACTTTCTTTATTGGTATGCAAGAGAAGATAACCTATCCTATGCTATGAAAGGAAAAACAGTCCGTTCAGGGGTTGATGCAAACGATTCGGTCCGTTACAAAGACGTCTTTCTGATGAATCAGCTCCAATATCTCCACGCAACTTGGGATCCGGGTGTCCGTCTCACTGTTGGCTGGAATAGTTCATGTGATGGGTGGGATCTCAATCTTTTTTGGACCTATTACCACAATAGTAAAAAAGCAAGCTCGACAGTTCCGAGTTTTAGTCTGCAGTATCCTGAAGTGGGAAATATCGGACTTGTTAATCCTTGGGGAATCGTTGGTGTCGGGGAAGAGCATCTAATCTGGCAAACTATTTCTGCAGAGTGGAAATATACGTTCAATAGCCTTGATCTTGAATTAGGGAAACGGTACTGGCTCAGCAAGTGCTTCACTTTGCGTCCCTTCACAGGAATTAGAAGCGCCTGGACAAGTACAGACTTTGACCTATCTAGTTTAAGAAATGGACTCAATAGTAGTGCTGTGAGCCCATCTTCCGGTAGCCTTTTAAACACAACCTCTGAAAATGCATTTCACAATACCTTCTGGGGAGTGGGTTTTCTCGGGGGGATTCAGCCAACTTGGTTCTTCACTCCCTGTTTTAGTCTCTTTGCAAGTGGAGATGTTTCCCTCCTTTGGGGTGGACGTGGGTTGAAGAGAAAAGATGCCTACACCCAGTCGCAAACAAGTGTGCAAACGGGGTTACTAGACGGCCCCCAGTATCATTTCAAATATAGATCGAAAAACAGTAACTTGTGCATGATGCAGCCGATTCTTGATCTAGCACTCGGAATACGATGGGAAAATTACTATTGCGATAGTCGCTACCACTTAGCGATAGATCTTGGATGGGAAAATCACACGCTTTTCAATCATAACTACCGTTTTCAATACAAAGACGCAGACCATATGGGAGACCCCATAAGTAGTGAAGAGGAAGTTTTTGCCTTTGATAGTTATAATGAAACAGTTCACAACGTATCTTTTGGGGGCCTCGTTATAAGAGCTCGGTTTGATTTCTAAAAAAACCTGTGCATACAACATTTTTTTGCAAATAATTCTTATCTAGATATAGTGAGGTATAGGAAAACTATAGGAGCTTTTCGATGAATACCCCACTAATACTCTGTTCAATGCTTGCATCGCTTGTGGGCCATCCTTTGAGCGAGAAAAAGACAACTACACCAAAAAATCCAATAGAAGAAAAATCGGCATCATGTTGCTCTTCTTGTTCATGCTCTCCCTGTAAATGCTGCACTCCTAAACCCAAAACGTGCGTAGACTGCGAATGTTACACACCGAAATGGTATGACATGTCCTGCGACTACGGGTGGTTTATCACCGTCGACTTCCTCTACTGGTATGGAAGAGAGAACGGCACTTCGTATGCATCGAAGACAAAGACTATCCAAACAGGTACAGAAGGCGATACTACAGATCCTGTCTACACGGCAATTTCATCAGAGCTTGAATATGTGAGTGGAAAGTGGGATCCGGGGGTTCGCGTTGGCATTGGCATGGTCGATGAGTGTGATGGATGGGATCTTTATCTCTATTGGACCTACTACCACAACAAAGAGAAGGATAGCACGAAAGTATCCCCATTTACTTCGGTCTTCGCAGAGGCAGATGGTTTTGCGCTCGTTAATCCATGGGTAAATGTCGCCGTTGCTGATACTTTGGGTGTATTTGAGCAGGTCTCCGCTGAGTGGGAGTTTAATTTCAATAGCATCGATTTTGAAATTGGAAGAAGGTATTGGCTAAGCAAATGTTTCACCATGCGCCCCTTTCTTGGCATACGAGCAATATGGACCGAAACGGACTTTGATCTGGTGAGCATTCGGACCAATGAATCAATGGATCCTAATAACGCAGCCCAGAATCATGCTGATTACAATTATAAGGATAGCTTCCGCAACAATGACTGGGCCGTTGGTATTACCGGTGGATTTCAACCGACCTGGTTTTTCACACCCTGCTTTAGTCTTTATGGAAACCTCGATATCGCCCTTCTTTGGGGAAATAAGGGGATGAAAAAAACCGAAAACTACACTGTCGTAAGCCGCCAAAACCTGTCGGGAGACCTCTCCGGTACGCAGGTCAATTACAACTACACTACCTCTAAGAGCCAATATGGTGATATGCAGCCTATGCTCGATCTAGCCATTGGGCTTCGCTGGGAAGATTACTACTGCCAGCGTCGCTACCACTTTACGATTGATCTCGGGTGGGAGCATCACCTCCTTTTTGATCACAACTTCCGCTTTAAAACAGATGGAAATAATGGGGCAACTTTGGCTTCAGACAGCCTTGTCCAAGGGTTTCAGGGGTATGACGAAACCTCTCATAACGTTTCCTTCGGAGGGCTTGTCATAGGGGCTACTTTTGGGTTTTAGTCCTGAGAACGGCTTGAAAGCCACACCCTTTCAATATCCGCGGATGGCCGAAGTGTTCGATTACCGGCCATTTGCGGCAGACCATTGGACGGAGCTTGTGATGTTTGCAAGAGCCGTCTTTTTGTAAGTAGCGGCAACCCATCACAAGGACCTGGCTTTTTTCATACTCGTAGATCTCTTCTGATCGCGCATAAAAACCATTTACCTGGGTATTCCAAAACTGAAAAGCCCACCCAAGGGGTCCTTTAGGTTTGCGGATCATGATGTAGTGGCAGCAGTTGCCCCGTTTTTTGCAGGTTCCGGTCTGTACAAAAGGGGGACGAACGAGTAGTCTCGCAAACTTTTGCATAGCCACATCGAGGAGAACAAAGGGGAGGAAGAAGACCCTCACCGGCCAGCGGATCCAGCCGGGCAGCCACTGTTTTGGGATTCCTTTTTCTGGGAGGGGAGGTGGCTCTGTAGCATCACCCGCTTTAAAAATGAGATCGTCTAAATTCATAAAGTCCTTCAGCGGCCGCTGCCGCCGCTTGCAGCTCCGCTCCCTCCACGAGCACGGTGTTTATGAGCTGAGCTTTTCTTAAAGGGTGCGACGTAATTGAGGGCAATTACGCCGCTGAAAAAGCGGGGCGCATTTTTTCCTGCAAAGGAGAACCATACCCCTCCAATGAGTCCCAGAGCTGCACTAAAATTATATTCAAGGGCAGGGGCGATGCTAAATTGCAGCGACTCGCCATTTCCAAGAGGAGCGATTTCCCCATTTGGCAGGGTCCCAGGAAAGCCTTTATAGGTTGTTGGGGTCTGATATAAAGCCTGCGCATCAAAAGCAAATACCCAGTTTTGGGTGAAGCTATACTCAAGACCGAAAAGTCCGAGATATGTTTGTCCAATATAGACGCGGGCATCGGTGTTGGGTGCACCACCAAAGGCATTGATCCCTTTAACTCCGACGGGCGTAGAGTAGGTTCCTAGTCCACTTAAGCGGAGGCTAAGAAAGTGACAATTTGGAAGTTCAAGCATTCGGCCAAAGACAATTCCCACGCTCGTTTGATAGCTCCCGTCCCCACCAATGTCGGTACCGAGGGCTGCTGGATCCCCTTTTTGGTATTTGCCTGTAGGAAAATTTTCCTGGATGACGAGTTTTATCGCGGGAAGAGAATTCGTTTTCGTATCCTCTAGGATTTGGAATCCGATGTGGATGTTCAAATCATCGAAGGTGTAGTGAGACCTTCCCTCGGTTGTTTTCCAGCTTGCGCGAGGGGCAAAAAGAAAATCCATCCACTCGGTAATCCCAATGTAGAGGAGGGGAAGAAGGGTAACTCGGTTAAAATGGGGATGAGAGATCCCTTGCCAATCATTGTTGTAGTTGCCTGTATTGCTATTATAAAAAAGATAGGGCTCTACGTTGTAGTACCCAACTGGGACAATGTGGGCAGAAGGGGTGAGTAGTGGTCCTGTAAACCAGGGCTCAGGGCACTGGATCTCTTCTGTAGCGAGAAGGGTAGTCGTTCCTAGCAGAAGAAGAATTTTTTTCATGAAATTTTAGGAAGGATTTCTATCCCGAGCTCAATGGCCATCAGGAGCATTAGAAGAAAGAGGAATGCCCGGCCACCGGGGATTTGTCTCCCTGTGTGGTGCCCTTTGTGATACCGGCCGATCCATACCATGAGAGGGGGAAAAAGGCCGAAGAGGATTGCGCAGCTGATCCCGCCGGCATACCCAAGAGCGGAGAGGAAGATCCCAGGATTAGTGGCAGAAATAATTAGGGGTGGAATGAAAACAGCAAGGCAGAGAAAAATTTTTTTGATCCCTACTTTTTTGACTTTTAGACCATCCGCGAGGAAGTCTAGGAAGGCAAGAGCGAGAGCTATATAGGAAGCGGTCATTGCAAAAAAGCCAAAGGCCTTTCCTATTCCTACAACGGTAGAGCTGCCGACAAAGTGTTTAAGGGGGGTAACGGCATTCTCGCCGCGGGCCGCTGTTTCTAACAGACCGTTTGGCCCCTCGATCGGGATGATCCCGAGGATAAGAACCTGCCAGACCACATAGACAAGAAGGGGGATTGTCGTTCCGATGAAGATTGTTTTGCGGACTTTTTTGAAGTCCCTCTTCATGTAAGTGACGAGGGTAGGGATGATCACTTGATAGGTGAACGAAGTGAATAGAATGGGAATAGCAAGCCAGGCCCTAGACCAGTTTGCGGTGTCGAGCTTTTTGAGATCAACGTGCTGATAAGAGACGAAAATGAAGAGAAGGTAGGTGATGATGACACCTGAAAACATCAATAGGTTGAGCCGATCAACGGTTTTGGTTCCCATGTAGATGATCGGAGAAAATACGAGGACATAGAAAATCATCGAAGGGATGAGCCCTAGACCTCCAGAAAAAATTTCGTTTGTTATCCCCCCGCCACCTGCGACATGGGCAATCATCACAGTCTCAAAGAGGAACAGGTAGACAAACCAACAGACGATTTTCCCACCTCTCCCAAGGAGGCGGTTGGCCATTGTAATGAGGTTTGAATCGGGAGGCATCCAAGTGCACACCTCTAAAAGAAGGAGGCCGGTGCAGAGCATAAAGGCCCAGCAGAGAAGGTAGATGATGATGGAGGGCCAGAATCCTCCGGGGCCTGTTGCAACAGGGAGGGCGAGCATCCCGACGCCGATGGTTGTGGCTGCAATCAGTAGACTGCCCCCGATGAGATGACCATGGGATTGAAGGAATTTCATGACGTTATCCAGCTTTGGTTTTATTCGGGCATACGTTACCCTGTTGAGAAAAAAAAGACAAGATTATGACAGAAATTGTAGAGGAGATTTTAGAGGGAGTTAAGCTGATTAACCGCTCTTTTCATGCCGATGAGAGGGGGTTTTTTGTCGAAGGGTATCGAAGACCCCTCTACCGGGAATTCGGAATTGAGGACGATTTCGTCCAGGACAACCACTCATTTTCTAAAAAGGGAGTCGTTCGTGGTATGCACTTTCAATCGAGTCCTGGCCAGGCTAAATTGATCTTTGTTGCTCTCGGAACAATTTACGATGTTTTTGTCGATATTCGAAAAGAATCAAAAAATTTCGGAAAGTGGGGAGCCCGCGTTCTAGATAGCTCAAAGGGGCAGCAGCTTTATCTCCCTGCTGGGTTTGCCCATGGTTTTGCCGTCTTGAGTGAATCGGCCCATGTCCTCTATAAAGTAAGCAGTGTGTTCAATCCAAAGACAGAGAGAACTTTTAGGTTCGACGATCCTGAAGTTGGGATAGAGTGGCCTATTTCAGAGCCAATTCTCTCAGAAAAAGACCGGGGCGCATTAACACTAAAAGAGGTTCTTTGTGAAAGTGTGGATTCTAGGATCTAACGGACTCCTCGGTGGAGCGCTCATCAACCGGTGTAAGTCGGAAGGAGTTCCTTATATTGCATCAAAAAAAACGGATGTCAATATCACCGACTTAGAGGCTCTGCATCGAGGTGCAGAGGCTGGAAAATGTACCCATCTGATCAACTGCGCAGCTTATACCGATGTCGACGGTGCTGAGAAAAATCCCCGCGCTGCGTTTGCTGTCAACGCTCATGGAGCCGAAAATATAGCGATTGTCGCCAGAGAACACGGAATCCATCCAATCCATGTTTCTACAGACTACGTATTTGATGGGGAAAAGCCCGAGCCCTATGTTGAGACAGACAAGCCAAACCCATTAGGGGTGTACGGTAAGAGTAAGTTGGAAGGGGAAGAAAGGCTCCTTGATCAGTTTCCAAATGCATGCGTCGTTCGCACCTCATGGATTTTTGGGCGGGAGGGAAAAAATTTTATTTCGACCCTTCTTGCAAAGTTAATGAGCCAGGAGGCGATTCTAGCGGTCGAAGATCAAATCAACAAGCCCACCTATGATCGGGATTTGGCGAGTGCTCTTCTCGATTTGGCTTCTCATCGTGGGATTTTTCACTTTGCTAATGGTGGCCCCTTAAGTCGCTACGAGATTGCCAAAGATTTCTTTGAGGAAGTTCTAGCCCGCTCTATCCCAGTCAAATGTCAAAGAATTTCTCCGATCCTCTCAGATGCGTTCCCAGCTCTTTGTCCAAGACCAAGGGCGTCTGTTCTCGATACCGAAAAGGTGAGCCGCGCCCTTGGAAGAAAACCCAGGATGTGGAAAACTGTCCTTCAGGAGTATTTTGACCATGCCTTGCCGCGCAAATAAACGAATTCTTGTCACAGGGGGAGCAGGCTTCATCGGCTCTTGGTTTATCCGATCTGTACTTCTAAAAACGGCTGTCGAACGGGTAATCAACCTCGACCTTTTAACCTATGCAGCGAGTGAAAAAAATCTCGAGTCTATTGCAGGGGATGAGCGGTATGAATTTATCCGAGGGGACATCCTAGATAGCTCTTTGGTTGAAGAATTAATTGAAAAACATGCCATTGATTCGATCGTCCATTTTGCTGCAGAGAGCCATGTCGATAGGAGTATCATAGATCCGATCCTTTTTTACCGGACCAACGTTGAGGGGACCATCGCTCTCCTCGAGCTGGTTAGGAAATATCCTCACATTCACTTTCACCACGTCTCAACAGACGAGGTTTACGGAAGCATCGAGGAGGGGCAGTTTACAGAAGAGTCCCCCTACAGGCCAAATTCTCCTTACGCAGCATCAAAGGCGGCCTCTGATCACTTTGTCAGAGCCTATGCCAAAACCTACGGATTGTCGACAACCCTCTCCCATTCAAGCAATAATTACGGGCCTTGTCAGTACCAAGAGAAGTTTATCCCCACGATAATTCTCGGCTGCATTGCGCAAAAACCTCTCCCTGTTTACGGGAAAGGAATCAACATACGCGATTGGCTCTATGTAGAAGACCATGCTGAAGCCATTTGGTTAATTTTGGAGAAAGGGAAGAAGGGAGAGTGCTACAACATCGGTGGGAATTTCGAATTGCGAAATATCGATCTCCTTGAGCTTTTGATTCAAAGTGTTGCGAAAACAAAAGGAGAAAAGCCGAGTAGATATAGCTCGCTCATCACCTTTGTAGAAGATAGACCTGGTCATGATATGCGCTATGCGTTGAACTGTAATAAGCTGAAAAACCACCTTGGTTGGGTACCAAAAGTTTCCTTTAAAGAGGGACTTGAAAAAACGGTGGAGTGGTATGTCTGAGAGAGTTATCTGTATCATCCCCGCTAGGCTCGGCTCAACGAGACTTCCTAGAAAAATGCTCGCTGATCTCGGTGGAAAACCCCTCATCCAGTGGGCCTACGAAGGGGCAAAAAAATGTTCCATTTTCTCGGACGTTATCGTAGCGGTCGACCATTTAGAACTTCTCGATGCGGTAGAGGCATTCGGGGGGAAGGCAATTTTAACCTCTTCAAACTGCCAAAGCGGAACGGAAAGGATCTGTCAGTTAGCGAAAAAAGAACTTTTTGATGCAGATATTTGGGTCAATTGGCAAGGAGACGAACCTTTTCTAACCCCTTCTGTGATCGAAACCCTTTTGCAGTCGATTGGAAACCCTGAAGAAAAAATTTGGACTCTCCGGAGTAGAATTCAGGATCCTAAAGAGATCTCTTCAGAGGATGTCGTGAAGGTGGTATCAGATGGTGAGGGAAAAGCCCTCTATTTCTCCCGGAGCCCTATCCCAAGTGGGGCAAAGAGCGGATATAAACATGTGGGGCTCTATGCCTATCGAAAAAGTGCCCTCCAAAAAATATCTACGCTATCTGCATGCTCCATGGAGAAGGAAGAAAGACTCGAGCAGCTCCGCTGGCTCTATCACGGTTTGCCGATCCATGTTCACGAAACCTCTGAAAAAATTCTTGGGATCGACACAAAAGAAGAACTCGCAATTGCAAATCGGTTGTGCTATACTTCCTAGTCTATGAGCACCGAGCAGTTGTTAGAAGAAAGATCTGACTACAAGTACGGCTTTTCCACTGATATTGAGATGGATCAGCTGCCCAAAGGGCTGAATGAGGAGATCATTCGCGCCATCTCTAAAAAGAAAAACGAACCCGATTTCTTGCTGAAATTCCGCCTTCGCGCTTTCGACAAATGGAAGTTGATGGAGGAGCCACTCTGGGCAAACGTCAATTTCAAGCCGATCGACTATCAAGATATTTGTTATTACTCTGCCCCTAAGATAAAGCAATCGCTCGATAGTATGGAGCAGGTCGATCCTGAGCTTGTCAGAACGTTTGAAAAGCTTGGTATTCCTTTAGAAGAGCAAAAACGTCTTGCCGGTGTTGCTGTCGATGTTGTTTTTGACTCGGTCTCTTTAGGAACCACCTTTAAAAAAACACTTGAAGAAGCCGGCGTGACTCTTTGTTCGATTTCTGATGCTGTTCAAAAATTTCCTGAGCTCATTGAAAAATATATTGGAACCGTTGTCCCCATTGGGGATAACTTTTTTGCAGCTCTGAATTCTGCTGTTTTTTCTGATGGCTCCTTTGTCTACGTCCCAAAAGGGGTAAAATGTCCCATTGAACTCTCAACCTATTTCCGGATTAACGATAAAACCACCGGTCAGTTCGAACGGACCCTCATCATTGCTGAAGAAGGCTCCTATGTGAGCTACCTGGAAGGGTGTACGGCCCCTGCTTACGACAATAATCAGCTCCACGCCGCTGTTGTCGAGCTGGTCACTGAAGCTCATGCTGAAATAAAGTACTCAACGGTTCAAAATTGGTATGCAGGGGATCCGAAGACGGGGAAAGGGGGCATTTTTAACTTTGTCACCAAACGGGGAAGGTGCGCAGGCTATCGATCCAAAATTTCTTGGACCCAAGTCGAAGCGGGCGCTGCGATTACATGGAAGTATCCAAGTTGCATTCTTCAAGGAGATGAATCTGTGGGCGAATTTTATTCTGTAGCCCTGACGAATGGCAAAATGCAGGCCGACACCGGTACAAAGATGATCCATTTAGGGAAAAACACCCGCTCAACGATCATTTCTAAAGGAATTTCAGCTGACGAATCTCACAATACCTATAGGGGGCTAGTCAAAGTCTCTCCTCGAGCTGAAAATGCGAGAAATTATACTCAGTGTGACTCGATGTTAGTGGGTAATCGCTGCTCAGCAAATACCTTCCCCTATATTGAAGCAGCTAACGCTACCTGTGAAATCGAACACGAAGCCTCCACCTCAAAAATGAATGAAGAGCAACTCTTCTATCTGCAAGCAAGGGGAGTAGACCGCGAGGATGCGATCAATTTAATTGTGAACGGTTTTTGCAAAGAGGTGTTCCAAGAGCTTCCCCTTGAATTTGCTGCCGAGGCGCAAAAACTATTAACCCTAAAACTAGAAAACTCTGTTGGATAGTCCCATGTTGAAGATCAAAAATTTACACGTTTCCATCGATGGCTCGGTGATTTTAAAGGGAATAGACCTTGAAATCCCGACCGGTGAAATCCATGCAATCATGGGCCCAAATGGTGCAGGAAAGTCTACTCTTGCCAAAGTCATCGCAGGAGACCCTTCCTACGAAATCCTCTCCGGCGAAGTGATTTACGAAGAGGGGAACATCCTCGAACTCAGCCCCGAAGAGAGAGCCCATGCCGGCCTTTTTGTCGGCTTTCAATACCCGGTAGAAATCCCCGGAATCAGCAATGTCCAATTCCTCCTTGCCGCTTTCAATGCCAAGCGGAAAGCGAAAGAAGAAGCCCCTATCTCCGAGAGTGAGTTTCGCACTCTTCTCGAAGACAAATGTGAACTGCTCGAAATGAGAAAAGATTTTATGGAGAGAAACCTCAACGAAGGATTCTCAGGGGGAGAAAAGAAGCGCAATGAGATCTTACAGATGGCCATTCTTGACCCGAAAATGGCAATTCTCGATGAAACCGATTCAGGGCTCGATATTGATGCAATGCGGATTGTTGCCTGCGGAGTCAAGCGGCTTTTCTCTCCAGAAAAGGCCCTTCTTCTCATCACCCATTACCAGAGACTTCTCGATTATATTCGCCCTCACGTTGTTCATGTGATGATGGATGGACAAATCATTCGCTCCGGCCCCCCTGAACTTGCCCAGGAACTCGAAGAAAAAGGGTATGACTGGCTCATTGAAAAGGTAGAAGTGTGAAAAACGATTTTTACGCTCTTCTTAAAAGCCACTTTGAAGAGAATTTAGAGGGAGTATCACCTCTACAAAAGGCGATCCGAGAAAAAGCGTGGCACAGATTTGAAGATTTAGGTCTTCCCGACAAACACAAAGTGGGATACCAATACTTCCCTTTTAGCCAATTCTATCAAGAAAGCTACGAGAGGGCAGAGGGCGCTCCGATCCCCCAGGACCAGATCACCAACCTCATTCACCCAGACTGCAAGCGGACCCACCTCATTTTCATCAACGGCCAATATTCTCCAGAGCTGTCCGACACAACGGGTTTACCCAAAGAAGTTGTTGTCCTTCGATTACGAGATGCCCTGACAAACTTCGGGAATTTTCTCCAAGTTCGCCTATCGCGCACTCTTAAAGAAGAGACCGATCCCTTTGCCACACTCAATATCGCCCTCATTCAGATGGGACTCTTTATCTATATCCCTCCAAATATCACCGTTGACGCCCCACTCCAGTGCCTTCATCTGATTTCCAATGACCGTCCCGTCATGTTCCATCCCCGGATTCACTTCTTTTTGGGGAAAAGAGCAAAAGTCCAGTGGATTTACGACCACCACTGTTTAAAAGATTTTGAATATTTTGCAAATGGTGTTGTCGACATCGCCTTAGAAGAAGGGGCCCACTTTGAGCAATATGGGATCGTCAATCCCTGCAGGCATGGGTGGTGTATGGAAGCGACTCGAGTGACCCAGAAACGGGACAGTACCTTCAAAAGCTTAACCTATACTAAGGGGACAAAGTCGGTTCGTCAGGATTTTCGAATCTCTTTGATGGAAGAAAACGCTACGTGTGATCTCAAGGGGATTTCCCTCCTTTCTGAAGGTCGTCAAGCTCACACCAATATTCATATTGATCACCAAGCTCCCCACTGCCGGTCCCACCAGCTTTTTAAAACTGTTCTAAGCGACCACTCCCGCTCTAGCTTTGAAGGGAAAATCTACGTCCACAGCAAAGCACAGAAAACAGAGGCCTACCAGCTCAACAACAACCTTCTCCTCGATGACAAATCGGTGGCCAATAGTAAACCAAATCTCGAGATCTTTGCTGATGACGTCAAAGCCTCACACGGTGCTACCGTTTCGCAGTTGAATCAAGAGCACATCCACTACCTCCGCACGCGCGGTATAGAGCCCCAAACGGCCAAGATGCTCCTTCTCGAAGGATTCGGGCTCGATATTTTAGAAGACGTCTCTTACGTGCCTGTTAAAGTGCGAATGCAGCAGCTTGCGAAAAAGTACGTAACCTCATGAAGACTGCCCAGTTTGCCGAGAAGGTCCGCTCCCTTTTCCCCATTCTCAAGCAAAAGTTCCATGGCAAGCCACTCATTTATTTTGACTCGGCAGCAACGACCCAGAAGCCTCAAAGGGTCATCGATACAATCACTAACTTTTATTCTCATGAATATGGGACAGTTCACCGGGGGATCTACTCTCTAGCTGCCAATGCTACGAGCAAGTACAACGGTGTGAGAGAAAAACTTTCCACGTTCATCAACGCTAAATCTGCATCTGAAGTGATCTTCACAAGTGGAACGACCCAAAGCATCAACCTCATCGCCCACAACTACAAAGGGGAAGAGGTGATCCTCTCTGAAATGGAGCACCACTCCAACATCGTCCCGTGGCAGATGGTAGGAGCGAAAATCAAATACATTCCAATAAACGATAATGCCGAGCTCGACCTCGATGCTTTTGCCACCCTCCTCACAGCAGAGACAAAACTCGTTGCGATCAACCATATCGCCAACAGCACAGGGACGATCAACCCGATCGAAAAAATCATCGAAATGGCTCATGCAAAAGGAGCAAGAGTCCTCATCGACGCAGCGCAGAGCATCGCCCATCTTCCCATCGATGTGCAGGCGCTCGATGTCGACTATCTGGCCTTCTCGGGTCATAAAGCCTTCGGACCAACAGGTGTCGGTGTCCTCTATGGAAAATACGACCTCCTCGACCAACTTTCCCCCTTTCAAGGGGGCGGAGATATGATTGAAGAGGTGACCTTAGAAAAAACAACCTTTGAAAAACCCCCTCTAAAATTTGAAGCGGGAACCCCACCGATTGCCCAAGTCATTGGCCTTGGAGCCGCTATCGATTTCATCAACGAAATTGGGCTAGCAAATATCCAAGCGTGGGAACATGAGCTTTTGATTTACGCAACAAAGAGACTAAGGGCCATCGAAGGCCTTCAAATCGTCGGCACAGCTCCTAAAAAATCGGGGATCATCAGCTTCATTATCGAGGGGATTCACCACCTCGATCTCGCAACATTTCTCGACCTCGAGGGGATTGCTATCCGCAGCGGCCACCACTGTGCCCAACCTCTCCTCAAGCGCTTTGGTCTTACCGGCACAAACCGGATCTCCTTTGCCCCCTTCAACACCTTTGAAGAAATCGATATACTGATCGAGGCTCTTCAAAAAGCACGGCACATCCTTCTTGGAAAAATTTGATTCCTTAAATATTTAGTATTTTTATGCCAAATTGGTAGTTAAATATGAATTTCGATATTCCATTCCACAAATAAAAGGTTCAATTTTTCCTAAAAATCGAGGCGGACGCGGAAGAAAAGACCGGCGGTTGAAAGGTCGCCCTGGTTTTGGACGAACTTCCCAGGCATGGCATCGGTGATGAAGAGCATGAACTGGTTTTGGTTGGGAAGCCAGTGGTTTTCCCAGCCGAGATCAAAACTGAAACAGGAGCTGGTAAATGTGCCGATGTAGCGAAGGCCGATTTGCATGTCGAAGATTGCATTGCCTATGTGGAAGAAGTTGTGGATCGTGTTGTTTTTTACACTGTGGTAGGTGTAGAGAAGGGATCCTGCCGAGCTTGTGAAGATCCTCAAGTTACTAGAAAGGAGCCACTGCATATCAAGACCGCCGCGGATGCCGATCCCCCAAGAGCGGTCGTGCTGGGAGATTTTTTCCTCTGAGGAAGTGAGGGTATAGCTAATGTTGAACTCTTTTTGATTGATCCAAGCAGAGCGGAGGCCCGCATGGGGACGGAGGATAAAGCAATTTCCAGCGAAGAATTGTCTCGCATTTTCAAGATCGAGGGTTTGATAGGAGAGTTTCCATTTTCCGTGAGCATCGGTGGCAGCTGGGAGATTAAACCCTCTTGAGGGGAAGTTCGAGGAGAGGGATCGTTTTGCCTCAGTTTGAAAAGAGGTCCAGACAAGAAGCGCTTCCCACCCGTCGAAGCAGCTGTTGTAGCCAACACCTACTCGAATGCCCCAGTCGAGGTTGAAGTTGAGATTTTGTACGTGGCTCTTTTTATCGCTAAAAAGGGTCTCTTCGCCAGATGTGATCGCAATTTGGGATCCCCCGAACTGCCCCATCCAGAGGAGGGGATCGATGAAGAGAAGGGCTCCTGCACACTCTGAAGGATAGGCTCTGGCAAGTGGAGGGTAGCAACACTCATCGGCAAAAGCAAGAGCAGATGCAACGAGGATCAGTAAGCTACATTTGCATCGAGCGGAGGATGTCATCAACATTTTTTATCCAAATCAGTGATTGTTTTCCCATTTGCTGGAGGATGAAGAACCAAGCAGCCCAGAGCATCCCAAGACCGAGTAGGGATTTAAGCGACATTCCGAGGAAGACGATTTGTACTTGAGGGGCTAGGCGGTTAGCGATCCCAAGGAACATCTCTGCCATGAGGATCGAGATAATAGAGGGGGCTGAGATTTGGATTGCTACGGCCATGACACGGGTAAAGAGTCCGGTAATTGTTTTCCAGAAAGGGACGGAGAGGTTGAAGAAGCTTCCAGAGATGATTTTGTCGATGGGGAGGATTCGGAACGATTCGCTTAGCGCATCGAGGAAGTAAAAAAGTCCTCCGATTTGAAAAAAAATAAGGACGAGAATGTAGTTGAAGAGGACGCCGAGTGAGGAGGTTTGTGTTTGCATAGTCGGGTCAGGGACTTGCAAAGAGGATGAGCCGCGCATGAAGTCGATGAGAGATCCGCCGCTTTGGGCGATATAGAAGGGGATCGAAGCCAAGAATGAAAGGACGAAGCCTAGAAAAAGCTCTTTTAGTCCAAATCCAATATAGCTCAGGTTGAAAGAGAAGGTTGTACTCGATGTCTGGATGAGCTGGGGAATGAAGATGATGGTTAAAGACATTGCAAGGGCAATTTTCACTCCTCCGGGCAGTTTTGCACCCAGAAAAGGGGCAATAGCGACTATGGGTGCAATCCGAAAGAGGCCTAAAAAGAAGATCGAGAGAAGCCCCATCGGGGTCATCCCCGGTTGTGTCAGGAGGGTAGTGAGATAGTCAGCAGACCCTCCACCTGTCACGATAGGGCCCATCGAGGGAAGTTATGAAAAATGTTGTTGGCAAATTGCATGATCTGCGATCCAAGCCAGCCGCCCAAAAAGAGGAGAGTGAGGATCACAGCGAAGAGTTTAACCATGAAGGAGAGAGTCTGCTCTTGAATCTGCGTTGCAGCCTGGAAGACGGCAACAAACAGCCCGAGCATCGTGCTGATCAAGATCGGGGGACCCGATAGGATCAGGATGAGGAGGAGTGACTGGTATGCGAGTTGATAGACTTCTCCTTGAAATCCCACGTTCTACCTCACGTTCTAAATGACATCGCTAATCCCTGTATGATGACGGTCCAACCATCGACCATCACAAGGAGTAGCAGTTTTAAGGGGAGTGCAATGGTCAGTGGCGATAGCATCATCATCCCCATTGCAAGGAGGATGTTGGAGGTGACCAGATCGATAACAAAAAAGGGCAAGTAGATGAGGACACCAATCTCAAAGGCGGTCTTAAGTTGTGAGGTGATAAAAGCAGGAATCAGGATGATGAAATCGTTTGGTTTGAGTTTGGGCTTATAGGTGTCTGGAAAGGTTTTATAGGCGAGCTGATAAAAGCTTGTGATGTTTTTTCCAATCGAATTTTTCTGCAAAAAGACCCTGAGAGGTTCTTTGGCTTTATCTGCAACATTGATGATGTAGGAGGCTGTGGGCCCTGAAAAGAGGACTTCGGGTTGGTTTTGTTTTACATAATCACCTGCAGCATTGTACATGGCAAGGCCTGTTGGGAACATTACATAGACGGTAACGAGTAGGGCAATCCCGTTGAGCACTTGGTTAGGGGGGGATTGCTGTACACCGATCGCATTCCGGAGTAGTGAAAGGACGATCACTACTTTTACATAGGAGGTGAGGAGCATGACGGCAAAGGGGAGGATTGAGAGTCCTGCGAGAACCGTGAGCTGGGTGAGGAGTTTTGGGGTCGCTTCATCCTGAGCACCCGTTGCCTGCTGAACCGTTTGTCCTAGAGCGCTTGTAGGATCTTGAGCTAAAAGTGCTGTTGTTCCCCCGATAAGTGTGAAGAAGAGGATGAAGAGGAAGAGTTTTTTCATTTATATTTCTCAAAAGCCCTTTCAAGGGCTTTCCATTGGTTTTCGATTGTCGCATTGATCATGCCACTTTCGGTCTGTATGATGCAACCACCGGGAGAAATATCACCCCTTTCTTGGATGGTTAGGATCTCTACTTGGTCGAGTTTCTCTTGGAGTTTTGGTTTCTTTGCATCTAAATACTGTTTGTCATCTTTATTGACGAAGATGGTGACCCGATGGCTTTCGGTGATTGGAGCGATAGCTTCCATGACAATATCGAGAATGGTTTCGGGGAAAGTTTCCAGTTCTTTCCCAACAATTCGTTTCGCAGCTTTTAGTGTAATGGGTAGAACCATCTGCTGCAAATTGTGTCTGATCGCCTTGAGTTGCTCATTTTGGTAGAGGATTTGCTCGCTAAATGCTTCTAGCCCCTGTTCAAAACCCTGGTCTTTCGCATCTTTTTTTAGCTCTTCGCAGTCTTTTGTTGTGTCGTCTAAAAGTTTTTGGGCATCGGCTTTGGCTTTTTCTAAGACTTCAGAGGCTTCTAAAAGCTTGCTGAATTGGGCGGCGGGGATGATTTTTTCATCGGAGGAAGGATGGATATCTCCTTGGAATAAAAGGGAAAAAAATTTCATAAACCACCCTCCTCGCCTAACTGGCGGAGAACTTTATCAATCTGTTCTTTCAAAATCTTCTCCGACCGCTCATGGGTCGGTTTTTCGCGGTATTTAAGAAGAAGGTTCCCTAGGTGCATATCCATTTTATGGGTGAGGTACCAGAGCATGCTGTCGGATGCATTCCAAAGGGCATGGCCGAGACGGTGCAGCCCCCTCTCTTCGAGGAGTTGGTGGAGCCCTTCTTTTGTACCATTCCACTTCCCGAGAAAGAGCCTTTTAAACACTAGAGGCTCGCGGTGGAGCATGATCTGGTTTAAATAGTTGCTCTCTTTTTTTGAAAGGGAAGAAAATACTTTTTTCAGTTCGTTTGTGGAGATAATTTGACGCACTTCTAAGGAGAGGTCATGCAAGCCTAGGTAGCGGATCAAGTGGGTGAGTAGAGACGGACTTTTTGTAAGGAGGGCGTTTAAAGGATGCTCTGGCAAAAAAGCCAGAGGGACGAGTTCTCTATTTTGGACGGCATTTTCTAAAAGGATGCTCCGCAAACCACTTTTAGCAATTTTTGGAAGGGTCGGGAGGTGGTTTTCAAAACCCAAAATGTGTCGTAGACCATCCGCTTGCTCTTTTCTTAGAACAGACAAAAAGAGGCGGACTTCTCCTTCGGAGAGTGTCCGGAGGTAAGGAGAGAGCCAAGAGTAGTGGATGTGATCGAGAACATCCCACTTGAGGTGGGAGGGATCTAGTTTTGTCGGGTTAGGGAGCTCGATAAATGTGGTGCGGCATTCTGGAGAAAGGAGAGAGACAAGCCCTTGCTGAAGCTGCGCTGGGCACCTTTCGATAAATCCTTTGCAAACCATAAGAGTTGGTATTTTCATGATCCTGGAGGGGGCTCTTCTTCATTTTCATGATTGCGGAAAGGTATCGGGCTCATTAGCCCTTTCAGCCCTTTCTTTCGCAAGATTGGGTAGAACTTCCAAAGCATCCAACTGACGCCGGAAGCAAGGAAAATCATTCCAAAGATGAGAACAAAAAAGAGAAAGCGGAATCTTGCTGCAGAACCTTTGCTCATGACAATCGACCAGATACTCACATAATCTTTCCCTTTAGAGGTGATCTCATTTGGCATCTCACTCAGTGTAATGTCGGTGAAGCGGGAGCGGTCTGAGATCACGGTTACATCGTTGAGGTCGAGTCCTGCAATGCTTCCCGAAACAAGTCGTTTAATTTTTGTGATGAGGTGACTATTGGGATCATCTAAAATCCCCTGGTGTTTAACGTAGACAGCAGCAGTCACCTTTTTTTTCTGCGCCCCTTCGTTTGTACCGAGGTTTACCCCTTCTTCTTGTGGAATCGAGAGCTCGACATCTGCATCGATGACTCCATCGATTTTTCGAATGGTTCCAGCGATCTGGGCGGCAAGGCCTGCTTGATAGCGGATGTTTTCTTCTCGTTCAGAGGAGATCAGACCCGATTTTGCAAAAAGGTCGAGAAGTTTTGGAGCTTTTTTGCGGGGGAGTCCGTTCCGGTTGAGGATCGACATTGCATCCATTTTTTGTTTTTCGTCGACAGCAATACTCCAGAGTATCGCGTCTCCACCACCAACTGCGGCTGCACCGGTAGCTGAGGGAGATTTTATTTTGTCCGCTTTGATTCCCTTGCTGGCCAAAAAGACCAGGATCTCGTTAGCTTCTCTCTCAGGAACATCATTGACGATGGTCATCTGCTTCTGACAAGACGCAAATAAAAGGAGTGAAACAACAATCAATAGTTTTGAAATTACTCTCATCATAAATCAGCCTATTTTCGGCCGCCTCATCCTCCAGGATGCAAGAGAGTTGAATTAAAGGCAATTGATGAAATTTTTTGAGCGACCAGAACCAAATCTGCGGGTGAGATAGTCCCATGTTCCTGAAAGAACTGCATTATAGCGGATGATCCTTTCCCGGTTGCGTCTGGTCTCTTTTTTGGAAACGATTTGCAAAAGAAGCTGCATACTTCGGACCGCTTTTAAGCAATTGAAAAAAAGTAGTTGTGATCCAATGATTCGAAAAAGGGCAAAAGTGCGAACTATACCATTGAAATTTCGCTCAACCCAAAGGAGGCGATTCCGGTGAACAAAATAAGACGCATGGGGCTTGCCGCCAACAAATGAGGCTGAGACTTTATGCCACAGTTTTGCATCGGGACAGGTCCTTACTTCATATCCAGCGTTTCTAGCGCGGAAACAGAGGTCTGCCTCTTCCCAAAAGAGAAAAAAACGGGGATCAAAGAGGCCTATTTTTTCTAGCACCTCTTTTTTGATCATTACAGCTGCTCCGCACACATAGTCAAGTGGAATGGACTTTGTGAATTGGCCAAGGTCTTCTTCTCGCCATCCGAAAAAATCAAATTCCATTTTCCGCCTGTTCCACATCCCGCCAAAGTGGTCGATCCGAATTGGCTCATCCATCAGATAGATCTTTCCTCCTAGAATGCCTGCGCTGGGATACTCTCTAAATCCCTCTAAAAAGGCCTCTACAATTTGAGGGTCAACAATGGTGTCATTATTGAGGAGAAGGATATACTCATACTTTTGTTTCAGAGCATACTCAAGGCCTACGTTATTGCCACCGGCGTAGCCAAGGTTGTGATTTGTTTCAATGAGGGGATAACTGGGGAATTTCGTTTTAAAAAGCTCTTGTGAGCCATCTTCCGAGCCGTTATCGACGATCAAAATATCTGCCTCAAGTCCTGCTAAAGACTCTAAACATTTTCTCGTGTCTTCTTTTCCGTTCCAGTTGAGAACGATGATGCAAACTTTAGCCATTTTCTAAAAAGTCGGTTGCAAGCTTAAAGCTCTCTCCGGGCATTTTGCCTGAGTCGAACAAAATTTGCAGAGCATCGGCAATCCCAATCACCGAATGGGAGACATAGCCGCGCCCTTTTACCTTTTGCTTTCCTCCAATTCCCATATCGAAAAAAGATAGAATGTCTTGCACCTCTAACCCCTCATCTTGAAGATCTGCTGCTACATCGACAGCAGCTGCATTATTCAAAAGGAGGTCATTTAAAAGTAGACATCTCTGGCCCGACCTATAGCTCCCTACCACCTTGGAGGCCCCCTCGCTTTTCAGTGCAATGAAAGGGAGGTCGTTGTCCCACGCGATATACGATGCTAAATGACTAGCAACTGGGGGAACGCCGCTAAGGAGATCAAAGCTAAGGTTTTTTGCCTTTTCTGCCAAAGCTGTGCATACCTCTCTAGCAATTTGGGGGTGGGAAACCACCCCCGATAGATCAATATGAAAAGGGGAGAGAAGTTCTTTCTTCGGGCCAAAACTACCAAATTTTATGGCCCCAATCGAATGAAGCTTCACAATCAATTCATCCATTCTCACTCCTCTTCATCGGATAATACTACTGGAGAGCCTTGAAGACTTACCGAGCTTTTCCTCCGCTCTAACACTTCTGAAACTCGCCTTTGAGCTAAGCTTTTTGATTGCTTGCCTGCGGGAGAAGAGGCAGGAGTTGACGCACGACTCGATGGGGTAGATTGAGAAGGATGATAAACTGTATTTACCCTAGTGATCAAAATGTTGACAGTTTCAATCAAATCATCCATCCGTCCAGGAGCATTCACATTGCTGAAAGCTTGGACAGGGGGTGCACTCCCATCTCCGATAGTGCTTGTCAGATCCTCAAGTGCTTGGATGACGTCTCTAATGCTAAGATCAACTTTACGTGCTTCCGTCTCCATATTTGTTATTGTTTCTTCTCTAGCCCTGCTAGCCTCCACCGCCTGTATAGCCTCTTGATAAGCAGGGCGGAGCTCTCTTAATTCTTCTCTATAGAGAACCTTTTTATCTGTTGTTTCCTTCAGCTTCGACTCAAGCTCGGCAACTCTGGCTAGTGCCTCTGGAAGGTCACCATCAGCCCCCTCTAATCCATTTAGTCTTGCTCTTGCTGCCCCAAGTTGCTCGGCTAGTTGGGCAATTTGTGTCTTAGAATTAGTTAGCTCTTCCCGATTATTTTTCGATATCGTTTTTTCACTTTGAAGAGCTTGGATCATGCAGGTGAGCATATGATATTTTTCATTCGCTTGAGGATCAGCAAATTTTCTCTGAGGAGTGCCAGTAGGCTCTATGTTCGGAAGAACTTCTCGAAGAAGGGCAATCGCTCTATCGAACCCATCTCTGAGAGATTTTTCCCTCTCGAATACTTTTCTGCAAATGCGAAGCTGGCGTTGAACATCGTGTATTGCACGTAATTTTGTAGCAATAGCGGGATTGTCATTTTTTGTTTCAAACATCTCATCACCGAGTTGTTCAAAACTGGGTTTATCATGAATCTGTCTTAGAAGCGATCGAATTTGCGTTTCAATTCCTGTTTTGATTTGATCGAGAGATTCTAATACCTCTTCAGAGCTTTTATTTTGGAGTGAAGAGAGGACAGTGATATCAACTAGACCTGTTGCTCCTGCCAAATCTTCTCTGCCAATCTGTACAACACTGGTATTTTTCCACCCAATTGCATTATAAATTGTGTTTGCAATGGCTACTGCAGCTACCGCGCCACAAAGCTTTGCTTTTTCTGCTCCCCCTTCTTCTGCCGCGAAATAGAGAGCTCCGCCCCCCGCGATGATTCCAACAGTTCCATTGAAAAGAGCTCCTACGCCCCATGCTTTATTCTGTCCCGATTTTTGGACAAGGACGGCTGATGCCTCAGCATTATCCCTATTTAATAGAGGCTTTGTTTCTCCATTTTGAATGTGTCGGCCTGATGTAGTCATTTGAAAACTCCTGTTTGTTCTTTAGTCATTTTTTTGGTACCCTCTGCCGCTAACGAACTTAACCAAGGAAAAACCAATGAACATTGCGAGTATATCTAGTCTTTCTGCGCACCGAATTGAAATGTTGGAACAGGGTGCTTTAAGCAGTTCTTTTTCTGGGCGTTTCACACCTAACTGGGAAAAAATCATCGTGTTTTGTAACTCTGCTTTACTTGTTGTTGCTATTGCACATGCTTTCTTTTCTCTAAAGCTACCACTACTTTCCCTTGCTTTTGGGCTCTATGGGGTTGCCTCTCTTATGTTACAGGGAAGAGTCAGTCTTCCCACAAAAGCGAAAGTTGCTCAATTAGGAGCAGATCTTCGTGCACAAAGGGAGCATAATAAGCTTCTTGAAGAAAAAATCAATAGGAATTTAAGTGCAGGTGAGATGAGAGACGAACTTGCAGAAGAGATTCGGACATCTGAAGCAAAACTACGTGACGTTCAGACACACTTGCAGAGATACAGACAAGAGCGGGATGAAGCCCGGCAATTGCGCGATCTGTATAAAGAACAAGCAAAAAAATTAAAACAGGCTTAAAAAGATAGCCCTGCAGGGGTTGGATAGCTACTGCAGGCGCAGATTGCCGCATCGTAGACTGCGTTTGGACCGACTGCCAGAAGGCAGAAGGCTTCGGCGCAGTCTTTTTTTAAGCAGGGGCTGCAGCAGCGTCTTGCATTCAGGACGTGAGCGTTTTTCACATGGAAAGGGCCGCAGAGGCTTGGGTCGGTAGGACCAAAAATAGCAACTGTTGGTGTTTTCGCAGCAAAGGCCATGTGCATAGGTCCTGTGTCGTTGGTGATGAAGACCTGCATTCTTTTGAGGAGTGCAGCAAATGTGCTTAAGTTAAGCTCTCCTGCGATCGGGATGGCACCGGGAATTTTCGAGGCAATGTCTAAGACAAGGAGAGCCTCTGACCGATCGCCACTCACAATGATTTGACACCCTAAATGCTGGGTGAGTCTTCTCCCTACTTCTACAAAACTACTTGGAGGCCACTGTTTGAAGGTGTTTTTTGCTCCCGGGTGGAGGCCGACTAGGGGGATATGATCGGGGATCCCGTGGGTGTTCAAGAAGCGATTTACCCCATCTTCTTCATCTTTTCTAATCGGCATTTCCATCGAATAGTCGCTAATGCGCGCGCCAACGGCTTTGACGATGTCGAGACGGCGGGCTATTTCGTGTTGGTGGATTTTTTTCAGAGGTTTAGTGAGGAGGAAGTCGAGATCTTTATTGATCCCTTCTGTTCCAACGACGAGGGGCGCTTCAAGAAGAGCGCAAAAGGGGAGGATGAGCCGCTGGGAGGTGTGGAAGATAAGGATTCGGTCGTAACAATGTTTTTTTAAAGAGGGGAAAAATCGCAAGAGGGAGAGAAAAATAGATCCGTTCAGGACGAAGAGCTCATCGATATGACTGTTGTGTTCGAGAACCTGAGCACCAATAGGTGAGGTGAGGACGCTGATGCTGCAGTCTGGAAAAGATTCTTTTAGAGAGCGAATAGCTGGAGTCCCCCAAAGGGTGTCTCCGAGGCCTGTTGTAGAAACAATGAGAAACTTACTTGGTTTCCCATTGTGTTTTGGTCGGGTGGCTTCTGGACTTAAGGCCCAGAGAATGCCTTTAATCAGTCTGTTTTTCCATGTCATGGCCAGCGCTGATTCTGGCAGAGGGGAGAATTCTAATCAAGGTTTCACTCGGTGGCCCGTCACTGTGCTAAGCCCATCATACGCGGTATATTTATACAGGTCGTGGAGGGTTGGGAAGTTGAAAACAGTTCCAATTACATCGTAGAGGGTCTTTTTCTCTTCGACGAGAGTGAGCCCGTAATGGACAATTTCTGTGGCGATATGGCCGATAACATGGACACCGAGGATTTCAAGAGAGTCCCTATCAAAGACCATTTTCATGAAGCCTGCTTTCGCTCCCATGATTTTCCCCCTCGCCATATCCGCATAGCTGGCTTTGCTGACGCAGTAGTTGATCCCCTTTTCTTTCGCCTGCTCTTCGGATATTCCTACCATTGATACTTCTGGGATCGTATAGATGCCATAGGGAAACTGCTTGGGAAGGTGGTCGAGATCTTTGGTTTTGAAGATATGGGCCACAGCGACGCGTCCTTGGTCAGCGCTTGTGCTGGCAAGTGCGGGAAAGCCGATCACATCACCAACGGCGTAGATGTGATCGATATTGGTTTTGTAGGTTGAATCGACCGGAATGGTTTCTCTTTCGCCAACGGTAAGGCCAATTTTTTCGCAATTGAGGTCTTTGATTTGGCCGCTGCGCCCCGCTGCAAAGAGGAACATGTCTACTTCAAAGCTATCTCCACTCTCTAAACTCACACGGATCATTTCTTCTTCTTTGTCGGGGACGATGATCTCTTTAATGCTTGTATTGAAAAGGATATCTACCCCTCCATCACGCATAGAGGTGACGAGCCCTGCAGCTACTTCTTGGTCGAGAAAGGGAAGAATCTTATCCCGATTGTTGACGAGGTGGACTTTCGATCCCATAGTTGAAAATATGGTTGTATACTCGCATCCGATGACTCCAGCACCAACCACACAGAGGGATTTTGGAAATCTAGTGATGTCTAAAATGGTATCGGAGTCATGGATCCGCTTTCCATCAAAGGGAATTCCATCGGGATGAAAAGGATAAGAGCCTGTTGCTACGATGATGTAGCTTCCGTGGATCGATTCTTCTCCCGTTTTGGAAGTGATTTTAACGATGTGGGCCTCTTCAAACGAGGCGACTCCGTAATAGATGTCGACCCCGTGGCGCTTGAGGTTGGTCTCTACCACCTCTCCTTCCGTTTTGGAGACGAAGTTTTTACGAAACATGAAATCTTCGACAGAAGCTTCATGTCTTAGATCTCGATCGATTCCATAAAGTCCTTTCTCATATTTCCCGGAGAAATAGAGAGCGGTCTCTTTTAGAGTTTTTGAGGGGAGGGTTCCGGTCACCACCATCGCACCGCCGAATTTTTCAGCTTTCTCGATGATGGCTACTTTGTGTCCAAAGTAGGCGGCTTTCACAGCAGCTTTTTCACCTGCCGGTCCCGTTCCGATAACAATAAGGTCATAATTCTTCATCTTTTCTAATTCGTATGCTAAAAAAAAAGTTGATCAAGGGGAAGGAAAAAATGACGAATGGGGAAAATTTACGGGCTCAAGCCGAGAGTGTAGTACACAAAACGCGCCATTATCTCATCACGATGATGGGGGTAACGATTGAGGAGGCGACCGATGAAGAGGTTTTTCGGGCCCTTTCGCTCACCTTGCGCGAAGAGATCATGATCAACTGGACCGCTACGATCCATACATTCAACAAAGCCATGCCCAGAACCGTCTATTATCTCTGCATGGAATACCTTCCTGGGCGCTTTCTTGGAAATAGCATAGCAAATATGCACGCAGGAGAACTGATCAAGGCGAGTGTTAAGATGCTCGGGCGAGACTTATTACGGATCCTTTCTGTTGAACACGATCCCGCTCTTGGAAATGGAGGACTCGGTCGGTTAGCTGCCTGTTTAATGGATTCACTCGCTACTCAACAGTATCCAGCAGTTGGTTATGGTCTTCGTTACCAATATGGGATTTTTGAACAGGAAGTTTGGGGAGGGAGGCAGGTAGAACGGCCAGAGAACTGGCTTCTCAATGAATATCCCTGGGAATTTCGGCGCGATGCCCATGCGGTGAATGTGATGTATGGAGGGAGGACTATTCCTGCTCAAAATAGCAGGGGCGAAGAGGTTTTTGATCTCGAAGATTTTGAAGAGGTAAGGGCTCTCTCCTATGACCTCCCGATCATAGGCTATCGCGAGACTGATGATTTCACCGTTCTTTCTCTTCGACTGTGGACTACGAAAGAATCCCCAAGAAATTTTCTTCTCCAGCGGTACAATGCTGGACTGCTCGATCAAGCAGCAGAAAATACAACCCTTACAGATGTTCTCTATCCAAACGACAATAATGAAATGGGCAAGAGGATCCGGCTTAAACAGGAATACCTTCTTGCAGCAGCATCGGTGGGTGATATCGTCCACCATTTCAGCCAAAATGTTGGGGATATGGGTCTTTTCGCTGACAAAGTCAGAATCCATCTAAACGACACCCATCCAGCCCTTGCTATTGCCGAGCTAATGCAGCTGCTCACCAAAGATCACAACTTTGGTTGGGGTGAGGCATTTGAAGTTGTCCGGACTTGCTTCAACTATACAAACCATACAATTCTAAAAGAGGCGCTCGAAGAGTGGAATGAAAATAGGATTGCAGAGCTCTTTCCAAGGCACTACCAGATCATTCGGAGGCTTAACGACGATTTTTGCAAAGATATCCGGACCAAATTTCCCGATGATGAAGAAAAAGTCCGGAGAATGTCAATCATTGAATCGGGGCAGATCAAAATGGCCAACCTTTCGATCTACTGCTCTCATCGGGTTAATGGAGTTGCCAAGCTCCACAGTGAAATCATCAAAAAAAAGCTCTTTCAAGATTTTGATGCAATGTACCCAGACAAATTCATCAATGTGACCAATGGAGTGACACAAAGGCGTTGGCTCAATGGGTGCAACCCAAGACTTGCCGAGTTTCTTTTTAAAAGAATTGGAAAAGAGTGGGTGACCGATCTGAGAACGATTCAAGGGTTATCAAAATTTGCATCCGACCCAGCTACTCAGAATGAGTTTCTCGAAATCAAAAAGGCAAACAAACAAGCCTTCAGTGAATACTTGCAAAGACACAATCCGATACGGGATAGCCAAGGAAAAATCATAGGGGGATCGGATCCGTTTGGAGCTGAGGCGCTCTTTGATGTTCAAATCAAGCGAATTCATGAGTACAAGCGGCAGCTTTTAACAGCACTTCATGCTTTGATCCTCTACCAAGAGCTCCAAAAAAATCCCGAATCAAGACAAATCAAGCGGATGGTGATCATCGGAGGGAAGGCAGCTCCTGGATATGCTATGGCTAAACACATTATTCAGCTGATCTGTTGCCTTCAGCGGAAGACTAACGCCGATGAAAGGGTTAGAGAAAAACTACGAGTGATCTACTACGAGAATTATAATGCGACGCGCGCAGAAAAAGTCATTCCTGCAGCAGATCTGTCAGAGCAGGTCTCCTGTGCAGGGCAGGAGGCATCGGGGACAGGAAATATGAAGCTAGCCCTGAGCGGCGCGCTAACAATCGGGACTGAAGATGGGGCCAACATTGAAATGCACGCAGCGATTACGGATCAGTGGTGGCCCTTTGGCTTTGGAGCATCGGCTGGTGAAGTCGAAAAAATGTTGCAAGAAAAAAGCTATAACCCTTGGGATGTGTATGAAAGCCACGAATACATCAGGTCAGCTATCGAAGTGCTGCGTGATGGATCTTTGGCCGATACCGATCAAGAAAGGGAAGCCTTTTATGCTATATTTCAAACGCTTTTAGAGCCAATCGGCGGGGCTATTGCAGACCGCTATTTTGTCCTCCACGATCTGCCTGCCTATTTTGAAACGCAGAAAAAAGTAGAAAAGCTCTATCAAAATAAAAGCCGCTGGGCAGAAGTAGCTATCCAAAACATAGCGCATATGCACGATTTTTCTACAGACACCTCAATCCATAACTATGCCAACCTGGTCTGGGATCTGACCCCCTGTCCTGTAGATCCCCAGGAGCTTGAGAGGGTCCGTAAAATCTACGGAGAATATGACCAGCACCGGGTCTTTAAAGAGTGAACCGACTCAGAAACGTTTCGGCCTGCTTATCGAGATTCGCAATCGGTTTCCCATCAGGGGAAAGGCCCCATTTTTCCAGGAGCTTCTGATAGGCCCCTGTTTTTTTCATCTTCTTTAGCCCTTGATCAAACCCCTTAACAAGCCTTGGGGCATCGCCGTGGAGAGTGACAAGCCTGATTCCCTCGTTACTAAGAGGAGGACCCACAATTGAAAAAGTATCGTTGTAAATATTGCGCACGTAGTTTTGGGCCATGAGAACTTCTACTGCCGCTGCGTTGATTTCAACTTTGCTTAAGCCATCGAGAACTTGTGCAATTGTACCATATCCTTTGAGGATGATACCGGGAACTTTTTGAAGGATAAGTGCTGCGGAAGAGCCTCTAACGACTCCCACTTCTTTTCTTGTTAAGCTCTTTATCCCTGTGATGTTTGAATCCTTTGGAACAACAAGGACTGGACCGGTCAATAGGTAAGGGGTTGAGAAAGAGTAGTCTTCCCTATAGAAGGCGTAGGGGCGCATCGTTGAGAGCATCCCAGTGTACTTGTTTTCCCTAAGACCCCATAAAATGTTGTCCCAATTCATTGTTTGGATCGCCATCTGGAGATTCTCCTCTCTTGCGACTTCAACGAGGAGCTCAACTGAGAAAGCGAGAAGATTTTTTTCTTGGCCACCTATTTCTAAGGGGTACCATGAGGGGTCAATTCCCACTGTAAAGACGGTAGTTTTATGAGTAGTGTTAGAGCTACATCCGAAAAGTGCAATGAGTATAAAAAGAAAATACCGAATAAAATAGGCCATAAGCCCATTCTATTCGGCACTGCTTTTCAATCAAGCTCGAAATCTTTCTTCTCTAAGCCTTAGCTATCGGAGGAGGAGGATTGGCAAGATCGGTATTGAGTTGCTGGATTAGAGTCCAAGCTTGTGCGTAGTTATCTGACATCTGCACCCTCTCGGAACGGCTACTCAAAACTCCTCTTAATTCATCGAGGACCCCATTGACCAGGACGTAATCATCAGAAACAAGCTTCTTCATTACAGGCACTTGTTTTGGACTGAGCTGGCGTAGGAAGGTGCTGCAGCATGCTTTAATGAGGTCGAGCTTTGAGGCGTCCGGAAGGCCAAGTACATGGGGCTGGCTTAGCGCGCGCAAGCAGAAGCTCTTGTCATCCAAACATCTGAGAAGGTTTTTTATGCCGGCTTCATCATTTAGTTCTGGAATCTGCTTAAGAACAGTTACATCGAAGTTGCCTTTTTTCGTGAATACTTTGACGAACTCTTGGAAAACACTTTTCAATTTAGTTGGGTCTTTTTTCCCAAAGGCAAGTACTTTTGGTAAATAGTCAGCAAATAGCTCACGAAGGGCAGTGACTTCTTTTTTTTCACCCTCCTTTTTCTCTCCCACAATTGTGAGAACAGTAGGGCGGATACTTTCTAAGGTATCAAGCATTTTAGAATACTGACCATCGATGAACACGATAAGTTGGGCTTGCAAATAGGTGCGGTCAGCTGGAGTCATCCCTGCGGCAAATGATTGGTTGTCTGCGGCTAGTTCCTTCTTAAAGGCGCGGATAAACTCCCCAACTTTGTCTGGGTTATCGTCGCGAAGTTTTTGAACTGCTGCAGGATCGACGATGCAAGCGGTGATGAGTTCAGCGATTCGCTCTTTAGGTTTAGCAGCAAATTCTTTTGCCATTTCTTCAGGATTTTCGATGATCTCTTCAGCAATTTCTTTTCTGTTAGGAGTACTCATCCCACAAGTAACAAGCCATAGCGTTGTTTCAAAGCAATAGGAAAGGGTGTCGGTAAAAAAGTTCCAGGCTTTAAATGCATAGTCCTTGAGTTTCGTATGACTTGCTGAAACAAGTGTAGTTGCGTAGTAATCTGCTCTAGGTCCAGATGCCTTCGATGACATGTCCTGGAGTGTTGTTGAGGTGGTTACACCTCGGTGGTTAATTGGTTGTACCATGACGCTCTCCTTTTTTAATTAAGATCGTAACAAGATAGGCGCAGTTGGTGTTTTTGACAAGAAATTTTAGCCAAGAATTGCGCGCAAGAGATAGAAGCAGAGAATGCTCATAACTGCACTCGCAGGAAGAGTGATGACCCAAGAGAGGCCGATTTCTTTGAGTGTCCGAATGTTGATCGCTCGCAAACCTCTTGCAAGCCCAACGCCAAGGACAGCCCCAACAAGGCAATGAGTTGTTGAAATAGGGAGGCCTAATTTTGATGCGAGCAGGATCGTAATCGCAGCGCCGAATTCAGCAGAAAAGCCTCTTGTGGGAGTAAGTTCGGTGATTTTCTTCCCGATTGTTTCAATGACCCGCCATCCCCATGTAGCAAGACCAATTACGATGCCGAGTCCTCCAAAAGCAAGGAGCCATGAAGGGACGGGAGTGCTCCCTGCGACGACTCCGTGTTTAATTGTATGGAGTACTGCTGCAACGGGTGCGATTGCATTAGCAACGTCATTGGCTCCGTGTGCAAATGCAACAAAGCAGGCGCTAATAATCTGCATAGAACCAAAGATCTTTTCCACAGTATCGTATTCAGAAGTTCTTACTGGGAACTGTGTTTTTTCGCGCATCTCATTTTTCAAGTGGTGCATTTCTTCAAGAACGCCTGTGATCTTATTATGGGTCTCATCGAGTGAACCGGTTCTAGCGCGGCGGAGGTGTTTGATTGCCTTTTCTAAGCTGATCAGGGTTTGGGGCTGGAGGCGGGAGGTAGCGCCGATCGAATTTTTTGGAGTAGGAATACGTCGAATGATGATCAAACCTATCCCAAAGGCTATTGATCCAATGAGGGCGCTGAGTAGTAATGCCTGGGAGAAAGAGAGTTTAACCCCCATCCCGCCAAGACCATTGAAGATGAGACTCAATGAAAATGTTCCGAAAACGAAAAAGAGAAGTAGGGGAATAAACCGTTTGGTTGCAAGGGCAGGATTTAGGGTAAAAAGAATCTTTTTCTGAAGAAGACTGAAAATAAAATAGGATACGATCCCACTGAGTACTGGGGAGAGAACCCAGCTGAGGGCGATCGACCCAATCATTTTCCACTCGACACCGGCAAAGCCGATCGTAAGTGCACCAAAGCCGACGATGGCACCGACGATCGCATGTGTTGTTGAAACGGGAAGCCCAAAGTAGGAGGCCAGCTGGAGCCAAATACCGGTGCCCAGGAGAGCGCCGCACATACCAAAAATGAGGGTGTTGGGGTCTGCGGCAAATTGGGTGATATCGATCAGCTGACTTTGCATCGTCTCCGATACATTCGCCCCTATGAAGTAGGCTCCGCTAAACTCTAGGACAGCTGCAATAAGAACTGCCCGCCGAAGGGTTAGGGCCCCTGAACCTACCGAAGTACCCATAGCGTTAGAAACATCGTTAGCGCCGATGTTCCAGGCCATATAAAACCCAACAAGTAGTACGATGACTGTTAGGAGAAGTTCGACATTCATTATTTAAGTTCTAAAACCATTCTAATACGATTAGCCAATTTCTCTGAGGTTTGAGCTATGTTCCCAATGTTCTCGACAAGATGAAGCCAGTGATAGAAGGCAGGGGTTGAGAGGGAGGTCCCTTCATTGAACAGCTTTTTCAGAATTTGGAGCTTTTTCCCCTGAACTTTGTGTTCTTTTCGCGCTGTCTCTTCGATCATTGATTTTACTTTTTGTGCCTCAATCCCGCCAAAAGCCGATTCGAGGAGTTCATCAATTTCTTCGATGATTCTTTTCGCATCCCAAAACACTTCGGAGCAAGTTGTGAAAAATGCCATCAGGTCAGCTTCAAAAGAAGAAAAGTTTTCAAGAGGTCGGAGGGAAAGGGTGAGGCCAACATCTTCAGAAATGTCGGCAATCGAATCTTGGACAGATAAAATTTCCAAAAAATGGCCTCTATCAATGGGCATAAAAAGACTTTTCGGAAGCTGGTTACGGATATCGTTTTTGGTTAGGTCTGCCTCGTGCTCAAGTTGAGAGAGGTCTTCAACAAGTCTCTGAATCTTTTGTGTGTCGCCGCTAGGGAGAGACTCGATGATTCTGGTGAGTTTTTCGATGCAACTGGCCACCCGGTTCATGTGGCTTTGCAATGGGGCAAACGGAGATTTGCCGAAGAGTCTGGCGATAGTCATCATAGATCCGTCAGTATATGGGATCGATTATTTTTTGAATATGGCTTCTTTGTCGCTCTGGGTCATTTCGCGATAAGCCCCTTCGGGAATATTCCCAAGACTCAGCCCACCAATGCGGATTCGGCCGAGGCTGACAATACTAAGACCTGTTTTTTCTACAAGAACGCGGACTTCTCTTTTTTTTCCTTCTTTGACAATGATCCGAAGAGTTCCTCGGCGTACTTTTTTCACGGAGACTGGCCGAACATAAACCCCCTCTACAAAAGCACCCTTCGTAATTCCCATTAAGTGTTCGGGCCCGATCTCTTGCCTGGTTTTAACAAGATATTCCTTTTCGATGTTGGCTCTTGGGTGAATCACCTCTTGAGAAAAGTTCCCATCATTTGTGACAATGAGAAGACCTGTGGTATCTCGGTCGAGTCTGCCGACGGTAAAGACCCTTTTTTCCTGAGGGAAAAGATCAACGACAAGTTTTTTTCGTTCCATCGGCTTGTTGCTGCAAATAAAGCCGCTTGGTTTGTTGAGAAGGTAGTATACTTTTTCTTGTTCAGCTTGAACTCTTTGATCTTCAACGCGAATGTCATCGATATTCAAATCGACTTGGGTCTCAGGTTTGAGAATAATTTCGCCATTGACAGTGACTTTCCCCTCAAAAATGAGCTCTTCACACCCTCTTCGAGAGGCGACACCTGCTGCTGCTAGAGTTTTGCTTAAACGCTTTTTATTCATAGGGGAGAGTATACATACTTTCCTCCTAAAACTCAATACAAATAAAATATTTTGTTACCCTTTTCGATTAAGGAGAATTAGGGTATGATCTATCTTATGTCAGCAAAAGTCATCCTCTTACGTCATGGTCAATCTGAGTGGAATAAACGGAACCTCTTCACCGGTTGGGTCGATATACCACTTAGCTCAAAGGGGATTCAAGAGGCTCTTGATGCGGGTAAAAAAATTTCTAATATTCCCGTCGATGTGATTTATATGTCGACACTGATCCGCTCTCAATTGACAGCAATGATCGCCATGGCTGAGCACAGCAGTGGAAAAGTACCTGTTATTTCGCATGAGGGAGAGGGAAAACTTGAAGATTGGGCAAAAATCCACAATCCCAAAACGGCTGCAACGACGATCCCTGTTGTAAAAGCCTGGGAGCTGAATGAAAGATATTATGGCGACCTACAAGGGTTGAACAAGCAGGAGACAAGGGAAAAATATGGAGATGAGCAGGTCCACATCTGGCGCCGCAGCTTTGATACCCCACCTCCCAATGGGGAGTGCTTAGCAGACACTGCAGCCCGATCGATCCCCTATTTTCAAGAAAAAATTGTTCCTCATCTAGCAAGTGGGCAAAACGTCCTGATCTCCGCGCACGGCAACTCGATCCGCTCGATCATTATGCACCTGGATGGGCTCTCTAAAGAAGAGGTCCTTAAACTCGAAGTGGCGACAGGCGTCCCGATTATCTATGAATACGAAAGCGGTAATTTCAAGAAACTCGCTGATGGCTGACTGGATCTTTCTCGACAATCATACAAAAACCCGCCCGGCAAAAGCCCTGATCGACCAGATGGCAAAAAATAGCGCTGATCATTGGCTTGTCGGCCCAATCGAGAAAGCTCAGGAAGAGATTCTAGAAATTCTCTTCGCTAAAGGCTACCATATCTCTTCCTCTTCGAACCCCCATTTTTCTGTTCTCTTCGCCCACTACATGAACTTCATCCGGAGGACCGGGCGGACACATATTCTGGCCCTAGAAAACGAACAGCCCTCTATCCTTGAGGGGATCAGGGAACTGGAAAAATTTGAGGTCCAGGGAAAAATTCTTACCCCAGATGAAACTGGAATTCTGACTGGCGCTAATTTGAAAGAAGTTCTTCGAGCCAGAAGTAGTCTCCTCTCTATTTCTTGGGCACATCCCTACTTGGGAGTCATCCAACCGATGGATGACATTGCCGCTGCCTGTAAAGAGCAAGATGTTCTCCTTCATATCGACCTCAGTGCATCGATTGGGAAGCTCGATTTTCAACACCTGGAGTTGGATGCCGACTACATCACGATTGATGGAGCTTTGCTTCGGATGCCAACATCTTGCAAAATCATCCTCTCAAAAACAGAGATCGGCCCTACCCCTGAGGGTATTTTACCCCTCTTTTCTTCAGCCTTGAAAACAGCTCTCGGAAACTTTGATACCTACGCAATGCAGGTGGGAAGCCTTCGAGACCTTTTTGAGAGCAAAGTAAAAGAGCTTGGTGGAAAGATTCACTATGAAACTAGCCAGCGTCTTCCCAACACTTCTCTCGTCTCATTTGAGAAAATCCACGGAGAGCAAATCACAGCTGAGCTAAAAAAGAAGGGTATTTTTGCGAAAGGAGGAATAGAACTGTTTCCCTCCGCTGTTTCTTTTGTCCTATCCGATGAAACGACTGAAGAGGAAATCAACAGAGTTGTAACTGCTCTTGGAGCGATAGTAGAAAAACTCCGGAGGAAAAAGCGGACTTTTACGATAGAAGATGCAAAGGGAAAAAACATGCGCCTATGTCAAGGGGCCGGGGGGAAAGAATGCACGGCTACCCTTTCGCTTCTAATTGACGAAGAGGATGGAATCATTGCTGATACGACTTTTGAGGCATTTGGTCCCCCCTCCTTACATGAGGCGTTGGAGGCTACTTGTAAACTCCTTCTTCGAAAGAACTATTTCCAAGCGCGGAGATTATCGGCTGAGCTGATCGAAAAAGAACTTTCTACCGAAGTGGAAGATGCCTATTTAAATCTGATCATCGATGCAATCGACGCTGCCACCGAAGGATGTATGGATATCCCGATCGAAGACCTCTATGTAGCCCCACCTGAAATGGAGGGAGGGGAGAGGGTTGTCTATCCAAACTGGGAGAACCTTTCTGATGATCAAAAAAAAGGGATCATCGCGGAAGTGATCGAGAGGGATATTAAGCCCTACGTTGAACTTGACGCAGGAGGGGTAGAAGTTGTGAAGGTCGAAGAAAATCGGGTGACCATCGTCTACAGCGGCAATTGCACATCGTGCTTCTCAGCTACGGGCGCCACTCTGGACGCTATTGGCAACATCCTCCGTCACAAAGTCTACCCCGACTTAATGGTTATTCCCGACGCCCAGCTGTTGCAGACGTAGATTCTCTTCTTTGGGAAGTTCAGCTCCGACAACTTGAATCACTTTAGAAGCAATCTCTGCTCCATATCGGGCGCATTCTTCAACAGGAGCGTCTGTCAGAATTCCGTGTAAGAACCCCGCCATGAATAGATCTCCTGCGCCAGTGTCATCAACAAGTCGTGCTTCTTTAGGCGGGTAGTGAAACACCTTGTTTTTCGAGTTGATATACCCTCCCTTTTCACCCATCGTGACCACAACTGTTTTGCAGAGCTTTGCAAGAGAGAGACAAGCCTCTTTAGGAGCAAGACCAGTGAGAGCTTTGGCCTCTTCTTCATTTGTGAACAGAATATCGAGATCGTCTTTAATGATCTCTAAAAGGGTATTTTTATACGCGCTCACCAGCTCATGGCATCCGACATCCATAGAAATCAGAAGACCCTCTTTTTTTGCTATACCGATCAATTCTCTGAGAAATTTCGGATTCGGAAGTTGGTACCCTTCGATGTGAAAGAGCTTTGCCCCTTGAAAAACGGTCTCATCAATAGCAAACCCGTCAAACCCGACAAGTTTTCCAATGCATGTACGCATCGTTCGATGACCATCTGGAGATATCAGACAGACTACGCGCCCTGTATCCGTTGGATGGGGAGTGAAGAGGGGGGTAATACCTTTAGCAACTAAGTCCAGAGCGTACTCAGCACCTTCTTTATCATTTCCGATTCGGCCGATCAGCGCGCAGTCGTGACCAAAGCTAGCAAGTCCTTTAACAGTATTTGGAGCGCTTCCGCCGGCACATTTTTTCTTATACGAAACGGTGAGTTTTTTAAACGTTTCTAAGTCTATCTGTTCTGTCCCACCGGTTTTTCCTGGAAGCTTTTCTAAAAATGCATCGTCGACGAAGACAAAGTAATCGATAATCGCATCCCCATAGGAGACTACCTCATAACTAAACAGGGTAATGTGAAAAAAAAGAGCAAGTAAGATCTGTTTCATATTTTCCTCAAATGGTGAATTTCTCCGGACCAAAAAGTAGAGATGCCGCCATCGGCAACTTGAATTTGCACCCTTCCTTTTTTATCGAGTCCGATCAAGGTTCCAGTTATTTCTTTATCGCCTACAAGGCACCGAATCGGTTCATCCCTGTATGCAAGCCGACGGATATATTCTTCTCTAATTGGTCCAAAACCCTCTTTTAATGCAATCTGAAATTGATGAACAATCACTTGAGCGAGCTGATATAGATCTGTGGATTTTTTCGTGATTTCGAAAAGGGAAGTTGTCTCTTGATCTGTTTTCACATCGGTATTTACATTCATCCCAAGCCCCATGAGTATACCCATCTCTTTTT
Source organism: uncultured bacterium (assembly GCA_964352505.1). Classification (GTDB taxonomy): domain Bacteria; phylum Chlamydiota; class Chlamydiia; order Chlamydiales; family Rhabdochlamydiaceae; genus Sacchariniichlamydia. Next base: position 66,969 of record CAYGSB010000004.1, read on the forward strand.
CTAAAGATATCGTCTCGACAAGAACACCACAAAGCTTCTTTCCCCGGTAGACCAAATCGTTAGGCCACTTTATTTCCACCTCACTGGGAAGGGCTTTTAAACAGGCAAACGAGAGAAGTTGGCCGAGATTTGGGATGTTTGGATGATCGGGGGAAAGGCGAAAAAAAAGAGTCATGTGGAGATTCCCACTTTCGGAAACCCAGTTCTTTCCTCGGGTTCCATACCCTGCAGTTTGTGTCTCTGCAGTGATACAGGTGATTTTTTTTGGATCGAGTTGAGCAGCATGTTCTCTTGCCCAGCTACTGGTTGAATCTATCGTATCAAAATGAATCCACTCGACTTCCACAATAGGGCGCATTATAGTACGATTAGAATGTGCATTTAAACAGAAATTTTTCTATGTGGAATATTCCTTCGCTCAAGCGAATCGACCTTCGTCTCATCTTCCTCCTCTTTGCGTTGATGGTCATTAGCTTGCTTGTGATATCATCTTCTACTACTGAGGCACAGGATTTTGAATTGGAGAGAGTTTTCACATCTAATGTGAAAAAGCAGATCCAGTTTTTTATCGCCGGCTGGATCTTTTTTTTCTTTTTCAGCGCAATGGACTACAATAAACTTCGCGAGTGGACTTGGATCCTTTATGTAGGGACAATTATCTTACTTCTTGGCCTCTTTGTTACCCCATCAATCCAGAATGTCCACAGGTGGTATCGGATTGGGGGCTTCACTTTTCAGCCCTCAGAATACGCAAAGCTCGTTGTCGTCCTTGCCCTAAGCTGGTTTTTGGACAGGAAAGGGCCGAGAGCCCGCACCTGGTCGGCAGCCTTCCAAGCCCTTCTCGTCGTCCTCATCCCGTTTGTCCTCATCCTCAAGCAGCCCGATCTAGGTACCGCCCTAGTCCTCTTTCCTATCGCTCTCATCATGTTCTATTTTGGAGGGATCAAAAAAAGGATCCTGGCGGCTATGGGGACAATGGCCCTCGCTGGTTTCACCTTCATCAGCCTTCTCTTCTTAGGGATCATTGATCACGAGGCGATGCGCCCCTATGCGACAAAAGTATTTAAAGAATACCAGTACGAGCGGTTCAATCCCAACACCTACCACCAAAAAGCTGCACAGACTGCCATAGCACTCGGAGGAGTCAAGGGGACCGGGTGGAATAAAAGCGAATTCACCAAGCGCAAATGGCTTCCAGCAGCACATACTGATTCGGTTTTTCCCGCTTTTGCTGAAGAATTTGGCCTCCTTGGGGTTGTTTTCTTACTTTCCATATTTTATGGTTTGATCTATGTAAGTTTTCAGGTGACGGTCGTGGCAAAAGACCGGTTTGGCCGCCTTTTATCGGCGGGTATTGCCACCTATTTGGCCATGCACATCGTCATAAACCTGGGAATGATGAGCGGGTTTTTGCCGATCACCGGCGTGCCGCTCGTAATGGTGTCTTACGGAGGCTCTTCGATTGTGGCAACGATGAGCGCTCTGGGGATTTTACAGAGCATTTATAGCAGAAGGTTTACGTTTTGAGCGAACATCCATTCATGTTTTCACCAAAAAACTGGCTAGGGGAGGGGAGCATCAACCTCTCTATGGTTGAGGAAGAACTCCCTTTCTACACCCGATGGAACCTCGGAGCCCTCGACCCGGAAGGGAAAATTTCCGCCTTTCAGGAAATTCAGATAAAGGGGATGTCTGACATCATGCACAACCAGTTCCTCATCACCGATCTCACAGCTACCCACTTCAACATCGAGCTTGAAAATGCCTCTCTTGGAACGATCCGAGGGAAAGGGATCATCAAAGATAACCTGGTCGCTTGGGAATTTCGGGATACAGACATTGGGTTTGAGGGCTTTGAATTCTATGAAAAGCAAGACGATGGCTCCTATCTCATGCGAGCTGAATATGCAACTCCCGATCACCACCGGACCGTCATCAAGGGAAGAATCTGGGAAAAACAACCCGAGGACAAATGAAAAAATACCTGCCCCTCCTCCTTCTCCTCTGCGCTTTCAACCGACTCGACTACAATAGTGTCCTTATAGGAACTCCAGCGCCTAAAGTCGTTGAAAAATATGGCGAGCCCTATGCTGTCCACGAGCTCGATAAAAACACCTTAGAGTACGAATACATTGAAAGAGTGATAATGAACAGTGAACTCGTCTATGAGAACCACTACTTCCTAACCGTCGTGAATGGACAGGTCGTAGGAAAACGGTTCACAGAGGAAAACCGCCCTCCCTACGATCAAATGTATGAGTACGATCCCAACTACCCCGCTTATCCTTAAGTTGCAAAAAATGCAATCTCCACTTATCAAGGAGCCATGGACCAAGAAGAACCAGAAATAGGCCGTTTCAAGCCGAGAGGTAATCCCAACGAACCTCGTGAGCCCTTTATCCCCCATGAAGACCCTAAAATTGAGAACCCTTCCGCTTCCTCTCTTAAAGTTCCCCAATCCCCACTTGATGGAAAAAAACTAAAAGCCTTCCTTCTTCAGCTAGAGCCGATCATTGATCAGATCCAAGAGATCAGCCGCGATGACCAGCATCTTGTTGCTACCTACTTACACAAAACCAAAGAAGAACTTCATAAGGGTAATTTCTCAGAAGAAGTAACGAGAACCTTTGATCAGCTAGTAAATCACTATAACGATCTTCTCACCCACTCTCGACCCGAAGATCAAAAACAAGCACTAGCCAAACTCAAAGAGCTATTAAAACACCCACTCTAGTCTTGCTTCTGCTTCATTGATGTGGGTCTTTTTGTTGAAAAGCCCCTTATAGCCGCTCCTCTTTTTTGTGGAAAAAGCACCTACAAAAAAAAAACTCTCGGATTTCTCCGAGAGTTTTTTTAATAAGATACCTAAAAATTTAGGCTTTGATTTTGATATCGACACCAGCTGCGACAGGGAGTACTTTGAGTTTGTCGATCGTATCTGGGGTAGGGTGGAGGATGTCGAGAAGGCGGATATGTGTGCGCATCTCAAACTGCTCACGGGATTTTTTGTCGACGTGAGGGGAGCGAAGGACAGTGTAGATCTCTCTTTTTGTAGGGAGAGGGATCGGTCCTGCAATACGTGCTCCTGTTCCTTTCGCTGTTTCAACGATATCTTGTGCAGCTCGATCGACCACGCGCTGATCATACCCTTTCAGGCGGATGCGGATCTTCTGCTTTGAGACTCTAGGTTGTGTTTGCTTTGTTGCTTGCTTTGCCATATTACCCTTGTTTTAGCGCTTTTTCCCTGCGGAAACTTCTTCCTGAATTTTATTTGGTACTTTCTCGAAGTGGCTTGGCTCCATAGTATAGGTAGCTCGACCTGAAGAGAGAGAGCGTAGTTGTGTAGAATAGCCGAACATCTCACTTAAAGGAACTTCAGCTTCAATCTCGACAGCTCCCCCTTTCTGTGGTGTTTGTGCCATGATCTTTCCTCGTCTGCGGTTGAGGTCTCCAATCACATCACCCATGAAATCGTCAGGTGTTGAGACGACGACCTTCATGATCGGTTCGAGGAGAATAGGGACACACTTTGCAGCACCCTCTTTCATCGCCATCGATCCACAAATTTTGAAAGCCATATCACTCGAGTCAACTTCGTGGTAGGATCCGTATACAATCGCAACTTTTACATCGACGAGGTTATAGCCTGCAATAACACCCGTGTTTAGGCCATCTTGCACCCCTTTGATAACAGCAGGAATGTATTCTTTTGGAATGACACCGCCAACAATCTTGCTGACAACTTCATTTCCTTTCCCTTTTTCATTGGGTTCAATTTCGAGTTCGACGTGTGCGTATTGACCCCGTCCACCACTCTGTTTGACATATTTCATCACAGATTTGCCGGGCTGCGTGATCGTTTCTTTATAGGAAACTTCGGGTTTACCGACGTTCGCTTCAACGCTAAATTCGCGCATCATCCGGTCACGGAGAATGTCGAGGTGAAGCTCACCCATACCGGCTATGATTGTCTGACCCGTTTCTTCGTTAGAAGTAACGCGGAAAGTAGGATCTTCTTCCGAAAGGGCTGAGAGAGCCATTGATAGTTTTTCTCGATCTGCTTTCGATTTTGGCTCAATTGCCATAGAGATTACAGGTTCTGGGAACTCCATTTTCTCGAGGAGAAGGGGATTGCCTTCAGCGCAAAGAGTATCTCCAGTAGAGGTGTATTTTAGCCCGATGCATGCTGCGATATCGCCGGTGAAAAAGTCATCCCGGTCTTTTCTTTGGTTTGCGTGCATTTCTAGAAGACGGGAAACGCGCTCTTTCTTTCCTTTTGAGGTATTTAAAATGGCCGTTCCTTTTTCAAGAATTCCAGAATAAACACGGACGAAAGTAAGGCGGCCCACATAGGGATCGGTCATCACTTTAAAGGCAAGGGCTGAGAGGGGAGACTCATCTGTAGGTTCAAGTTCCATCGGCTCATCAGTGTCTGCATCAAACCCTTTAATCGTTCCTCTGTCAGCAGGGGAAGGCATCCAGCGGGTAATTGCATCAAGAAGCGGTTGAACCCCTTTGTTTTTGAAAGCAGTCCCACATAGAACAGGATTGAATGCATTTGTAACGACCCCTTTTCGGATGACAGCGTGAATTTCTTCTTCTGTCAACGTCTCAGGTGCTTCAAGGACTTTCATCATGAAGCTTTCGTTGGATTCATCAATTGTTGCGAGCTCTTCAAGAAGAGCGCTCCGAAGCTTTTTTGCCTGGTCGAGTAGATCTGATGGGATTTCTGCAATATCGTATTTTGCTCCCATTGTTTCGTCTAGGAAGAGGTAGGCTTTCATCGAAACGAGGTCGACCATCCCCTTGAATCCGCCCTCTGATCCGATCGGAAGGTGAACAGGGATTGCATTTGCTCCGAGTTTGTCTTTCATTGACTCAATGGCTGCAAAAAAGTCTGCTCCGACCCGATCCATTTTATTGATGAAGGCAATACGAGGGACACCGTAGCGAGTAGCTTGGCGCCAAACAGTTTCCGATTGAGGTTGAACACCGGCAACTGCGTCAAAAACAGCAACGGCACCATCGAGAACACGGAGGGAACGCTCTACTTCAACTGTGAAGTCAACGTGGCCAGGGGTGTCGATGATGTTGATTTTACATCCATTCCAGTAAACAGTTGTGGCAGCAGAAGTAATGGTAATGCCCCTCTCTTTCTCCTGCTCCATGAAATCCATGGTAGCCGCTCCTTCGTGAACTTCCCCAATACGGTGAAGTCTTCCGGAGTAGAAAAGAATCCGCTCTGTTGTCGTTGTCTTACCCGCATCGATGTGGGCCATAATCCCAATATTGCGGACGTTTGCAAGGAGGTCTGTTTCAGGACGTTTTTTTGTGGTCATGTTATTGAATTACCATTTGTAGTGAGCGAAGGCGCGATTTGCTTCGGCCATTCGGTGAGTGTCATCTTTTTTCTTAATTGTAGAACCTTGGTTCTGAAAGCAATCTGCAAGTTCTTGAGCCAGACCATCAGCCATTGTGCGCCCCACTTTTTCACGTGAGTAGCGAATGATCCAACGCATCGCCATCGATGTTCGTCTGTCAGGTGCAATTTCGATAGGGACTTGATAGGTTGCTCCTCCGATACGACGAGATTTAACCTCGAGCGTAGGCTTTGCATTTTCAAGGGCTTGCTCGAATGCATCAACGGGATTTTCAGCTTTTACTTTTTGCGCAAATTTTTCCACGGCGTCGTAGACAATTCGGCTAGCAACAGACTTTTTCCCACCGTACATAATCTTATTGATGAACTTGGAAAGGACTGTGCTGTTGTATTTTGGATCAGGATCAATTTTACGCTTTTCTGCGCGTCTTCTACGTGACATCGGTGTTGTCTACTCCTTATTTAGGCTTTTTTGCCCCGTATTTTGAGCGGGACTGCTTCCGGTCTTGAACGGCTGCGCAGTCTAGGGCTCCGCGAACGATATGGTAACGAACACCTGGAAGGTCTTTTACCCTTCCGCCTCGGACTAGGACGATGCTGTGTTCTTGTAGGTTGTGGCCTTCACCGCCGATGTAGGCGATGACCTCTTGCCCATTAGAAAGGCGTACCCATGCAACTTTTCGCAGGGCAGAGTTTGGCTTTTTAGGGGTTTTAGTTTTGACCTGAAGACATACGCCACGTCTTTGTGGACATTTGTTTAGAGCGGGTGATTTTTTACGGCGCTTTTTGTCTTGGCGGCCATCACGAATAAGTTGATTAATAGTCGGCATGTTAGGCCTGTCTCCTTCAATTTCACAATGAGAATAGGACAAACTATATATTGAGACTGAATTCTTTGCAATCAATTACCTTTCGATCAGAGAAAAAACAGGGTGTAAAATTATATTTCAATCAGGTAAGTAGAAAGAGATGGGCCCTATAGTTCTAAGATTTTGCGCTTTTCTCCTTATTTCCACCGTTACACTTCAGGGAAACCTCGATCTTAAACGGAGCGATGTCCGTGAAACGATTGATGAGATGTTGAATGTTCATGTTGAGCATCGGGAGATGAGCCCTCTATTAATCTCGCGAGCAATTAAAGTTTTTATTGAGCAGTTCGATGGATTAAAGATGTATCTTCTTGAAAGTGAGGCGAGTCAATTCTTCAATTTATCAGATAAACAACTTCGTGAAGGAGCTCAAAGATATCGCCGAGACGATCTTTCTACTTTTGAGCAGGTAAATGCTCTCATTGAAACCTCGATCAAGCGGAGCCAGGGCTGGCGATATGAAATTGAAAAAGAGCTCACTCTCTCAGCTCTCGATGTGGAACCCTTAAGAGGGGAGGTTCATTTATCCTATGCTACAGATGAGGCTCAACTGAAAGCTAGGACGCGTAAGCAGCTCATTCGGATCCTCATGGAAGAGAAGCGAGTCAATAAACTTGCGGAATGGACACCAGGTGATCGTCAAAAAATCTTTTCCTTTTGGGAAGAGCGGCTGAAAAAGAAAGAAGATTCTTACACGGACGGCCAGGAGCACCACCTTTGCCTTCACACCTTGCGAGCCCTATCGAAAAGTTTAGATGCCCATACGGCTTTTTTCAGCCCTGAAGAAGCGCTAGAGCTTCGGGCGGCGCTTGAGAAACAATTCGATGGAGTTGGAGTCGTTCTTCGTCAGGGTATCCATGGGGTCGTTATCGAAGATCTCATTGCAGGCGGTCCTGCAGAGAGGAGTGGGAAAGTCGAAGTAGGAGATCGGATTGTAGAGATTGACCACCAAAAGCTAGAGGGAATGAGCTACGATCAAGTACTTCGGGCAATGAAGGGCAACGGGAGTAAAGAGCTCCATCTTGGCCTTGTCCGAAAAGCGGATGGAAAGATCCAAGAAGTATTTCTCGTGAGAGAAAAAATCATGATGAATGACGAGCGGCTTCGTTATACCTCTGTTCCTTGCGGAGATGGACAAATTGGGATCCTCACCCTTCCCTCCTTCTATGAAGGGGCTCAGTCATCGAGTGCAGAAAAAGACATCCGCGATGCGATCAAGAAACTCAAGAAGCAGGCTCCTTTAAAAGGAATTGTCCTCGATCTTAGAGAGAACTCAGGAGGCTTTCTCACCCAGGCGGCAAAGATCACTGGACTCTTCATTACAAAGGGGGTAGTAGTCATCTCTAAATACTCCAAGGGAGAAGTTCGCTACTTCCGGAACCTCGATGGGAGGCAGTACTTCGATGGCCCACTCATCGTTCTCACATCACGGGCCTCTGCGTCGGCAGCAGAAATTGTCGCCCAAGCCCTTCAAGATTATGGAGTAGCACTCATCGTCGGTGATGAAGAGACCTACGGAAAGGGGACGATCCAGTACCAGACCGTCACTGATAAGGAGGCGAAGTCCTTCTACAAAGTAACCGTTGGCAGGTACTACACCGTCTCCGGTCGCTCAACCCAAATCGAAGGGGTCAAAGCCGATATCGTCGTCCCCACGATCTTCTCATCCTATAAAATTGGAGAGAGATTCCTCGAATATCCACTCCCTTCCGATCAAGTTGCAGCAGCCTTTATCGACCCGCTTTCCGACATCGATCTCCGGAGCCGTGCCTGGTTCCAAAAAAACTACCTCCCCAACCTCTATCAACCCCATGAGAAGTGGAAGAAAATGATTCCTGCCCTGCAAAAAAATAGCACCTATCGCCAGCAAACCGACAAGAGCTTCTCTCTATTTCTACAAACCCAAAACAAAATCAAAGGCAGGCCAATTCACTCCTTCCGTCGGATCTCCAATCCACCATGGGGAAACGAAGATCTCCAAATGAAGGAATCTCTCAATATCATGGCAGATATCCTCTCCATGGATAATAATTCTTGAAAAACTGACATAGTTCATTTGGTAGAAAGGGGTCCCACTATAGCCCCATTTTTCCATTGCAATTCAAATTCTTCCTCTATACTTGACAATTTGCTACTTTGAATGAGAAACTAGCTCTCTTCAGGAGGGTTTTCGGTGTTTAATGTCTGTCTATTTTTCTTGTGGTTTATTTCAGCTTATGGCGATCTTACCCCATTTTTGCAGAGTGATTTTGGTCGCAAAGCTAAAAATGATAGTGTAAAAAATGTTGATGCAATTTATCTCATCAATCTTGATAAAAGACCGGAGAAATTGCAAAAAACGCTTTTACAGTTCACCCCTTATGGAGTGCATCCCTACCGCTTTTCTGCAATTGATGGGCTAACCTTACCCTTAAAAACAGTTGATCAGCTGGGGGTTGTTTACAAAAAGGGAATGATAAAAGGGAAGCAAGTTCAGCATTATTTTACTAATGGATTCAGCCGACTTCCTCACCCAGTTATTCTTAACGATTCCTTTGATGGGAATTGCTGTTTTAGTCCTTGGAACTACACATTAGGAACTTTGGGTTGTTATCTCAGTCATCTTTCTATCCTTAAAAATGCATTTGACTGTGGCTACCAAACGATTTGGGTAATGGAAGATGATGTTTGTCTAAAAGATAATCCTCACAGAGTAAGCAGCTGGATCGAAAAACTAGACACATTAATAGGGGTGGATGGTTGGGACGTTTTGTATACAGAGATAGATCGTGGAGATATTCCTTTTGAGGCTTACAAAAACAAGGGAACCTATTTTCAAGAAAATCCTCCCGCTTTGTGGAGGCCTGATATTTCAAGAGTCTTTGATGAAAATTATTTTGGAAAAAGAACGGTGCTCAATGAAGATTTTGTCCATATTCATCACAAAACAAGGACTCATTCAATGATCATCCGCAGGTCAGGAATAGAAAAAATTCTTAATTTCGCAAATGAAAAGCATATTTTCTATCCTTATGACAATGAGCTTGCACTCGTTCCCGGTCTAAAAATGATCTGCTTAAATAAAAACCTTACCGGCTGTTTTACAGAATGCTCTGACACCCAGAGTCTTGCTTATAACCCTGGATTTCAATGGGATTCTTATAAGAAGAAAGTTCTCGAGAAGGCTAAAAAGGAATGCCAATTTAGTAACTCGCTAACTACAGAAAAAGTTCTTAATTTTGTTTACCATTTTTATCCTGAAGTATGTTGTGTAGTAGAAACCCAGAGAGGAGAGGGGACTTATCCAATTATCAATGCATTAGAATTTTTAGGGACGGGCTCTTTAGAGGTGATCTATAAAGAACCACAGAGTCGAAGTCCACTGACGAACTTGACTCGAAGTTTTCGCATTCAACCTAAATTGACTGAGTTTGAAAAAAAGATGCATCAAAATGAATCCCTTGATTTTTTGTTAGTGAATTTGAGTGAATTAGATGGAGTTATGGATCTTTTGTCTAAAGTCAAAAAAGGGAAGTATATCTGCATTCTTCGGAGTGACGAAGCACACAGACAAGATGAGGTGGACTTCTTGTTAAGTCGCTGGGAGTGGTTAGAAGAACAATCAGATGGCAAAAAATGTATGTTTTTCAAAAAACCGGCCTAATCGCGTTAAAAGGATCCTTAGGAAGAAATCTGATGGCCAGTTCTATCTTTCGATCTACCAATCATTGCGGGTTCTTTGCCGTTGACCAGCTTTTTTCCCTTCTGAATTGGGTGTATTACCAGAGGTTAGGTTTAGAAATAGTTTCTAATATTCAAGAAAGTAAGTATTGGTCTAGTTTTGAGGCCATTTTTTCAAAGGGAGGAGGGGATTAGAACCCCCTAAGCAGGGAATCTCTAAAGGATTATCGTAGATATCTCCCCTCTCGATAATAATTCTTGAAAAGAAATTAGCTACCCAACTATCTTTGTTTCCTATGTATACGGCCAGATAGCTCAGTTGGTAGAGCAGAGGACTGAAAATCCTTGTGTCCCCAGTTCAAATCTGGGTCTGGCCATTTCAACAAGTATCTAGGATTTCTAAACAAACTGTGTGAATCATCTGAAGGGCTACTACTCCTCTCTCTATAATCAATTTGGCTTTTCTAATTAGCCTCCGTCTAAGCGAGAGATTGCCTTGCTATCCCGATACAATACCAGAATTACCCTCCGGATTGTCCAGTTCAATAAAAAACCGACTCCAGGTGGCTGCCTGGTGCATTAGAATTAGTTTATTACCCATCCTAAGCAGGGGTTCAACATGCAGGGGATGGCTTGGTATCTCGACAAGCGATCGAATACCGCGGCGTGTGAATTAGCCTCGAATGTCTTTTGACATAAGGATGATCGCTAGTCTATCTCTGCAGGTTTTTTAGTTGGATAGGATTTCAATGTGATTTCTGAAATGGATTTATTCATCCACACCATTCTTTCAAATGAATCTTCTTGTTTTACAAATTATTTCCACTTATGATTTTCACGTTTAATAGTAGGAAGGGGATAACTATTCATCTTTCGACATATTTTGCATTTTAAGAAGGGGCTAACTTTACATGAAAATCGTGTGTCATTTTTTATTTTTACTCTCCATGTCAATTTGCAATGGTGATCTGGTGAAATATTTGCAAGCTGACTTTGGGTATGCTGCAAAAAACGATGCGATACAAAATATTGACGCAATTTATCTGATCAATTTGGATAAGCGAAAAGAAAAGTTTGCAAAATGTTCTGAGCAACTTGACCCATATAACATTTTACCCTATCGCTTTTCAGCGGTCTATGGATGGGGACTTCCTTTAGAAACAATCAGGAATATTGGTGTAACTTATCAGCCGGGAATGTTGCAGGGAAAATGGGTGTCCCATTATTCCCCAGAAAAAAAATATCAACCCGAAGAGGTGCTCCTTGAGAAGAGCTTTTATGGTAAAAAATGCCTTATAACTGGTTTTGCACCAGGAGCAATAGGATGTGCTCTCAGTCACCTCTCTGTTTTGCAAAATGCATATGACTGTGGTTATGAAACTATTTGGGTATTAGAAGATGATATCTCAGTGCAAGATGATCCACACAAATTAGCTGAATATATCCTTCGATTGGATGAACTTGTTGGTAAAGATGGATGGGATATCCTTTATACTGATATGGATACAACAGATCATATATATGACAATCTACGCAATTGGGACTTTATTAGTGACTATATAGGCCCAAATTACTTTTGGCGACCTGATTTTGAAATTCTCGATTCAGAAAAATTCAACAAAAGAAAAATCCTCAGTGACGATTTTCTCGAAATTGGGAGTCGTCTTAGAGCCCATTCTCTCATTATTCGGCGATCTGGAATCAGAAAAATTTTAGACTTCGAAAAAAAATACGACTTATTTTTACCATATGACAATGAAATCCATATAGTCCCAGATATCAAATCGGTAAATTTACGACATAATTTGGTTACAGTAAATACACAAACCAGTGATACAAAATTAAACTACTTTGACTCTAAAACAACTTGGGAAAACTACAAAAGGGAGACGCTTCAGCAGGTTTCAAAGAGTTTAGAATGCATAAATGATCTAGTAGCAGAAAACTTGATGGATTTTATCCATGAAAAAAAACCCAACCTCTGTGTGGAAGTCGGGGCTCTTCGGGGAGCGATTAGCTATTCAATTGCAAGGGCGATTCAATTCAATGGAAGTGGGACATTTTATCCAATCGACTTCTGGGATGAACCGATCGCAAGTGATGGATCACAAGATCAACCAGTTCTACAGAGGCCTAACAGCCTTAATTTTGAGGAAATTTACCAAAACCTAATGAAGCATGCCAATATAGATCGATTTTGCCTTCCTTTGGGAAAAACTGCCAAAGATGCAGTTTCTTATTTTACTGATGACTCGATTGATCTTTTATATATCGGTGGGAATGACAATCACCTAGAAGAAGTAAAACTTTACCTTCCGAAAGTTAAAGAAGGTGGCTATATTTGCGTCAATGGAGCTGATGACTCTCCAAAGTTGGATGCAATTGCCTATTTAATGATGAATTGTCGATGGATGAAAAAAGAGTCGCTGGGCAACCGGAGCACTCTCTTTCAAAAACTGACTTCGAAATCAAAAAAAAATGATAGTTTGAAAAAATATTAAAAAGGTTGGAGTTAGTTGTTTAAAGAAACGCTAAACAGCTCAGCAGACGGCCCTTCGATTAAAAGCCGCCTATAAAGCTAGTTTTTAATCAAAATTAATTTTTCCGAGTTAATTGCGATCTCAAAATTAACCTTTTCAACGCTTCGATTTAGAGTATCCACCTGAGGAGTTGTTCAGTGTTTCCTTAGTTTTCCTCACGAATTTCATATTGGGATAGATATGTTTTCCATAAATGAGGGTTATGGGTTTTGAGGGTGTGGTCCATATTATAGAGGTCATTTTTTGAGAGAGTGTTTTTTTGGTAGTACTTGGGATCACCACCCGACTGGCTGCCACCCTGTCCTATTTGATAAATTTTTGAGGAATTTTTCATTTCACCCTCAAAATTTCCTATGAAAGCGTTTAAGTGATGGTCGGTAATTTTAAGCTTGACGAGAAGATTTTTTATTACGCTTTCAAAGTTCGCAGTGAGATCTTCATAACGGATCAAAATGCGCATTTGGGGATTCCATTCGTCATAACAGCGCAAAATATTGGGGTAATTCCAGGTTGAGTCGTCGAATATACTGGTGATTTTTGTTTGACATTCTTGAGCCAGCTGCTTATTTAGGTTGGGGTTCTCACGACCATAATTTCTTGCAAAACACTCATGGTAATCCCGAATAATAACAATTAAATAGTCTTTTTTTTGGTTGGCTTTCGACAAGCCAAGATAGTTTGGATTATGGGAAAAAAAGAGGGAGTTTGGTGGTATTTGATCTGTTTTCTTTAAATAAGGGGGAAAGGTACTAGATGCATAAGCATTTTTTGGATACATGCGAATTCGTCGCCACTGATCCGATTGAGGATTAGCTATAACATAGGAGTCAAGTATTTGGCTCAGGGAGTAACAGAGAAGGTGGGTTCCTGACCGCGGATATCCAAGGATCATAATATCTGCAGAGCACATGAATGGGATTGAAAAAAGGAGAAGGAGAAGTTTGTTCATTAACATCTTAAAAAGATACTGGCCACATGTTTTTACTTCAATAGGGAAAACATGGAAAATATTCTTTTCCCCGCGAGGTGTTAATCCGAAATGGCTTTACACAAAATCTCTTCAAAGTGTTTAGGAGCAAAAACCTGTGCTTGGTCACTTTTTAGGTAGGATTGGATGGCATCAATGTATTTGTTGTATTGCTCCTTAGTCATAGAGGATAAAAACGTATAGAGCTCCTCATCGGTTTTATAATCTCGGTAATCAATATAGCAAGATAGGGGGATATACTTTCCTATATTAGGCGCTCCCCAATAAATGGGAATACATCCAGCGGAAAAACAGGCGAAGATTTTTTCTGTGATGTAACCATCCAGTCCCACAGTGTGTTCGAAGCAGATGGCGAATCGGTAGTTTTTAAGAGTTTCAATCTTTTCTTTAGATACTGGTCCTCCCGGAATTTGGCCCTTATACATCGATGCATTTTTCATGCTGGAGGGGGGGCGTCCATAACATTCAAGATCTGTAGGATGATTTTTTTCAAAAAAGTGGAAAAGATTTTGTCGATATTCATTCCAGTTGAGTGTGACGATCGTGCAGAGCTTCCTAGCTTGAAAAGGGGTGGAATTTTCGGAGAAGGGCATCAAATTAGGGTAGTTAAATCTGAAAAATTTCTCATTATCAATGAGTCGGTCATCCCATGTGAAAACTTTTGAGTAGGCATCATAAAATTTAGGGGAAAGGAGATAAGGCTCCCAAACAAAAAGAATGAGTTTTTCTTTAGGTAGTGATTCAACGACCTCTCGTTGCCCTTTTCGGAAAAAAGGGTTGAAGATGAAGATTTTACTAAGTTCCTCTCTCCTCGGATTACTATTAGAGTAGTAATCGAAAGACTGAGGTGTGTGTATTGTATATGACCTTTTCAGTTTTTCAAAATCTATTGGTAAATCAAAGGCGTTGAAATCGGAAAGGATTTCTATTTCTTGTGCATTTAGAACAAGAGTAAATGCAATAAAAACAAAATAGAAAGCTCTTTTTATAAGCAACTTTAGCTCGGTTTAGGGTGGAACCCTAGTTAGGCGTTAGCTCTTTCGACTCTTATCCCAAGTAATAAGAACGTTTTTGTCAGCAGTTTGAATCAACTCATTCTCAAGCTTCGGATGCATCTTATGCTTTTTTAATAAATCGACAAATTCAGTTGGTGTTAAGGAGTCGATATCAAAATTAGAGGAAATTTGATTGTAGATCATATAACCTCTTTTCGATTTTTTGATAACTCTGTCAAAGTAATTGAGCTGTGTTTCTCGATCACATTCAGAAAAAGCATAATTACTGATGACTAGGTCAATTTCTTTTTCTGGGACATCTTTTTCAAAAGGTAAACATGTTACATCCTCAACTTCTAATTGATTTAATACTTTGGTGATAAGCTCGGAGGGCTCAGGTAAGTCGTAAATGTAATACTTAGAAAAGGGTTGCAAATGAGATAGAACAAAGCACTGGCCTCCAAAACCGGCCCCGATTTCGACAATTTTGGGTTTTTTTGGAAGTTGAAAACTCTTTAATAGATGATCTGCTATGACAATATACCGCAGAGTTGTCCCAGAGAAATTACCTAGTTCTTTAAAATTACAAATGGGAGCTCTCCCAAATGAGTCAAGTTTCTTGAAATTGTCTAATTTGCTTAGAACGTGTTCAGAGGCGTTGTTTTTAAGGTATTCTGCAAAAGGGCTGCCGTTCACAGCTTCAACAACAATATTGTAAGTCGGAAAAGAACGGAAATTTTGAAATACCCAGTCATTGACTGCTGCTTTATGGCAAATGTCTCTATAGGTGAACTGATCAGTGCAGCTTGTTGTTCCATGGATGATAGAGCTACATGCAATAAGTGAAAGAGTTATCCATTTTTTCATTACAAATCCTCAAAAAAAACTAGGTCAACATGTTAAAGAATGGTCAATTATTCTGCAATTTTTCTTCGCCAATTTATTAAACGGTGTTGTTTTCTCTCTTTGTGGGTGTTTTATTTTCTTTCTTGAATAAGACTCCGCTGTTGCGGTCTGGAGTATCTTTTATCCAAGAGCAGTGTTTCATCAAATAACTGATCGATTTTGCTTTTGCGGGATCCATGGGATTTAAAACCCAGATATATCCTTGCTCTTTTAGTTTAGGTAAGTAGTTGATGAGGGATTCAAACAATTCTTCTTCAGATGTGACTTGATTTAGAATTAGGGTATCTATCGAGCTGTCATCGAACGTAAGCGCTGCATCTTGGAGACTTTTATTGATCGCTTTGCAATGGGTATTCATTTGTGTTTTTTCAAGAAGATTTAAGAAATTTTGATAGACCATCTTGGAGCTAGCTGCTCGATCCCAATAATCGACTGCATAGAGCATCCCTTTTTTTTGGTATTTGAGTGCCATAGCCAGAGGGTAAGAAGAAGCGCCACCATAAGCACCAATTTCAATACATGTCCTGGGCTTTTTTTCTTGGATGAAAGACATAAGGGTTTTTGCAATAGCTAAGTTTCCCTTTTGACTTAATGAAGATAAATTCTTTAAAACCTCGGATTGATATTTCTCCCAATTGGAACTCGGAGAAAACCAGTTTTCTTGGGTATCAGAAATTTGCGTTTCATCAGAAACAATGGTAGGACGTAATGTGAAAAAATGCAGGTCAGGGATAACATGGAGTTCTAAATCATAAGGAAGAAAAAGATGGCGATTGTTGACGAAGTCTAAGATTTTTTTGATTGCGCTCCGGCGGTAAATCATAGAGGTCGCTTGCAGCCTGGACCCAACTTTAATGAAATCATCTCCAACTAAAGTCCTCTTTGCATATTTGGTTTGGTCGGAATAATCAATATCTGGGCGCCAAAGATAATACATTCCTTTCAAGTCGGTTAAAAAGTCGTTGGAGGCTCGGTAAGACCAGCCATTTTTCTCATCAAAACCTGTATAAAGAATATCCCACCCTTTAGTACCAACTAAAGCATCCAGTTTTGTGATATAATCTCCTACGAGATGGGGGTTTGCTTCTACAAGGACGTCATCCTCTAAAATCCAAATTGTTTCGTATCCCTGCTCATAGGCGTTTTGGAGGGCAGAAAGATGGCTTAAAAAGCAACCCACGCCCCCTGGAGTCATTGATGTGGCTACACACCGCTTTCCGTAAAATTTTTCACAGAGCAGTTCTTCTTCGGGAAAATATCCTTTATCCGCAGTATAATGGTGGACCCACTTACCCATAGCCATCCCCCTTTGATACTTCATTCCGACCTCGTTCAGGACGCTTGGCGGTAATTCCCAACCATAGATGGCTGATAGACGGTATGGGGTGATGCCATAGGGATCTAATTGTCGGGTAACTTTTTCCAACTTCTCCGGGCGATGGTCGAGATTGATCAAGTAGATCGCATCAACATTTTTGACCGACTGATTTTTTGCTTTATCGCCAATGTTCTTTTTCAAATAGGGAGTCAAATCCCCATAAGAAAGGGAAAAAATGAAAAGAAAGAAAAAAAGGGTGTGTGGAATCATTGTTTCTCACCATTGGAAAGTTTCTGAAAAACTGCACATTCATGATCGAGCGACTCTTCTGGAATCCATTTACATGTTTTCATCAGTTGTAGAACCGCTGCATGTTCACTGGGAGAATCTCCATTTTTGAGCCAAATCATACCCCCTTTTTTTACTTTAGGTAAATAGAGAGTGACATCATTTAAAGATCCTTCTGAAGAGTTATTGCCGTCGATACAAAGCATGTCGATGGTTTCTTCCTCAAATGAAGAGGCTGCATTTTGGGAGAGCTCGACTAGAGGTTTACAATAATTTTGCAATCCTTGCTCTTGAAGGAGCTTTTCGAAAGATTTGCGCAGGGATGAAAAATCTGTTTTTTCCCAAAACTGGATTTCTATATTCTCTTTTAAGTCTTTACTTGCAGCCGTCGGTTCCGAAGCATCAATCGCATAAACGACCCCTTTGTTTTCATAAGCCAGAGCTTTGGCTATAGGAAATGTCATCGCCCCCCTATAAGCACCGATCTCTACACATAATTGGGGTTTCTTTCTATGAATGAAATCCATGAGTTTTAAAGCGAGTTCATCATTTGTCGAGCCTTGGATATTTGGCAAATAGCTAAGAGCTGTGTTTTTATATTTTTGCCAACGAGTTTCCTCCCCAAAATAATTCAATTTTGTATCAGAAGTTTCTACTTTGGTCGTTATGATGTCGTGGCGTAAATTGATCATCCTTATTCCAGGAATTAATGGGAGGTCATTATCATAGGCTTGGAATAAATGGTGTCTGTTTTCAAAATCTAAAATTTTCTTCAGCCCACTACGGCGATAAATCATTGAATGGGCTCTCATTCTGCAACCAATTTGTACAAAATCATCATCTAGTACAGTTCTTTTTGTAAAGGTTCGTTGATCGAGAAGGGGAAGATCTGGCCTCCAAAAATAGGGAGCGCCTTTCAAGTCGGCTAGAAAGTCGGCATCCTCATCATAAAATACGCGATCGATCGTATCCATGTCGGTGAAAAGGATGTCCCAGCCATCTTTTCCTAAAAGATTGTCCAATCGATGAATGTATTCGGTTAATTTATGCGGGTTGTCCTGAATAGAGGCGTCATCTTCCAAAACCCAAATCGTCTCATAGCCTTGGTCATAGGCATTTTGTAATACAGAGAGATGACTTAAGAGACATCCGATAGCGCCCGGGATTACACCTATAGAAAAACAGGTTTGCCCCTCTAAGCTCCCTCTCGTGAGCTCGAACTCCTCCTGTGGTGAGTCTTTATTTGAATAGGTTAGGACCCATTTCCCATGGATCATATTTTTCTGAAATTTTACTCCCACTTCTTGGATTTCCTTTAGCGATAAATCCCATCCATTGATAGCAGAAAATCGATAGGGCTGAATTCCATAGGGATTCAACTGCTGGACCATTTTTGCTAATTTTTCTTTTCTTTGATCGAGATTGATCACATATATCGCATCGATGTTCTTGATAGAGGAATTCTTAGCAGCGTTTCCAAAATTGGGTCTCAAATAGGGAGAAAGATCAGCACTTAGTGTGAAAGAAAAGAAAAGGAGAATACAAATTCGCTTCATTATTTATCGTTGTAGTTTTTTTGAAATAGGGCGCAATCGCTTTTGATCGAGTCTTCCTTTAGCCAGGCGCATGTTTGCAAAAGGTGTAAAATATCTTGGTGTTTTATAGGGTCAAAAGCATGGTTCAAACAGATATATCCCCCCGGTTTGACTTTTAGGAGAAACCTATCTAATTGCTTAGCGCAACTCACTCCAGGAACATTCAATATAAGAAGATCAATCGCTATGTCTTTAAGTTCCGAAGGGTCTTTTTTTATCTCCCAATATTTTTCGAGTTTGTTCTGAAGGAGGAAGTTTAAAAGGTTACCGTCTTCTCTTGAACTTTCTGGTAAAATAGATATCAAGGTACCTTCTTTTTGAAATTGGAGTGTTTTTGCAATGCAAAAAGGGAGAGTTAAGTCTGAGTTGCTGCACTCAACAATTCGAGTAGGTTTTTTTTCTTGGACAAAATTCATCAGTTTATTAGCGATCGTGTGATGGCTTCCAACAAGACTGGGGATGAGTTTTAAAATCGCTTCTCTGTGATTGTTCCACGAAATGTTTTCACCAAAGCAGTTTGTTTTTGTATCGGATATTCCACCGTTTTCTTTGGTGAGACTCTCTTGCATGGAGAACATTGTCAGGTGGGGAATTATCGAAAGTTCGTCTTCCCATGAGTTGAATAGTGAGTGTTTTTTTTCGTAATCTAGAACCTTTTTTACTCCACTGCGCCGCATCAACATAGAGGTAGTTTTTTTCTTGCTAGATACTTGAATAAAATCTTGATTTAAAGGGTGATAGGAAGGCTTTTTTTCTAAGCTGGTAGTAGAAAAGTCGGGTCTCCAAAGGCAGTTTGCTTTTTGGTTAGCTACGTAGTCATTATCTAGGTCAGTAAATAGAATGTCCCAATCTTTTCTTGTAAGAGAATCGAGCTTTCCAATATAGCCACTTAACCTATGAGGATCACTCTGCAATGAAATGTCATCTTCTATGATCCAGATTGTTTCATAGTTTTGGTTCAAAGCATTCTGTAAAATAGAGAGGTAGCTAAGAAGACGGCCGATATCTCCTAAAGTAGCAGACTTGCTTAGGCATCTTTTCCCGTAAAACTCCTCATCGAGAAGAGTTTTTAATGAAAGGTTTCCTTCAGGGGGATAAAAGTTCACCCACTTTCCCATGACCATTCCTTTTTGGTAAAGTAGGCCTAGCTGATTGAGAAGTTGATTTGATAAATTCCAGCCATAAATAGCGGGGAATCGATAGGGCTGAATACCATAAGGTGTGAATTGATTATTAACTTTTTGTAATTTATCCACTCTTTGATCAAGGTTGATCACATAGATCGCATCAATATTTGCAATCGATGTGTTTTTGGCTCCACTTCCTAAACTATCGTTCAAAAAAGCTGTAAAATTCGCTTGAACTGTTGCTGCAAATAGAAGAAAAAAAATGGTGGGGATTTGTTTCATAGCCGCTCTTTGCTTCTACTCGACTTTTGAAAGAGGGCAAATCGACTCCCTAAAGACTTCTCTTTTTTCCATTCACAGTTTTTTAAGAGTTTCTCAACGGCAGGTTGCTTGGTATCTAAATTTGCTTCAGTCAGCCAAATATAGCCTCCTTCTTTCACCTTTGGAAGATAGAGGGTGACATCTTCTAGCGAGCCTTCAGAGGATGCGTTTCCATCGATTATGAGGATGTCGATAGAGCCGTCTTCAAAAATTTGAACAGTTTCCCTGGATGGTTTAGCAATAGGAAAGCAGTACTCGTTCATTTGTTGGGTATCTAGTAAATTCAGAAAGCTCTGACGGATATCTTCGAAGCGAACTTCTTTCCACCATTCAATCTCTCTTTGATGTACGAGGCCTCTACAGGCTTCGGACAGATCCCAAGCATCTATTGCGTAAACCTTCCCAGATTTTTGAAAGGCGAGGGCTTTCGCTATTGGATAGGTTAGAAATCCTCCAAATGCGCCGATTTCAACCACGATTTTCGGACGGTGTTCTTCCATAAAATTCATGATTGTTTGGGCTTTCTCCAGGCTTCGCCATCCTGGGATATTCGCTGTAAATTTTAGCGACTCTTCGACATAGGCTTTCCATTTTGCTCTTTTGCTAAACTGGTCTACACGTGTGTCTGAGAACGCTGGCGGCGCTGTTACAACATCATATCGTAGATTTACACATTTAAGGTCTGGTACAAAAGCTAGCTCGTTGTCATAAGGGCAGAAAGGGGAATGTTTTTTTTCAAAATCCAGGATCTTTTTCATGCCTGATCGGCGGATGATCATTGAATGGGTATGCATGCGACTTCCAATTTGTAAAAAATCTTCACTCAGGATGGTCCTTTTTCGCAATCGTTGAAAATCACTTGGATTGCTATCCGGTCGCCAGATAAAATGAAGATCTCCTTTCAAGTCACTTTCGAGATTGTTTTCTTTGTCATACCAGCAGGCATCAATCGAATCTGTGTCTGTATAAAGAACATCCCATCCCTCTTTGCCGAGCAAATTATCTAATTTTACAATAAGAGTGCTTAATTTATGTGGATCTTGGGTGATTGTGACATCATCCTCAAGAATCCATATCGTTTTGAAGCCAGCATCATAGGCATTTTGTAGCACAGATAGATGACTCAATGTACAACCAATCGCCCCTAAGTTCATGTTGAATGAATAGACTGTTTTTCCCAATAAATCAGGTCGTAAAAAGTCTAGTTCTGGTTCCCATTCATTCTGGTCATCATACCGCCAAACCCAACGATCTTGAAACATCCCTTCTTTAAATTTAAGCCCGATATTATTGATGGCTTCTAAAGACAAATCCCACCCATAGATTCCTGGAAAGCGGGAAGGTTTTATGCCATAGGGGACAAACTTCGAAAGTGTTTTCTGAAATTTTTCAGGTCTTTGGTCGAGGTTGATGAGATAGACATAGTCGATTTGTTCCAGGGGTTTTTCTTTCAAAGGGTCATGCTCTATTTTTTTCAAATATTCTTCGAGGTCTCCGAAGATGGGGGAGAGAAAAAGTAGGGCTGCTGTGAAAATCATTCTCATAGGTGCTTCACTGATAAGTTGAGGGATCGGATAGTCCACCCCATTTTGAGTTAATTTTAATCCAACCTTCAGGGAGATAGTCTTCTACAGGGTGATCCTTTGCCTTAGGATTATAATAATGTTTTGGTGCAATGACTTTTTTGGTTGGATTTTGGTTGAGCCAAGCTCCCCACCAACCAAACGAAGAATTGCTGATGATGTTGTGTTTACAAAGGCTGATTAGGTGGAGATCGATGTAGTGAGGTTCGCCCTCTATGAACTTTACCCGTCCTAGCATCTCCTCTGGTATATTCTGCTTAGCAAAATTTATGTCATTGCTAAAAATGAAAAAAAAGGCGTCGCTAGAGAAGAGCTTCATCGCTTCTCTTAGGTAGTCCTTCCCATATTGGATGAATAGGTTGCCGTGAGGGTCTTCATGATATTTACGAAGTTGGATTGCAACCGAATTGGGGTGTTCTAACAATCCTTTATAGTTTGTTTGTATGTATTGGAGATCATCTGGATGGGGAGCAAAGAGTTTTAGAATCTTTTCGCGGTGATGGGCAAAATATTTCTCGGATTGAAAATATCCATGGAGTTTGATCCCATTTTTGAAGGGGATTTTATGAAAGGCGAGGGTAGGCTCTCTCCAGTGTTCCTTGATGGCTTCGGGTGGCTGGGACAATTTGCATCGAAAAAACACATGTTGAAGAAGATCGGTCGTTGTTTGTATTCCAATCCAAGGATTACATTGCAACTGTGGAAAATAGGCTTCGGCGTTGTTATCCCAAGCCAAAGCTTGGGTTGTTGCTACGATAAAAAGGTTATTACCCAGTTGGCCTAATATTTCAGCTTCAACAGCAGGTTTTGCAGTCAGTTCAACAGCATAAAAGAAGATAAGCGCAAATTTTTTTAGGTGCGTTCTAAGCCAAATATAGTCCATTGTCCATTCTTTTTTCTCAGTAGGGAAATATCAACGTCTACTTTTTTGGGAGCTTTGTTTTTTCTCGGGTTTGAAGGCAGTATTTACAAAAAGGAGGTCTTGGTTAAGGCGTCTTTCAAATTTGAACCCCTTTTTCTCCATGAATGAAATAAATTGGGGATCATGATAAGCATCCTCAACACTAATCACATCAATTTTATATTGGTCATAATCGATGCTTTGTAGGATTTCCAACTCACCACCCTGCGTGTCAATGCTCAAAAAGTTGACATGCTTGATATTGTTATATTTCAAAAGATCATTGAGCATGAAACAGTTACTTGTCAAAACCTGGAGCTGGCCGCCCGTTTGTCCAACTTCTTGTGAAACTCTCAAATAGTGAATCGGGTCATAAGTTTTCATAAGGCCAGAGAGCATTTCTGTCGTAAGTGACGGTGAGGCAGCACGCAAAAAAAGGGCATCCTTTGGGGAGTTCGCAACACAGCCCTGAATGCATTTGCATTTTCGATTGTCGTTGAGTTGTTGGAAAGCTTCAGGGATAGGTTCAATGCAGAGGCCAGTCCAACCGAGCTCCTTTTCAAAAAATAATGTATTGTTGAAGGTAACGCCATTGTAGGCTCCGATATCTACAAATACTCCCTCCCTCATATTGTGAAAGTAGGTCTCATTGACAATTTTATCTTGTTCGTACTGAGAAAAATATGTTTCTGCGTGTAGGGAATAACCAATGTACATAACTAGAGCTAGAATAAGCCGCATAAGACCTCCAAAGTAGAAAAGATAGCGAGTATAGATTTTGCAAAAAAACTTGTCAAAGTTTGCGTGTAAGTCTATCGAAAAGAGTTGACCTCACTAAATGGTTTTGCATTGATGCAAAAGCATAAAACTCATGGATTCTATTCGTAGATTTTTGTAAAATAGCCTCTTATGCGTGAGCAATGGCGTTCAAAACTCGGATTTATTTGGGCTGCTGTCGGATCGGCAGTTGGCCTCGGAAGCATCTGGCGTTTTCCCTACATAGTGGGGGAAAATGGAGGGGCAACCTTTATCTTTCTGTATTTCATCTGTTTGCTCGCGATTGGTCTCCCTGTCCTTTTGGCAGAATTTACTATTGGTAGAAAAACACAGCTTAGTCCGAAAGGAGCTTTTCAGAAGCTGGGAAAATGGGGGGCTCTTGGGGGGGCTACGATTTTCACGGGCTTTTTGGTGAGTACGTTTTATGGAGTGATTGCAGGATGGACGTTTGGCTACCTCATTGAGGCTCTTTTAGGTGGCTTAACACAATTTGGAAGCGCGGAAGAAGCTACTTTCTTATTCCAAAAGTTGAGTCATTCTGCTTTTTGGTCTGTGGGTTACCAGGCCCTCTTTATGGCAGTCGCCGGAGCTGTCCTATACAAGGGAGTTCAAGGAGGGATTGAGAAGGGGAATAAAGTCATGATACCCCTTCTGGTAATCATCCTAATTCTCCTAGCAATAAAAGGGCTTTCCTTGCCCGGGGGAATGAAAGGGGTGCGGTTTCTTTTTCAGCCTGATTGGTCGATGATTACCCCAACGGCAATTATTATGGCTCTAGGGCAGGCTTTTTTCTCGCTGAGCTTGGGACAGGGGACTATGGTGACTTATGGGAGTTATCTGAGTCAAAAAGAGAATTTGCCGGGGACTTCTTTCCCTATTGCTTTCTTTGGAGTTTTAATCTCGCTTCTTGCTGGGGTCGCAATTTTTACCATTGTGTTCGCTGTCGGAGTCCCACCAACGTCTGGAGAAAGTTTGATGTTCCAAACACTCCCTCTGATTTTTTCGGATATGACGGGAGGCTATCTCCTTTGCGTAGCTTTCTTTGTTTTGCTTTTTCTCGCGGCCCTGACATCACAAATCTCTGCCTTGGAACCCCCCATCGCCTACCTGATTGATCAAAAAAAATGGAGCAGAAAAAAAGCTGTAATTACAGTTGCGATCAGCTCGTTCCTGGTAGGGGTGCCAAGTGCTCTTTCATTTGGGGTGTTGAACCATATTCAGATTTTCGATATGAAGATCTTTTCTTTCGTTTTAGGTCTTTGCGTAAATATTCTTATCCCTCTAGGGGGCTTAGCTGCAGTTTTGCTTGTTGGCTGGAGATGGGGCATCAAAAAAGCTGTCGCTCATATGGAGACTGGTTCTGGGGGCTTGTTTAGACGTTATCCATTCTTGCGGATATATTTTGAGATAGGAATTAAGTATGTGGCTCCTTTAGCCATTCTCTTTATTCTGGTTGATGCGTTAGGAGTTTGGTGATCCTTTTTGCTGATTAGTTGTCTCCTGCATAGATCTGCGTAGTCAAGGTTGAAAGATAATTCAGATCTGGATAATATTTTCATAAATTTTTGTGAGGAGCTTATGCGCAAATCGATATTGGCATGTTTACTTTTTGTTTCACTATTTTCATGTAACAAGTCTGCATCGATAGCAGCTGTTCCAGAAACTTTTGGGCCTCCTAAAGTGAGTGTGATTTGCCCCACATATAACCGCCCCGATCGGCACCAACTTTTATATGCGGCCTTTACCCATCAAACTTACAAAAATAAAGAATTGCTCGTATATGACGATTCGCCATCCCCTTCTGCTTTTTTTCAAGGACTAGAAGACGATAGAGTGACCTACCACCACATCACAGAGAAAAAAAGCATCGGTGCAAAACGGAATGAACTAATCAGGATGGCAAAAGGAGAGATTATTGCTCACTTTGATGATGATGATTATTACGCTCCGATATATTTGGAACATATGGTTGACAAGCTCGGAGATGCGGACTTGGTGAAGCTTTCAAAATGGATGGCATGGAGGGAGATCGATGGCTCTCTATGGGAGTGGGATACTGCCCAGATTTCAGAATCTCACTATAATGTCTCTGCTTGGGATCCCGAGGTGGTTCGCTTCGATTTAGCTAAGCTCATCCCCAATAAAGAGGAGTTTAATGCTGCGAATATTTGGGGATATGGGTTTTCATTTGTTTATAGGAAATCCCTCTGTGATGAGGTGTTGTTCGATGATATCAGTGCGGGTGAAGATGGGGACTTTGTAAAAAAGGCAATTGCACTAGGGAAGAATGTCCAACATGTTCCAGATGAACAGCACATTGTCTTGCATGTGATTCACCGGACAAACGTTTCTAAAATTTTCCCCCAGTATGCCTATGACCGTTTAGCCGGGCCTGAAATGCTTGGCAACGAAGCAGCATTTTGGATGATGATCCGATAAAATCCTTAAGTGTTAACTCTTATCCCAGTTTCGGTTGGTCAGTCTTTCCTAAATAAGATGAAGTTCTTCCCCATAGACTCTTTTTTTTGCCAGGTACACTCCTCTAGTAAACATAAAATAGCCTTGTGCTTTTCAGGAACACCGGCTCCCGCCAGCCATATGTAGCCACCTGGTTTTACTTTGGGTAAATAGTTTTGGACATCTAAAAAGGACCCTTCAGCAGAAGGGTTTCCATCGATAATGAGCATATCGATCGACCTATCCGCAAATTCAGAAGCGGCATCCTTCGATGGTTTTGGCAGGATGCGACAATAGCCACCTAAGTGAGCTGTATGAATCATTCTATGGAATGACTCTTGGATCGATGAGAAATTGACTCGCTTCCACCCTTCAATATCACCTTGGCTTTCAATGCCTTCAATGGCTTGCTTGTAATTCCAAGCATCAATAGCATAAACCTTTCCCTCTTGATGAAAAGCAAGTGTAGCGGCAATTGGATAAGTGAGGGCCCCGGCAAAAGCGCCAATTTCGACAATTGTTTTCGGCCGTTTTTCGGATATAAAATCCATTAGCTTTTCGGCTTTAACTGGATTACCCCAACCAGGAATAGTTTTTATATATTCAAGTTGTAACTCCTTAAAGTTCTTCCATTTTGTCTTTTGACTAAAGTGATCAACGGATTTATCTGAAACTGCAGGGGCAGTTGCAACGACATTGTACTGGAGACTAATGAGTTTTATATCAGGTATGAGGGAAAGTTCATCCTTGTAGGGAAGAAATAGCCCGTGCTTTTTCTCAAAATTGAGGATTTTTTTCATCCCGGAGCGGCGAATAATCATCGAATGGGTATTTTTACACTTTCTGACTCGGACAAAGTCATCACTCAGGAGGGTTTTTTCCGTAGATCTACATAGATCTGTCTGGAGGATGTCGGGCCTGCACTGGTGTGTCTTATTTCCAGAAAGTGTTTCAACATTATCCATCCCGGTCAAGAGGATGTCCCATCCTTTTTTTCCAATGCGTTTGTCGAGTTTCTCAATGAGATCGCTGAGAACTTTAGGGTTTTGTTCGAATGTTATCTGATCTTCTAGAACCCAAATTGTTTCATATCCGGCGTCGAGGGCATTTTGGAGGACAGAGAGGTGACTCAGTGTAGAGCCAATCGCTCCTAGCGATAATCCCTTTGAAAAACAGGTTTTTCCATAAATTGCCTCTCGAAGGAACTCCAGCTCTGGCTCGCCATTTTTTTCGGAGGGGTAGTGCCAAACCCACTGGTTTTTACCCATTTTAGGGGTGTATTTAAGGCCAATATCATTCAATGTTTCATCTGAAAGATCCCAACCATTTATTGCTGAAAATCGATAAGGGGTAATCCCGTAAGCTTCGAGTCTATTTAGGACCTTTGTTAGTTTTCCAGGCCTCTCATCGAGATTGATGAGATATAAGTAGTCGATATGTTTCAGTGGGTGCTCTTTTGTTTTATCAACTTCCACCATTTTAAGATGGTTTTGTAATCCAGCATGAAGAGAAACAATCAGGAGGAGGGGACAAAGAAAATGAAGTTTCATCCCAGCTCTCATTGGTAGGTCGTTGGATCGCTTACTTTACCCCATTTTGCAGGGAGCTTGGTCCATTTTTCAGGGTATAAGTCTCTTTGATCAAAAGAATCTTTAGGATGGAGCCATTGAGCCGGTGTTATAACGACTTTATTCGGGTTACGATTTAACCATGCCCCCCACCAGCCAAATGTCGAGTTACTGATAATGGCATGTTTACAAAAGCTAATTAGATGGAGGTCGATGATATGAGACTCATTTTCAATACATTTGATTCGATCGGTCATTTCTTCGGGGATATTTGCTTTAGCGAACTTTATGTCGTTACTAAATAGAATAAACAGGGCGTCATCTGGAAAAAGGTTCATCGCCTTTCTCAAGTAGTCTTTTCCATACTGGATAAATCTAAGGCCTTGGGGGTCTTCAAAGTATTTACGGAGCTGGATAGCCACAGTATTTGGATGGTTGAGGAGCCAGTCGTACTTTGTCTGAATGTACTGCAAATCATCTGGATTGGGTGCGTACAAATTAAGAATTTTATCCCTATGATGAGCAAAGTACCTTTCTGATTGAAAATAGCCCCGAAGCTTCATGTCGGGTTTAAATTCGATTTTTTTATAGGAAAAGCCCTGCTCTTGCCAAAGGGTTGAGGCTCTCCTAGGTGGTTCAGAAATAGTGCACCGAAAAAATATGCGGGTAAGATTATTAAGTAGCGCTTGTCTTGATCCCGCATAATTGTACTGCAATTGTGGAAAGTAGGTGTCGGCATTATTATCCCAAGCCAATGCGCTTGCTGTAGCGATAATAAATAAATGATTTCCTAGCTGACCTATCGTTTCAGCCTCAACAAAGGGCTTGCTGCATAGAGCTGTAGAACAGCTGATGAGAAATAAAAACGCGACCTTAATTATTGGTTGAAGTAATGGCCGTTTTTTCATTTTCTACGAAAAACCATGATGGTGTTTTTGAACCAAGGGAGGAACGCCCGTTCGCGAAGAAACTTTTCCGCTTCTAGATCGCTTTCGTACCCATACTCGGCCATCATCGCTTTCACGTATTCATTACTCTGTTCATTGAAATGACCAAAACCACCCTGTCCTTTTAATGCCCAGCTAAGGACGATCCCATTTTTATTATGTCTATGAAGATTTTCTACAAAAATTCGCTCGAATTTTTTGGGTAGATGTTCTCCAACCTCAAGACTCATGACCCAGTCGAACTTTTGTTCTAATTCAAAGGGGGCGCTCAAATCAATAATTCCTGCTAGACCGCTTGTGAGTGCAGGGGTGTCTGGATTGCCGTCGAATCCACTGCAGTCGATCCCGCTATCTAGAAAAACTTGGATATACTTCCCCGGACCGCATCCAAAATCAACCACATTCAACGCTTTTTCATGATTGAAAAATTCGGTTAGAGCTTCCGCGAGGTAGGGATCAAAAGCGTGTTTTTCTAACACTTCTTCTTCTTTTCCAACCCAGTATCCGTGAGGGTGAACTGTAGGATAGCCAAAGCCGGAACAGGTCGCAAGGGATAGAACTACAAGTGCCGTTTTCAAAGTAATCTTCTCTATTATGGCTTTCATTTAGCAGCTTTTTTGGGGTTAAAGTTTTTATTGACATAGAGGACATCGTCTTCAAATCTTCGGACAAAATTGAAGCCTTTTTCTTGTAATACCTTTAAGAATGCCTGATCCCGGTTGCAATCGTTGACTGTAATGACATCAATTCGTATTTGGTCAAAGTCGATGTCTTGTAATATTTCGAGCTCAGATCCTCTAGTATCAATACTCAGATAGTTGACATGGTTAATATTATTGCACTTCAGAATGTCGTTTAACTTGAAGCAGTTGACAGGCATAATCTGCAGTTGGCCCTGATTTTGAGCAACTTGATTAGACATTTGTTGGAACTGTGTGGGCTCATAAGTGCGAACAAGACCGGATAACATTTCAACAGGGATTACCTTAGAAGCTGCTCGAAAAAAAAGAGCGTCTTTTGGGGAGGCTGCGATACATCCTTGAATACATTTACAAGTTCGATTCTGCTTTAGCTGAGCAAATGCTTCAGGAAGAGGTTCAACGCACATCCCTGTCCAACTTAGTTCTTTTTCAAAAAAATAGCTGTTGCTAAAGGTGATTCCGTTATGAGCTCCGACTTCTACAAACACCCCATTTTTGACCTCAGGAAAATACTCTTCATGAATAAATTTATCCTGTTGAAACTGACTAAAGTAGGTGTGGGACATGAGAGGAAGAGAAAATAAGGTTGCTAGTATAAAGGCTAGTTTACGCACTGTGGCTCCTTGGGTTAAAAAGCTAAAGGGGCGAGTATAAAAAGATATTCTAAAGTTGTCAAAGAGCTTGTTTCTTTCTCTTTTGTAGGAGAAGGACAAAGAGGGCAAGGGAGAGAATTAATCCGGCTACTGGGTAAAACCATTTGGGATTTGTCGCTCCTAAATAACTGCCGATGATTGGAACGATTACGAACCCAAGAGACATCATTGATTGCGAAAGTCCCATGATTTTCCCCTGGACAGCTGCAGGGGCGTGGATTGATGCCAAGTTCATGCTGTTGCTAAATGCAAAGGAAGAAAAAATGGCAGCTAGCCAGTAGGAAAGACAGAAAGAAAAGTAGGTTTTTCCGATTCCTGCGATGATCAGAAAAGAGGAGGCAAAGATAAAGGCGATTTTGGCAATTTTAAGGGAGTTGTATCTTTTGAGTAGAAGGGGATTTAAAACAGCTCCGCCAATCATCCAGAAGCAACCTTGGATTAGAAGTCCCCAAGAGACTGCTTCTTGGGTTACTCGAAACTCGAGAAGGCTATAGGTTCCAAACCACTGTCCTGAGATGCCCCATCCGATTGACCAGAATAAGAGAAGGAGAAAAAATGGGCGCACTTCTTTGATGAGGAAAGCTTCTTTGATGTTGTGAATTCCAAGGGCTAGGTTAAAGGGATGCTTCTGGTGAGTTGGGTGAGTTTCTGTGTAGTATTTGAGGAGGATAACTAGGCTGAGCAGTGTGAGAGCTGCTGTGACCCAAAAGGGGAGGGCCGGGTTAAAGAAGCGAGATTTTGTTGGGTCAGAGAGATAGCCACCGAGAAGCATGGCAAAGTTCCAGCTGAGTCCCCAAACAACAGTTACGATGCCAAAGTTGCGAGAACGGAGCTTTTCTGTGGGACTTAGGTCGGCGATCGCTGACATGCAAATGCTGAGGTTCCCAGCAAAGAAACCTGAAATGACTCGGCTGATGATCAGCAGGGGAAGGCTCCAGAGTAGGCAAGCTACGCCTGACAGGAGGAAGCCGAAAACTGTACCGAGGATGCTTAAGTAGAGGCTTTTTTTTCTTCCGGCTCGATCTGCGATGTCTCCTAAAATGGGGGCTCCAAAGAACTCTGTGAGCGGGAAGGCTACAAAGAGGACCCCTAGATAGAAATTGCGAACCCCTATCGATGCCTCTGGAGGGAGAAAAGTGTACTGGGGGAGGAGCATGAGGGGAGCGAACATGACGAATACGAGGCCAAATCCAAAATTGTCCATGGCTGTGACAAATAGAATCGAAAAGAAACTGCGTCTTTTTTCTGGGGTCATGAGAGGATGTGGGTAAAGAGGGTTCCAGAAGCCTTTTCGACTTCTTCTACGCTAGATGTAAATTTTTTTAGGGGGGTGTTTGGGTCGATGGCTTTGTTGGGAACGATGTAGGCCGCTCCGAGCATTTTATCGGTTGATTGCTCAATAAAGATGAGCATGAAAAAATGGGTGGGTACAGCTACATCACTTTTCCCGATGACCTGGTATTTTACGTACCGTTTCCCATCGCGTCCCTTTGTGCTTAAATAGAGAGGGCCCGTAAAGACGTGGACTGCTTGGTTGGATTTTGTTAGGTCTCGGACATGCTTTTCGAGTTTTTTCCAGTAGCCTCGATTCAGTGCAGGTACTTGGGGGACGATATTTGAGAGGACAAACGAGTCTTGCATCGATTTTTGGGTTTGGCAGTCAGCTGCAGGACATAGATGGCCTCGGTCAAATCCCGATCCCGAGTAGTCACTTGAAGTGGCACGAAGGTGTTGGGGGATTTGAGGGTCAGGCTTGAAATCGCACTGTGCACGGGTGGTGGTTTCATTTTCAGGGGAGAGGGTTAACTTGTGGTAGACCCATTGGGGGTTGCGTGTTTGTCCGTTATAGGCAAGGACAAACCCTTCCTTTTCGATAAGAGGGGTGGTTGTAGGAAAATTCTGGGTGAATACAGAACCTTCTTGAGGCCAAATTTTTTTATGGAACTGGATCGGGGAAAACTCTGAATCGAAGGGGAGGGAAAAAATTCCGATTCCAAAGACGACTCCAAGAAGAAAAATGTGCGTTTTAGAGAGTTTTTTTTTACCTTTAGTAGGCGATGGACTTTTCTTCTTAGGCATATCTGTGTTAGGATAAGCTTTTAAGGCCAATAGTTCAAATTGCTTTTATGAAAACAGCTCTCCCCCTCGAAAAACCAACTGACGATTCCTCTATAGTAGGGAAATCCGAATGAAGAGTCGTCTTGCTTTTTTTCTTTTGATTTTTGTTGCATTTCTCGATTACGTCGGAGTTGGGCTGGTATACCCTCTTTTTGCCTACCTCTTATTTGATCCTGAAATTCCATTGATGGCTGCAGACGCGTCTGGGGCAACTCGCGGGATGTGGATGGGGATTTTGATCGCCTTGACCCCACTTTTTCAGTTTTTTTTCTCCCCACTTTTAGGGGCTCTTTCTGATCAGAAGGGGAGGAAACCGACAATCTTATTTGGCTTGTCGATGGGAGTTATTGGCTATCTTTTCGCTGTAATCGGCATCTACCACAACAGCCTGTTTTTATTGATTCTCTACAGAGCGTTTTTCGGAATTTCCACAGCGACAATGACGGTGATTCAAGCCTCTTTAATCGATATCAGCACCCCTGAAATGAAGGCTCGCAATTTTGGGATTTATAATATGGCTCTCGGCGTTGGCTTTACTGTGGGCCCCTTTTTAGGTGGAGTGTTATGTGATTCCAATGTTGTTTCCTGGTTTAGCTTTGGCACCCCGTTCATGGTGGGAGCAGTGATTACCGCTCTCAATCTCCTACTGCTGACATGGACGTTTACCGAGACACGGATCCCTTTCGGTGATAAGCCGGTCAAGTTGATGAGAGGGTTTAAGCAGGCTAGGCTTGCCTTTAAGCATCCGACTTTGAAATTTACTTTTTGGGCCTTTTTCCTCTATTTATTCGGGTGGGATTATTTCGAGGAGTTTATCAGTGTTACGTTGATGAAGAATTTTGCGTTCACAACAGCGCAGGTCGGAAATTTTTTCGCCTATTTGGGGATTTTGTATGCCTTTTTTGGAGGTGTTCTTACAGGTCCTTTGTCGAAGCGCTTTACTCCAAAAAGACTTCTTCTATTCTCCATGTTGTCAGGAGGGGTGTATCTTTTCTTGTTTTTGCTGATCAAAAATCCTGTTTATTTTTGGTTCTATTGCCCAGGACTGATTTTTATTATTGCTCTCTTTTATCCAGTGGCTTCCCTTTATGTCTCTGATAGCGCGCCAGCTGATCAGCAGGGAGAAATTATGGGTGTTTACCACTCCGTGCAAGCGCTTGCGCTGATATTGAGTCCTATTGTCTCTGGTGGGTTAATTGGATCAAGACCGGGGATGCCAATCTACCTCGGGGCTAGTCTGATGATCTTAGGCGGGTTGGTTTTCGGCCTGAACTACTTGAGGGAGGGACAGGCGACGGAGAGCGTCGACGACACTCTCTAAACCTTCTTGCTCTTTTGCAGAAATTGTAAAAAGAGTTTCTGGGTCGTGTGTGTATTTCGCTTTAAAGAAAGCCACTTGCTCTTCAGCCCCATCTTGATCGATCTTATTGAGAACAACAATGAACGGTTTTAGGAGCATTTCTTCACTGTATTTTGCCAATTCTTCTCGCAAAATCATAAAATCTTCATAGGGGTCTCGACCTTCATCCCCTCCCGCGTCTAAAATGTAAGCGAGGGTAGATGTCCGCTCAATGTGTTTGAGGAATGCGAGGCCAAGGCCTTTGTTTTGATGGGCGTTTTTAATGATGCCGGGAATGTCGGCAATCAGAATTCGGGAGTAGTCATCACATTGAATGTAGCTCAAATTAGGGATGAGTGTAGTGAAGGGATAGGCTCCAATCTTCACTTTGCAGTGAGTGATTTTGGACATTAGAGTCGATTTACCCGCATTTGGGAATCCAACTAAGCCCACATCTGCAATGAGTTTGAGTTCTAGCTCAACTTGGCACTCTTCACCGGCTGTTCCTAGGGTGCATTTGTTTGGGGCGCGGTTCGTTGAAGTTTTAAAGAAATTATTTCCTTTGCCGCCGCGACCGCCTTGGCAAATTACCCATTTTTCTTCCCCTTGGGTGAAATCATGGAGAATCTCTCCAGTTTCTTGGTTTTTGACTAGGGTGCCGTAAGGGACTTTAATGATGAGCTGTGAGCCAGATTTGCCTTGGCGTAGGTTGGCTCCACCTTCTTTGCCATTGTCAGCTCTTAGGAGCCTTTTATGGCGATAGGCCTCCAGGGAGTAGACGTTCGGATCAGCTTCAAGGACGATGTCCCCTCCGCGTCCGCCGTTTCCGCCATAAGGCCCGCCTTTTGGGATGTATTTTTCCCGGCGCCAAGCGATGATGCCGTTGCCCCCTTTGCCAGCGACCAATTTCACTTTAACACGATCGACAAACATGGGGGCTCCTCACCTTAAGTGGTAGGCAGCACAGATATATAGGTTCTATTGCTCTTGCGGAAGGTGACAACACCGTCGATGAGGGCAAAGAGGGTGTCATCACGCCCAATGCCTACATTTTTCGAAGGTTTCCATTTTGTACCCCGCTGGCGAACCAAAATGCTGCCAGTTGTAACGGTTTCGCCATGATTTGCTTTGACCCCTAGGCGTTTAGAGTGAGAATCGCGTCCGTTGCGGGACGCTCCCTGTCCTTTCTTATGTGCCATGTTCTATCCCTTAATTTCCGTGATTTTCACTCGAGAATAGTTTTGTCTGTGTCCGACTTTGCGGCGGTAGTTTTTTCGTTTCTTGTATTTGAAGTTAATGACTTTAGGTCCTCGGACCTCTTGCATTAGCTCACCTAAGACGATAGAACCATTCACGTGAGGTTTTCCTACTTTAGTGGCTGAACCATCGTTCAGGAAGAGGACGTTCTTAAATTCGACCGTTCCTTCTTCAACTCCAAGTAACTCAACGTCAATTACATCGCCTTTTTCTACTCGATACTGTTTACCACCGGTCTCTATAATAGCGTACATATGATCTCCGATTAGAAATTCGCATAATATTTACCTAAAAGGATAAAGGAAATGATTCAGAGAGTCAAGTAGATTCGTTCGAGTAAATTTCGTTATATAATGATTGTTAGAAAGATGTGAACTAATATAAACAAACGTTTTGAATTAATAACACTTAATTACTAATATAAAAATATATTCTAATTTAATAGAAGGAGGGGGTATGCGTGGCTCGAATCGTTCACATAAGCGCAAGAAGCAATCAAAAGTGACACTTAAGTCACATAGAAAGCAAAAACCCCGATCAAAAGAAGACTGGCAAAAGCTCTTTAGAGAGCGCTTTTTTGTCTAGGGGACGGATTGTGAAAAAAGAAAATAAAAAAGTACCGGGTAAATCGAAGAAGAAGGAACGCTCTGAAGCGAAAGGCCCAAAAGACGAAGGTCCTAAAGAAGAGGGGACCAAGTGGCAGGAGTTTTTGAGACGCCACAATCAAACACCTAAGCAAAATTAACATCGATATTTTATAGGAGGATATCATGGTTCACAGGAAGAGAAAAGTTACAAAAAAAAGACATACACCAAAAAAGAAAAAAACACATAGCCGAAAAAAACGAGGCTTTAGTGCATGGTGGGATCGGATGTCTTCAGTTTAAGCGTTTTTTCGTGAAACTGAGCAGATAGAAAACAGCAGCTACAAGAGCTATTGTTGCGCCTGGGGGCCAATTCAATTGGTAAGAAGCAAGTGTTCCTGTAAGGGTGAAAAAGCAGCCGATCAATACCGCAAGTAGGACCATTTTGGGAAAATAATGGGTCATTTGGGAGGCGATCGCTGCTGGAATCGCTAGCATCGCAATCACGAGAATCGCACCGACGACTTGAATGAGTAGGACAACGGATAGGGCTATCAGGCAGAGGAGCAGGAGGTAGAAAAACTTTACGGGGATTTTCTGCAACTTTGCTTGCTCGTCATCGAAACAAATTGCTAAAAATGGATGCCTGAATAGGGCTACCATGATGATGACGATCACTGCCAAGATAGAGAGCATCCACACGTCACCTTTCGTCACCCAAAGGATGTTGCCGAACAGGTAGTGCATCAGCTCTACATTATATCCTGGTGTGAGGGCGATGAAAATCACACCAATAGACATCCCTGTTGACCATAGGGCGGCAATCACTGTGTCCTGGCGTTGCTTGTATTCTAAATGAATCCACCCGATCAAAAGGGCAGAGGCGATCGCTGCAACAATAGCTCCTTGAATTGGGGTGATCCAGGGGATGTCATAGGTTCTCTGGATCCATAAAAATAATCCCATTCCCCCCAAAACGGAGTGGGCGATGCTCCCACTGATGAAAACGATTCGTTTAATGACGACGAAGCAGCCCATCACTCCGCTCGTGACCGATGCCGCGAAGCCGGCCAAAAGGGCCATGGTGAGAAACGAGCTTGAAAAGAGAGCCTCAATCATCTTTCTCCTCCTTCTTCATGAGGGGAGGGTGGTAGAGTCCTAGAGCAAAGTGTTCACAGACCTGCTGCGGGGAAAAGAAAGAGAGTTCCCGATTCACACAAAGGAGAAAGTCGAGGTCTTTTGCAATCGCTTGGAGCTGATGGGTAACGAGAATGATTGTGATTTTTCCTCGAAGCTTTAAAAGAATTTGAAAGATCTCTTCCAAAGCCTCCGGGTCTATACCTACAGTTGCTTCGTCGAGGAGGAGGATTTTAGGCTGTGATACAAGGGCCCGTGCAATGAGCGTTCTCTGTACTTGCCCCCCTGAAAGGGTCCCAAAAGCTTTTCCGGCCTTATCTTGGAGTCCTACGCGTTCTAATGCGAGCAGGGCATCTTGTTTTGCTTTATTTGAATAGGCTCCCCATCCGCGGTAAGAAGATAAACAGCCCTGAAGAACTACATCAAGAACTGAAATTGGGAATTGTTTATCGAACCGTTTTAGCTGGGGGACGTAGCCCACTAAATCGGAAACTTCTTCAGGGGGCTTCCCAAGAACCTCGATTTTTCCACCCGTAGGTTTGAGTAGGCTGAGCATGAGTCTTAGAAGAGTGGTTTTGCCTCCTCCATTTGGTCCAAAGATCCCCACAAACTGCCCTTCTTTGACCTCAAAAGAGATGTTGTCGAGAACGGGAGCCCGTTTTTCATAGGAAAAACAGAGGTTGTGAACAGAGACGGTCATTTGGTGATATATTCCGCGATTTGGTCCATGTTGGTCAAATAGTCTCTAGCATACGGGTCGACGCGATAAATGGGCAATTGAAGTTTTTTCCCTATCAAAGAAGCCCCTCTATTGTTGAACCCCTGCTGGAGCAAGACACATCGGACTGTATAAGCTTTTGCTTTCTTCATGACTTCTTCAACATCTTTTGGTCTGGGGTCTTTCCCTTCGCATTCTACCGAGAGTTGGAGCAGGCCGTAGTCTTGGCAGAAATATCCAAATGCCGGGTGGGATACGAGAAGAGCATTCCCTTTGAAGGGCTCAAGTTTTCTTGTGATTTCCTTATCGAGTTTTTGCAAATCGAAAGAAAGGGCGTTAAAATTTTTTCTAAAGACATCGCCGTATTCTGGAAATAGGGTGATTAGGGTTTCAGCGATTGTTTGCGCCTGTTTCAAAGCGAATTTAGGGCTTAGCCAGGTGTGGAGGTCTCTGTCGTGGTGGTGCCCCATGCAGGGGGAAAGTTCGATGGCATCGTCACCCCGTAAAGTGAGTCCCGCTTGCAAACTAACCATTTTTTGCTTGGGATTTCTCTCTTGGATCGCTTGAGCAATCTTTTTTTCAAAAGGCTCATCTATTTTAAACCACACAGCCGCACCTGTCACTTCTTCGACATGTTTAGGTGAGGGTTCATAAATATGAAGGTTCACTCCGGGGGGGACGAGAATCTCTACCTCGAGATAATCTCCTCCGATCCGTTTTGTGAACTCAGCATAGGGGGCGATTGTCACCAAAACAGTTGGTTTTTCTGTGTGGATCTTTTCTTTTTTCGTGCAGGCAAAAAAGAAAGGAATAACTAATAGAAGGAGCCATTTTTTAATCATAGCATTACCATACATCCGTTCTAAATTTCTTGCCATATAAGAGTTGATTTCGATAATCTATTTGCTCTGGAGGAGTGTCCGAGTGGCCGATGGAGCACGCTTGGAAAGCGTGTAAACGTGAAAACGTTTCGTGGGTTCGAATCCCACTTCCTCCGAGAAAATGCCCGAAGGGGATTTATGAGGGAAGTAGGGGTTCGAACCGGTGGGTTCGCTCGCCGAAGGTGAGAGGATCGCATCAGCGATCAGTCCGAAGGGCCGGAAGGCAGAAAGCCTGAAGTCCATCCCACTTCCTCCGAGAAAATGCCCGAAGGGGATTTATGAGGGAAGCTGGGGCCTGATCCCCGGCTCCAAAAAGGGAGGGCCGGAGTACGGCCCTTTTCGTTAAATAAATTTTCATCTTTTCAAAAATTCGGGACCTGTTTAAAAAGCAGTAAGATTATGCGTTGTCCATTTTGTAACCATGAAGAGTCAAAGGTAACAGACTCACGGAATGCCGAGCAGACCAATGCCATTCGCCGTCGTCGTGAATGTCTTCAGTGTTTGCGGAGGTTTACCACGTTTGAAACGGTTGATTTAACCGTTCAGGTACGGAAGCGGGATGGGCACTATGAGGATTTTCAGCAAGAGAAGCTGACAAAGGGTCTCGATGCTGCATGCCGACACACAAGGATCAGTCGTCAACAGGTGAGAGAAATTGCCTATAAGATTACGGCAGAGCTGATGGAGAGGCAACTCCGAGAGATTGATACGACAGAGCTCGGAGAAATTTCGATGAAGCATTTGCAAACACTAGATACCGTTGCATATATTCGTTTCGCTTGTGTCTATCGACGCTTCAAGGATGTAGATGAGTTGAAAGATGCAATAGAAAACATAGCCCCTCATGATCAGGAGACAACCCATGGTTCTCAAAAAATCCCAAATTGAACACTTCAAAGCTGAACTAGAAAAGCTGCGCCAAGAGATGACAAAGATGGTCAAAGAGGCGAGTGAAGAAGTGAAAAACGAAGCAGATGCAAAGGGGTATTCTCAACATCAAGCTGATGAAGGGACGGATGACTTTGATCGGACAATTAATTTACAGCTGACCGATAAAGAAATTAAAACACTTCGACAGATCGATCGCGCTTTAGAAAAAATTGAAGAGGGCACCTATGGAGTCTGTGATCTTTCCGGAGACGAGATTCCCATTAAACGCCTTGAGGCAATTCCCTATGCCACGATGACCGTTGCTGCCCAGGAGAGATTTGAAAAAGGTCAAGTTTAAGCTGTTTTTAAAAGAAAAGCCCTTGCTGAAGATGGTGGTCCTTTTTGCCATTATTTTCTCTCTCGATTTTTTGACAAAAGCCTGGGTTGCCCATAAGCTCCCTCTCATCCAGCCCTACCTAGGGTACCCATTCGGGGGAATTGGGGTGATTGATACTTCCCTTTTAAAATTTTCAATTGTCCACACGACAAATACAGGAACTGCCTGGGGGATGTTAGCTTCATACCAGGGCGCACTTTTATTTTTTCGCATCTTAATCACAGGTGGGATCATCTGCTATCTCCTCTTTTTTAAGACTCCAAAAGAGTTGATTATCCCCTTTACTTGTATTGTTGCCGGTGCAACGGGTAATATTTTAGATTTTTTTGTTTACGGCCATGTTATTGACATGTTCTATTTCATTTTCTATCGCTATTCTTATCCTGTTTTTAATATCGCAGATGCTGCCATTTTCTGTTCCATCGTCTATCTGCTCCTGAATTCAAAAAAAATTCGGTTTCGTTCAGATGTCACTTAATATTTCGACACCACAAGTAGAGGGCGTCCTTCAAGTTTCAAAAGCACGCAAGCTCCCTATTCTCATTTCTTTTGAGGAAATGAGACGGCTCTTTGATTTTCTTGGTTCATTTTTTATTTTCGATGTGTCCCGCCCCCTCGAATTAGAAAACGGAGAAATTCCCAAACAATTATTTTTAGAGAAATATCACGAGTATGTCGAGGGGATACGTCAAGGGAAGTTGATCGATGAATCTATCTTGCGCTCACTCTTCTCTTCGGTGATTACATCTACCGCCCAGGCACTTTATGCTATGCCTCTATCCAACGGAAAATATCTTGTGAAGCCAAAGATTCCGGTGATCCAACTCCAGCGGCACCATTTCATTTTTTCAGAGAGTTTTCATTCTGGAGTGATCAGTGGAGAGAGTGTTACATGGGGAGTACAGTTTTCCTATCCACAACTTTTTCTAGATCCTAAAACTCAAGAAATCGGGAAGGTGGAAAAAAATGAAAAGTTTCCAAATACTGAGCTCTTCCATCAGATGGCAAAATGGGTGCGCGACCATACGGCTCCAACCCCTTTTATTTTTGAGGGAAGGCAAATAAATCAGCCGATGCGTCTTGGAAAAGAGTGTTTTGGCTGGATCAATCATCACCCAAGCTTACAATCAAAGGGGCTCCATGTCGCAGCAAGAAAAAATCCACAAGGTTCTCATTGATGAGAAAAAGACCTTAGCACTGGCAGAATCCTGTACAGGCGGACAGCTTTCAGCAAAATTTACAGCAATTCCCGACGCGTCGAAGTATTTCCTTGGATCGTTTGTGACCTACTCTAATGAAATGAAGCGCGGTGTGCTTAAGGTTTGTAATCAGACGCTGTTTACCCATGGAGCAGTCAGCCGAGAGACGGCAAATGAGATGTTGATCGGTTTAATGAAGATCTCTGGAGCCGATTACGGAGTTGCCGTTACGGGAACAGCAGGCCCATCAGGCGGAACCAAAGAGAAACCTGTTGGCACAGTATATATTGCAGTAGGGCAAAAGGGAAAAAAACCGCATGTTGTCAAGTGCTTTTTTGAAGGAGACCGTCAGGAAATCATTGCTGCCGCTATCGACCGGTCTTTAGATGAGCTAGATCAGCTGCTGCAGGGCTAAGAGAGTGTCTCTTCAAATTCATTTGCTCCAGGAAAAAAAAGATTTTTTAGGCCCTAGCTCTTAGAGAGTTATCGGGGTTATTCCCTTCAAATAGGGGTTAGGAGTATAATAACAGGGTGAAATATTCGCTAATAGACTCAGGGAATCAGAAAAAATTTGAACGCTTTGGCAAGGTGACCATTGTTCGTCCTTGTAGCCAGGCCCTCTGGAAGCCTTCTTCAGGAAATTGGGAAGCTGCTGACGCTGCTTTTTCCCGCGAGCCTGAGAATGAGTGGTCAGGAAATCTGCCGAGGTCCTGGATAACTGAGCACGACGGATTAAAATTCAAACTTGCCGCTACAGACTTTGGCCACTTGGGGATTTTTCCAGAGCATAGTTTTCTCTGGAAATGGGCCGCTGACCTGGTGAAGCCAAATTCAAATATTCTCAATCTTTTCGCCTATTCTGGTGGAGCTACGATGGCCCTTGCTAGGGCAGGCGCTAGCGTGTGCCATGTCGATGCTTCTCATGGAATGGTCAAGTGGGCAAGAGAAAACGCATCCCTCAATAGCCTTGAAAATCATCCGATCCGGTGGATTGTCGACGACGCAATGAAGTTTATGGCTAGAGAGATCCGTAGAGGCAAACGCTATGATGGAATCCTCCTCGACCCTCCGAGTTTTGGGAGAGGGGCCAAAGGAGAGGTCTTCAAAATTGAAAGGGATATCCGGGAGCTTTTGCGACTCTGTAAAGAGCTTCTTTCCGATACCCCTATTTTTGTCGCCTGTTCCAACCATACGAGCAGTATGAGTCCAAAAGTGATGGAGTATCTTCTCCAAGAGATTCTACCCGGTCATATCGAGGCGGGTGAGCTCCTCCTCCCTTCAGAAACAGGAAAAGATATTCCTACAGGGACCTATGCGAGGTGGCGCGGATGACTCTTTCATTGACCAGCTTGCAAAATGGACAAGTCAAAGAGGCAGTCAAACTCCAGAGCAGGAGAAAAAGGGACGACGAAGGCCTTTTCCTGATCGAAGGATATAGGGAGCTTTCTCGGGCTGTTCAGTCTGGAGTCAAGATTCAAAAACTTTTCATTTGTCCCTCTTTGTTTTTAGGAGAAAATGAACCAGAGCTAATTGAGAAAATTCAGGATTTAGGCGGGGAGATCCTTGATTGTACTCCATCGGTCTTTGAAAAAATCTCCTATCGGGATCGGCCAGACGGATTGATTGCTGTCGCTTTCAAGATGAGCTTTTCCCTTGAAGATCTTACTTTGAGTGAAAACCCCCTAATTGTCATTGCAGAGTCGATTGAAAAACCTGGGAATCTCGGGTCTATTTTGCGTTCAGCAGATGGCGTGGGGGCCGATGCTGTGATTGTTTGTGATAGGTGCACAGATATCTACAATCCAAACGTGGTTCGTGCAAGCGTTGGCACTCTTTTTACTCGTCCCGTCATTGAAGCATCAGGTGAGGAGACCTTAAAATGGCTCAGGCAAAATGATTTTAGGGTAGTAGCCACTTCCCCAGTAGCTAGCGCTACATTCACGGAGGCTGATTTTTCAGGACCAGTAGCCATCGCTGTCGGAACTGAACAACTGGGTTTGTCAACACTCTGGCTCAACTCTTCAGATATTCAAGTTTCAATCCCTATGAAGGGAACGGCAGATTCTCTCAATGTTGCAACGGCAACAACACTCCTTCTTTATGAAGTTCTCAGGCAAAGACAATGAAGCCTGTTTTTTGTGATAATCATATCCTTGTTTTAGAAAAGCCCGCTGGGATAGCTACACAACCCGATTTTCATGAAATGGCCCGCTCGTGGGTTAAAGAGAATTTCAAAAAACCGGGGAATGTGTTTTTAGAGCCCATCCACAGAATCGATAAACCAGTGGGGGGACTCGTCCTCTTTGCTAGAACGAGCAAGGCCCTTACCCGTTTGAATGAGTCAATGCGGAAAAAAGAGTGCGAAAAAACTTATTTGGCCAAGGTTGAAGGGACCCTCCCCCCAAAAGGGACTTTAGTCCATCATCTTTCCCATGGAAATTTCAGAGCGGTTGTCGACAGAGAGGGGAAAGAGGCAATTTTACATTATAAAGTTCGACCGGATGGGCTTTTGGAAATTATCCTCGAAACGGGAAGATATCACCAGATTCGAGCGCAGTTTTCTGCCATTGGCCACCCCATTGTTGGCGATGAAAAATATGGGAGTTTAACTAAATCTCCCGCTATTGCTCTGCAGCACTACCGATTTGTTTTCCCTCACCCTATTACAAAAGAGCGGCTTACATTTGAGGTGGAGGAGAAACTCTCTTCTTTTTGATGAGCGAGAGGGCAAAGGCCAGGCCAAGCGATGCAATGCAAATAGCAAAGATATTGATTGCCGAAAACCCTTTGATATACGCTTCTACAAAACTTTTCCTGATGAAGTCCTGCACTGCTGTTGGAAGAGTCTGGAGTTTGTTAACCGCTTCTGGAGCTTTTGATAGAAGCCCTTGAAACTCTATAGGGGCTATCTGTGAGGTCTCGGTGTTTTTTTGAAAAGATCCTAGTAAGTACTTTCCTTGTACATTTAAAAAAAGAGTTCCGATCGTTGCAAGCCCAAGGCTTGCTCCCAATTGTCTCAGCATAGAGCAGGTGCCGGATGCCAGTCCTCTCCGCTCTTTGGGGATCTCCGCCATTGCAGTGGTAAAGCTAGGAGTGAATATAAGAGGAATTCCACAGCCGAAGGGAATAATGGCTGAAAAGATGATCCCTAAATTTTTGCTCCCGACATTGATGACAAACCAGATCAAAGAGGTGATGACAACAGAGAACCCAATTGTCAAAGGGAGGCGGGGGCCATATTTATCCAGGAGATGTCCCCCCATCGGGGCAATAACCATGATGGGGAGGTTGGATATCAGACTCAACGTTCCCGCTTTTGCTGGGCTAAACCCTAAAACGTTTTGGAAGTAGATCGCCCAAAACACGGTGATCATCAGGATAAATTGCGTGCAAAAGATCGAGAGATTTGCTCCGATGAACGTTTTTTTCTTAAACAGGGAAAAATCAATATAGGGATCCTCAACTCTCCGATCGATTTTGTAGAGTAAGATGAGTAGAACTAGCCCAAATAGGACCAGAGAGATTGTCCAAGGGGAGTTCCACCCCCATGTTCTCGCTTGCATAAGACCAATTACAATTGAGCTGATTCCAAAGAGACTGGTAAAAAAACCAAAAAGATCAAATTTTCTAAGGTTTCCTTCAAATTTCGGAACGGCATAAAGGGTCAGACAATACCCTACAAGGGCAATCGGCAAGTTGATCCAAAATACGAGTCGCCAGGAATAATACTGAGTGAATATCCCACCAATAAATGGACCTAAGGCTAAAAAGATAGAACCAATGCTGACGTAGAGACCCATAGCTTTGCCTCTTTGATGGGGAGGAAAAGAAGAAAAGATGATCGCAGAGGAGGTGGGTATGAGCATTGCCCCCCCAATCCCTTGAAGGATTCTGCTTAAAACAAACCACCATTCATATTGGCTTAAGCCGCAGAGTGCTGAGCTCAAAGCAAAAGTAAAAATCCCAAAACAGAAAAGTTTTCGATATCCATATCTATCTCCCAGTCTTCCACCTGCAAGGAGAAACACGGTGAGGGCTAGAGTGTAGCCATTGATGATCCATTGGAGGCCGAGCTCCGAGAGGCCAAGAGTTCTTTGAATGGTAGGAAGGGCAACGGGGAGGACAGAGATATCAATGAAAATCATCGCCACACAGGTCGTCATCGCGACAAGGACCCACCATTTCTGGTTTTTTTCATTCACAAGAGACATAACGTTTCCGCAATTTGAATCATATTTAGTGCAGCTCCCTTCAAAAGTTGATCTCCTACTACCCAAAGATCAAGGGTGTTATTTTGCGAATGGTCTAGCCTTAAGTTTCCGCAGAATACAGGCTTCTGGAAAGCTGCGTCAAGGGCAACTGGATTTTTGCGATAAATGATTCCCGGGGTTTTTTCTAAGATCGCATGTATTTCCTTCAAATTAATTGGATGGACAAATTCGACATTCAGCGCCTCGGAGTGGACACGAAAGACTGGAACGCGAATACACCTAGCTGTCACAGATACCGTTTCATCTTCGAGGATTTTCTGTGTCTCTGTATGCATTTTCCGCTCCTCTTCGACGTATCCAGTCTCATCCATTGGGGATTCGTGGGGAAAGACG
Organism: uncultured bacterium; assembly: GCA_964352505.1. GTDB lineage: Bacteria > Chlamydiota > Chlamydiia > Chlamydiales > Rhabdochlamydiaceae > Sacchariniichlamydia. The sequence continues at coordinate 111,647 of CAYGSB010000004.1, forward strand.
TTAAACGCACAAGGGTAGGGAAAAAAAACTGGGGGACTTGGATTGCCGTCTAAGTAGTTGCGCGATTGTACCTTGAGCTCTTCTATCCCTTTTTCTCCGGCGCCGCTGACCGCTTGGTAGGTCGCTGCGACCACTCTTCTAATCTTGAAACGCCTATGAAGAGGAGCTAAGGGAAGGAGCATAAGCGTTGTCGTACAATTTGGGGAGGCAATCAACCCTGTATGATTCTTCAATGAGTGGGCATTGATTTCTGGAATAATTAATGGAACGGCCGGGTCTGAGCGGAAAGCACTACTTGAATCAATGCAAAGGACGCCACTTTTTCTTGCCTGTGGAATCAGTTCCTCAGCTACTCGATTTCCAACACAAAAGAAGGCTAAATCAATCGATTCAAAATTGACAACCGATGAAGAGGTAAAGACAAGAGGCTCAATTCCCCGCTCATTCAAAAGGGAGAGTACTTCTTTCCCAACGGCACCACTTGAACCGACAACAGCTATCTTCATCCACTCATAGTACTTGAGTAAAAAGAAATAAGCGATTAAAGAAATAAGTATATGTTCAGAAAGATTGGCATCCCTATTATGGCCGCCTTTGGCCTCTTTTTAGCGACGATTGTGGTGGTCATCACATCGCAAAAACCGCCAATTCCTCCCATTGAAAATCCCCCGCCCAAACCTCCCTTTACCCACTACGTTGCTGGATCGGGAATCATCGAGGCAAACACCTTGAACATCAACATCGGAACAGCGATTGAAGGAATTGTTGAAGAGATGTTTGTCGAGCCAGGGAAATATGTAAAAAAAGGGGATCCGTTATTTCGCGTTGATACAAGAAATCTTGCCGCCGCTCTCAAAGAAACAGAAGCGACAAGAACAGTAGCAGTCGCTACCTTTAATCGACTCATAAACCAACCAAGACCCGAAGAAATTCCGGTCCTTGAAGCCCAAGTAGAGCAAGCACAAATGCGCCTTTCGGATGAATTTTCCCAATTCACCCTCTTTGAAAATGTGAGTGACAAACGGGCCATCAGCTTCAACGAATTCAACCAACGGAAATTTGCAGCAGGTCTTGCCAAGTATGAGTTAGAACAAGCTAAAGCAAGCCTAGACCTTCTTAAAGCTGGTGCATGGATCGAAGATGTTAAAATCGCCAATCAGCAAATTGAGGAATCGGATGCTAGAGTAAATTTTGCGCAGACAAATCTCGATCGGGCTACCGCCCGCGCCCCTGCAGATGGTCTTGTCATGCAAGTCAATGTCAACGTAGGGGATTATGCCAGGGGAAGCCGGGAAGACACCATCTTCCAAGATCCTCTGATGATCTTTGGTTCGATTGATCCGATGCATGTCCGCATTGATGTAGATGAAGATGACGCCTGGCGCATTTTCCCCGGAGCTTGTGCGATGGCCTACGTGAGAGGCAACAGTAAAATCAAATTCCCCCTCCACTTTGTCCGCGTTGATCCCTATATCATCCCCAAAAGGACACTAACCGGGGAAAACTTAGAGCGGGTAGATACAAGGGTTCTTCAGCTGGTCTACAGCTTTGAGCAAAAAGATATCCCCATCTACCTGGGACAACTATTAGATATCTATATAGAAGCAAAACCATCACAAGGGCTGTGATGCAACGATTCATCCCTCTCCTATTTTTAGCAGGCTGCATGGTAGGACCCGATTATTGTCCACCAGAAGTCTGTTTGCCCCATGAATATCAAGAAGCTCCACCTGTAACAGAAACGATCGATCTTTCTACCTGGTGGAAGCAGTTTGACGATCCCCTCCTTGATGAGCTCATTTCTGATGCTCTTGCGTGCAACTACGATTTTAGAATTGCCCTCCACAAAATTGAGGAAGTTCGAGGACTCTACCTCATAGACCAATCGACCCTCTTCCCCAAAATCCAAGGAAATCTCGTTGGGGAGAAGTCCCGCAGGAGCGCAAACCTCACCTCAGATATTGTTGAAGCGACAGGGACCGCAGCCGATATCACTGCTTCAGATTTAGGAGGTCCGCTCATCCAGTGGTTCTACCAAACAGGACTCGATGCTTCATGGGAAATTGATCTTTGGGGAAAAAATAGACGGAGGGCAGAAGCTGCTTTTCGAGATATGGAGGCAAGTCGGGAAAATGCCCTAGATATCCAAGTGACACTCATCAGCGATGTCGCCAATATCTATATTGAGGTTCGGTCTCTTCAGCAACGGATAGAGGCAAAAAAAGAGCAAATCGAAAGGCAAAAAGAGCTCTTGGAAATGGCCAAAAGTCGTTATGAAGCAGGTCTCACCTCCTATCGGGATGTTTCCTTGTCAAAATCGCTCCTCGACGAGCAAGAATCGACACTACCGCCTCTTAAAGAAGCATTCAAATTGAGCCTCCACGCTCTTGCCATTTTACTTGGTAGACCCCCTGAAAACTTTGCAGTTGGGAAAGGATTTATCCCGAATGCCTCCGGAAAAATTCCAAAAAATCTCCCTTCAGACCTCATCTGCCACCGTCCTGACATTCGCCAGGCAGATAGGGAGCTTGCTGCAGCCACTTCTCGTATTGGTCTTGCAAAAGCTGAATTATTGCCGAGTTTTTCTCTCATCGGCTCTTTTGGAGTCCAGTCAAATTTGCTCGATAAACTCTTCATCTGGCCGAGTCGATACTGGACCATCGCCCCCCAAATGATTTGGAACCTCTTTAGTGGTGGGAAGCTTCTCGCCCAAATACAGGTCACAACAGAAAGACAAAAGCAGGCAATCCTCAATTATGAAAGGGCGATCAACAATGCTCTAAAAGACGTTGAAGATCGACTTGTAGGCTACTTTGAAGAAGAAAAACGCCTTGTTTTTCTAGAGGAGCAACTTGCAGCAACTTCTCTAACCCGTGATTTGAGCCTCGAACAATACTTAGCTGGGCTTATTTCTTTAGATGATGTGCTTGATGCTGAACGAACCCTTTTTCTGACACAAGAAACGATGCTGCAGAGTCAGGGGATCCAAATGATCCAACTCGTAGGCCTTTATAAAGCACTCGGAGGGGGGTGGGAATGCTTAAGATAGCCCTCAAAATCCTCCTCGGCGACAAAGCAAAATACATCGGAATTATCCTTGGGCTAACCTTTGCCTCGTTCATCATCATTCAGCAGGCTTCAATTTTCCTAGGGTTGATGACTAGAACCTACGGCTTCATCACCGACACAAGACAAGCTGACATCTGGGTCATGGACTCGAAAGTAAAATTTGTCGATGACATCAAGCCAATGGATTCAAACAAACTCTTCCGTGTCCGGAGCATTGAAGGGATTGAGTGGGCCGTCCCTCTTTTCAAAAGAAATATCCAAGCCAGACTCCCAGATGGAACCTTTCAAAACACAATTGTTATCGGGATCGATAACGCGAGCTTTATCGGAAGACCCCCTATCATGCTTGAGGGGAGGCTTAAGGATTTACGCAACACCGACGCCATCATCGTCAGCAAAGAAAGCGCTGAGAACCAATTTGCAAATATCGACCCAAAAACGGGCAATAGATCACCCCTTCAAGTGGGGCAAACGATTGAAATCAACGACAACAGAGCCGTGGTAGTGGGGATCTGTGAAAACTCCCGCACCTTCCAAACCCAGCCTGTTGTGTATACAACCATCCGGAGAGCGATCCGGTTTTCTCCTTTCCAGCGGAGAAACCTCTCATTCATCCTTGTAAAAGCATCTCCTGAAATCTCCCCTCAAGAGCTCTGTAAAAGAATCACCCGCTTAACCGGTCTAGCAGCTTACACCGGAAGCGAATTTTCAAAACTCACCGTCAGCTATTTTTTTAAACGGACGGGAATCCCCGTCAACTTTGGAGTAGCAATCGGTCTTGGTTTCATCATTGGCGTTGCCGTCGCCGGGCAAACCTTTTACAACTTCACCCTCGATAACATCCGCTACTTTGGCACGTTTAAAGCGATGGGGGCAGACAACGAAATCCTCACGAAAATGGTCCTCTACCAATCACTCATTGTTGGCTGCATTGGTTGGGGACTTGGGATTGGTTCTGCAGCCCTTTTTGGGATCCTCTCAAGAGGGACCCAGCTCTCCTTTACCCTCCCGTGGCAGCTCGTTTTCATCAGCCTCATTTCAATCATCCTCATCTGTCTCCTCTCAGCCTTCATCAGCATCCGTCGGATCCGGAGCCTAGAGCCTGCGATTGTCTTTAAGTCTTAGAAAAATGAGTCGAAGTCTCTCTCTAAAAGCATTTTATCTAAAAATAGGTTCCCTGTTTTGGAAAATTTAGTTACACTTTAGAAAAAATTTGGAGATCCTAGGATGCGTTTTTTCATTGGAATTGCCTTTTTGCTTATGAACTTCTCTAAGGGGAACTGTAATATCGAGGTTGCTGTAGAGCCTACTCCCACCTTTGCAATCATCGCGACAGTAACTGTCGGCTCCGGGTCAAGCACTGTTGGATTTAGTCCAGATTCCTCTCTCGCCTACGTTCCCAATACTTATGAGAGTTCATTGAGTATAATAGACACCGATACGAAAGTAGTTATTGCAACAGTTGAGGTAGGAGATTCTCCTTCATTAGTGGCAGTTCCTGGAGATGGAAGTTTTGTTTATATTCTCAGCAATTCTGACGATGCTGTGACCATAATTGATAGTACAAATTTTGGAGTTGTTGCCACGATTACAGTCCCACTTAATTTTTCTTCATTTTTGACACCAACTCCTGGTGGATCTTTGATCTATGTTGGCACTTTCTCTTCTGAAAGTTTAGTCGTAATTGATAATGGATTGAAAGCTGTAGTCGCAACAATAACGATCCCAAACCTAGATGTATCTGCCCCGATTGCAGGTGAAACCTTCTTTTACATTGGTTCTGATCAAGGGGTGGTTGTCGTAGATAACGATCTAAAGAGTGTAATAGCGACCATTACGATAGGTTCATTCCCTTCTTCTTTACAGATCTCTCCGAGTGAGTCGCTTGTTTCTGTTCCGAATTTTGAAGGTGGCACCGACCCGGTAGTTAGTTTTATTGATACGGGATCGAACCTTGTGGTCGCAACTGTCCCAGTGGGTCTTCAGCCAAGTATAGCTTTTTTTCATCCAGTTGAAAATCTAGCCTATGTTTCGAATAATTTTAACATAACTGTCATCGATACTAGCTCCTTTAATATAACCGCCACAATCACTGTTTTAGCAAAAGGCTTAGGCCCAGCAACTGATCCAGATGGAACTTTCCTCTACTACACAAATAAATCGGCAGGGTTTCTTTTCGTTGTTGACACAGAAGTAAACACCATAGTTGCAACCATCACCGTCGAGGATGTGCCAAATCCCAATGAAGCAAAAATGACACCAGATGGGGCCTATATCTATGTCCCATATGAATATGGTGGTGACTTCGTTCTTATCCTAGATACCAAATTCCCAGTGCCCCCTGAAGAAATTGTTGCAAAAGGAGATAGCTTAGAAAACATCTTCCTTACCCAAAAAGAGCTTTTCAACAAGATAACTTGGGCTGCATCCACAAGTGCTGATGTGTTTATCTACCGCCTTTATAGAGATAGTGACGCAACAGATCTTATCGGATCGGTCTTAGTAGGGAATGAACTTTCCTTCAAAGATCACAACAGAGAGCCAAAAACGAGCTACTCCTACTTCATCAAGGGGGAAGACTCGGAGGGGGATGTTGTAGCAGAAGGCAGTCTCAGTGTAACAACTCCTTAATCGAGAGTTTTGGGATCAACCTGCCAGAGTACCCCTCTTGGTCATCACAAAGGTATGCACTTGCGTGAGCTGAATATTGTCAAAAAGGGAAGTTTTGCCTATCTTGCACCTATGCAAACTATCCTTTTTGGTATTTTATTTCTCGGTAGTTACCTCATCTCTAGTGAGCCTGTTTGGGATCAGAAAATTTATCATAATAAGTACGGCTCCTATTACGTCCCCAAGGGACATAATAGGATAGCAGTGAATATGATCAAAAAAGGGGAAGTCTACGAAGCAAATACACTGAGATATATCTCAGAAATTTATGAAGAGGGGACCGATATCGTTCACCTAGGAACCTATTTTGGAGATATGCTCCCTTTTTTTTCTAAACTCAGTGGGGAAAACACTGTATGGGCGTTTGAGCCGGTGAGAGATAACTACCTCTGTGCTGCAAAAAATGTTGAGCTCAATTGCCTTCAGAATGTTCAATTGTTTAATCTTGCCTTAAGCGATCATCCCTCCCAACTTTATATGCGGACAGCAAAAAGTGGAATCGCTTGTGGTGGTTCATCGCAAATTATCCCCGGTCATCCAGAGAAAAAAGACGAAACTTTTGAGTGTGTCAAATCAATGACGCTCGATCAAATTCTCAGAGACAATGGACAACGGGTTGGGATCATTCATCTCGATGTTGAGGGGCATGAACTAGAAGTTCTTCGGGGTGCTCGAGATACTATTGGGCGGTATAAGCCCATTCTTATACTTGAGATCTGGCCATCTAACAAAGCAAGATTTTTACATGAGCTTAAAGAGATGGGGTATCAACCCTTCAAAGAGCTTGATGAAAACACCTTCTTTGCTCCTATCGAATCCTAACTCTCTTTGTCAAAAACAATGAATTCGTTTTGCAGTTGGTCGCTACATATGATAGAAGTCCAATTATATGGATCAAGTGCTCTACTGCAGAGGAATCAAAAAAGTCTTTAAAGAAGGGGAGACCCAGGTAGAGGCCCTAAAAGGGATCGATCTGGAGATGAAACCAGGGGAACTCCTGATGATCGTGGGCCCTTCGGGCTCTGGCAAAACAACCCTGATTTCGATCCTAGCGGGGATTCTCGATGCGAGTGAGGGAGAGTGTGTTGTTCTGGGGGAAAACCTCCGAGAGCTCCACAATAGTGAGCTCACCGCTTTTCGTGGAAAAAATATTGGCTTCGTCTTTCAATCCTTTAATCTCATTCCGATGTTAACCGCGCAAGAAAACGTTGCAGTCCCTTTGCTCCTGAACGGGGTTGAATACAATGAGGCGATGAAACGCTCAGCAGAAATCCTTATTCGGTACGGGCTAGAGGACAAAATCAAAGAATCGCCTAAAAACCTCTCGGGGGGGCAGCAGCAGCGGGTTGCTATCGCACGGAGCTGTATTCACGAGCCAAGCCTCATCGTTTGCGATGAGCCGACAAGCAGCTTAGATCATGAGACTGGGGCAAAAGTGATGGAGCTCTTCCGCCAGGAAGTCCTAGAAAAAAACCGCTCCCTCGTCATCGTAACGCACGATCCCCGGATCTTCGAGTACGCGGACCGCATCGTCAAAATTGACGATGGTCGAATCATCGAAAATAACCAAAATTAGAAAGCAAAAGCAAGTTTCAGAGTTAAGCCCCCAACAGAAAGAGTTCCTCGGCTTTGTGTGAAGACATTTTCTCCAGTTTGGTTAGGAAGGTTGAACTTTATAACTCCCATATTTCTTGTGACCCGCCACATTTGATTTTGGTGGAAGTAAAGATGCTGTTCCCATCCAAGCTGAGCTTTAATTTCATATTTCGAATCAGAGACAAGCGCCGAATATTCAACTCCAATTCCAAAATTGCACATCGGTCTTGAGGCTCGAAAACGATCAGAGGTTTTTAAAACCTGCTTTTTATAGAAGGGAGAGGCTGCTTCGCGAGTATTCTCAGTGTGATCAACGGAAAAACGGCCATACACAATTGCAGCAGAAAAGTCGCCATAAATACTCCACCCACACCCAAAATGCCAATTCGTATCGATCCCAGCAAAGGGGCCAATCCCATGGAATTTGCTCTTTAGAATAACCCAATCAGTTACGCCAGGCGGAGAGAGGTTTTCATTCCAAGCTCCTCCGGAAAAGCTTAATTGATAATTTTGATCCAAAGAGATATAGCTGATTCCTAATAAGGGCCTGAGAGTTAAAAATCGACTTACCCAAAATTCTCTCCCAAGCTCGACAGGAATATCCATCAACTGGACTTCCCATTGGGAGGTGCTTTCACCGAAAGGAAGTGGACCAGGAGAAATTGCTAAATCTGCTGACCAGAATGCCCACATCGAATTTCCCGAGGCTGGTTCAACTCGATCGTTCGTTTGAATTCCATTGTAGGTGGTCCAGCTAATTCCAAGATCCCATCCATCAACAGGAGAATCATATTCAATTCCCAATTTGAATCCCCAGGTACATTTTGGCCTAGGTCGCAGATATTCTCCGCTAATAATAGGTAAGGTAGAAAATGCTTGATTCATAACACTGAAGAAAGCTTGATGTTCTTCAAAAATCCCAAATTCTAGCCCGTCTTGGTTCGCTTTCCAGTAAAGGGCTGAAGCAGTGAGAACAAAATCCCCATCGCAGGTGTAGGGGCGAACGGGGGAGTTGCCTTGCAGGTTGGCAGGTCCTAAACAATATGTGGGCTCACATTTGTCAGGGGTGCATGGCGCAGGCGCTTGAGGAGTGCAACTTTCAGCGGCATAGGCGGTGCATGAAAGGATGAGGGGGATAAATTTACGCATGGTGTCTCCAAAATGTTTTTACAGATAATAGGTGATTAAAGATTTTTTCAAGCAAAGAGTTCAGTGTTTTCTTAGTAGTCTCAGACCGTTGAAAACGACGAGAAGAGAAGCTCCTGTATCTGCTGCGATGGCCATCCAGAGGGTCGCAAGACCAAAGAGAGCTAGGGTAATAAAGAGGGCCTTTACGCCGAGGGCAAAGGTGATGTTTTGCTTGATGGTTTTAAGCGTTCTTCTGGCATGGCGAATCAACCAGGGTATGAGGGAGAGGTCGTCTGTCATCAGAACAATATCTGCTGTTTCAAAAGCTGCATCTGTTCCCATTGCTCCCATGGCAATACCAAACGAGCTAGCAGCCATCGCCGGCGCATCGTTGACCCCATCGCCAATCATTGCAATGACTCGGTGAGTTTTTTTGAGGTTTTCAATCGCTTCCACTTTGTCTTCTGGGAGGAGTTCTGCGAAGTAGGTGGAAATTCCAACCTGTTTGGCTAGGGTTTGGGCTGTTTTTTGGTTGTCTCCAGTAAGCATGACTAGGGGTGAAACGCCAAGTTCGCGGATCGAGGAGAGGATGGCATTTATATTCGGGCGGGGCTCATCTGCAATACTGATGAGACCGCAGATATGGGTAAAATCGCCGATTGCAACGACAGAATGGCCCCCTTCTTCAAGACGGACGGCTGCTTCATGAGCCTCTTTGCTCTCGTTCCGTTTTTGCTCGTGCATGAAGCGGTGGCTTCCAATCCAAAAACGCTGTCCATCAATGGTCCCTTCAGCGCCGAGTCCTTTGAAAATCTGGAAGTCCTGGGCAGGTGTGGGATGGATCCCCTTTTCTTTTGCCTTTGCGAGAATGGCCCTTGCTAAGGGATGCTCGCTTGGGAGTTCAAGCTGGGCTGCGATGCGCAATAAATCTTCTATGCTATGGTTGTTGAGAGGGATAATTTTTTGTACAGAGGGTTTCCCTAGAGTGATTGTACCTGTCTTATCGAAGGCGATTGCGTCGAGTTTGCCGGCAGCCTCTAGGTAAATGCCTCCCTTTATGAGTACTCCGGCTGCAGCAGCTGAGGTGAGCGCTGAGACGATGCTGACGGGGGTTGAAATCACAAGAGCGCAAGGACAGGCGATCACGAGCATGACAAGTCCCCGATAGATCCAGTCGAGCCAAGGCTCGTGGAAAAGCAGGGGAGGGATGAGAGCTACGGTAAGGGCTAAACTCATCATGAGGGGAGTATAGACCCTAGAGAAGCGGTCGACCCATTTTTCGCTCTTTGCCCTTCTTGATCGAGCATCTTGGACCATTTGGATGATGCGGGCCAACGTTGTATCATTTGCCCCTTTTGTCACGGTTATTTCTAGAGCGCCATCTTCGTTGATCGTCCCTGCAAAAACGGGATCCTTTTCATTTTTGGAAACGGGCATAGACTCGCCGGTGATCGGCGCCTGGTTGACAGAAGAGCTCCCTTTGACGACTTCTCCATCGAGAGGGATCTTTTCTCCGGGTCGAACGAGGATGATATCTCCGATGGCTACATCTTCTATTTTTTTCTCAATGAGCTCGCCTTTTTCCATTACACGTGCAAAGGGTGGGGATAAATCGAGAAGGGCGCTAATCGCTTTGCGTGCTCGGTCAACACTCCAGCTCTCTAGTAGAAGGGCCAGAGAAAACAAAAAGGTCACAGTCGCCGCTTCAAAAAGCTGTCCTATGCAAATAGCACCGATTACAGCAATCAGCATCAGGACATTCATATCAAACGAAACATGTCGCAAACTTGCAAGGGCTTTTGGAGCGACAAACCAGCCGGCTGCAATAATCGCTGCTAAATAAAATAGGGTAGGGAAAAAAGGGGGAAAGTCAAAAGAGGGCTCTAAGCCCCCGACATCGCTGAAATCTAAAGGGCCGATCAAATGCAAAAGGAACCCGATGAATAGGAGCACTCCACTTGTAGCACAGAGGATGAGTCGTCCCTGTTTTTGCCAGAAGGTGAGTTTTTCTCTGTTCTTGAAGAGGGAGACATGCATTCCGGTTGAACGGACAAGTTCAAGAATTTTTTCCGAATCGATCTTCATCGGATCATAGGTGACATCCATCTGCCCATTGATCACGTCGAAATCGAGCCGTCCAATCCCTTTTTCTCCCTCTAGGGCTTTTCTGAGAAGACGGCACTCTTCGGGACAATCCAATTCTTGAATCTGAAAGGTCTCTTTCTGCATAATCCGCATCCTACATGTATTTTTAATCTAGAGTCAATATGCACCAACGGCCTATTATGGGAATGGTATGGAAACAAAAATTTTAGAGTCGGTTGAAGAAGGGATCCGCGCAATCCAAATTCTTCGTGATCCAAAGAGCGTTTCCTTCATTAAGGAAGCGGCGCATCTCATTACAGACTGTTTTAAAGGGGGAGGAAAACTCCTTATCGCTGGAAATGGGGGGAGCATGTGCGATGCGATGCACTTTGCTGAAGAGCTGACCGGTGTATTCCGGGAAAAGAGAAGAGCTCTTCCTGCGATTGCCCTCTCTTGTCCCGGCCATCTTACTTGCACAGCGAATGATCTCGGATTTGAAGGGGTTTTCTCAAGAGGTGTGGAGGCCTATGGTAAGCCGGGTGATATTTTCGTCGCCCTGACAACGAGCGGTAACTCCTCGAACCTTGTCGAGGCTGTCAAAGTAGCAAAAGAACAAGAGCTGAGCGTCATCTCTTTTCTCGGGAAAACGGGGGGGAAGATCAAGGGACTCTCTGATATCGAATGGTGTGTAGAAGGCTTTGAATATTCAGACCGGATCCAAGAAGCGCATATGGCTGCGATCCACATCATCATTGAAATGGTAGAAAAGACCCTGTTCCATGACTAGTAGTTTAGAGATCCTAGAAGAAAAGAAGAAAAAAACAGTGACAAAGGGGCTCCTCCGTGTGATGAGCGAGTGTTATCGGGCCGGTGTTTGCCTTCGCAACTTCGCTTATGATATTGGTTTTCCTAAATCTAAGCTAAATGTTCCGGTAATCAGCGTCGGAAATGTTGTAGCGGGGGGAACCGGAAAAACACCCCTTGTACAATACCTAGCTCAATCACTATATCCCAAAAAAGTGGTCATCCTTTCACGGGGTTATAAGCGAAAGAGCAAAAAAACTGTTTTTGTCAAAGAAGACACCTCTTTTGAAGAGTGTGGCGATGAACCGCTGCTCCTTGCAAAAAAACTTCCTGAAAGCACAGTCGTCGTCCATCCCAACCGGGCATTTGCAGGACATATTGCCCAGCTATACGATCCCGACATCTTTCTCCTCGACGATGGAATGCAACACCGTCAGCTACATAGGGACTATGAGGTAGTTTCAATGGATGCGGAGAACCTTTTCGGAGCTGGATATTTTCTGCCCCGCGGTTTTCTTCGTGACAGTCCCAAAAGGCTCGCAACTGCAGACTGTATTTTCCTCAATGGAGTCCGCGATGAAGAGCATTACAAGCAGCTAGAACCAAAAATTCGCATTTACACCAAGGCTCCTATTGTTTGCATGCAGAGGATCATCGAAAATAAGACAGAGCTTGCGAGCAAAAAAGTTGTTTCCTTTTGCGCGATTGCAGCCCCTTACCGCTTTCAAAATACGTTAAAAACACTTGGCTGCGATATTGTGATGAAAGCGGAAAAACCCGATCACGATCCATTTCAAGTAGAGGAGCTTGAGCGGTTAGCGAATTTAGGAAAACAGAAAGGGGCTGCGTGTCTAGTTTGCACGGAGAAAGACGCCGTTAAGCTCCCCCCAGACCTGGTCCTTCAATTGCCAATTATTGCAGTCCGGATGGCCCTAAAACCCTTCATCGGCAAAGAACACTTAGAGACATTTATTAAAGAGGTAACCGCGTGAGTCAAGATTTTGAAGTAACACTACCAAAGCTCGGCGAAAGCATCATGAACGCCACCGTCGTCCAATGGTTTAAAAAGGAGGGAGACGCTGTTTCTAAAGACGAACCCCTTCTAGAAGTCTCAACAGACAAGGTGAACAGTGAAATTCCCTCGCCTGTAGCCGGGACCCTGAAAACAATCAATGCACAGCCCGAGCAAGAGCTAAATGTAGGGGATCTTTTAGGGGTAATATCGAGTGATATGGGCTCGGTAGCTCCGACGGAGAAAAAACAAGCCGACCAAACCCACGCTATAACAACCTCTGATGAAATGAAGGACTATTACTCTCCCGCCCTACTCAGGATTGCAAGGGAGAACAAAGTCTCCTATGAAGAGCTTGAAAAAATTTCGGGGACAGGGGCCGGGAGCCGGATCACAAAAAAAGACCTTGAAGACTACATCGCAAAGAGGAAAAAACCCTGTCCTCTGGAAGTGCCACAGGTAAGTGGGGATGTTGAACACATCAAACTCACAGGGATGCGCAAAGCAATCGCTGAGAACATGGTCAAATCTTTCTATGAAGCTCCTCATGCAGCTCTTGTTTTAGAAGTTGATGTCACCGACATCATGAAGACGATCAAAAAAGAAAAAGAGTCTTTTTTGGCGAAGCATGGGGTGAAAATTACAATTACTACCTTTGTCGCGCGTGCGATTGCCCGTGCGCTAAAAGAGTACCCCTTACTCAACGCCTCATTGCAAAATGACACCATCGTTGTGAAAAAATTCATCAATATCGGGATCGCTGTCAGTGTTGAGCAGGGGATCATGGTTCCTGTTATCAAAGGCTGCCAAGAGTTAACTCTTCCAGACATTGCTAAAAACGTAGCCAACTTTGCACAGAAAGCCCGAACGAACTCCTTGAGCCCTGATGATGTTAAAGAAGGGACGATAACAATGACCAACTTTGGGATGTCAGGGGTACAAATCGGCATCCCGATCATCCGCTACCCAGAGGTTGCAATCGTCGGTATGGGAGGGATTACAAAACGGGTTGTTCCCATCGATGATGAGCGGTTCCATGTGCGCCAAATCATGAACATCTGTCTCACCTTTGATCACAGAGTCATTGACGGGATGTATGGGTGTGGTTTCCTGGGGGCCTTAAAACAACACCTAGAAGGGGACCTAGAACTCTAGGCTGAGACTTAAGGTGAGTCCCTGCATTGATAAGTCGCCCAAATGGGAGAAAAATTTACCGACTGTAACATCATCAACAAAGCGGACAAGTTGATTTTGTCCGAGCAGTAAGTGGAGCTCCCAGCCAATGCGAGCGTGTAGTTGGTTCCACTTCATATCCAATCCTGCTGCCGTCTCAAACATCCCTTGCGTCTGAAAAAAGCTATTAAAGAGTTTGATCCCATTCATATCTTGATGGATATAGAATTGCCCATAGACTAGGTGAAAGGCTCCTCTTGAGTAGATCCCAACATAATCCAGAATGCGCCAAATCCCCTCTAAACCAACCCCAGGTCCCACTCCCCAAAACTTATTTTTAAAGCAGAGTTTCTCACTTATTGTCCCTTGATAATCAGTCTTTAATTTATGCCGGACCTCGGCATAGCGAAGTCCTGTAAAAGGGGTAAGGTGTAGACAAGATGAAATCGACCACCCTTTAGAGAGAGTGGCATCCAAAAAACCTAAGTGGAGCCTCCAAAGGTTTTCTGCTTGATCGAATGTCTCTCCATTTAAGTGGAGGGGGTGGCCCCAGCAGGGGTAGAGATCCCCTCTTTTCCTATCCGTTACTCTCGCGTGATAGTGGAGAAATTGTAACCCAAGCTCCCAGGATTCCTCTCCCAGCTCGATCCCGATTCCTACTCTTGCTCCTAAACGCTTATTGAAATTTGGGTTTACAACCCTTTCATCAACAATTGCATAGGAAACACCGGTCTCTTGCGCATTGAAATAAAGAGCTTCAGCTTCTACCTGATACATGGCCATAGATCGCCAGATATAACCCCTAAACTTTTATTTGAATAGTAAAACTTTTTATAAAATAATTGATCGTGTGTTTGATAATTAAAGAACGTGTTAAAATAGATAAACTAAATAATACAAGGAGTGATAATATGAGTTTAAATTTAAACACTAGCTCAGTACAGCCCATGGACTTCTTTAGGGCCATTTCTGCTAAAGATGGGTGGGTTCAGACAGGATATAATAAACACGTAGAAGTGTCTAAAACAGAGTCCTTCTTTGGTGGGCAAGACTCCTATAAAGTCATTGAGAGGGATAAACTCACCCGCTTTAATCCCCTTCGACTCTACCTCTCACCGATATCGACATCTAAAAAGCTTACAAACGTTGAAGCCCTAGCTGGGATGACAGAAGCCTTCGCTAAGGAGATTGTCAATGATCCCGGATGCCATCTTGGCCGTATTTCAAAGGTCTACCAAAGAATGGCTGGGAACTTGTCGCGCAACACCACTCCTGAGGAAGCCGAGAAAATTTACCGGACGTTAGAAAAAGCGGTTATTACTCTGCAAAACACTGCAATTAAGGAAGGGATGGACTACTTTGTAAAAGGTCAGCCCGGTCGTTTTCGCCCGACCCAGGCGATTGCACGTCACCTCTTTTATAATAAACTTGCTAAAACAATTTGGCCTCTCCGTTTCAATGAGAGATTTCATATCGGACAGACCAAATCGGGTGATTTTGAGGTCCATCTAACGAAGAATCGCTGGTTCTTCCAAAAATGGTTTGCAATACCTGAAAAAGCCGAGTCGTGGCGAGATTACTTTGCCAGACCCGAGTCGCCTGCTGCTGCAAAAATTGCCAACGCGGAAAATTTAGCTAAAATGGTCGTAAGAGATAAAGAGCTTATCCGGTCGCAAGGGGTAGACGTCGATGGCGTCATCACAAACCTTGAGAGGATTAAGGGTAAGATGACAAGTCATACGAATTCGCTCGAAAAAGCTCGGATTGAACAAGCAGTGGATGGAGCAATCGGTGATTTGCAAAAGATAGGGAAACTCATTGCTAAAGATAAAACCCGTAGCGTTGGAAACTTTATTTGGCGATGGACTGTGGCTCCTGTTGCAACAGCTATAACCTCTGCTGTAGGTACGACAGCAAGCTTTGTTTGGGAAGCCGTCAAACTGCCATTCCACTACATCGGTGGAACGACTTCGCAAGCATAAACCATTTACCGGTGGACAAAGAAGAATACCTCCAAGGAAACTTGGGGGTTTTTTATTTTAGGGAACCCAATAGATTGAGAACTTTTTCTAAATATTCAAGTTTAGGAAATGGATCCTCTTTAGAAAAGGGGTCGATCGAGGGTTTAATGATGTGGATTGCATCAAGCTGCTGTGGCACAGCCATCCTCTGAAACTGCGGAATTCCTCCATCAAACAAAACACCTAATTTTTCAAGGTCAACAAGCGCATTGTAGATTGCAACTTTTGCAATCAACTCTTTCAACTTCTTCATATTAGGAATCAATGGACGAAACTCAGGAAGGCTATCCTCTATTTGTCTAATGGCACCATCGAGTTCTTTGAACTGCTTTTCAATCGGCATTTTGGTAAACGTTTTATCGGTAAGTCCAGGGATAGCTCCGACAACATCGACCTGTGTCAAAATCGTTTTAATCTCATTGGTTATTTGTTCCTCAAAAGAACTGGCTGGCAAATCTAACCTGTGCAATTCGTAGATGATTTGTGCGAGGCGGACTAGCTTTTTTTGTTCCCTTGCAAACGGAGAATTTTTGACTGTTGTTTCTTTAATCCCGTTGTTAATGACTTCCATTTGGTTGACTATATTCAGAACGAGAAATTTTGAAACATCTCCTTGTTGCATAAAGTCTATTTCGATGAATTCATTGAGGATAGTATGCATCTCACTTTTCAACCCGTCCTTATGATCATCTTTTGAGAAGTAAAGAGCTTCAGCCAATCCTGAAATTGCGTCGCGGGCTTCATTATACTTTTCTCCTAGATTTTGGAGGGGGAGCTTTTCTTGAGCAGCGGTGAGTAGCGATTGTTGTTGCTCGTAAGTAAAAGACAAAAACTCTTTCCAACTCTCAAGGCCAAAAACTCCTAGTTTGTAAAGTCGATTTCCTAACCGATAAACCCCCTTTTCTGCTTCTGTGAGTGGTTTGGTCAAAGACTCGATCAACAAAGTTTTTATTGTACTTTCTGACTTGAGAGGCTCTTCAGAAGAGGGTGGTGGAGGAAGAAAGGGATTTCCAAGTTTCGATCGAGATTGAACGGTTTTGGATCCTCGTGGAGGGGTTCTTTCGCTCATCATTTGCAACAAGCTTGTTTTAGGCTTGGGTGGGGGAGGGGCTGCTTTTCTATAGCCTTCTGTCGGTCTCCCTTTTCTGTTGATTCTTTGAAAATGCCCCTTAAGATCGTAGGTGGGACGGGGGGGGCTTGCTTTAGAAAACAACTGCTCAGAGATACTTAGAGGTAGTGATGAAATTCCAAGAGATGGCAGGGATTGAAACCCCTTTTCTACTTTGTTTCGAAGTGAAGACAAACGGGTACTTTCTTGGAGGGGGATGCCGTTATCAAATAAATCTTTCACAGCAAGAGCGATTTTGCCCGTTTCATCAAACAAAATCCCAAGAATTTCGCCAGCAGCGTAGAAGGTCATGCTGATGATGCTTGATAGAGTTTGTATTGACATTTCTATTATTCCCTCTTTTTATTAAGACTTTGTTAAATTATATAGTTTTAATAATAACAAGTCAATACTAACTATTTAGTAATTAGTATTTTATTTTTTAATTAAAAGGGTTGTGAATCGAAGTAAATTCAGAGCGTTCCATAGGAAAGTGGAATGGATCTTGTTGATTGTGGAGAGATTGTGGAACTGCACCTTTTAGTCTCTCCCTCAAAGTCGGACGATAGTTGGGTGCTTCTTGCTGCGTCTTTCCAACTCGAGGTGTCGGGTAGGCTGTTATCACTCTTTGAGCAAAACTCTGGTCGGATCTAGGTGCTGAATACGCAGTTGGAGCTCTTGAATTTTTAGCCCAAGTAGCAAGTCCGACATTCCTTTTTCCGGCCACCGTTATTGATTTGGCTGCAGTTTTTCGTCTCGCAGGAAGAAGAGATCTTGGAATCGTAATTGGGGAGGTGTTTCGAGCCTCTGGTTTTTTAAAATAGGAGATGCTCCCGAGAAATAGGGTGTAAATAGTAAGGGCTAGTGCAGAAATCATCCCCACTGTCCCCGTTAAAAGAGGGGCATATGATCGTGTATCTAGATCAGCCGTAGGGTCTAGCTCTTTAATGACGCGTCTAACATGGGTGTCGATTAGCTGGGCAGTAGAAGAGGAGACGCCAATCTTTAGTTCCTTGGCTGATTCTTGGAGATGTAGCACGATAATGCTTCGAGATGACGGGTCGGC
Source organism: uncultured bacterium (assembly GCA_964352505.1). Classification (GTDB taxonomy): domain Bacteria; phylum Chlamydiota; class Chlamydiia; order Chlamydiales; family Rhabdochlamydiaceae; genus Sacchariniichlamydia. The sequence continues at coordinate 129,379 of CAYGSB010000004.1, forward strand.
ACTTGTCGATTCCTTAAAGTCGGGAGCTGCGCTCGAAAGAGCCTCAGCAATTAAAAGAGGGGCTGTTGTATCCAGAAAGGGATTCGCCGATCTTTCTACCAATGTGAGTTTTCCTTCATCGGAAACTCCAAATTGATGGGTCCCCATAACGAAGGGGTTCATAAGGCTTTTTGTTAATTCAATACTCATCGCTTTCTCCAAGTAAAAGTTCAGCCTTCAATAGGGGAATTGAAGGCTGTGTGCATTTCGGGTTTATAATACAATTGCGAAGAAGAGATTTTGAATTCTCTGAGGAACGTATTCTCTCAAAGGCTTCTTAATCGCTTCGGGGGTATATTCAATGACTTCTTCAGGGGCGATAATCAATGCCGCTTTTATCATTGCAGGGAGGTATCCAAGCCCGAAGGGGAGAGTCTTAAATACGCCGCCAGCTACAGTATTTACTACCGCAGGGGCTCCGCCAATAAAGTCTGTACCGTAATAGAGCACGAGACGCTTGAGAACTCCACCAAGTCGATTTTTTTTGCCACCTTCTGCTGTCCCTCCAAGCTCTCTGATTTGATCTGGAGTTAGAACATCACCAAGCCCGGCTAAGATTCGGTTACGCGCTTCTAGCTGGTCTCTTTCTAGAGCAGGGTCAATCTGCTCAAGCAGGTCGACTAAGAGGGCAATATCCCCTTGCTGATCCTGGTTCAGGTGTCCTCTGTCAAGGTCGTGATTGATAATGCGTAGTTTTTCTGCGACGGGAAGACGTAAAAACGCTTGCTTTTCACCGTCATTAGCAATAAGCCCTGTCCCAACCAGCCCATCTAAAACTCTAGAAATATCTCTTCGAAGTTCTGCTTGGCGGTTAACAAGCGCAGGGTTCCTGGTAACTGTATCGAGTTGACCTGCTAGAGCACGATCTGCTTGGATAAGGCGATCGTAAATGTCAGGGTTATCTGCGCGTGAAATCAGTGCTAAATTTGCTCGGATCTGAGCTCTTTTTGCTTTAAGGGTCCTCTCGAGAGATTGAGCGGAATTAGTTGTCCCTGTAAATACTCTCGCAGCTCTTGAGACAAAATTTGCAGCTTGCCCGACCAAAGTAGGCTCTTTAGAGGTAAGGGCTACGTTAATTGCGTCAAAATTTAGTTCAACTTCGTTTGCTTCTTCTCTTGAAACACATTTTTCGGTTACATACTGTTTTAAAGTGTCTAGATTTGCTCGTATAACAGGAAATTCAGCGCTTGTAGGGGTGGTCCGTTGAAGCTCTCTAATGAGGCTGCTTTGGACTGCAGCTGAAAGGGCGATAGGACTTTGTTTTGGGGCCCCTCCGAAGGTTCTGTCGAATAGACTTGCTGTCTTGGCCACAACTCTCCCTTGCTCTAGGGTAAGTTCGTGTTTTGATGATAGGGCCAAGGTTCCAGAGGAAAGGGCTCTTAAATTAATAGCTTTGCTGCTCATCTTTATTATCTCCTTGAATTAAGGTTAAATTTTATTAAGTATGATTAAATTTTATAATAACACTGTATTAAAGTCAAATTAAAATTAAACTAACATTGAAGGTTTGTTTAGAAGGAGTTTTAATCTATTTATAATAAGAGACTTAGAGAATGTCTGCTGTAGAAAAGCCTGGAGACCCGTCGAAGAGGTAGAGGTTCTCCGTTTTGATGATATCAAATCCAGCCTCATTGAGGGCTTTTAGAGTCTCTAAGATGATATCTGGGGTAATACTCTGCTTCTTCTCGGGATGGGTGAATCGGGCCCGAAATTGATCAACGCAGAAGGTTTCTCTTTGGCCGTCTGGCCAGACCTTGGCCCCTCTATTCGAGAGGAGCTTGAGAGATAGGGGGGTAGGGGTAGAGGAGAGCGTTGATTGGAGCTCTGATGGCTCTATATTTGAATAGAGGTAGATGTCGACCCCAATGAGAGTTCTTTTTTCCTTTGGAGGGGGTTTAGAAGGGGTAAGGGCCTTCAGCTTCTGGTTTTCTGTGTAAGTAACCGGTTTGAGAGTCTCAGGTTTTTGACCTAAATACTTTCCTACTGCAATCGCAAACTCCTTAGTGCCAACTTTTTGCTTGCTGTACTCTTTTTGGAAAATGTCGTAAGTGTGGATCCCTTGCTCGATAGTTTTAAGCCATCCGTTGTGGATTCTTTCGGCTATCTCGTTGAGCCCTAGGTGGTTGAGCATGAGAATAGCTCCGAAGAGGAGGCCGGAGGGGTTTGCGACATTTTGGCCGGCTCGGCGAGGGGCTGAGCCGTGAATCGCCTCAAACATCGCGCCGTGATCCCCTATGTTGGCCGAGCCTCCAAGGCCCACAGATCCCGAGATCTGGGCTGCCACATCTGAGAGGATATCCCCGTAGAGGTTGGGGAGGACGAGGACATCGAACATTTCGGGGGTGTCGGCGAGCTTGGCAGTGCCGATATCTATGATCCAATGTTCGTTTTCAATATCGGGGTATTCAGCTGCAATCTCCTCAAAAACGGTGTGAAATAGCCCGTCGGTAAGCTTCATGATATTATCTTTGGTGAAGCAGGTCACCTTCTTCCGTTTATAGGCCCTCGCATACTCAAAGGCGTAGCGGACGATCTTCTCTGTTCCGGGGCGGGAGATGAGTTTTAGGGATTCGCACACTTGAGGCGTTTGCCGGTACTCGATCCCTGCATAGAGGTCCTCCTCGTTCTCTCGGACGATCACCACATCCATTTTGGGGTGCTTTGTCTCGATGAAGGGGGCGTAGGCGATGCAAGGGCGGACATTTGCATAGAGGCCAAAGGCTCCGCGGATCGTCACATTGAGGCTTTTATAGCCTCCGCCTTGAGGCGTTGTGATGGGGGCCTTAAGGAAGGCTTTCGTCTCTCTGAGGGTCTCCCAGGTAGAAGGCTCCATCCCTGTGGTGTGACCTTGGAGATAGCACTCCTCTCCAATTTTTACTTCACGGTAATCCAGGTTCGCGCCTGCCTCATCGAGGATGTGAATAACAGCGTCCATGATTTCTGGACCGATTCCATCGCCCCTGGCGATCGCTACGGGGATTTTTTCATTCGGCATTGAGATCCTTGCATCTTGCTCTTTTCTCCACTTTCTATGGGATTTCCTTGATGATTACAAGAGAAATTGCTATTTTCAGGGGCATGAATCCGACCGAAACATCCCTTACACTTGCTCTGATGCTCCAACAAAGGCAATATATAAACGCCTTTTTTGATCAAATTCAGATTGCAGATGTGGACAAGGTCGTCGAAGCTTGTTTGGGATGCAAGGGATTGATCGTGGTCACAGGGATCGGCAAGAGCGGAATCATTGCTGAAAAAGTGGCGATGACCCTGATCTCCACCGGTACAAGAGCAATGCACCTACCGGCTATCAACTTCCTCCACGGGGATATTGGGGCGATTGGGGAAGACGACCTAGTCCTTCTCTTTAGCAAAAGCGGAGAAACGGACGAGCTGGTAAATTTACTCCCTCGGATTCGGAAAAAGGGGAGCAAAAGCATAGCCGTCGTGTCAGAAACAAGTAGTCGTCTTGCTCGAGGAGCCGATCTCGTTGTCCAGCTCCCCGTCGAAAAGGAGCTCTGTCCTTTTGATCTCGCCCCCACAACATCCACCACCGTCCAGCTCCTCTTTGGGGATCTCCTTGCGATGACCTTGATGCAGGAGAAGGGGTTTACCATAGAGAATTACGCTGATAATCATCCATCGGGAAGTATTGGAAAACAGATAGCCTATACGGTTCGGGATCTCATGCAAACCAACTTGCCGCTTTGTAAGAGTAGCGATCGGCTCGTCGATGTGATTGTAGAGCTCTCTAACAAGAGATGCGGCTGTTTACTCATTGTTGATAGGGAACATCGGCTAGAGGGGATTTTTACAGACGGGGACCTGAGACGAGCTTTGGAAAAAGAAGGCTCTCGCTTGCTAGAAAAAAGGATGAAAGAAGTCATGAATCGGGTGCCTATTACAGTAGGGCCTGATCAACTCGCCCATACTGCGATGAAGCTTATGCAAAATGAGCGATTCGTTATGGTTGCTCCAGTAACAGAAAATCATAAGGTCGTTGGATTAATTCGAATGCACGACATCATACACCAAGGAATTTAGAATGGTAGAAGCTTCAAGTTGGCTGTATCCCATGATTTTGCTCGTATTCGGGCTTGGGTACACCGCCATTATTTTCGAATACAACCTCAAAATCAACAAAACGGCGGTAGCCCTGCTGATTGCCGTTCTCTGTTGGCTAATCTATTTTGTGTTTAGTGCTCTCCCCCTGCCGGAAGACATAAAACGGCTCGGCGTCCACGTCTCTGACGTCTCGCAGATCATCTTCTTCTTAATGGGGGCAATGACCCTCGTTGAGCTGATCGACTCTCATAAAGGGTTTAAAATCGTCACCGATATCATACGGACAAACTCGAAAAGAAAAATGTTCATCATCATCTCGATTGCCACATTTTTTCTCTCGGCAGTACTCGACAACTTAACCACAACCATCTTAATGGTTTCGCTCTTGAGAAAAATCATCCCGAATAGGGGAGATCGCTTTCTGCTAAGCTGCATCGTAGTAGTGGCTGCAAATGCGGGCGGAGCCTGGACTCCAATTGGAGACGTGACAACGACAATGCTCTGGATCAATGGGCAAATCACCTCGTTAAAAGTGATGGCCGCCCTCTTTATTCCCAGCGTTATTTCAGTATTGGTTCCTGTGGGTTTTTATGCCTTAAGGCAGAAAGGGGATATTGCTCCTCCTGAAGAGGAGCAGTTTGATGTAGTGCCCGAGCCGGGCGCCCGTTTGGTATTCTTTATGGGGATAGGAGCGTTAATCTTTGTTCCGATCTTCAAAGCGCTAACAGGGCTTCCTCCTTTTATGGGTATGCTGCTAGGAGTCGCTCTTCTATGGCTGGTGACGGACCTATTGCACCATCGCTACGAGCACAGGCAGCACCTGCGGGTTCCAACGGTTTTAACAAGGATTGACATGTCCGGAGTCCTCTTCTTCTTGGGAATCCTTCTCTGCATCAATGCACTGGAAGCAGCAGGGCTCTTGAACGAACTTGCTGGATGGCTCGAAAGGGAAGTTCAAAATCTACCCCTTATTGCAACCCTGATTGGGATCTTCTCTGCAATTATAGACAACGTCCCCCTTGTTGCCGGGACCATGGGGATGTATCCTATATCTGAATTTCCGGTCGACTCGACCCTCTGGCACATGATTGCCTATGCGGCGGGAACAGGGGGTAGCATGCTCCTTATTGGTTCATCCTCAGGTGTTGCTCTAATGGGGTTAGAAAAGATCAGCTTCTTTGGGTACATGAAGAAAATGACCCTACCTGTCTTTATAGGATATCTCCTTGGGATGGGGGCTTATTTACTCCAAAGACACCTGCTTGCTGGGTAAGAAAAATTTCAATCTGCATACAAAAGGCGACTTGTTAGCAAGTCGCCTTTTTTATTTGTGAAAGTAGTAATACGCTTCGAGAGGTGCTTCTCGACACGAAAACTGGCAATGCATACAATAGTATTTTTTATTTTAATTCTATTTTGAAAGAAAAGCATTTGCGAAAAAATCAAAGCATTATGTAATCTTATGGCTTCCTTCAAACGGAATATCGGATGAAAGGAAAGCTCGGCAGTTTTTAGCCAAGCACAAGCTCTTTTGACAGCAGTAATGAAGTGATGTGAACAAACGCTTGTGCAAGCAGAATGAAAGTTCTGTTTGTCCATTTTAAATTTTTTATATAAGACAACATTGTCAAAGTATTATTTCTTTGAGAATTTGATCTTGGTTCAGATTGAATGCTGACGGCGTGGATGAGGCATGCAAGTCGCACGAAGTAGTAAGCTTGCTTGCTACTTAGTGGCGGAAGGGTTAGTAATACATGAACAACTTGCCTCTTACTTTGGGATAACGGCTGGAAACGGCCGCTAATACCGAATGAGGTGCTTGGAGGGATCTCCAAACATCAAAGCGGGGGACCGGGGAAACCTGGCCTTGCGGTAAGAGAGAGGTTCATGCGATATCAGCTAGTTGGTGTGATAATAGCGCACCAAGGCTAAGACGTCTAGGCGGATTGAGAGATTGATCGCCAACATTGGGACTGAGACACTGCCCAAACTCCTACGGGAGGCTGCAGTCGAGAATCTTTCGCAATGGGCGAAAGCCTGACGA
>CAYGSB010000005.1:0-129668 GCA_964352505.1 uncultured bacterium
GCACTCGGGGGTGATGGCGGAGCAGGTGGCGGCGGGGGCGGTGATGGTGCTTTCGCTTCGTCGATGGGACCACCTCCTGATGGAGGAGAGTTTGGGGGAGGAGGTGGCGGCGGAGGCTATGGCGCTCTTTATGGAGGGAATGGAGGCTTTTGCGGCGGAGGCGGTGGTGGTTTTGATTACTCCTCAGTCTACACTAATGGAGGAGATGGCGGCTTTGCTGGCGGTGGGGGAGCTGGAACGACTTCTAGCGGAACGAGTGTCTTTGGAGGTGCAAGTGGGATTGACGGGGTGTCTGGAGGGGGTGGCGCCGGATTGGGAGGAGCCATTTTCATTCGGAACGGTGGAGCGCTTACTTTAGCGGGATCGATCAGCTTTTCTGGTAACTCGGTAACGACAGGTTCAGGTGGTTCCGGTGCTTTCACAAGGGGAACAGATATCTTTATGATGTCAGACTCTTCTCTTACCTTTAGTATTACCTCTGACTTGGTGATGCCAAGTCCTATTGAAAGCGATATCGGAGCTGGCGGAGGCAGTGTTGATACAAAAGGACTCACCAAGATGGGCTCTGGCCTCCTCACGTTGACAGGCGCAAACACCTACACAGGAACGACGACAGTATCTGTCGGAGAGCTCAGGATAGATACCTCTGTGATTACCCCGATTGTTGTCGAACCAAATGGCACTCTAAGTGGATCGTTTACAGCCCTCAGTTCACCAGTTACTGGAAGTGGGAATTTAACCAACTCAGGAAGGGTCTGTCCTGGAGCAGGAGGGGTTGGGACGATTACTCTTGAGGGAGACTTTGTTCAAACAGCATCGGGAACACTTGCTGTCGATATCACCCCAACAGGTGGGAATAACGACATCATTTCGATCAACGCAGGCAGTGCGACACTAGCTGGAACCTTGGAGATCATCGCCAATGCGGGGAACTACATCGCTGGAACTACCTATCTCATCATCGACGGACCCACTACTGGCGAATTTAATAGCCCACCTACTCTCATCGGAACCGTTGGAGAAAATCTTGAGGTAAAAGTATCTTATGGAAGCGTTCTATTAACTATCATCGACAATAGGATCTTTATCGATCAAAATATCCAAACAGGGGTCCCATCAGAAGTAGCGCGATGTATCGTCTCGCAGACGATCTCCCCAGCCTCTGATTTTGCGACAGTGGTGGAACTTCTCGGAATGTTAAACGATAATCAGGTCAATACTGCACTTGTTGATATCTCATCGGTCCGATATGGATCGCTTGAGTGGATCAACGCCCGTAACAACAGCTACGTTGCCGACATCCTCTCTCAGCATCTTTTCGAACTATGCTGCTCATCAAGACAAGAGACCTGTGAGTGTGGACCAAACGTCTGGGTAACCGGATTTTGGAATTTCATGGAAAATACTAAGCTCTATAACAGTCTCCCTAAGTTTAGTGCTGATAGTGTGGGTATTCTTATGGGGCTTGATTTTTACAATTCCTGTGGCTGGTACTACGGGGCGAGCGCTGGATACACCAATACGAATTTTGACTGGAAAGAGGATAAGGGGGATGGCCAAATCAATAGCTACTACGGAGGGGTCTATGCAAGCTGGATCTGCAACGGCTTTAGTATCGACGGATCAATCCTCGGTGGGTGCAGCGACAACGAGACGAGGAAAAAGATTGCCTTCAGATACTTTGATAGGACAGCTAAAGCAGATTTCTGGAACACCTTCATTAGTGCACACCTCGGAGGAAAATACAATTGGGAGTGTGGCTGTTCTACATTTCAGCCGATTGCCCTTGTCGATTACCACTATTTCAATCGAAGCAGCTTTAAAGAAAAACAGGCAGAGAGCCTCGATCTAAACGTTAAATCGAAAACACAAAACATGCTCAGAGGTGAAGCGGGTCTTATTTGGTATTATACACTTGGTGATCAAAATTGCTGTTTTACTCCCTATCTGGGCTTGGGCTGGGTAGGCGAGTTCCCTCTCGAAACTTCCAAACAAAAGGCCTCCTTTATAGGAGAATCATGCGTGATGGATATCAAAAGCTACCACTCTTCTAATCAATTAGGATCGCCCAGAGCGGGACTAAAAGCGGCGTTTGGCGATTGTTTTTCATTTCTCGTCGGGTATAAAGGGCTCTTTAACAATAAAACAGCGATCAATGAAGGAGAAGCTAGACTTGAGTGGGCCTTTTAACCCTTCTTCTGCAACTTGATTAGAAGATCGGAAATTTCTTTCGGATCGGTGAGTTTAAGAACTTCTTCTGCCACTTGGTATGCCTCAACAATGGTCCATTTACGGATCGCCTGTTTCACATAGGGAAGATATCTCGGCGCGATTGAAAAATCGCTGAGTCCAAGCCCGAGTAAAAGGGGAGTGAAAAGAGTGTCGGAGGCGATCTCCCCACAGATGGTTAAGGGGACGTTCTGTCTTTTGGCTTCCGTTGCAATCAATTTGACCATCCTCAAGACACTTGGATGGGCCGGGTAGTAGAGCTCCCGCATAGAGGGGTTACTTCGATCAACTCCCAGAGTATATTGAACCAGATCGTTTGTTCCCATTGAGAGAAAATCGCAGTTTTTAGCGAGCGCATCGCAGATCATCACAGCAGAAGGAACCTCGATCATACAACCAATTGGGAGAACAGGAACTTGATCCATCTCCCCTTTAAGCTGCTCACGCACCTCTTCGATAATCATTTTTGACTGGTGGATCTCATTGATGTCGGAGATGAGGGGGAGAAGAATCCGAACATCGGCATTGAATGATGCTTTAAATATTGCCCGCAGCTGGGTCCGGAACATTTTTTTATTCCGAAGAAGATAGCGAATCCCCCTATTGCCAAGGACCGGATTGGGTTCCCTGTATCTTTCTTGAAAAAGGCTCGGGTTTTTATCCCCGCCGAGATCGAAGACCCGAATAACCATAGGCCTTCCGGCCATCTGGTCGATCAGCGATGTGTATGCCGTAATCTGGTATTCTTCGGATGGGTAAAACTCTTTTGCTTGCAAAAGGAGATATTCGGTTCTAAAAAGACCAATTCCATCGTGACTGTAGGGAAACGCCTCAAGATCGGTCGGGTTACCCACATTTACGTAGAGTTTGGTTTTATGACCGTCTAAAGTTTCGGAAGCGAAGTGGTCTTCTTCAAGTAGACGCTGATAATGGGTAGCGAGCTCTCTTTGCTTCTCCCTGTATTCTTCAAGGGTCTCCTTTGTTGGATTGATGATCACAACCCCTTCAAAAGCATCGACAATCACGGTTTTGATAGAGAGCTCTTCGATGACCGAAGTATCAATGTTCGTCACATAGGGGATCCCTTTCGACCGGGCAATCAGCGCTGCGTGGGAGTTCCCCCCGCCGGTATAAGTAATGAAGGCCCCGATTTGTGCGACATGGGCTGCGGCAGTATAGGAGGGGGCAATCTCTCTTGAAAAAATAATCGAACCGCCCGGGATATCGGCAATTTGCGCGTTTTGTCTCTCCTTGAGATGACCGAGGATCCTTTTTGAAACGTCTTTTACATCAATTAGTCTTTCGTGAAAAAAAGAATCGGTCCTCTCAGAAAAGCGGTTTTCATAGTCGTGAATCACAGAATGGAAAACCGATTCGGTATTGCGCAGGCGTTGTCGGATCGCCCCTTCCATTTCAGTCGTGATCATCGGATCATCGAGCATCTGGATGTGGGTCTCAATCGTGTCAGCAGCTTCTTCCGATCCTTCCATTGTAAGATCTTGGCGGAGTCGATGAAGATCTTCTTTGCTCGAAAAAATCGCCTGACGATAGCGAGCCACCTCAGAATCGACTTCAGAATGGGTAATCTCAAACTCAGGGATCTCTTCCTCGATCGGTTTGAGGAAGTAGGCAGAGCCGATAGCGATCCCCTCACTGACAGGAACGCCTTGAAAACGTCTTTCCTCTATACCATCAAAGTTCACTCAGTTCTCCAAAATGGGTGTCAAATGCCTCGATCAGAGTATCGAGGGTCTCTTTTGCATCATCACCTTCTACAGTGATCGTGATCTGCGAGTTCTTTCCAGCGGCAAGCATAAGCAAACTCATAATACTGCGCGCATTGATTGTTTCATCTCTATAAGTGAACGAGACATCTGATTTGCTTTTCTGCAACAAACGGGCAATCACCGTTGCTGGACGTGCATGGAGTCCAAGGGCATTTTTCACTTTAACTAGTCGAGATAGTTTCACGTTCTTTTTGTTTCCGGGATATCGTTTCTAGTAACTTCACATTAAACTCACGAGCCGAGTGGTATCCCATCGATTTAAGCCGATGGTTAAGGACAATCGTCTCAATCAATAAAACGACATCTCTTCCCGGTTTAACTGGCAGTATATGATATGGGATATTTTCGCCAAGCATCTCAATAAATTTCTCATCAAGTCCGATCCTGTCATAGAAGGCTTGATCATCCCAAGCTTCGAGCTTAACAATCAGATCGAGGCTTTTGTGTTCTCGAACACACACAGCCCCATACAAATGGGCAACATTGATGATCCCAATTCCCCGTATCTCCATCATATGCTTGTTAAGTTCAGGACCCATCCCCTTGATGCTTGCATCTTCCCTTTTGCGCAGTTTAACAACGTCATCCGAAATCAACCGATGTCCCCTCTCAATCAACCCTAAGGCGGCTTCACTTTTTCCGATAGAAGAGTCTCCCTGAATCAAGACACCTACACCAAACGCTTCGACAAGGGTCCCATGACAGGTAGTCGTTGGCGCGAAAGCCTCAGAAAGCAGGGATGTAGCTCTGGCTAAAAACTCGGTCGTCCCCAAAGTTGTTTTCAAAAGAGGAATCTTTTTCTTTAAACAAATCGTTTCGATGGGCTTCGGTACTGGTAGGGTTGAAGAGATAATGATCACAGGAGTTTTTTCGGTCAAGATTGCATCTAGCCGCTCGACTTGCAAAGCAGGATCGAGCTCTTTCAAATAGAGAATCTCTGTGCTCCCAAAAACAATCACCCTGTCGGGAACAAATTTTTTCATAAACCCGGAAAGACTCAAACCCGGGCGATGAACTTCGGGACGAGAAATTTCTTTTTTTAGAAAGGATTCACGAGCGACCACTTCTAAGCCCAAGTGGTCAGCGTGTTCGCTTAAAAGGTCTTCAACGAGTACAGCGTGCATTTTACCATGACAAATAATTCTTAATTAATGCAATTTTAGGTTAGAACGAACGTTTTTTAAAAGGGAAAACATGACCATGCCATATACGAAAGTTGTTATTGTAGGAGGGGGCTTCGGGGGTCTCAACACCGCAAAAGATTTAAAAAGGGCCAAAATGGATGTCCTGATGATTGACAAAACCAATCATCACCTTTTTCAACCTCTCCTCTATCAAGTTGCAACGGCAGGCCTCTCCCCCGGTGAAATTGGAACCCCCATCAGAGAAATCTTACGCGATCAAGAAAATGCCTCCGTCATCATGGGTGATGTGGTCAGCATCGACAAAGCCCGCCGGAAACTCACCCTTGGTAATGGCGACATCATCTCCTACGACTACCTTGTTCTTGCCATCGGCGCTCGCCACTCCTACTTTGGCAACGACCAGTGGGAACCCCATGCTCCAGGTCTTAAAACAATGACCGACGCGCTGAAAATTCGAGAAGAGATCCTCATCTCCTTTGAAAAAGCAGAAAGACTCGACCGGATCTCCGAAGCAGAAAAATATCTCAACTTTGTCGTCATCGGCGGCGGCCCAACCGGTGTCGAAATGGCAGGGGCCATTGCAGAGATCGCCCACAAAACGATGTTTAGAAACTTCAGGAGAATTCGCCCTGAAAAATCGAAAATCTTCCTCATAGAAGCCCTTCCTCACATCCTCCCCTCCTATCCAAAAAAACTCGCTCTCCGGGCTGAGAAAGACCTCGAAAAATTGGGAGTCAAAGTCCTCACAAATCAAAAAGTAACCGACATCAACGACGAGGGTGTTCAAATAGGCGATCGATTCATCCCCTGCAAAAACGTCATTTGGGCTGCCGGCAACCAGGTCTCTCCCATCTTAAAAACCCTCGATGTTCCCCTTGACCGGGCAGGGAGAGTCATTGTCGAGCCCGATCTAACAATCCCAGGAAACCCCGAAGTTTTTGTCATCGGCGATTGTTCTTCTGCCAAAGACAAAAACGGAAAACCTCTTCCAGGGATCGCCACAACAGCGATTCAACAGGCCCACTACGTAGCCAAACTCATCAAAAAAGAAATCCCCAAAGAAAAGAGAAAGCCCTTCTCCTTTTTTGACAAAGGGAGCATGGCGACCATCGGAACAAAAAAAGCCGTTGCGACAATGGGTAAAATCCAACTCTCCGGCATCATCGCCTGGCTCGCCTGGTGCTTCATCCACATCATCTACCTCATCGGTTTCCGCAATCGTTTCAGCGTAATGGTCGAGTGGTTCTACTGCTTCATGACCGGCCAAAGGGGCGTCCGCCTTGTCTACCGGTCAATCGAAAAAGGACTTCCCCAGCAAGAAACTCCAAAAGGATAGTCCTCCGCCAAAACTTTTTCTTTTGCAAAACTCGCGCATTTTTTAAAGTGTCCTAAAACCACTAAGAGAGAACCATGAACAAACTCATCCCCCTCCTACTTCTCACAGCAAGCATCTATGCTCAAGAAGATTGCACTCCCTCTTATTGTCTAGGTCCAAATACTGTCCAAGGCAACGCCCCCGTTCGCCCCTACACATGCGATGGGGACTTTGAAATTGGTGTATCTGCGATCTATTGGAAAGCGACGCAAGATGGGATGACCTTTGGGATCAAAAATGAGTCACAATTAGTTGGAAATCCAACTCTTGTCGATGCAGAATACTTAAATCCAAGCTTTGCTTGGAACTTTGGAGGAAAAGTTAAACTGCTCTATGCATCACCCTGTGATGGCTGGGAACTCAGTGCAAAATATACGAACTTTCAAGGAAAGGCAGAAGCATTATTCGAGACTGACTGGGCGACCATCAACAATCCCTCCTATTATTATTCTTTCCCACTTGATGGTGAGATACTCGAAGTTTTTTGGACAGCTTTCCCAAGGACCTCAGGCTATAGCAAGCCTCTTGCGAGTGAAATGGCTAACAACTGGGTTTGCGACTTCCACATTCTAGATTGCGAAATAGGACGGCCTTATTGGCAAAGCCAAAAACTAGTCGTCAAACCAAAAATCGGTTTAAAGCTCATTAGAATTTCTCAAAGTAATCTCTTAGAACTCCATGGGGGGGATTGGGCCCTTCTTGAATATCCCTCCGGTGTTGTTCAACCTGCTCTCAATGGTTACGTATCGATGAAAAATCAATTTGAAGGGATTGGACCTTTAGGAGGGATCGATCTCGACTGGAAACTTTCTTGCGGTTGGAGTCTCTACAGCTCCTTAGGGGTTGCAACGGCCTATGGTACGTTTGATATTCGTCACGAAGAATCATTTCGGGAAGCTCAGGCTCCTTTTGCTAAGACAAAGCTTTTAGAAACAAAAAATAGTTTCAAAAAATTAACCGGCATTTTAGATGCGGAACTAGGAGTTCAGAAAGCAACTCTAATTTGGGACTCTAAATACGCCTTAACTCTCCAGCTCGGTTGGGAAGGTCACCTTTTTTTCCATCAGAACCAAATGTGGAAAATCAATAGGAACCGTCCACTTCCAACGGGATTTCTCCCTAATAACACAGGACAAACTATCTTCGAACAGCTCCGAGGAACGCTTTCGACACAAGGGATCACTTTCACAGTTAAATTTGATTTCTAACGGACAACAGATCTAAACTTGTCCGGTGGACAGATCTCCGATCCTTATTTTAGCATTTTTTTGCTTGCTAGGCTGTAGTGTTGCACTTATTCCCCATTGGATCTACATTTTCCCTTTGCTTGCCCTCCTCTATCTCACAAAACAAAAAGTTCTCTGTTTAGCTATTTTTGTGGGGGCAGTGGGATGGGCTCTATTTCGCCATCCGACCTTTGGGGCAGATGAGCTAGAAGGAAAAGGGACGTTTATATTGGAGAAAATTCAACCAACACAATCCCCTTTTGAGCGATCGCTAGCAATTAAGGGGAAGTTTTCTTCCTTTAAGGCAAAAGACAGAGTCTATTTTAACCTTCCATGTGTCATTTTTCAAAAAACACCTCCTCCAAATGCTAAGAGCTGGGATCTTGAGGGAAAAATCAACAGGGGGATGTTCAAGCTGAAAAAAAAGAGTGAATGGAAAATCAAAGACCCTTCCTTTTGCTTCGCAAGGTTTCGATATGAAAACAAAGAAAGAGTCCGAAGGTACTTCCAGGATAGGTTTTCTGATCCAAGAGTCAACCACTTCTTTGCGTCGATGGCAACCGGCGATATCAATGACCGTCTCCTCGCCATGGAATTTCGCAAACTCGGGCTCGGCCATATTTTAGCAATATCGGGGTTTCACTTTGCTCTGGTTGCCGGGATGCTCGGCTCCTTTTTTCGCCTATTGCTTCGGCCAACGCTTTCCTACGCCCTTCTTCTTTTTTGCCTTAGTCTCTACTTCCTCTTCTTGGGATCAAGCCCCTCGATTTTTAGAGCATTCACAATGATCTCGCTGTTTATTCTCGGGCGGCTTTTACAAAGAAGGGTCGATGTACTGAACCTGCTCGGCGCAGCCCTCCTTTTAGAGCTCGTTATCGATCCCGCATGCCTCACCGAGGTGGGATTCCAACTCAGCTTTCTAGCTACCTATGGGATCCTCGCCTTCTACCAACTCTTCAATCGGGGATTGGAAAAACTTTTGCCAAAAAGAAGTTTTGAGGAGGCAAAAAAACTCTCCTTTGTAGACAAGCACGGTCATCTCTTCATTCATACCCTTCGACAGGGCCTTGCTCTTAATCTTTCGGTCCATCTCGTCACCATGCCCGTCGTCCTCTACACCTTTCGGATGTTCCCACTCCTGAGCATTCCCTACAACTTGCTCTTTCCTCCCCTTTTGAGCATCTCGCTCCTTCTGATTCCTCTCGGAGTGCTCCTTCCACCCTTAGCTCATCTCAATGCGAAATATACAAGTTTTCTTTTAAATCTAATCGCCAACCCCCCGGAAATTCTCAATGGAAAGCTCTTTATACAAGCCTTTTCCTTCCCTCTTCTCATCGTCCTTCTGTCGGTCATGGGGATTTTAGGATTGACACTATGCCCGAAACAGGATAAAAATATGGGCTGTTTTCATGGCGATCGTAGCTCAGTTGGTTAGAGCGTCGGATTGTGATTCCGAAGGTCGCGGGTTCGAGACCCGTCGGTCGCCCATCTATTGCATTCAATTTTTTAGTTCTCTATCATCTGGATCAAATCTTTTTTAAGAGGGTCCTATGAGTAAACGACATCTAATCCTTCCTCTAATTTGCGCTGTCTCCTTCCTTCCCGCTGAAGACCAGGCTGAAACCGAGTGTTACCAACTCACCTATCCTTCCTGTAGGTTTGACACCTGTGCTGGGTGGAATTTTTACCTCACAGCAGAAGGGCTCTATTGGATCCCAAAAGAGCATGGCCTCATCATCGCACAGAATGGGATCCCTGGACCTGGTCCCCAAACCTCTGAGGTCCCCCCTCAGTCCTACAACTTCCGTGGGGACATCGAACGAATCCGCCCCGGTTTTGATTGGGGATTCCGCCTTGGACTCGGCTACAACTTTTGTATGGACGAGTGGGACACAAAATTCGTCTGGACCTCCTTTAAAACCCACCAAAATGAGAGTTTTTCTGGGATGCTCCTCAATCTTTGGGGACACACCGACGTCCCCTCTTCGAGTGGATCCTCCTTCATCAAAGCAAAATGGGACCTCAAGTACAACGTCTTCGACTTTGAGCTCGGTCGCGCATTTGGTGCTGGGCGCTGTTTTTGTCTAAGACCCTATCTCGGCGTTCGCGGCGCTTGGATCAACCAAGAGCTTGAGATCTTCAACGAAGCTCTCCTCCTCAACCCTGATCCTGGTGATTTCCTTTCAACAGACCTTACCGCACTCTCTAACTTCAGTGGGGGGGGCTTCCGTTTCGGTCTTGATGGACGGTTTGATTTCTGCTGGAATATGAGTGTCTATGGTCTTGCGAGCTACTCTCTTCTCTATGGAAACTTTAATTCTGATTTCCTTGAGAGTGCATCGGGAGCCAATGAAATCGGCGACACCGTTGAAGATCTTGTCATTGCTGATTCTAGAGATCGCTTCCACATGGGAACCTCCTGTTTAAATCTCAGCATGGGAATTCAGTGGAATCGAGGCTTTGCCTGTGATCGTTTTCGGGTAGGGCTTAACCTGGGATGGGAACAGAGTCTATGGTTTCAGATCAACCAAATGAATCACTTCCAACACAATCTCGAAGAAGGACACCTCTACCAAGAAAATGGGAACCTTTCCCTTCAAGGGATCAGTTTTGGAGCGCGCGTTGACTTTTAACAAATATCTCCTCCTTGCCGCCCTCCCCCTTCTAGCTCATGCCGATGAGCCCTCTTTAAGCGAGTCTTATACGCCCGGTTCTCTTTGCCTTTGTGAAGGGTGGGGATTTTCAGCTATGGGCGAGGCTCTCTACTGGACTGCACATGAGCACCACCTCGCTATCACTACAGCAAATGTCGGTCTCAATGCGACCGATCAAGTTCCCCCGGCATTAGACAGGTGGAACTTCCGTGGGGACATGATCCGCCTCGAACCCTCATGGGATTTCGGATGGCGGGCAGGAGGTGGCTTCACCTCTTCCTCCGATTATTGGGACATTTTTGCCTACTGGACCTCCTTTTGCACATCAGATCACGATGAGGTGGACATCATCGAGCTCCCTGCACTCAATAT
Source organism: uncultured bacterium (assembly GCA_964352505.1). GTDB lineage: Bacteria > Chlamydiota > Chlamydiia > Chlamydiales > Rhabdochlamydiaceae > Sacchariniichlamydia. Next base: position 10,789 of record CAYGSB010000005.1, read on the forward strand.
CTGGGGCTATCCCGACACCCTCAATGCAGCAAGACTCTTTGCAGGCGGCGGAAACTGGGATCTCAACTACAACGTTCTCGACGTCGAGTTTGGCAGAGCCTTTTGGATTGGACAATGTCTCAACATGCGCCCCCACTTTGGGATTCGCTCAGCATGGGTCGACCAAAGCCTCAACTTCAATTTCGACTTCGAACCGCAAAATGGGATTGCGTTTGGCGTGATTACCGAAAACGAGTCTACTTTTAGAGGTACTGGCCTTCGGACGGGATTTGATTTACACTTTACAAATGGGACCGGTTTTGGACTCTACGGGCGGATCAACTTCTCTTTGCTCTATGGGACCTTTGAATCAACCCTCGCTGAAACTGAAACCATCGCGCAGTTTGGAAATCGGATCATTGCACAAACAAGCGACACCGAAAAAATGGGGACCTCCGCCCTCCAGGCAGTCATCGGAATCAACTGGAGCGAGTGCTTCTACTGCGACCGGTACCGTATTGGGCTAAATCTTCAATGGGAATTCAACAACTGGAACGATTTGGGCCGTTTTCACCACTACTCAACAGCCTTTGAAAACGGGATCTACCGGCAAGACAATGCAGCGCTAAATCTCATGGGACTTACCTTTGGAGGGCGACTTGATTTTTGATGATTAGAAAAATCTGCCTGTTCCTATTTCTCGCAGCACACCTCTCGGCTACTCCTCAGCCAGCCTACCCTAACCCTTTTATAGAAAACACCGTCAACGTCATTACCGGCGACTGTGTCATCTTTGAACAAGATCTCCAAGTCCGCGGCGCCCAGCCCATCTATCTCAACCGAGAATACAACAACGGGACAAAGCGGCAAGAAGACGGCGGCTGGGACTTCATCCCCCACCTCACCCTCTTCTATCGCGACTACTTTCCCGATCCCCAAACCAGCAAAAGAGATATCACTTTCAAAGAACCAAACGGACAGGAAATTGTTTTTGATGTCCCAAAAAAATTAGAAAAAGATATTACTCCTCTCTCACTTGATCTCAACCAAACACTTGCGAAAGGGATAAGCAGCAATACGACCCTCCAACATCTAAAAGCGCTCAGAGCAAGTATCCGCCATGACAGAAAATACATTTACCTCCAGAGCTATAACGGCTGCAAAAAATGTTATCAAACAGGTCCTAAAGTTCGTGAGGAGCAAACACATGAATACCACCTCATCTGGGAAGAACTCCCAAACGGCAACTACTATGAGTACTTCTACGACAAAGAGTGGCGCTTAATTGGGATCGCCTCGAAAAACCCCTCTCGCACCAAAACCTACGCCACAGTCACCATCACCTACGGGCAATCACCCGATAAAGACCTCTACTTCACCATAGAGACAAGCGATAACACCACCTGTAGCTACTACTACGACTACAACAAGTTAGCCAACTTCCACAAATACCTCCTCACAGAAATACACAGACCAGAAAAGCCCGATGAGCTATTGATCTACACCAACAAATCCCGAAAAAAACACTGTGGTTCGATCGCTGAGAGGCGCTTTGGGAATACTCAAATCTACCAATTCTCCTACTACCGGGGCGACACTCCTGGAATAGAAGACCCTAAAGATCCTCGAATCAAAAGAGTTAGAGAAATCTCCACACGCGATGGCCCTGCCGGCAAAAAAACACCTCTCTATTCACTTGACTATTTTCTCAATGCCGATGGATCGGGAACCACAAAAGTCACCGATGCATACGAAAATGTGACAAACTACCACTACAACAACTACAAACAGATCATCCGCGTTGAATCTCCCGGTGGCATTACCAAGAACTACCTCTGGGGCAAAGACGAATCGATCAATCAGCTTCAAGGACACATCCTCTTTGAAAATGAGACCCCTCTACTCGCTCAAACCTACACCTATGATGAGTGGGGCAACATCCTCGAAGAAACTACCTGGGGAAATATCACAGGCAACTCAAAAACACCTCTTAAAATTGCTCCCGGCGGTTTCCCTCTCGATCACGAAACTGATAAATCGACAAAAACCTACCGCTACTCTGAAGATGGCCGGAACCTCCTCCTCGCAGAAACCGATGAAAACGGGGTCGAAACCCTCTACACCTATCTCCCCAATACCTTCCTTGTCCAATCGGTCGAAGTCATCGGTAAAGAGAAAACCACCTTTTCGTACAACGAAGACAATATTCTCATCAAAAAAATCTCCCATAACGGAAAACAAACGACCGAGATCTTTCTCGATGAAAAAAGCAGACCCAAAACGATCACTGAACCAGTAACCACAACAGACTTCACCTACCATCAAAATGGGAAAATCGCCACGAAAACCCTCTTCGATCCTCAGGGAGAAAAGAAGTACACCCTTTCCTACGAATACGACGAAAAAGGGAACGTCACAAGAGAAACCAACCCTCTTGGTCAAGCTACAACCGCCAGCTACAACTCCCTTTGTAAACCAACCTCACTCACCCAGTACGATGGCCTCCTTAGCGTTTCCCTCGACTACGACAAACTAGGTCGCTTGATCGGAAAAACAAAATCTGGTCTCGATGACACGAAACAAACAGAGAACTATACCCACGATCCCTATGACAACCTCCTCTCTTCTACCGATCATTTGGGCCGGACAACAAAATACACCTATGACCCGGCAGGCAATCCCCTCAGTGTTACGCAAGGCTCGATTACCACCCAAAAATCCTACAATGCCCTCTCTCAAGTAACCTCTGAAACAGACGGTGAAGGAAACACCACAACCTATACCCGAAACATCTACGGCGATCCCCTAACCATCACCTATCCCGATGGCGCCATAGACCACTTCTTCTACAACATCGATGGGACCCTCTCAAAAACCATCTCCCCATCGGGGACCGTCACCGACTACAGCTACGACAAATTCAAACGGCTCCTCTCAAAATCTATCTACTCTCCTTCTGAAGAGCTCATCTCCAAAGAAAGCCATAAATACGATAACGAGCACCTCATCTCCTCAACAGACCCCCTCGGATTGGTCACAGAATTTACCTACGACGATCTGGGTAGAAAAATCCAAGAAACAACAGGCCCCCTCACCACAACCTACTCCTACGACCTTCTTGGCAGGCCCTTCCAAACCCAAACCGGAGAGCAAATTACCCAAGTCTCCTATGATCTTCTCGATAGGGAAATAGAAAAACTTTCCCTCGATCCCGATGGGAACCTCTACGGCAAAACAGAGATCGAATATGACCCTCTAGGAAACAAAAAAGCGATCCACACCTCCGTTGAAGAGAGAAAAGCAACCGAGCTATTTCTCTACGACTCGTTCAACCGACTCGTAGAACAAATCGATCCAGAAGGGAGCAAAACAACGATCTCCTATTTCGAAAACCCCCATAAAAAAACGACAACCTTCCCAAATGGACGACAAACCACTGAAACCTTCGATAGAAACAACCGTCTTACCCTCTCAGAGACCTTCTCCCCTGATGGGATCCTCCTCCACGCAACCTCCTATGAATACAACGGCAACAGCCAGTGCACCAAACAAACCGATACCATTAGTGACGAAAACAAGTCGTGGGAGCAGACCACCCTTCGTGAGTACAACTGCCGAAGCCAACTCTCTTCACTCATCGAGGCCCCCGGGACTAGGGAACAGAAAAAAACAACCTTCCTCTATGACCCCTCCGGCCACCTGATCCACACAGACAACCCAAACAAAACCTCCATCGACTACACCTACAACCCCCTCGGGAAAATCCACACCCTCCAAACCAAAGACGTCTCCTACCTCTACCACTATGATGCAGCCGGACGGATCACCTCTGTCGATGACCTCATTCACAAAACCTCGACAAAACGCACCTATGATCCTCTCGGCAACCTCCTCTCTGAAACCCTCGACTCCAACTTCACCTTCCAAAACGAATATGACAACCTCGGTCGGAGAACCAAACTCACCCTCCCCGACAATACAACAATCGGCTATCACTACGACTCCCACCACTTGCGTCAAATCACCCGTGGCAACGCCCTCATCCATGAATTCTTCTCCTATGACCTCTCCGGCAACCTCCTCCAGGAAACTGGCGCCACCTACCAATACAACCTCCGGAGCCAAAAACAAAACATCACCTCTTCTAGCTACTCCCAAACCGTCCTAGAAAGAGACCCGATGGGAAATCCCCTCCGAGAAACCATCAACAACAAAGAAAACCACTACTCCTACAACTGCCTCTCCCAACTCACTTCAGATCCCTACCACAACTACTCCTATGACACCCTCCACAACCGGACGGCCAAAGATCAAAAAACGTACACCCTCAATAATGCAAACCAACTCCTAGCCACTTCGACCACCCACTACCAATATGATGAAAGCGGCTATCCCCTCTCTAAAAAAACCAAAGATGCCACCATATATTACACCTACGATGGTCTCGGACGGCTCACTTTGGCAGAAAACCCAAAAACTTGGCGGATCGCCTTCACCTACGACAGCTTCCATCGGCGCCTCTCTAAAACCATCCACACCTACATCGACAACGCCTGGAAAAGAACCCTCAAGGAATACTACTATTTCGATGGAGACAATGAAATTGGCTCCACCTCAGGCGATCTGCGCATCCTCGGCCGGACCCACCAAGCAGAAATTGGCGCAGCGGTGCAGATCGAACTTGGTAACACCTCCTACACACCCATCTATGACCTTCGTGGAACTCTTTGTGGCCTCGCTGACACCGAAACGACCGAATATACCCCCTTCGGAGAAACCCTCACTCCCTCCTCTCATAATAATCCCTGGGGCTTCCTCTCCAAGCGCCATGAGCCAGAGCTCAACCTCATCTTCTTCGGCCGCCGCTATTACGACCCCGATGCAGGGAGATTCCTCACCCCCGATCCTGCCGGCTTCACCGATGGGCCCAACCTCTACACCTATTGCAACAACAACCCCCTCACCAACATTGACCTCTATGGGCTCTACATCCACGTCGAATTCCACATGGACGTCCAAGACGCCTGGCGCCTGGGGCTACAAACCAGCTCCTATGTAGGCCAAGGGATCTACAACTTCTCCTACCACGCCATCCCCATAAAACCCTTCCGCCAACTCGGCATGGCCTTTGGCAACCTCCTCAAACGGGAAAAAAGCCCCTACTACTCTCCCCCTTCTTCCGAAGATGCCATCCCAGGCCACACACCACAGAACGGATCCGCACTCATGATCAACGGAATCCTAACTGACAAAGAACAAGCCCGCTCCAACGCCCAAGCACTCCGATCAAATCTCAAAGGGATGGAAGTCCAATTCTACCACAGCACAACCAGGGGCTTTCTTCTCGACATCCTTAGCGCCGGCTGCGCCCTAATGGGAATCCAAACAGAAGACTCTCTCAACATCGCCCGGATCCTCCGGACCAAAGCGAACTTCTACAGAGCCAATGACATCAACGGCCACATCTTTGCCCTCGCTCACAGTCGTGGTGGCGCTTTTCTTGGCAATGCGCTAAAATTACTCACATCTCAGGAAAAAGCAATGACCCATGTATACACATTCGGCTCTGCCAGCCTCTTCAACACCCCAGGGCTAGCCTCACTCACTCACTACGTCTCCAACCGCGATCCAGTATCCGCACTTGGAAGCCCTCTCGCCTACACCCAAGCCAGAATGGGGAAACGAGACAACGTCCAGTTCATCCCCTCCAAAGGCGGCCTCTTCGACCACAGCCTCTTAGGCGAAACCTATGCCGACCAACTTGGAATAGTTTCTAAAAACATACTGGAGCTATCTGAAGGAAGAAAATGAAATACTTAGCCTTTATTTCCCTTCTATTCACCCTATCTTGCTCAAGGATGCCCGAACATTGTAGACAGGGTTACGCTGCGATTCATTCTCATAATGAGTATATGAAGAAAACTAAAGGCTGGCTTGGAGCATCTATCGGAGGTTCGTATTCCGAAGAAGACATTAAGATGCTCACCACCAGCTTTCAAATCATCTCTGAAGAGACTCAGTTTAATGTTGAACTTGCACGGCAGCAAATGGTCCTTGGAGTCAAACTTTTTTTAAGCTCTATCAATCAAAACTCTTCTCTCATTAAACACCTAAATCACCATCCATTTACCCATGAAGATCTTGACTATGGGCTTTCTTATTATACAAAAGAGGGTGAATGGCTTGGACACTCGTTCCTAGTAAATGGTAACCTTGTATTTTTTGAAACCGATGAAAATAGACAACTTCAGGAAATTCATAGAGAAGTATTCTCAGAAGCACTTGAAAAGGTTGAGGGTGGGGTGGTCCGGAGCGCGCCTAGGGTTGTAGCGCAGCCTTAGACCTATTTCGGTCGGGCCAATCTAGGAGCTAGGCGAAGTTTTCAACGATCCGGCAATAATTCAGAGCAGCTGCTATTATCATCATATTGAGTCCGTCATGAATGATTGCATAGTAATGCATCTTTCTTGGCATTTTTGGCCAAAGGCTTAAAAAGACATCGAAAGCAAAAAGGCCTAGGGTCATGATTTCACAGTCGGTTGTGTATTCTCTGGCTTTGAGATCTTTGCATCCCTGAAGATCAAATCGTGCGTGCTCTGCAAAAATGGCCGTAAGATTATACACCGTTACGGTTGTGTGGGTCGATGCTGTCATGATCCACGGGACGACAAGGCCGATTCTGTCTAGTTGAGATTGAGTAAAGGTAGATTCTAATCGATGAGTCATTGGAGCTCCTTTGCGGGCTAAAATAATAAGAGACTCTATTTTTATAGAAAAGGATAAATCTACAGATATTTCATCTGAATGACCGTTTGAGTTATTCCTCGGGATGTGGTATGTAAAGGGGGATATTTACCAGAGGTTCTATGTCGCATTTTGTGGCGGTCTTACTAGGCTTTATTCAGGGACTTACAGAGTTCTTTCCTGTTAGCTCGTCTGCCCACCTTGTGTTGGCAAAGGAGCTCTTTGGGGTTAAGGGGGTACCGGTCATCTTTGATCTAGCCTGCCATTTAGGGACCCTCCTGGCTTTAGTTTGGTTTTTCAAGATGGAAATCATCCGCTTATTCAGAAGGGATCGGACGAAACTTGTCTATTTATGTGTGGCGCTAGTCCCCTTGGTTCCAAGCTATTTTTTACTTGGGCCTTTGAGAAAAATGCTCTCTCAGCCCGAGTATTTGGGCATTTTTTTAATGGTAACGGGAGGAATATTACTCCTGGGAAGTAAAGTGAGGATTAGAGCAAAAAGCAAGTTACTCCGAGATGTTTTGCTCATTGGGACGATGCAATCGGCTGCCCTTATCCCGGGAATTTCAAGGAGCGCCTCGACCATTTCCTGCGCTCATCTTTTGGGATGGAACACAAAAGATGCTGTCCGCTTTTCTTTTTTGCTCGCAATCCCAACCATTATTGGGGGCAATATCATCGAGACGCAGAAGATGATGAAGAGTGGTCAACTCAGCCATTTACTCAATTGGGAGTGTCTGATTGGCTTTGCTGCAGCTTTTATCATGGGGATGGTTGTGATCCGCTTTGCGATAGGGTGGCTTGAGAAGGGAAACCTAAAGGTTTTCGCTTGGTATTGTTTGTTTATAGGATTAATCGCTAATATCTACATGTACTTACGCTAATGAAAAAAAAGAACGAAGAAAAAAAGAAGTTTTTAGACCATCATCCCGAGGCAAAAGGGCTCCTTTTATTGGGGTTATCCCTGGTAATGCTCCTCTCTTTATTCAGTTTTCAGCCCGAGATTCCCAAAGAGAATTGGCTCGGTCTTGTCGGCTACGGCGTAGCATTCGGCATGACCTATGCTCTTGGACTCGGAAGCTTCTTTCTGATGTTTTACATCGGGTATCTCGGTTGCAAGTTTTTGAGTCGAGGCAATATTGAACACTTGAAGGCAAAGAATTTTTACTTTGGTGTGTTCTTATTCTCTCTTTGTATTCTCTTCAACTTGATTGCTGAAACGGGAGCTCCTTTTCCCGATATTTTGATGATCAAAGTTCCGATTGAGACGATCGTGATTAACCTCCCCTATCCGCAGATGCATGTCCGGCACAACTTGGGAGGAGTACCTCTCTATTATCTCTATCGGGATGTCCCGACGATGAATCTCAAACATCTGCTTAGCAACGTCGGTATTGGAATTACGTTCTCGACGATTGCCCTTGTTTCGATCTTTTTGTTCACAGAAACACGGGCGATTACGGTTTGGGATCGGCTGAAGCGGCTCTCTAAGTGGATATTTACAAGTGTTAAGGAGATCGAACTCCCGAAAAAAGAAGCAGAACCTGAAGAAGAGTTTCATCCATTCCAAGAGGCCTATGAAGAGCCGATGCCCCAGCCCTCTTTTCCAACATCTGTGAAAAAAAAGATCGAAGTGAAAAGGGAAGAGAGCAAGAGAGAAAGGGCGATTAAGGCGCAGAGAGTCGTAAATGGAGACTTCGAGCACTACAAGATCCCCCCGGCATCCCTCCTTCGCAATCCGAAAAAAGTCGATCTCTCTAGTTTGAAAAAGGACCTCCGGAAACAAGCCGAGCTTTTAGAAGAGACGCTGATGAGTTTTGGGATCGAGGCAAAAGTGGGCGAGATCCACTGCGGCCCGACAATCACCTCTTTTGAGGTGCACCCTTCAGTTGGGGTGAAAGTCCAAAAAATCAAAGCCCTTGAAAAAGATATTGCCCTCAATTTACAGGCAAAATCGATCCGTATCTTAGCCCCGATCCCAGGAAAGGCAGCTGTCGGTGTAGAGATCCCCTCCGTCATCCAGCAAGAAGTGAGTTTTAAAGAGCTCTTGCTCCACTACCAGCAGAAAAGACCAAAAGCACAAATCCCTATTCTCCTTGGAAAAACAGTGAGCGGCGAGATCGTGATGAGCGATCTTGCAAAAATGCCCCACTGTATCATCGCCGGTGCTACGGGCTCTGGGAAGTCGGTCTGTATCAACACGATTGTGATGTCGATCGTGATGAACGCAAAACCCGATGAGATCAAGCTCCTGATGGTCGATCCGAAGAAGGTCGAACTGACAGGCTATACCAATTTACCCCACATGATCGCTCCTGTGATCACAGAAGCACACGGCGCCTACGCAGCCCTTAACTGGCTCGTTAAAGAGATGCAAATGCGTTATGAGATTTTAAAGCAGCTTGGCCTGAGAAACATCTCCGCGTTCAACACGAGAAAACGGGATAAGAAGCTAGAAGACTCTTTAGATATTGCGATCCCCGACTATATGCCCAAAATTGTCTCAATCATCGATGAATTCGCCGATTTGATGATGGCATCGAGCTCTGATTTAGAAACACCAATCGCCCGGATCGCCCAGATGGCTAGAGCTGTCGGAATTCATATGATTCTTGCCACTCAGCGCCCCTCACGCGAGGTGATTACCGGTCTGATTAAGGCCAACTTCCCAACCCGTATTTCCTTTAAAGTCGCCTCGAGAATCAACTCTCAGATCATTTTGGATGAGACGGGAGCAGAGAGTCTTTTAGGAAATGGTGATATGCTCTTCTTGCCTCCTGGCTCTTCCCACCTCCACCGAGCGCAAGGGACCTACATCAGCGATGAAGAAATCAACAGCATCGTCGAGTATGCCTGCAACCAAGCGCCACCTAAGTATTTAATCCCCTCGTTTGACTCGATGCCACGAGAGGATCTCAATTTAATCGCTGGTATCAAAGACGACACAAAAGATGATCTCTATGAAGAAGCCCTGTCCATCGTGGTTGAAACAGGAACAGCCTCTACCACCTTTCTCCAAAGAAAACTCAAGATAGGGTATGCACGAGCTGCCTCTTTGATGGATGAGCTCGAGACAAACGGGGTGATCAGCCCTCAAGAAGGGGCAAAGCCTCGTCGGGTCCTCTTAAACTCACCAGGAAGTAAGGGATAGCCGTGCAAAAAATCCTCCTTGCAGATTCTGATAAAGCCCTCATCGAAAAAATCCGCAAGGCACCCGGCAACGAACACTACATCTATGAAGAGGCGGCAAATGGGGAAGAGGTTCTAAAAAAAATCGCCGAGTTTGAACCTAACCTCGTCTATATAGACCTTCTCCTCCCTGAAATGCACGGGATTGAGCTTCTAAAAAAAATCCGATCGAATCCTAAATCTGAAGGGATTGGAGTGATCCTCTCCTCAACCAATTCGATGATCCAAAACTTTCATGCAGCTGTCAAAGAAGGGGTCGACTACTTTCTCGCTAAACCTTTTGAGATTCCCTATCTCTATATCCTCTTCGACCGGTTTTTTGAAGGGACGCTCATGCCCGAAACCTTTGGACCGGATGAGCCTCCTCCCACTCCGGCAATAGACACCTATCACCCCCATCAGCACGATCCCCACTCCTATCTTAAATTCTGGGGAACGAGAGGCTCTAATGCTGTATCTGGTCCCGAATACACCCGTTTTGGAGGGAACACTGCCTGTTTAGAAGTTCGTAACGGCGAAGATATGATCATCATCGATGCGGGAACGGGTATTCGCCCTCTTGGGAACACCATCAACACCAATAAAGTAAAAACGATCCACATATTCCTAAGTCACACTCACTGGGATCACATCACCGGATTCCCCTTCTTTGACCCTGTCTTTAACCCCGACATCCAAGTGGTCATCTGGTCACCGGTCGGTTTCGAAAAGTCGACAAAAGAGCTTTTCACCGAGATGCTCGCCTATGCCTATTTTCCAGTGCGTCTCGAAGACATCCGAGCAAAAATCTCCTTCAACGATCTTAGAGACGGTCACCCTGTTTCTATTGGGGATATCACGATCGATTCCCACTACGCATTCCATCCAGGAGCGACCCTTTGCTTCAAAATTCACGTCAAAGGAAAATCCTTTGGATATGCAACCGACAATGAACTTTTCTTAGGTTATCAGGGTAACCCCAACACAATTGGAAAGGATCATCCGCTCATCCGCTCCCATGAGAGCATCATCGAGTTCTTCAAACACTGCGACTACCTCATCCACGAAGCCCAGTACACTCCCCTTGAATACCAACGGAGAGTTGGTTGGGGTCACTCCTCTATTTCCAACGCAGTCATCCTGTGCAAATACGCAGAAGTAAAAGAGTGGATCATCACCCACCACGATCCCAAACACACCGACGAAGATCTTTTGGACAAGCTCCAACTCCACAAAGACATCCTCGCCGAGTGCAACCTCCACTGCCATGTCCAGATGGCATTTGATGGAATGAAACTCCTTATATAAAAACCTTCAGATTTCCTTTATTTTTCTTCCTTGCTAGGATCTTCCCATTTTAGAAATAAAGAACAACCGAACCATCCTCTATGACGATTGATACAACGAACCACCAAGCTGAATTTTCCTTCCATGAAGCATGCAAAGTAGGATCCCAAGAACGGGTGACCTCTGCCTTAAATTGCGGCCACCACCCAAACGACTCAGATCTGAGGGGCCGTTCAGCTTTAAGCTATGCATTTCAATACAAAAACAGAGAAGTTTGTCTAATCCTTCTTAAGAAAGGGGGATCTCTAAACCAACTAGATCAAGATGGCTTAAGCCCCCTCTATCATGCCTCAAAAACAGGTGTTCTTTCTTTTGATCTTCTCAAGAGATATGGGGCAGATTTTTCTCAAAAAGCCCCGAATGGAGAGACTCTGTATACAGTGATCCTCGATCGATGCGAGGATAAGATTGCGGGCATCATCGGAGACTTCCTCGAGAATTGCCAGAACTAAAGTGAAAGCAATTTGCTCACCTAGTCCTTCTTATCTTAATTATTGTCTAAATTTTGGGATCGTCACTCCCAATTTTAGGTATAAAATTTGGAGTGAGACTCCTAATTTTTAAGTAGAAAAAAGGTAATTCACTGATATTCAAAGTGTTAGCAATTGACTCACCTGATCCTGATGAGCAATAGAGACCTCGATAGAGGTCTTTTCTTTTTCGAGCATATCCCTAACTGTTTTAAGGGCCAGATCGGGGTTGTTGCACTCGCTTGAGAGATGGGCGAGGTGGATATGTTTGAGGTTAGAGTGGAGGAGCTTTTCCAAAAGCTCTGTCGCTTGTGCGTTGGAAAGATGACCGAGGCGACCTAGAACCCGCTGTTTGTAGACGGCCGGGCGAGGACAAGCATGAACCATTTCAACTTGGTGATTCGATTCAAGATAGAGGTAGTCACACTCTTGGAGCTTGTTTTCAACAAGCGTTGTTGCAAAACCAAGATCTGCACAGATCCCAAGTTTGACCGAACCAAGACGAAGGACAAAACCAACAGGATCCATCGCATCGTGTTGAATTGAAAACGGGTCAAACTCTATATCACCAAACTCAAATTTCTCCCCTGTCGAGAAGATTTTAAACTTAGGGGCATCCCCGATCGATTCGTAAATCGCACGCGCAGTATCACTATTGGCAAAAACAGGAATTCCCATTTTACAACCGAGCATTTCGATCCCCCGGATATGATCCGAGTGTTCGTGTGTAACGACAATTGCATCGATTTCAGATAGGTCGACATTGATCTCTGAGAGCTTTTTTGCGATTTGCCGAGCGGAGAGTCCAGCATCAATCAAGACCTTTGTTTGCGATGTCCCAACAAAGAGGGCGTTCCCTTTTGAACCAGATGCAAGAGGACAAAAAATATTCATGGTGGCTACTTTAATGAATTTATTTAGAAGTTAGCAAGTTGTTTTTTATTTGACATCTAACAAAATAATTTTTATACCAAAGTTAACAAGGTTAAACCATGCGCGAAACAACCGACGAACTGTTAGCAGACATCAACACCACCCTCGATCAACTGATGCAAACTGCAGAAGCGCTCAAGTCTGCAAAACTTAGTCAAGAATCCGAGCAAGAAGTCGAACTCCTTGAAAGCACTCAAGAGAGTCTCCTCGCCCGACTGATGCACAGACAATCAATCCTAGAGATGAATCAGAGAAAAAAGATGCTCGATTCGATCAAGAAAGAAGTGATTGAGAAAAAGATTGTCGAGTATGCCCGTTCACTGAGGAAAATGCGCCGCAAAAGCACTCTCAGCACGAAATCTACAAAACAACTTCCATTTTAAAGCTGATTTAGTCATTTTTAAAAAAATAGTAGAAGGGAAGTTATGACCTATTTTCGATTCTTGTTTTTGAGCTTGGTTCTTTTTTTGAGTGGGCCTCTTACAGGCTACGAAGTTTGGGTATCCTCCTTTTACTTTGGGGTAGACATCATTGACTCTGAAACGAACGAAGTAATCGATACAATCCCTTTCCCCAACGTCAATATTGGAGCAATAGCTTTCACTCCAAATGGAGCAACGGCCTACCTTTCTAATTCTACCGATGGGGTACTTCTCGGTGTTGATACAACGACAAGGACGATTATCAGCACAATTACTGTTGGAGATTATCCCTATGGAATAGGAATCGCTCCAGTAATTTCTCGAGATGGGAGGTTTGGCTATATAGCAAACGCATTCAATGACAATGTGAGCGTTATTGATTTTTCAACCAATTCTGTTGTCGCTACAATTACAGTTGGAGCTTTTCCCTATTATTTAGGAATAAACCCTGCAGGAGACCTTGTTGGCCAGGGAATTGTCTCTGCAACGACTGAATAAAAAAAGTTGAATGGTTTTTATCAAATACCTATTGTTTAGAAAAACAGGAGTTAGAAAATGAAGCTTTTTTCAGGTCTATTTTCCCTATTATCTTTGCTTCTCTGCAGCTATCTTTCAGGATTTGAGGTTTGGATAGGGACCTATGACGACGGTGTTTATGTATATGATTCAACGACAGACGAACTCATTACTAAACTTGACCTTGAAACAGGGTTTAATGCGATTGCCTTTTCGCCAAACGGGTCCTTGGCCTATATTCCTGATGCCTATTCAGCTTCTCTGTATGTCGTCGATACAGCAACAAAAAATCTGATCGCTACTATTACAATTGGAAATGGGAACTATGGAGCAACGGTAAGTACCCTCATTACATCGAATGGACGATTTGGCTATTTCTCTAATCAATCGGATGACTCTGTTTCAGTCGTTGATCTAGCTACAAACGTTGTTATTGCTACGATTCCGGTTGGCAACGGACCCTATTTTGCCGATTCTATCCCTCCCCTTGTTTCAAATCCCGATGGGACCCTTGTGTTTGTTCCAAACAAACAGGACGACAACCTTAGCGTAATTGAAGTAGCTAGCAATAGAGTAATTGCAACTATAACGGTAGGAGCGGCCCCAAGTGTAGCAGTAGTAACACCCGATGGAAAGTCGGTCTATGTCAGTAACGTATCTGCCCCTGATACGATGAGTGTGATTGATATAGACAGTTTGACGGTCGTTGATAGCTTTTCTTTCGGTCCGAATGTCATCGGTCTTACCTTCAATAGCGATGGATCTAGGCTTTATGGGACCGGTGGAAGCCTTCTTCAAGTAATTGACCCCTCATCAAACACCATCATCAACACAGTTACTGTTGCAACAGTTTTTAATGGTTATGGAATTGCAATTACTCCCGATGACAAAAAAATCTACTACCCAGCAACTGGAGATAACCGAACCTATGTGTTAGATGCTGAAACCTTACTCGTCACTACAACACTCGACGATGCAAGTAAACCCAATTCTGTAGCGATAAAGCCTGAGCTATCTATAAGCGCAATTACAGCTAAAACCGTGAACAATGAATTTTTAACCCAGACAGACATAGTAAATACTTTGAGCTGGGGTCCAGTTATTAACTATATCGTTTCTGATTATAAAATCTATCGTGATGTGGGTTTAACAGAACTTATTGCTTCAGTCCCAGCGAGCGGCCCGTTAACCTATAAAGATCACAATCGGAGACCTAATACAACGTATACCTATTACATTGTAGCTGAGAATAATGGGTATGTAATCACCCAGAGCAGCGCTTCTGTCGCAACGGGAAATTAAAAGCCGGCGAGCTCACGAAGTCCCTTTTCTAAGTCTTTGGGCTGTGGGAGAACTGCATCTTCTAGAATCTTACTATATGGAACGGGACAACTTGCTCCTGTGACCCGCTTAATTGGCGCGTCGAGGTAGGGGAACTCTTTTTCAGAGATACGGGCTGCAATCTCTGCCCCAAAACCGCAATTAGAAGGTGCTTCGTGGGCGATCAGGAGTTTGCCCGTTTTACGGACCGATTTAGCAATCGCTTCTTCGTCTAGAGGGACGATTGTTCTAAGGTCGATGATCTCTACTGAGATCCCCTCTTTTGCGAGTTTTTCAGCAACATCGACAGCCATGAAGATCATCATCCCCCAACCGACGAGTGTTACATCGGTCCCTTCGCGGACGATGTTGGCTTTGCCAAGAGGGAGAATTTCATCTTTACCGGGTGATTTACGTGCCGAGAAAACGCGCTGGCGATAGAGCCCTTTGTGCTCAAGGAAGATGACCGGGTTTGGATCGCGGATCGATGCCTTGAGAAGACGTTTTGCATCGGCGGCATTACTTGGGATGACAACTTTGAGGCCTGGGCAGTGGGCGAGGAAGGCTTCGATACTCTGAGAGTGGTACGGCCCACCCTGGATATACCCTCCATAGGGCATCCGGAGGACAACGGGACAGTTCCACTGGCCATTAGACCGGTAGTGTATTGAGGAGAGTTCATTGAAGAGTTGATTGATCCCCGTCCAGATGTAATCGGCAAACTGTACTTCAGCAACAGGTCTAATTGGTTCAACAAGTGAGAGACCGAGGGCAATCCCCACAATGGTCGATTCTGCAAGGGGGGTGTTGAAACACCGCTTTTCACCATAAAGGTCTGTGAGGTAGCGGGTGACACCAAAAACGCCTCCTTTGCCTTTGGCGACGTCTTGACCAAAGACGACGATGCCTAGATCTCTCTCCATCTCTTCCTTCAGGGCTTCGTTGAGGGCATCGACCATAACGACAGCATCGGTAGTGTTGGCTTCTTCTTTTTCCGGAGCGTCGATGTCGGGGACCTCTTTGAAGACTTTGGTGTCGTGCACTTCGACAAGTGGGTGGGGCTCAAGTTCTGCGAGATCGGCCGCATCTTCAACTTTTTGGAAACAGGCTTTCCGAAGAGATTCGATCTCATCTTGGGTGAGGATCTCGTTTTCTTTGAGCCAAGACTCAAAACGAGGAATGGGATCGCGGGCTTTTTCTTCTTGGAGGATTTCTTCGTTTTTGTATTTTTTTGGGTCGTCGCTGCTACTGTGAGCTCCCAGGCGGGGTACTTTGGCGACGATGATACTTGGGCCCTGTTTGCTCCGGGCTCTCTCTACAGATGTTTGGATCGCACCAAAAACAGCTTTGTAGTCGCAGCCGTCAATGTCGTGGACATCGAGCCCTTCGTACCCTCTAGCCATCTTTGTAATGGTTCCACCGGCTGTTTGCTCTTTGACAGAGACAGAGATCGCCCAGCCATTATCTTGGATGACGAAGATGAGGGGGAGTTTGTGGATGGCAGCAAAATTGAGCGCTTCGTGGAAGTCTCCTTGAGATGTAGCCCCATCCCCTGCTGAGACGTAAACGATTTCATCGCGATTTTGGAGCTGAACTCCTTTCGCGACGCCGACTGCTTGCAAAAACTGGGCTCCAACAACACTCGATTGACACGGAATGTGCATTTCTTTGTGGGTGAAGTGCTCGGGCATCATCCTACCACCCGAGTGGTAGGGGATTTCGCGGGCAAGAAATGCGGCGATCATATCTTTGAGATCAACACCAAAACCGACAGCAAAAGGCCTGTCCCGGTAGTAGGGAAGTCCCCAATCCTGCCCGGCCTTTAGGGCAAGTCCGCACATGGTTCCAATCATTTCGTGACCGAGGCTTTCGAGATGAAAAGCTCCTCCTTTATTTTGCCGAGAGAGCTTCGCCATTTTCTCATCGAGAAAACGGGTTATATACATCGCTTCAAGGGTTTTGAAGCATTGCTCTTTGGCCATTAGGGGGGAACCATTCAAGGCGGTCATTACTTTTTGCCTCGCTTACTCTTGATCGGAGTGACTGTTTTGGTAGGACGGACTGTTTGTTTTTTTGGTTCGCCGGGTTCACCAGGTCCTGCCTTCTCCCTCTTCTTGGGAAGGAAGCCTTTGACGACGTTCATAATTCCCTTCTTTGAGTCTTTTTCATGATCGGAATCACTGTCAGATGAAATTGCGGCATGGATAACTTTCTCTTTTCGATCTGTTCCAATTTCTTTGAGATCGGCAAGCCTTGAGGAAATATGACGGAGCGATTCGAGCCTCTCTGAAAGAGCTTCGAGTCGCTGGTCCACTTTGACGCGGGAGCTTCCGCGCAAGCTGGCAAGGAGTTCTGCTTCATTATCATAACGGGCAGAAAAGGTAACCGCATTGGCGGTGTTGATTTCTGGGACGTAGAGGAAATAGCGGGCAGAAGAGGGCACTGTAGTGTAAATGTCTACAGTGACTTGGGGCTCAAGCTCCACTTTTGGGACCTGTTTAGGAGGGCGTCCCCTTTTTGGTCTAGGGTTGAGTGCTTCGTTCGAATAATAGGTTTTGGATTTGAGTTCGATCGCCTCGCGGGCTGTCGCCACATCTCGGGGGACTCTTGCATCAAACAGGTGTTTTTTAAGTTTTTCGATGTGGTTTTTCGTCAAATCGAGGTCTTCTTCAAAAACAAAGCGGATTTCATGAGAACGGAGCCACTCGATGATCCGAATTCTCGACCGCTCGACGTAGAATTGTTGCCACTTTTCAAGTTCGTTTAAGTGGTCATAGATGAATTCAAGGAAGTGTTCGCGAGATTCCTTCGACTGGATGATGTCGAGGAGCTTTTCTTTCGTGTCGATATCATAAACTTTTTCATTAACAAATCCTTCCATAAATTTTTTGGATTCATAGAAGGTCATTTTGGGGACGAGAATGTATCGATCGCCATGTTCTCGAAACTCTTTTTCAAGGGCATCGAGCTCTTCCTGGCTCTTGTCCAAATCGATGAAAAGCAAAAAACCCTCCACCTTGTCGAGATAGAAGTCCCGTTCGTCATCGGATTTTGCAAAAGCATCCATCAATCGATGGAATCTCAGTATCAAAGGATTTTTTGCTTCCGGATAGGTTGCCGTTTTTGCCATTGTGTCTTCCCCTAGTAGAAAACATCTAGTTTACCACTATTAGACACCCTATTCAAGGTTATTTTGTTCTTCTTGTGGTGAGAGGTTGAACCTCCGTAAAATAAAAAATGACAAGATCATGCAGATACTGCTTAGAGAAATCGGCAGATGAGGGAAGAGGGCGACTAAGGAGCCAGAAAAGAGCGGGGGGATAGAAATAGCGGCCCACTGAACCGAATTGTGGATCCCTAAAATTTCTCCTTGTTCTTCTGGAGGGGCTAGACCCGACGCGAGGGAAGCTGCGGCAGGAAAGGTTAGCGCCTGGGCAAAAGCGATACACGGAATAATAAAAAACAATTTTAACAGACTGTTTAAGAAGAGGACCCCCGGGAGAATAAGCCCCATTCCAATCAACCCAAAGCGGAGAAGTTTTTCAGGAGAAACCCGCTTCAATAGCGGGCGAATGAGAACCCCTTGAGAAAGGGCGATCCAGAGGCCCAACCAGGCATAAAAATTGGCAATCTGCTCAATGCTAAACTGGAGCTTTTGAATCAGAAAAATGGGAGAAAATTCTGTAAAGAACCCCCACCCTAAGCAGAAGACAAACATCACCGTAAAAAGGCCCCTAAGAGAAGGAACTTTAAAGGCTTTGCTGAGGTGGGACAGCCCAACAAACCACCTGATTTTTGCCGGTTTTTCTTTCGGGAACGATTCTTTTAGGCTAAAGAGGAGCAGGACCGCATTAGAAAGGCAAAGAAGAGCTGCAATCCCAAAGGGAACTGTATACCCGTAGGCTGCTAGCTTTCCACCCAGGAAGGGACCTACAACGAACCCCACCCAGAAGGCCATCCCGACCAAGGCAAAGTTCTTCGTTCTCGACTCTTTCGTACTCACATCGCTAATCACCGATTGAGCTACCGAAAAACTTCCTGCAGAAACACCTGCAAAAAACCGGGCGATGAGGAGAATCGAGAGGCTATGGATAATCACTCCAAAGCCAGCAGAAAAATAACTGATGAAGGCAACCCACATAGAACCGACAAGAACTTTTTTTCTTCCGAGTGAATCGGATAGTCCTCCCAGTAGAGGGCCTCCAAAAAACTGCCCAATTCCATATGCGCATATGAGAAAGCCAAATAAGAGCCCTCTAAGAGCTAAGGTCATCTCAGGAGAGACAACCCCTCCGTCGACGTCCATGATCATCGCAGAAAAAATTGGAAAGACAAGCCCAAATCCGACGCTATCGATGAAAACAGTAAAGAGTAAAGGCAATATCCCCATAATTCATGTCTATAAAGCGAGTCTGAATTGAAAAAAAGGGCTAGATTTGTTTTAATTTACGGCGATGACCACAACTACCCTCCCAATCCAAAGTAAAGACTATGTCCCTATCCTCCCAAAGCCTGAATCGAGAAAACTTGGTGGGATGGGGAAAATCGTCCATTGGATCCGCAATTCCCGCACTGAGGGGATGATCTATCGGGTCTCGGTTCTATCTCTTGCAATCATCAGCTCAATGGTTCTTTTAGCAAGCGTTGTCCTCTCCCCAATTTTCATCTGGGGTTTTAAAGAGTTCATGATCCAAGAACAAGAAGCTCTTTTCATTCCTTGGAGAAGAAATCTTCGAGACTGTGGAATGGAGCAGTCGCAGCACCAGTTTATCCATGGTCGGATCGCTCCCCTTGAAAACTGTCGGCTCTATTTATCCTATTCAACGCGAAAAAGGATGGTTCATGATTTAGAGCTCGATCAAGTATTGGCAGACACGATCGATAATCGAGACCTCCTCAAACTCGCTTCGCTAAAATTTGACAACTACCTCGAGAGATACAACCTAATGATCTCTTCGAATTCCTTTCTCTCTAATTCTATCTTTTTTAGAGTTTGGCCCCTAAACCTTTTGGTATGATAATCCATGAACGATCTAAAGCTTTTACGCAAAGACCCCGAGCAGTTTGAAAAGAGGTTGAAAACAAAAGACCCAAATATCGATCTTTCGAAGGTCCTCCATCTCGATGAAGAGGTTCGCCATCTTAAAACTGAGGTTGAAGAACTCAAAAATAAGCGGAATCACCTCTCCAAGCAAATTGGAGAAAAAAAACGGAAAGGCGAAGACTCTACTTCTCTAATGCAAGAGGTGAGCGGACTAGGTGATGAAATTGCCCGCATCGATGGTGAGCTCCATGAAAAGGATGGAGTTCTACAAGAGCTTTTGCTTCATCTTCCCAATCTCCCAGATGAAAATGCAAAAGTCTCTGAAGATCCGAAAAACAATGTCGTAGTCTCTGATTTTGGAGCAAAACCCTCTTTTTCCTTTGATGCAAAAAATCATGTCGAGCTCAATGAAACTCTCCACCTTTTTGACTTCAAAAGAGCGGCGAAAACCTCTGGAAGTAGCTGGCCTGCCTACTGCGGCGATGGAGCGAAACTTGAGTGGGCCCTTTTAAACTATATGCTCGACATACACCAGGAAAACGGATTCCAATTCTGGCTCCCTCCTCTTATGGTTCGCCCCGAGATTGTCCAAGGATCGGGCAATCTCCCAAAATTTGAAGACCAGCTATTCAAAATCCAGGATGAGGATTACCAGCTCTATTTGATCCCAACTGCCGAAGCAGTTTTAATGGGTCTGCACAACAGTGAAATCCTCGATGGTGAAACACTCCCCTTGAAGTATGTAGCCTATACGCCCTGTTTTCGAAGAGAGGCCGGGGCTCTTGGAGCCCAGGAACGAGGGCTGATCCGGATGCACCAGTTCAACAAGGTTGAGATGTTTGCCTTCACAACGCCGGAGCAAAGCGAGCAGATGTTCAATGAAATGCTCACTTCTGCAGAAACGATCATTAAAGGACTCAACCTCCACTTTCGCACAATGAGCCTTGTCACAGGAGATATGTCTTTTGCTGCTTCCAAAACGTACGATCTTGAGGTTTGGCTTCCCGGACAAAACCGCTACTACGAGGTCTCTTCGATCTCCCATTGCACCGACTTTCAAGCGAGACGCTCGAATACCAGGTACAAAATCAAACAGGAAAAGCCAGAGCTCTGCCATACGCTCAATGGATCTGGTCTTGCCACATCGAGGCTGATGGTCGCCCTTTTGGAAAATAATCAAAGAGAAGATGGTTCGGTTGAAATCCCACTTGTGTTACATAAGTATCTAAATGGAATGAAAGAGCTGAGGCCCAAATGACCCATCTGCTAGAAGATTTGCACGATTTTCTCTCGAATGCCCCCACATCATGGCATGCCGTAGTAGAAATGGGCAATCGGCTGGCAACACTCGATTACACTCCCCTTTTCCTAGATGAAAAATGGGAACTGGAAAAAGGGGGTAAATACTTCGTCGTGCAAGACGGCTCTCTCGCAACCTTTGTCCTTCCAGAAAAAAAACCAAAAAAAATGCCGCTGATCACAGCGCACACCGATAGTCCAGCTCTTAAGCTGAAGCCCCACCCTGTCATCGAAAAGGAAAACTTCTTTTTGCTCGGCGCTGAAATCTACGGTGGTCCCATCCTAGCGACATGGATGAATCGAGATCTTGCCATTGCCGGTCGCGTTGTTGTTGAAACAGGAAACGACAAAGCACAAGAATTTTTGGTGTTTTTTGAAGATTCTCCTGTCATTATTCCCCTCCTCGCCCCCCATCTTGACAGGGAGGCTTACAAAGATGGTCTAAAGTTAGACAAACAAGAGCACCTTATTTCCGTTGCTGGCCTGAGGAATGAAAACCTCAACCAAGACTACCTAGAAGGCCTCCTGAAACGGAGCATCAACTATAAAAAACTCCTCGACTTCGACCTCTTCCTCGTCCCGATTGAGCCCCCTCGCTTCATCGGCAAAGATGGAGAAATGCTCGCAAGCTACCGGATAGATAATCTTGTCTCGGCCCACGCAGGGATTGTCGCGTTCGGAAATATTGAGAAAGCCTCAAAAGAGACCCTTCCCATTGGGCTTTTCTGGGATCATGAAGAGATCGGATCTTCGACACACGTTGGAGCTGGGTCTCCTTTCTTTAAAGACATCTTCTCCCGGATTTCCGAATTTTATAAAATTTCAGACGAAGAAGAATCGATTCTCCGAAGAACAGCGCTTTGCGCTTCTGTCGATATGTGTCAGGCCTACAATCCAAACTTCGAAAAAAAATACGATCCTAACCATAAGCCTCTCCTTGGGAAAGGAGTTGCGATCAAGTACAACGCAAATATGCGCTATGTGAGCGATGCAAAAACGGCATCCTCTATCATTCAACTCTGTGATAAGCTCCACCTGCCCTACCAAAAGTTTGTGAATCGTACCGATAATGCTGCAGGCTCCACTGTCGGCCCTATTTTTGCAACGGCTCTTGGTATTCCAACCGTCGATATCGGGATCCCGCAACTCTCTATGCACGCAGCAAGGGAAATAATGTCCTGTCAAGATCACCTAGATTTATGCAACCTTCTAACCCATTTTTTGGTAGAATGACCAACGAGAAAACACCAGATCATTTTAAAGGGAAAAATGTAGCTGAGCATTTGAAAGAAGCCCGAAAAAGAGGAGCGATCGCAACTGGAGAAATCCATGGGACAGAGCTCCCCGGACATATTTCTGCAAGCGCAGATAGCGCTAAAGACACGGCGAATGCGTTTCTTATTCTCTGGGCTGTCTCGTCAGCTTTTGTCATAAAAACCCTCACCCCTCTCCTCCTGACTTTTGCTTTTGGTTGGGTCATCTGGAAGGCTGGGCGGAGTGCTCTTCTTGGCTATGCCCGATTAGAACGCCTCCACCGTGTCATTGAAGAGGAGAGATGGGAAATTGAACATCACAGAGACCAAGAAAAACAAGAACTGAGAGAAATGTACGAAGTAAAAGGGTTCTCAGGAAAACTTCTCGATCAAGTTGTCGACACACTGATGGCCGATGACAACCGTCTTCTTCGCGTTATGCTCGAAGAGGAACTTGGACTCACCCTAGAGGTCTATCAGCACCCATTAAAACAAGCCTTTGGCGCTGCAATTGGAGCCATTACCGCCTCTGGATTCATTCTTCTAGCCTATCAACTCTGGCCAAGTTTTGGCGTTCCCCTAGCAGCTTCCCTTCTCGTCATGCTCTCAGCAAATATCATCGCTAATATGGAAAAACGAAAAAAACTTCCCGCAGTCATCTGGAATTTCACCCTCTCACTTTTTGCAAGTGCCGCAGCCTATTTTCTCGCGAGATTCATTTCATGAGCCAGCCCTACATCTTTGATGAGTTTTTTGCCTCGGGCCGGGATGAGAGTATTAGCCCGTTTCTCACTCCTGATTCAAGGATGTGGGGGAAAAACATCCAACTTAAAAGCGCGATTTTTGCAGCTCTTTTGCTTGCCGCGGCATTCATCCTCTCCTTTTACAATCAAGACATCTCCCACTTGTGTTTGACAACCGTCTATTTTCTGGTAGGTACGCCAGCCCTTCTCAATGCGATCGAAGACATTCGGAGCTTAGAAATCAACATCGACGTTCTGATGATCCTCGCAGCCCTCCTCTCTGTTGTCATTGGAAGTGGCCTTGAAGGAGGACTCCTTCTCGTACTCTTTGAGTTTTCAGGCGCGATGGAACACATGGTTGGAGAAAAAACACGAGGAGCCCTCATCTCCCTCCAACGCCTTTCTCCAAAGACAGCTTTTGTCCTGGAAGAAAATGGAACGCTCACAGAGCGCTCGGTTCGCGAAATCCCTATTGGAACACTGATCCTCATCAAAGCTGGAGAAGTCGTTCCCCTTGATGGCGAGGTCACCGATGGAAGTTCAATGGTCAACCTCGCCCATTTGACTGGGGAGAGCCAGCCAATGGCTAAACACATTGGGGATCAAATACAAGCAGGCGCACATAATTTAGACGGCACCCTCACTCTGAAGGTAAATCGGAGTAGCGCCGACTCAACACTCAGCCGAATCATTACTCTGATCACACAGGCGCAGGAAGCTAAACCCAAACTACAGAGGTTCTTCGACCGTTTCAGTAAATGGTACTCCATGGGCGTCATCTTGCTATCTGCTCTTTTCGCCCTCACCCTTCCCCTTCTCTTTTCAATGAGTTTTCTCGGCGAAGAAGGCTCGATCTACCGAGCGCTGACCTTTCTCATCGCAGCCTCCCCCTGCGCCCTCATCATCGCTACCCCAACTGCCTATTTAAGCGCTATTTCTTCGTGTGCACGGAAAGGGATAATCCTCAAGGGCGGTACTGTCCTAGATAGGCTAGCCTCTTGCTCGATCATCGCGTTTGACAAAACCGGGACCCTAACAACGGGGATGCTCACTTGCACTGGAATTGATCCAATCGGTGAATCTTCGATCTCACAAGAGACCGCTATTTCCATAGCTGCAGGTCTAGAAAAGCATGCTGTTCACCCAATCAGCGAAGCAATTCAAAAATTAGCTGCAGAAAAAAAAATCTCCCCCCAGGCTATCCGGGAATTCAAAAGTGTTGCCGGCTATGGCCTTCAAGGTGAAGCAACCATCGAACAGAAGACTTTACCCTGCTTCATCGGCCATCCCGATTTCATCGAGAAGCAATATCCGGGAAAAATTACCATTGGAAAGTGGGAAACGCAAAACACCTTCCTTCTCATCGACAAGCAGCTCTTCGTCTTCCACTTTCAAGATGAAATCCGTACCGGATCCCACGAAGTGATTCCAAAATTATCCCAAAGACTAAAATGCATTATCCTCACAGGAGACCACACCGAAAATGCCAAAGTTGTTGCAAAAGCTTTAGGGATTGAAGCTGTCTTTTCGAACCTCCGCCCTGAAGACAAGTTAAACAAAGTCGCCGAGCTGTCACAAACAAAAGGGCTCATCATGGTCGGCGATGGGATCAACGACGCCCCTGCGCTTGCTAGATCCACTGTTGGAATCTCCATGGGAAAAATTGGCTCTGCAACTGCTGTAGATGCTTCTGACGTCGTCATCCTCCATGACGACATAGAGCTCATCGACTGGCTCCTCAAAAAATCGAAGAAAACTATTCAAATCGTCAAGGAAAACGTCTTTCTCGCTCTCGGTGTCATCTGCCTAGCAACAACTCCGGCCCTTTTGGGTTACATCCCCCTTTGGCTAGCGGTAATCCTTCACGAAGGGGGCACTGTCCTCGTTGGATTCAACAGCCTCCGCCTATTGCGCACTTCCAGATAACTGAAGTATCCCCATAAATTATCAAACTCTTTATACTCTCGCCTCATTTAACAACCGGAGGAGACGATATGGCAAGTGACATTCTTATTTACCCCCACGAAGCGGCAATCCTGAGAAAGGCACAAATCGATCACCTTGAATTAAAACAACAAGAAGAAGGCCCCCTCTGGTCAGTCGTTTCAAACGATATTGAAAAAATCGAAGAAGTAGCAAAACGAGTTTTAGCCCAGGCAAGTGAATTAAAGCCCTCAAAGCCTCTCACAGAGAGCAGTGGATGGTCTAGTGCATTTCAAGGTTACCTTGGGACAGCCCAAAAATATGTAGAATATGCAACAGCAACAGGAGAACAGGGAAGCACTTGGAAACTAGGCACCGATCTAACAACCCTTGCTAAGGAGCTAAAAGTACGCCATACAAATCCCTCATGGCTTGACACCCTCGCCGACTATCTCCGGATAACTCTTAGGGAACAAGAAAAAATTGCTCCTTGGAATATCGAGTTTTACCTTTCTCGCCTCTCTACTGAACAAATCCCGCCCCCCTCTCATTCTGACAAAAGACCCAATCCACCTGAATCTGTACAGCTTTATTCTCATGAAGCACAAATGCTACAGCTTGCCCAAGTTGCTTTTGCTAAATCTCTAAACAGTCGAGGAGAACCTGTCTTTGCTTTTTGGGGGGACCCGAAATCGTTAGAAAGCCGAGCTGCTGCCCTTGAATCAGAGATTACAGATTCAACCCACGCAACCCTTCTAAACCAAGGCTTGCAAGTGGTTAATTTAGATCCTCAAGCTTCTAAGAGAACATTGATTCAAGATCTAAGGACACTGTCAAAAGAGATCCGTGCAAGACGAATCATCCCCGACCTTGTGGGTCAAATGATCCGCTATAATCTCATCACCTCAGAGCGACTGAAGACACCAGCGGAGGCGAACTTTTATAGCGGCAACTATCGCAACGTTGAAGTCCTCTTTGGAGGATAGTTCTTTTTAGCCCTTTTCGCTTAATCTAACCGAATCAATAAAGGAACCACCATGTCAAACCCTATCTATCTGTGGCCAGTAGAAGTAAAAATCCTTCATGAGGCCCAAGCAGACGACGTAAAAGCAAAAGAACTAGAAAATGGCATTTACTATGAATACACGGGGAGTTTAAGAGCTCTTCGCTCAAGAGCCACCATGATTGGTCTCGAAGTCAATATGAGCTATTCGGCATCAACTGCAAATAAAATCTATTGGATCTTCGGTATCTATGAGATTGGTGAGCGAACACGTCTTTCTAAAGATTTGATGGCACTAGTCGATCGGATCGAACATAACCTAGATCGACCTGACCCAACGTCCTGTGAGCAGACTATTTCCGATAAACCTCAACTCTATCTTGGTGATTACAAGAAAATATGGCTCAATGTACGTTCTAAGTAACATCTTCACCCCATCTGAACTTAACCTCCTTCTAATAAATCATCTTCTAAAAAAAGAAGATCTAAAGGGTTTTTCCCTAGAAATCGATCCTCAAAAGGTCGCTACAAAAGCCATTTCATTGATAGAGGAGGCAGAAGGAATAAAAAAACCACCCTGTGTCGAGAGGCTCTTTTGTTGTTTTTCCTCGTCCGATCCAGAAGCGAAGAAACTAACGGCCTATTCATTATGGAATGTTATCGTCAAAATCAGAAATTTTGAAGAAAAAATCTCTCGACAAAAACGACTTGTAGATAGCATAGGAAGGCCATACCCGCTTCAAATGAAGCGGTCTAAATAGATAAATAAAGTTTTCCTCTTGCAAAATTGCTCTGGTTGTTTTTATGATGTCTCATATTCGCAAACCCCAAATTGAAAAAGAGGTAAGATCATGACAGCAGCACTATCAAACGTACTATGTAGCGCAGCATCACATCCAACAGTGAAACTGAATGCAGCAGAAGTTGACATCCTATCACGTGGTGGCTTCAAAATCGAAAATGACAATTACAGCGCAGACCCACAAGCAATCAGCAAAAAAGCTGAAGAACTTTTGGAACAAGTAGATACTAGCTACACAACTCTCCAAGGTAAAGTTTCCTACTACACTGGTTTCGGAGAAACAGGCCGCAATAGCGAACTTGCAAGAGACCTCAACAAAGTAGCAGATGACATAGCAGCAAGAGGAAAGGAAGGAAGCAATACTGAAGCTCCTCCTGTAGTTGGACAGGGAACAGTTGCAAAGGCCCACGCAATATTTGCATGTTCAGTCTCAAAGCTCTCACACACTGCTGGTTCCCTAGTTGGAAAAGCATACCGCACCTATTAATACCTCCAATTGCTTGGGGCTCTTCTGAGCTCCAAGCTTTATTCAAACTTTACAATTCCACATTTAATTAAACTAAAAGATACTACCTCATTGAATTAATTTATTATCTATGTAATAAATTATAATATGGCGAGGAAGAAGAAACAAGAAAGCGGGAAAGAGCTTAAAGAGCACTTAACCGCTGCTGTTCAAAAGGAAAGCGTCAAATGCGAGCAGTGCTACCTCTGGCTAGAGCAGCATATGCCCCCAAGCTTTTTTGAAGAAGTCCCCAAAGACGATATTCTCCTGATTGCTCATAACTTGATGGGATTCGACCTGCAGGACTACTTTGGCCATATCCACCTAAAGCATTCAGCGATTGTTCTTTGCCTCGATAGCGAGGATGCCGATTTAAAAATCCTACGCCACTACCAAAACCACGGAATCAAAAACTATCGCGCCTTCGTCTCCAATGAGTCACCCCCCTTCCCTCGGATAAAGACCAACCTCAGAATTGCGATCATCCACTTCACGATGGCCCCCGAACTTGAAGAAATGGAAGAAGTGCTCGATGAAGGAATGAAAAAGGAGCTTAAAGCACTTGTCAAAGAGCGAAACCCCGATGTTTCTGATGCCGACTTCAAAAAGCTTTTGCGAGGGATGAGCCCCCGATTTCTTAGAGCAATGACCCAAGAGCGATTAACCCTTGCTCTCGACATGTTCTTCCGCGCAAAAACACGCGATAACTGCCAATACGAGATCCGCTACAACAAAGACTGGAAGAAAAAAGACATCCCTTCGATGCAGATCGTCTTTGCTTGGAGAAACGTCCCAAAACACCACTTTCTCTATAAACTCGCGAAAGTGGTCCACCGACACGGCCTCTCGATGCGAAGGGTCAACGCCACCTATATAGACCCCTACAGCAAAGATTCAACTCTCATCATGTCCATCGCCCTTCATGGAATGAAAGGGAAAGCCGCCTGGCAAGAGTGCGATGTCGTTGATTTTTTGCAAGAGCTCGTCACCCTCAAATACTTTGAAGGGCAGGAAATCTTCGACAAGAAATTCGTAGATACAGGTCTAGTGAGAGGAAACATTGGCAATTTACTCAAAACTATGGCCCATTTCATCCACCAAACACTCACGCACGCTGACATCAACATGTATAGCTTGGGGAATATCGAAGAAGGACTCTGTAGACACCCTGAACTCACCGTCACCCTCACCGAAGCCTTTGAGTACAAATTTCACCCCGAAAAAAACAACCTAAAAAAATACGAAAAAATACGAAAAGGATTCATCGATCTCGTCGCAGATCTCGACACGGGAAACGAGGTCAATGACACCAGACGGAGAAACATCCTCCTCCAGGGAATGAATTTTGTTGAACACATCCTCAAAACCAACTTCTACAGAAACAACAAAACGGCCTTCTCCTTTCGGTTAGACCCAAAATATCTCAACTATCTCCCCTTCGACCGGAAAGAGAAGTTTCCAGAGCTCCCCTTTGGGATTTTCTTCATGAAAGGGATGTTTTATATTGGCTTTCACATCCGTTTCAAGGACCTTTCGCGCGGAGGACTTCGCACTGTATTCCCAAAAGGTCTTGAACAAATGTATTGGGAAAGAAACAACGTCTTCTCTGAGTGCTATAACCTCGCCTATACGCAACAGAAAAAGAACAAAGACATCCCTGAGGGTGGGGCGAAAGGGGTCATCTTCCTGGAGCCCTTTGAGCGGCTTCAATCTGAAATAGACATCTACAAGGAAGAGCTCCGTGAAATCGATCTAAGCGAAGAGAAGATCAAAGAGGAGATGGGCGCCTATAAGCAGGAGCAAAAACTCGAATACCTCTACCAGTCCCAGCGCTCCTACATCGAATCGTTCATCACCCTTCTCAACTGCGACGACAATGGAATCCTTAGAGCAAAACACATCATCGACTACTACCAGCTTCCCGAATATATCTATCTGGGACCCGATGAAAACATGCACAACGCGATGATCGAGTGGATTGCCAACTACTCCAAATACTACCAATACAAACCGGGTAGCTCGTTCATCTCTTCCAAACCGAGCGCTGGGATCAACCATAAAGAATATGGGGTAACCTCTTATGGGGTAAACGTCTATATGGAAGAAGCTCTCAAATACCTAGGGATCGATCCCCATACGGACACTTTCACCATCAAAATTTCGGGAGGCCCTGACGGGGATGTTGCAGGGAACCAAATCCTCAACCTCTACAGATTTTTCCCAAAAACGGCCAAACTTCTCGCCATAACGGACGTTTCGGGAACAATCTATGACCCTCAGGGCCTCGATTTACAAATCCTCAAAGACTTCTTCCACGACACAAAATCGATCTCCAACTACCCACCCGAGAAGCTAAACGATGGGGGCTTCCTACTCGACCTCACTGCGAAGAAAGAACAAACTGCTTACGCTCAACAGACTCTCCTTTGGAGGAAAAAGAAAAATAAAGCTGTTCAGGAATGGATCTCAGGAAATGAGATGAACCACCTCTTCCGCAATAATGTCCACCAGACGAAAACCGACATCTTCATCCCTGCAGGCGGACGGCCTCGGACACTCAACGGGCAAAATTACAAAGACTTCCTCGATGAGACAAACACCCCAACCTCTAAAGCAATCATTGAGGGAGCTAACCTCTACCTCACTCCCGATGCACGGCGCGCTCTTGAAAAAGAGGGAGTCCTCATCATCAAAGATAGCTCAGCAAATAAAGGAGGGGTTATCTGCTCCTCTTTTGAAGTCCTCACAAGCCTCATCCTTTCCGATGAGGAATTCATCAAAATCAAGCCCAACCTGATGCCCGAAATCCTCGATATCATCGGAGGGAGGGCAAAAGACGAGGCTCAGCTCATGCTGAATTTCCACGCAGAGACAGGGGCGTATCTCACCGACATCTCTGAATGGACCTCTGAGAAGATCAACACCTACATGTACGAGCTGCTCGAATATCTCGAAGGGATCACCCTTTCCGATGACCCGAAAAACCCCCTCATCCGCTGCCTCCTCAACTACTGTCCGGCAGTTCTCCGAACTAAATACAAAAAACAGATCATCACAGACATCCCCGATATCCACAAGAAGGCGATCATCGCCACCTATATCGCCTCCCGCCTCGTCTACTCGAGGGGCCTCCAATGGTCCCCTTCTATAGTGGACATCCTCCCCCTCATCGCATCAGACCCCGACCTCTTAGAAAATTAACTATTAAGTATTTAGGAAAATTCTTAAGCAATCAAACCTATAGACTGCTAATTTTTCTTTACTTCGCCCTTTTCTTTTGCTATCATTACGTACATGTTGAAAGCAATGACCCCAAAAAGGCCGGCTAAAGATGAGCGAGAACGCCTAGTTCTACTAGGTCTCGTCGAGCTCTACTTGGAGACGGGGCGTCCCGTCGGCTCCAGCACCCTCATGGAAAACGGCTTCGATAGCCTCTCATCCGCGACTATCCGCAATTATTTCGCCAAACTCGAGAGAGCGGGACTCCTCAAACAGCAACACTCGTCAGGAGGGAGAATCCCTACAGAGGCAGCCTACAAGCTCTATGTGGAAACCCAACTCTCAAATCCTCAGATGAAGGAAAAAGAGGCCAAAAT
Source organism: uncultured bacterium (assembly GCA_964352505.1). GTDB lineage: Bacteria > Chlamydiota > Chlamydiia > Chlamydiales > Rhabdochlamydiaceae > Sacchariniichlamydia. Next base: position 41,856 of record CAYGSB010000005.1, read on the forward strand.
CCTTCAGGAAAAGCTCTCCAAACCAACGCGGGAAGTTGCTGCCTATCTCCAGAGGGCAGCGGAAATCCTAGCCGACACCACAAAGTGTGCTGTTTTCCTCTCCTCTCCTCGATTTGACCAAGACTTTATTCTCGATATTAAACTCGTCCATATCGATTCGAACCGCTGTTTGTGCGTCCTCATCACCGATTTTGGGATGATCCACACAGAGACCCTCTACATTGAAAGGGGATTTTCAAACACCAAGCTCGAAAAGGTTGCAGACTACCTTCAGTGGCGTATCTCAGGCGTTGAAAAGCCAAAGCTCAACCAAGAAGAAGAAAAGCTTGCCAACCACATCTACAAAGAGATCATGCTTAGGCATATCGTCACCTACTCGAACTTCAGCGCAGAAGACATCTACAAAACAGGATTTTCCAAACTCCTCAACTACCCCGACTTCAACAACGCAGCCTCTTTAGCCAGCGGCCTCTCCCTCTTTGAAAACGAGGGTGACCTCCGATTACTTTTCCAAAAAACCTGCGAAGAGAACAAACTCTCCTGCTTTCTAGGAGAAGACCTCGAAATCTTATCAACCGGACTCTCTGGGTGCACATTGATCCTGATCCCCTATAAAATCCATCAGACCACTGCAGGGGCAATCGGGATACTCGGCCCCAACCGCCTCCCCTACCGCGAACTCTTCGGCGCCCTTACCACAGCAGCGGAAACCCTTTCTGAAACCCTAACAAACAGCCTGTATAAATTTAAAATCAGCTTTCGCAAACCAAAGCCAACGCAGATTGAATTGGAGAGTAAGTCCTCTTCCTTTGGTATGCTCATAGAAAACAAGGAAATAGAATGACGAAAGAAGAAGAAAAAATCGAAGATAAGATTGAAGAGCTCCACCCAGCAGAAGAGGAAGTCAAGGAAGAGGACTTCAAGGACAAGTATTTCCGCCTCCTTGCAGAAATGGACAATTCCCGGAAACGACTCCAAAAAGAAAAACTCGAAATGACCCGTTTTGCGATTGACAATGTCATTTCAGAGGTCCTCCTCCCCATCGATACTTTCGAAAATGCGTTAGGATTCACCGAGCAAATGTCAGAGGACACGCGAAACTGGGCAAAGGGCTTTGAGATGATCCTTGGACAGTTTAAAGAGGTTCTCGCAAACCACAATATCACCGCATTTCATTCCAATGGAGAGTGTTTTGATCCCCATAAGCATGAAGCCGTAGAAGTTGAAGAAACGACCGAGCACCCAGATGGAACAATCTTAAAAGAGTTCCTCAAAGGATATAAGAGTGGCGACCGAGTCCTACGAGCCGCACGCGTGAAAGTGGCCAAGGCCCCCTCTAAGCAGAATAAAGAAAAAGAAGAATCACAAGAAGAAGAAAATAAGGAGTAAAAACTATGACAAAAAAACAATCTTCCAAAATCATCGGTATTGACCTTGGCACGACCAACTCCTGCGTATCCATTATGGAGGGCGGGACACCAAAGGTCATCGCAAGCTCTGAAGGGAGCCGGACAACTCCTTCGGTTGTTGGATACAAAGACAGTGAAAGACTAGTAGGAATTCCTGCTAAGCGCCAGGCGGTCACTAACCCTGAAAAAACGATTTACTCAGCAAAACGGTTCATTGGTCGTAAATTTTCTGAAGTCGAATCCGAACTGAAAAACATCCCCTATAAAGTGAAAGCAGGGAATAACGGCGACGCTGTTTTTGAAATCGACGGAAAAACCATCACCCCAGAAGAAGTTGCAGCACAAGTCCTGATCAAAATGAAAGAGACTGCAGAGGCATATCTCGGTGAAAAAATCACAGAAGCTGTCATCACCGTTCCAGCCTACTTCAATGACTCCCAACGTCAATCGACTAAGGATGCTGGGCGCATCGCCGGCCTTGACGTCAAGCGGATCATCCCTGAGCCTACTGCCGCAGCCCTTGCATACGGTCTAGACAAGCAAAGCGATAAAAAGATTGCCGTCTATGACCTCGGTGGAGGAACTTTTGACATCTCCATTCTAGAGATCGGCGACGGAGTCTTCGAAGTGCTATCTACCAATGGGGACACCCACCTCGGTGGAGACGACTTTGACAACGTCATCCTCGAGTGGCTCATCGACGAGTTCAAAAAGCAAAATGGGATTGACCTCTCGAAAGACAAAATGGCTCTTCAGCGCCTTCGTGATGCTGCAGAGAAAGCCAAAATTGAGCTCTCTGGGACACAGACAACAGAGATCAACCAGCCATTCATCACAATGGATGCAACAGGCCCCAAACACCTTCAGCTCACCCTATCGAGGGCGAAATTTGAGAGCCTTGTCCATTCCCTTATAGAAAGAACAAAAGAACCTTGCTTAAAAGCGATGCAAGATGCAGGTCTCTCTACAGACAAGATTGATGAAGTGATCTTGGTTGGTGGTATGACTCGTATGCCAGCCGTTGAGCGGAAAGTTTCTGAAATCTTTAATAAGGAGCCTCATAAAGGAGTAAATCCCGATGAGGTTGTGGCAATCGGTGCAGGAATCCAAGGTGGAGTCCTCACAGGAGACGTCAAAGACGTCCTCCTTCTCGATGTTATCCCCCTCACACTTGGAATCGAAACCCTCGGTGGAGTCTTAACCCCTCTTGTCGAGCGAAACACCACCATTCCAACGCAGAAAAAACAGGTCTTTTCAACAGCTGCCGACAATCAGCCAGCAGTCACTATCGTCGTTCTTCAAGGAGAGCGAAAAATGGCCTCTGACAATAAAGAAATCGGCCGTTTCGACCTCACAGAGATCCCTCCAGCGCCTCGTGGCATGCCGCAGATTGAGGTGTGTTTCGATATCGATGCAAACGGAATCCTAAATGTCTCTGCCAAAGACATCAAGTCGGGCAAAGAGCAAAAGATTCGCATTGAAGCGAAATCGGGACTGTCTGATGAAGAAGTTGAAAAAATGCTGAAAGATGCAGAACTTCACGCAGATGAAGACAAGAAGAAAAAAGAAATGGTTGAAGTCCGCAACGAAGCCGATTCTCTCGCCTTCCGCGCACAAAAGGCCCTCGACGACAACAAGGATAAAATCCCAGCTGACGTCGCTAAAGAGGTCCAAACCCATGTCGACAACGTGAAAAAGGCTCTTGAAGGGACCGATTCAGCTGCAATTAAAGCTGCCACCGAGTCGCTCAATAAACACATGCAAAAAATCGGCGAAGCAATGCAAGGGCAACCAGGCCCTCAAGGAGCGACGCCCCCTCCCCCAAATCAGGAAGAGGGAAAGCAGAGCGATGACATCGAAGATGCAGAAGTAGAGGTTCTCGACAAGGAAGAGAACAAGTAATCTCTTCTTCCATAATCACTTACCACCAAAAGACCGGCTTTCTAGCCGGTCTTTTTTCTTAATTGCTAAAAAGTCAACTTTTGGATAATCTGAAGTTCAACTTCGGATTTTACGGAATATGTATAAAAGGCAAATCACAAAAGAACTCGAGAATCTCGCAGAGGGCTACCCAGTAGTCACTGTGATCGGCCCCCGACAGTCAGGCAAAACAACCCTAGTAAAGAGTGTATTTTCAAATAAGCCTTATGCAAACCTTGAAAATCCAGATACGAGAAACCTCGCTATCACAGACCCTAGAAGCTTTTTAGAAAGGTACCCTGAAGGGGGAATTTTAGACGAGATTCAGCGTGCACCTATTCTTCTATCCTACATTCAGGCCATTGTTGACGAAAGGGACCAACCGGGGATGTTCATTCTTACAGGCAGCCACCAATCAGAGTTGCACCAAGCAGTCACTCAGTCTCTTGCAGGCCGCACAGCCTTACTAACCCTCCTTCCTTTAAGTTTACATGAGCTCACAGAAGAGGGAGCAGAAATCACCCTTGATGACGCACTCCTCAAAGGGGGATATCCGCGAATCTTCAAAGACAATCTGAATCCAACAAAGGCATATCGGAATTATTTTCAAACCTATGTTGAACGAGACCTGAGACAATTAATTACTGTAAAAGATCTCTCTCAATTTGAGAAGTTTGTGCGTATCTGCGCCGGTAGAATCGGCCAGATCATTAAACTTGAAGAAATAGGTGGAGAAGTGAGCATTTCTTCTAACACTGTAAGAGAGTGGATTTCTATCCTAGAGGCCTCATTTGTTGTATTTCGTCTACAACCCTATTTTGAAAATTTTGGTAAGCGCGTGATTAAATCTCCCAAACTCTATTTCACAGACGTAGGGTTGGCAACTTACCTTCTAGGCATTGAAACTCCTGCACAAATTGAGCGCGATCCCCTCAGAGGTCATTTGGTAGAGAACTTAGTCCTCCTGGAGCTGGTTAAGTGGAGATACAACCAGGGTCTTGATCCTCAGCTCTACTTCTATCGAGACACACAAAAAAATGAAGTCGATCTTCTCTTTAAAGATGGCCACAACCTAATTCCAATCGAAATCAAGTCATCTAAAACCTATAACTCAGCATTTCTAAAGCAACTTCATTTTTTTCAAAAACTCGCTAAAGAGCGTGCTCCTAAGGGCTACCTCATCTATGCAGGAGAGCAGGAACAACGCCTTCAAACCATCCAGCTCCTCAACTATAAATCGGCTGCCCCCTCAATTTTTGCATAATGCTCAAACTCCAAAAACGGGTCTTCTCACAAGCTGCTTGAGTCAGCATTCACCATCGTCGTGTTCTAAGTTCCAAACCTTTGTCGATAAAATGAAAAGAGTACTAAAAGGTGATGGACAAGTAACTGCTTTTTTCTCTAATGCTTCCCACTCAAGAACCGGAATGAATAAAAGAGGATTAGAATAGTCGAAGAAGTTCCCTTCGGATTATCCGAGGGTGGGTTCATTTTCGTTGCTGTTAACTCGCCCATATTTTTATACTCCTGCCACCGAAAATCTAACATCTAAACTAGGAGAACGAAAATGAGTGGTACAACCGGAGTAAACCCCCTAAGATCTAGCAGCGCACCAGATATTGCCTCACTACAAGCACAAGATGATTCACGGACACCTGAGAGGGTTGTTCGAGCAAAAGGAGCAGCCTCTACATTTGGGGTTCGGGGAAATCTAGACACACCTGTACTCAATGAAATTAAAGCTGCTGGTGGACAGCCAACAAAAGCTGGAAAAACTGTTAGGTTTGAAGATGCCACAGACGGAGATGATTCGACTACTTCCAACCCAAGTTCACCAACAACAGTTGAGCCCTATGAATTAACACCTGAAGATACGACCGGAATCGCTCCATCAAGTCTTGCCAAAGACACAGAGCAAGTAGACACAAAAGAACCCGAGAGAAAAACTTACTGGCTTGGAAAAACAGCTGCAATCCTTACGGCACTTCTCCCTACTGTGGGTCTTCTAGCATACGCTTTACAAAAAGAAGAAGTAACGACTGTCAAAGAAACGATTCAAGGGCTCCTCTATCCTGCAGCTCCCTTTGTTCTTTCAAAAGGACACTCGATGTTTGGAACAGCGCTCCTTACTGGGTTTATTGCCTATACTGCTCTGCAATTTGGAATCGCGACATCGCTCGAAGAGCAATATCTTTCTGCCGACACTATCCATACCGCCAGAATGGTTGCTTCAGCTTTTACAGGCTATTTAAGCGGAAGGATCCAAGAGATCATGGAAAACGTCATGAAGCCAGCTGTCTAACACTGCTTTTGGGCCCGCCACTCGCTGGGCCCTTTTTTTCTCAAACAAACAATTACCCACCTCTCTTAACGGTCATTCTCACAACGAGCTGAGGCGATCGCAAAATATATTTAAACATAAAATAGTAATTAACAAGGAAATTTTAATGATAAAAAATATCGCCCAATCTATTAACAACATACTAACACATCCAAACAAATTTCCTATGGGGAAATTCGGAATTATTGTAGCAGGTGCTGTAACAGCATGCTGCCTCCCCATTTTGGCCACACACAGTGCATTAAAGATTTCAGAACTGGCGCGATCCTTTTTTGGAGATACAATTGGGGCGCTCACCTTCACTTCTATCGCAGGAGGAATGGGGATCTCAGCAATTTTGATCCGAGAAGAATTAGATAAAATTAATTATCATTCTCACATAAAACCATTTTAAGGCATACTATATCCTCAAAATAACTTGAGGTAGCCCTTATGTCATTAACAACTACACCAGTCGCTAGATGGGTACAGGAACCTGTCGATCCCCCTGTATTAGAAAATGACCAGACCTATTCATGCCCAGTCTGCCTTGATGCAGAGCCCCCTTTTTGGGCCCACCAAACGGTGATCCTCAATGAGGGGATGGATAACGAACAAAGATTTGAAGGGAGGACACACCCTATCCACCCAGCATGCATTAAAGAGTGGGTGAGCAGAAACACCTCTTGCCCCACCTGCAGAGTCAAAACTGTTGGGGACTTTGTCACCTTAAAAGAGAGAGTTGTTCGAGCTACCTCGAACACAGTAAAAAACAGCATAGCCGGGGCAAAACAGTTTGAAAATGACTTTTTTTATGGGATATTTAGTGTTGCAATGATCGCAGCTCTTGAGTTTTCCGGGTATGCAAAGGCAACTGAAGTTGCAATGGTTGCCGGCTATGGATATGGCGTGGGATCGCTCATTGGAGGCGCTTTGGGACTATACTCAAGAATGAATAATGAACCGGAAATGGCAACAGAAGAGGCTGTTTCTTTCAGTCGATTTGGATTGATCACTGGGACGCTGATGGGTTCTTACCTCTCTTTATCGGGGAAACTCCTCTGCGATCCGATTACAACGGCATTTGGGGTTCTCTTTTTTGTAAAAGGGGCAGGATTCAAAGAAGTTGCTAGGGGAGCTGTTTTTGGAGGGACGATTAGTCAACTAGCTGCAAGAGCTCCTAAATGGCTTCATATCACAAAAAAAACAGCAGGTGCGATTGGAGGAGTATCTACCGCCCTCGTACAACATCAAGGTCACCCTCCGGCCATCACAGGGCTAGCAATGAAAAGCGCTTGGACAATTGCCGGAGTTGCTTTTTCAGCACTTCGATCCTATAGGACCGTTTTTGCAGTAGGGGCCATCGCAGGTGCTTGGGCTATCATTAGCACAAAGCTACTGCAACGGGGACAAAGAGTTATTTCTTAGTTTTTTTTAAGGACTCTAATATTAAAGTAGAGGTCATCTGCAAAAGCATCTTCTCCAACAATCTTGAAATATTTGGAGATTTTTGTTTCCCACCAATCTTTGTCTTTGATTGTAAGATGGAGTGGATGACCTAGTTTTTTCCCTGTCAGGTCTTCTTGCATACAAATGCTAAAATACCCCCCAAAACGCATCCTTTTTGCAATCTGCTCCAAACACTTCTCGACATAATCCTCCGGGATATGTTCCAACACATCGCAACAATAGATCCAGTAGGTCGATTTTAGATCTTCGGGCAATTGCCAAAGACAGCCCTGATGGAAATGAATTTGGCTAGAAAGGAGGGTGAGAATATGACGAATCTCTTCATCTAAACAATAAGGAGAGATGTCTACAAGATGGACATTGAGCCCTTTGCCGAGGAACTGTTTGGCAACTCTGGCAGTCCCGCACCCAAAGTCGATAATTGTCTGACCTGCACGCAGCTCATTTTTAAAACCATCAAAAAAAAAGGGAACAAAGAGCTCTCCGGGACTGCAGTCCCGATACTGAGGGTAGTCCCTCCATATTACGTCGTACTTGGTCTTTTCAGTCTGGTCTCTCGTTTCCATCGATCCCCTCTACCCCTACAAATACACGAACAGGGAGTTTTCCCAAACAAGAGAGTTTGCCAAAGAGTGCATCTGCCACAGCTTCTTTTGCTTCCGGAACATCTTCATAACCAATAAGTGTCGGTCGGCTTGGGTAGTGGCTAAGCTTATAGGGGGAATCGAATAGGGCAATTAGACAGCTTTCGGGGAAAAACGGGGGCTCATCGCCGGGCCGAATGTTTAGGATAGGCTTCCCATCAAGCGAAGGAAGTTCTTCAAAAGAATAGATAGTGACCCTCCCGTATTGGGAGAGAAAATATTCCAGGTCAGGGTCGGGATGGCTTTGAACCAAAGCAATGTTTTCATCTATCGAAGGGAGAGATCCAAGAAGAGTTAATGCTGAGCGAAAAAGAGTCCTTCTTAGAGATGCGTCCTCTGGTGGCAGAAGAGAAATTTTCGGCTTTTTCTGGGCTAGGATCCTTGCAACTTTTTCATCGATAATATCAACGGGTAGGGTTGCGATGATGTGATCAATAGCTTCAGGGATCGCAGTGTTGATCAGATAGTCGAGAACCTCTTTTTGGGTACTTCCAGTAAGGAGGAGATCTGCGCCTGCAAGGAGACTTTTTGTAACAATCTCTTTTAGACTATAGCGATCGGAAAGAGCTTTCATATTGAGGGCATCTGTGACGATCAATCCCCTGAAGCCCATCTGATCCCGAAGAAGATCGGTCATGATTTCTTTGGAAAGAGAGCTGGGGTCTTTGCTAACACTTGGGCAGAGAAGATGCCCAACCATGACCAGATCAACGCCCGCATCGATCAGCGTCTGGAACGGGAGTAATTCTGTATGGTCTATTGAAGGGAGGTCTAGGTGTGAATCGACAGCTGTATCTCCATGACCTGGAAAATGCTTAGCACACGCCATAATCCCCCCTTTTTGCATCCCCTTCATCACGGCCAGGGCATGCCCTGCCACTTTGCTCGGATCATCCCCAAAAGATCGAGATCCAATGACTGGGTTTTTGGAGTTGGTATTCACGTCGCAGACAGGGGCAAAATTGCCGCTAAGGCCTACACAAAGGCACTGGCGGGCTAGCTTAACTCCAAATGCCTCTAAGAGAGATAGATCAGTTATTGCCCCCAATGTGAGGTTTTTGGGAAGATTTGGGACATCTGTAAGGCGCATCCCTACTCCCCATTCAGCATCCTGGAACGCCCAAAGATCGCTCTTGGATTCCTTTTGTAGGATATCCATGATCTCTATTTGCTCAGGAACGGTCCCAGCAGAGAACATCACACCCCCTATATGCCTTTCTTTGAGTAGGTTACGAACCTGACCCACATGCTCTTTTCCAAGCTTTGGGCAAATGGGAACGATGAATAATTGACCAACTTTCTCCTCCAAAGACATAGAAATCAGACAGTTAGGAAATAGTAGTATAATATTTACAAATAAGAGAAATTTTGATATAATTAATTTTTTAAAAGAGGGAAAACAATGGCAATAAGCTTTAATAACCCATTTTTTCAAGATCACTACGACACCTCCATTAAACCTATCGTTCGGAGAATAGAAACAGCTTCAAATCTTCTCGATCAACATGGACAAGTAAACGAACTCATCGATGCCGTTGAAACAGCTGCACGAATATTTCCTACCGTTGGGGAAGATATCACCGCCCTTCAAAACTTGCAACAAAGAGTGATTTCCGAGGTCCAATCTCCATCGAGGGTCGAAGCACAAACAGCCGATCCCGAGGTAATGCGTGCGTTCAAGCCGGCAGGGATCAGAAGAGACGGAATGAATTGTTGGGCAAACACGATTTTGCAAATCCTCGTCAATGCTCCATCGATCGCTCAAACTATTTTAAGAAAAAGAACAGATGTTGGAGAAGAGCTTTCTCCTCTTTTACAGACCTACTACCAGGCGCAGATCGAAGAAAAAGAGATCGCTGAGGGGATCGATGGGCAATTGCTCAGGCAGTTTTCTACCCAACTGAGCCCTCATCGAGGTGTGATGGAAGATCCGATTACAGCCCTAGAAGGGATGCTTGAAAAGCTCGAATTTAACTACAATTTTCGGCAAGAACGCCTTTTTGGAGATGGGACCAAAAGACAAAGCCCCGTCTTTCGGAAAGAGCAGATGATCCAGCTCGATCTAATGTCGAAAAACCGAACTTTCAAAGATCTGATCGAAAGCTTTTTCCTCTCCCAAACAGATGATGGAAGTCTCCTCCGATTGAAATTTCATAAAACACCGGATGATTTGCTGCTTCACATGAGACGTTTTGGCCAGACAGAGAAGGGCCACGTAAAGGTCACTGATGATGTCTCCCGTATCCCCTCTTACTTTGATTTCGACCCTAAGTATGTTGAAAATGGGACAGGGAAAGTCCACTACGAGCTTATGGGAGCGATTATCCACCAAGGAAGTGGACTAGATTCTGGTCATTACATCTCTCTTATAAAAAAGCCCGATCACTGGTACATCGTTGATGACCATCTGGTCCGCGAAGTAGACTCCAAAGAAGCAGAGGCGCTCTTAAAACAGGCATATCTTTTGCATTATAGAAAAGCTGAGAGACTCCCAGAAGCAGATGACTTTGAGATGATGGATGTAGACGGCACAGAACCCGCTGGTGGGTGGACAGTCGTTAGCCTTGTCAAAAACGCCCTATTCTCAGCGGTTGCCATGGCCGTAGCTCCCCTACTGAACTACCTACAATGGTCAAAATAAGTTCGTGATAATCCGGGCGATGTCGTTGTAGGTCAGATAAACAAAGAACGCGATGATCAAAATAACGAAGGGAAGAATGAGCCTTTCCATGGTTTTGGCTTTGATCGGTTTCTTTGTAATCGCTTCCCAGATAGAGAACATAATGTGTCCCCCATCAAAAGGGGGGATCGGAAGTAGGTTGAGGATCCCGAGATTTAAACTGATCATCCCCAGCCAAAACAGCGCCTCTTTTACCCCGACACTCCAGCTATATTGAATGACCTGAACAATTCCAATTGGCCCTGACATGTATTTGGGGCTGAGATATCCGGTGATCAGCGCAAAAAAGGTCCGATAGACCTCTTTAAAGACTTCGCCAAACAGAACAAAGGGGTTGGGGTTATAAACCACCCGTTTATCTTGCAAAACCAGCCCAAGCATCTGCCTATTTTGATATTTGAGATACTGCTTAAGCACCTTAGACTTTTCCTGACCCGTTGTTGGCTCACCTTCAGAAGGCTCATCAGATGGCGGAGATTGAGTAGTGATTTGGGGAGATAGGGGCTTTAGAAGTTTAAGGGATTCGGTTTGATCTAGAGGAGAACTTGTGCCGATTGTATTGGTGATTGACTGCAATTGCTTTATATCAAAAGAAGAGAGAAACCCCTGATCAGGATTATCGAAGCGCAGAGGCTTGTCATCTGTGCCTTTTTTAACGATGACAAGGTTTTTTCTCAGTTGGAGCTCACTTAAGAGTTCGTATGAATTGCTGATTGGTTGCCCTTGAACAGCGAGTATTTTATCTCCAGGCATGAGGGGTTTCTCCGCAGGAACCCGATCGGCAACTTCGTACCCTACTCTTGTCTCAGCATTTTCATCGATATAGCCTAGTACACTTTCTACAGTTCCATCTGCAGATAATCCATAAGGGATAAAGTTGATCTGGTCGATCCGCTTGGCAATTTTTGCTTCGTGTGCCCAATCATCAATTTCATTTTTTTCATTTTCTGAGATGCGTAAGTCACGAACTTGCAGCCGAGGTACCGAAGTGAGAAATATTTCATTATCTCGCTGAACGGTGAGGAGTACACGAGGGTTATTGAGGACTTGAATCAGCTGTTTTTTGGAAAAAATGAGTCCGCCGTTTGCCCAAAGAATTCTATCGCCATACTCGATGCCTGAATTGTCCCAGGGAGAACCCGAAGGGATTGGATTGTCGTATTTTTGCAAGATTTTATCGTAAATCAGATATTGAGCGGGACTTAGGGCTTGAGCTACTTCTGAGGCTTTTTCCATTGCATCAGTAGACCCATCTTGTGTGAAGGTATAGGTGAAGGGAGTTTTTGTATCATCAACATAGTCGATTTCATAACCCTGTATCATAAGAGCTTGATTATCGAGAGCTACGCCATAGAGAAAATCGTTGAAGCCCTTAAATTTTCGGCCGTTGAGTTTGGTGATTTCATCCCCTGAGCGGATGTGGGCAGCATAGGGGCCCGATTCGGGTTGAATCCACCCGATGTAGCGGGTGTACTCAGAAAAAGGCTTTAAACGACCGCCAGCAGCCCATAGAAGAGTAAAAGCAAAGAGGGCAAAGACAATGTTGACCACCGGTCCCATTACCGCAACTTTGATTCTAGCCCACGGCTTGGCAGCAAAAAACCCCCCTTCAATTTGATAGGGTTCTAAAAGACCTTTTTTTTCCATCCCGGCCATTTTGACGTAGCCACCTACAGGAATCCAGCCGACCTTCCACTTAACCCCATTTCTTTCCCACTGAATGAGCGCTTTTCCAAAACCGATTGCAAATTCTTCTACAATGATGCCGGCTCTTTTTGCCATAAAGTAGTGGCCGAGTTCATGGATGAAAATGAGAAATCCAATCCCTAAAAGGGCGAGGATGAAATAGAGTATCGTTCCTATCATAGTATGCCTTTTGCGCTAGTGGCCGGTAAGTAGTTGCGGCTGAAAAGCCCTTGTTTGTTTTTCAGAGAGCCTCGCTTCATTGATCCTGTGCTTCCCAAAATGGCAAACTTCATCATCAAAGTTATTATACCCTAATTTTTCTAAAAGTCAATGAACGGGGGACCGCAATAATACCAAAAAATATCCCTATGAGCGTAACTACTAGACCTGAAGTAGAAAGCGGTAAGTTGTAGACAGTGAGAAAGTGTCTAGCGAGTGCAACCGAAACAAAGGAGCAAATTACCCCTATACCACAGGCGATAAAGAGCAACTTAGAGAGATTGGATGTGAAAAACCTCGCAGTGAGAGGAAGTCCTACTATAAAAGCTAAAAAAAGGAGTACACCAACAGCTCGAAAGGCACTGATCGCTGTTAAGCTCGTAAGAAACATGAGCAAATAGTTGAAGAGAGACGGGCGGAATCCAAGGGAGGAAGCAAGCCCAGGATCAAAGCAAATAAGCTTCCATTCTTTGAAAAAGAGAACGAGAAAAAAGGCATTCACTAAAGCAACCCCTAACGAAATTTTTAAATCATTCAGATGAAGAGCATCCACATTGCCCATGACCACCTCAAGTCCGATGTGAGAATTGCGAGTAAAAAGAGTCACAAGGAGAATTCCTAAAGCAAAAAGGGAGGTGAAAACAAGGCCAATACTCGCATCTTCCTGCAGGTTCATAACATGATGGAAAAACTGGGTAAGAAGAGTTGTTAAGAAACCCGCAACGAGGGCGGCGATAATCAGCGCTGAAAAATTGATCCCTGATCTACCCAGAAGGATATATGCAATCACAATACCCAACAAAATAGTGTGAGAGAGGGAATTCGCAAGCATGGTCATCCGCTTAAGCACAAGCAACGTTCCAATGAGAGCCGCTGCGATAGAAATAGAGACTAGGACAAATATTTGGATCTCGTCTGAAGCAAGTTCTTTCCAAGAGAGAGTTCCTGAAAGGAGCTGAATAAATCTAGAAAATAAGACCGGGAAAAAACTGAAAAATGTTTTTCCATAATAGGGACTCATTTACCTCTCCTCACTGCCTTATCTTCGAGGAGGTATTGGAGCTCACTTTCAATTTCGGGTGTTAGAATGTGTTCCATCTCTTCAGCGCTTTGGTGCACCTTTTCTTTCCCTTGCCCCATATGTATTAAGTAGACCTCCCAAAGTTCGTGGAGCCTAATGAGATGTTTTGCCTTCATTTTCCCTTTTTCTGTTAACACTGAACCTTTGATCCACCCTTTTCTTTTCATCCTCCAAAGAAGCCACCGATTTGGTCTGTAAGAGGCCCCCTCGAAAAGTGCTTTTAGAAGATTTTCCTGCTCAGAGCGGAGCCGGAAGTGGTGAATGCGAAAGATCCGATTTACATATCCCCTTCTAGGAGAAAACAAAAGACTAAAAACGCATAGACAGGTCGCAGACAAGACGATCATCGGCCCTGTTGGCAGGGAAAGTTGAGGGACTCCTACCCACTTTGGAATCCAAACAGAAAAGGCATTTCCTAAAAAGCCCGATATCATCCCAAAAATGCTAGAAAGGGCAAAAAAAGTCCTTAAACTTTTTGTCCACTGCCTTGCCGCGGTTGCCGGGGCGATAAGCATAGCTGACATCAGGACAACTCCAACGCTGCGCATCCCCACAATGATCGCAAAAACGAGGAGAAAATAGATCAGCGTATCGATTAATTTAGTAGGCATCCCCAGAGATCTTGCAAAGTCAGAATCGAAATTGAGGATTTCAATAAATCGGTACAAAAGGCCCATTGTCACCACAACAAGGAGTGCTAAGGAACCATAAAGAACAATATGCGCATCGACCATCGTCGCGGCTTGTCCGAAGAGAAACACCTGAATTTGCCGGAACCATAGAGCGTGTGAGACCTGGAGAGAACTAGAAATAAGAACACCCACTCCAAAAAAGATAGAGAGGACGAAACAAAGAGCTGCATCACTGGAGATCTTCAGCCGCTTTTCTAAAAAGTTGATCGTAATGATTCCCAGAAGGCCAAAAGAAAAAGCTCCGACCATTATCGCAAAAGAGGCTCCACTTTCAGAAAAAGGCAGTAGCGAGGCTGCGAAAACAATCGCCAAAACAATTCCCGGATAGACTGCATGGGAAAGGGCTTCGCCTACTAGTGTTCTCTTCTGGAGAAACACAAGACATCCAATGAGTCCTGAGGCAAAGCACATCAACATACTTCCAAGGGTCGGTGCGCGAAGAATAGGATTAACGAAGAATTCGAGCAATTACTCCCCTGCTGATTTATTTTTTGCTAACTTTTTTGCCTCAGTAACGAGGTAAGCGGTGCTTCCATAGGTTTTTTTCAAGTTTTCTTCGTGAAAAACTTCATCGACAGGTCCACAGTCAATTAAACAACTATTGAGGAGGATGACCCAGTCAAAATAGTGCTTCACTGTCGTTAAATCATGGTGAACAATAAAAAGAGTTTTTCCCTCGGCCTTTAACGAAGCCAAAAGCTGAATTAGCGCCTTCTCAGTAGCCATATCAATTCCGGCAAATGGCTCATCCATGAAATAGAGATCCGCATCCTGTAAGAGGGCTCTGGCGAGGAAGACTCTTTGCTGCTGCCCTCCAGAGAGCTCACTAATTTGACGTGAAGCAAACCCGCTCATACCAACCCGGTGAAGGGCCTCCAAGGCAGCTTCTCGATCAGCTTTTTTAATCCACTTTAGAAGTCCGAGTTTTCCGTAACGTCCCATAAGGACAACATCGAGGACATTAATAGGAAAATTCCAATCGACAGAGGTCCTTTGGGGAACATAGGCGATTTGATTTTTGGATCGGTTTTTGGATTTTCCATTGAAAGTAATTTTGCCTGAAGTGGGCTTGATCACACCGAGAAGTACCTTGAGAAGAGTACTTTTTCCAGCGCCATTTGGGCCAATAATTCCAACAAGATGCCCTTTTGGGATCTCAAAATCGATGTCCCAAAGGGCTTGAATTCTATCGTAGTGAACAGTCAAGTTTTCAACTTTTACAGCGCTCAATTCCGCGTCCATTCTTCTTCCAAAACATTTGCATCATGCTGGATCATTGCCAAATAATTGTCAGCACCCATCGCATCACCATAGAGAAATTGAGAAGAAACTCTCACTTTGTGATCACAACAGGCAACGATTTTTTTTAGCGCATCTCTGCTTACATTCGATTCAGGAAAAACGACATCAATCTTATATCTTGTAAGGGCTTCTACGACCCGCTTGATATCATTATGGCTAAGCTGTCCTTCAGGCGCTAGCCCCTCAGGAGCGATACAACGACACATGTCCCCGAGATAGGCGGCAGCAAAGTAGTGGAATGCATCGTGACTTGTAACAAGATAGCGCTTGTTTTCTGGAATTTTTTCCATTTGCTCTTTTATTGAAACATGCCTAGCTAGCATTTTTTGTCGTAACAGCTCTCCGTTATGCTCATAGAAAAATTGATTCTCTGGGTCTTCTTTCGAAAGAGCAGTGACAATTGCATCGATCCCTTCACTCCAGAGGGAAATATCCATCCAAACATGAGGGTCAACTTCCCCTCCTACCTCTAAAATTCGATCAGGTGCTGCTTTTTGTATTTCATCACCAAGAAAAACAGCCTGACGATGGTGATCCAATTGGTAGCGCAAACTTGCGCCATGCTCAAGATGTAATCCATTCGCAAATACAACTTGAGCAAAAGCGAATTTCTCATCATCGCCTTTCACAAGTTCATAGCTATGGGGATCGACCTCCCCATGAATGAGAGCAATATGATCCACTTTTTCCCCACCAATCTGCCCAACTAAGTCATCGATCATTGCTAGGGTTGAAAGGACTTTTATCCTTCCACTCTCTTCAAACCATGAAGGAGCAACTCGCCCAGAGCTATTAGAGCAGCCAACAAGGCAGAGTACTAGTAAAAAACAAAATAGTAAAACTTTCTTCATAAAGCGAGTTTTCTCAACAAGGAAAGCGGATAGATCCCCTGACTACATCCTGTTGAGAACGTAATCCTAAGAGCATACCTCCCCACAAGGGAAAACTCAAGAAGAGAGACGTTCTCAGCGGTTTTTTTCGAGTCTATACAGCGGGCACAAGGACAGTGCTTTTGGAGATGATGTAAATGAAATTTTTTCCAATGATCATCAATTTTTATTTCGAGATGATGAGGACCTAGTTGCCTTGCTTCAACTTGATAGCTACTGATTTTTTGAACCTCATCAAGAACTCTCCTGGCTAGAGCAGTAAAAGAAAGGGTTCCTGCAGATTCCGGTGCTCGATCAAAAAGCGACTGCCCCTTATCCCCCATTTCTGAAATCTTTGGGTCGATCGGAATTTCCCCGAGAATTGGAATCGAAAATTCCTTTGCTAGGTCCTCAGCTCCTCCACTTCCGAAAGGGAGGTGTTTTTCTCCAGTATTGGGATCTAAAAAAAACTTCATATTCTCTACGACGCCCATAACAGGGATTTCCATCTTCTGAAAAAGTTGAGTCGCTTTTCTGACATCAATGGCTGAGACAATCTGTGGTGTGGTCACCATAATAGCCCCGCTAATCTTAGCTTTTTGCATAAGTGTAATTTGAATATCCCCAGTCCCTGGAGGAAAATCGATGAGCAAAAAATCGAGCTCTCCCCATTCGACCACCTCAAGAAACTGGTTGATGATCTGGTTTGCAATAGGGGCCCTAATGATGGAAGCATCCTTCTTAAAATGAGCGACGGAGATAAAGGGCATCCCGAAAGAAAGAGCCGGCATGAGCCGCTCAGGATTTTGCTCATCCTCTACTGGTTCCATCCCCTCTGGGAGCATTTGTTTCATAGAAGGGCCATAGATATCTGCATCGAGAATCCCCACTCTCAAACCACGGTTTCTCAAAGCTAATGCAAGGTTTACTGTCACAGATGATTTCCCGACACCCCCCTTTCCGGCAGCTATCGCAATAACAGAGCCAATCTTTGACTGTTTAGAGATAGAATCTTTCAGAACGTTTAAACCAGCCATATTAGTTGTTAAAATACCCAGGTGTTTCGAATAGTTGCAAGGTTTTTTAAAAAATCCGCTTGTGAAAAAACTTGGGCTAGAATATCCTTCCTGTTAATTGTTAATTTGCATGATCGTGATTGAAACTAAATCACAAACTAAGAAAAGGAAGGTTTATTAATATGACCGTTGCACAGAAAGGAAAAAGCCTTAAAGAACTCGAAGAAATTATTTCAAAAGCCATAAAAAAAGTAGGAGGAGGCAAGGAAAACGACCTTTGCAAATTCCTTCCGATGGAATCAGGTGGCTATATGCACCATTTCACCCTTCGAAAAATGAAACACAAAGATCCAGGTCAGCTTGGCAATCTTATTGAAAAATTTATTATGAAATCAGACATCCCTTCAGCGGTAGCACCTAAGCGAAGAGCTCCAAGAGGGTCACGAAAGCGTCGAGACAACCTCGCCTTCTCTCGCAACCAACTCGAAAGAATGCTCCAAATCGCCCGTCTTGCCGGAGATAAAGAAATGATTTCAATTTTAAGCCCTAGAAAATCTCTCCCAGCTGTTAAGCGCGATCTCATTGCTTCTATCCGCCATAACAAGCTAGACCAAGAGCTTTGGAATAGCTATGTGGACTGCATAAACGCAGAACACGCAGCAAGCAGCAACAAATAAAAAATTGAATTTGTTTTTAGGCAAAATCCCCCTTTTATTAAGGGGGATTTTTGCCTTGGAAATTTTAAGGAAAATCCCTTATAATTACCATATACACTAGTTAAGATTTAGCACAAAAACCTATAAAGGAAACCCTATGTCGCAAACAACAACTAAACAATTTGGAAAATGGCGCTCTATGCTCTGGCCTATCCATGGCTTCGAACTTAAAAAGCTCCTTCCAATGCTTGCTTTAATGTTTTTCATTAACTTCAATTACACGATTCTGCGCGATACAAAAGACGCGCTTGTTGTCACAGCTCCCGGATCGGGCGCGGAAATCATTCCGTTCTTGAAAGTGTGGGGAGTACTTCCGATTGCAGTCCTCTTTATGCTGATTTACGCAAAGCTCAGCAACATCCTAAGCAAAACCAAGCTGTTTTATTCAACTATACTCGGTTTTCTAGGGTTCTTTCTCCTTTTCAACTTTGTTTTGTACCCAGCAAGAGATGTTCTTCACCCAACGGAGTTTGCAGATAAAATGCAGGCAATTCTTCCCGAAGGACTCAGTGGACTCGTTGCGATTGTCCGTAACTGGACATTCAGCTTGTTCTATATCATGTCTGAGCTATGGGGAAGTATGGCTATGTCTCTGCTCTTCTGGGGCTTTGCCAACGACATCACAAAGGTATCTGAATCGAAGAGATTCTATGCTATGTTTGGAATCGGCGCGAACCTCGCTATGCTCCCTTCTGGAGAACTGATCAAATATTTCAACGGAATCGGAAGTAGTGTAGCTCCTGGAGTCGATGGATTTGGAATCGCTCTCAACTACCTCACGCTACTCGTTATGGGTGCAGGATTAGCTACAATGGGTGTTTACTGGTGGATCAACAAAAACGTGCTCACTGATAAAAGATTCTATGATCCAAAAGATGTTAAGAAGAAGAAAGACAAGCCAAAAATGCCTCTCAAAGAGAGCTTTGCTTACCTTCTCAGATCAAAGTACCTTCTTTGCATTGCCATCCTAGTTATCGGCTATGGAGTTTCTATTCAGCTTGTTGAAGTTACCTGGAAAAACCAAGTTAAACTTCAATACCCGAGCCCAACTGAGTATGGTTCCTTTATGGGATTATTCTCACAGTGTACCTCTATCTTAACCCTATTCATGATGATGTTTGTGGGCGGAAACGTAATCCGTAGATTTGGCTGGAAAACAGGAGCTCTCTTTACTCCCGTCGTCCTTCTTGCTACTGGGATTGCCTTCTTTGCCTTCGTTATCTTTAGAGATAACTTAGGAGGAATGATCACAGCTTTAGGAACATCTCCCCTAATGCTCGCTGTGATTTTTGGAACGGTCCAAAATATCATGAGTAAATCGACCAAATACTCTCTTTTCGATCCGACAAAAGAAATGGCCTACATTCCTCTTGACCAAGAATCAAAAGTCAAAGGGAAAGCTGCGATTGACGTCGTTGGTGCCCGTTTTGGTAAAGCTGGTGGAGCCCTCATCAACCAGGGCCTAATTGTTGCAACAGGATCAATCGCTCTGATCGCTCCGTATGTTGCAGTGGTCATGATCGTCGTTCTCGGCGGTTGGATTCTAGCTGCCCGTTCACTCGGCAAGCAGTTTGGTGATCTGAGCGCAAAACGAGAAGAAGAAGCTGCTGCTGAAGCTGCTGCTGAAGCAGAAGCAATCCCTGTCGAAGCAGAAGCTAAAACACCCCAGCCTACTTCGTAAGAAGAAAGCATCTTGTTTATGCACAACAAAAAAGACCGGCCAAAAGCCGGTCTTTTTTTATTCCTTGCCTCGCTACTGTAATTCCAAGATAGCTAGACCTGAACGAAGTTGTAGGCGTGTATCGATCCGGATGGCTGATTCCACTCATAGTGGGCCCAGCAATTTTTGAGTCTTGTGCATGCTAAAAGGCTGATGGTGCAAGCTAAAGCACCTACGGCTGTCAAACTATAACTCAGAGGACGGATATCTGGGTTATCGTTAGACAGATAGAAAATAAACAAGCCTGTAACAAGAGGGATCGAACCGACCCCCGCTATCTGAAAAAACGTTACTTCTTGCTCTATACTATCAAAACATCGATAAGAAGATTTATCTTGAATTTCCATTTTTTACTCTGCCTTTAAGACGTCCATGAAAGCAGACTGAGGGATATTTACCTTTCCAATCTCTTTCATTTTTTTCTTTCCTTTTTTCTGTTTTTCCCACAATTTTCGTTTACGGGTAATATCTCCACCATAGCATTTCGCAGTCACGTTTTTAGACAACGCATTGATGGTTTCACGGGCAACGATTTTTCCACCAATTGCTCCTTGAACAGGAACTTTGAATTGCTGGCGAGGGATCACTTCAACGAGTTTTTTACAAAGAGCTCGCCCTTTTCCTTCAGCCTTTGAACGATGGACTAGGCAAGAAAAAGCATCGACCGGTTCTTCATTCACTCGTATTTCTAGTTTGACGATATCCGAGAGCTCATATTTATCGAATTCATAATCAAAGGATCCATATCCCCGGGTCACCGATTTTAGCTTGTCATTGAAATCGGTAATGATTTCATTGAGAGGAAAACGATAGGTCAAAAGGAGCCGTTTTGAATCAATCGATTCGGTGTGAATTTGCTCACCTCGTTTTTCAAGAGAAAGACTCATGATGGGGCCTACAAACTCAGACGGGGTCATTATGTGGCATTTGACCCAGGGCTCCTCGACATACTCAATGATGGATGGATCCGGGTACTGGGCCACGTTGTCGATCAATTTTTCCTCACCAGATGCAAGGCTAAACTTATAAACCACGCTTGGAGCTGTGGTGATGATATCGAGATCGAACTCTCTCTGGAGCCTTTCAAAAACTATTTCGAGATGGAGAAGCCCTAAAAATCCGCATCGAAACCCAAAGCCGAGAGCCAAACTGCTTTCCTGTTCAACATGGAGGGCTGAATCGTTTAGCTGAAGCTTGGATAATGCATCGCGAAGCGACTCGAAATCTGAAGAATCGACCGGGTAGATCCCTGCAAAAACAACTGGATTAACAAGCCGAAAACCTGGGAGAGGTTCTGTAGCGGGATATTTTTTTAGGGTTATTGTCTCTCCAATTTTAACATCAGCAGTTTTTTTAATATTCGCGACAATATAGCCCACTTCCCCAGGACGGAGCGATTCAACCGGTTTTTCGCTGGGTGAAAAAATCCCAACTTCCAACACCTCAAAGGTCTTATCGGAGGCCATTAAATAGACCATGCTCTTCTTTGTGATCTCACCGCTCATCACCCTGACATAAACCATTACCCCCCGATAGGCATCATAGTGGGAATCAAAAACCAGAGCACGCAAAATATCGTCTTCAGGCTCTTTAGGACAGGGAACCTCGTTGAGGATATACTCCAAAATCTCCCGAATCCCCTGCCCTGTCTTAGCAGAAGCGAGAACAGCCTTGCTCGTGTCAATTCCGATGAGATCCTCAATCTGCTGCTTCACAGCTTCCGGGTCTGCAGCAGGAAGGTCTATTTTATTGATGACAGGAACAATTTCAAGCCCCCTTTCAACGGCAAGATGAACGTTAGCCATACTTTGGGCTTGGACTCCCTGCGCTGCATCAACGATGAGCAGAGCCCCTTCACAGGCGGCCAATGATCTCGAAACTTCATAGCTGAAATCGACATGACCTGGGGTGTCGATAAAATTAATTTGATAAGTTTGCCCGTCATCCGCCTCATACCACATAGTCACAGGGTGGGCCTTGATCGTAATTCCCCTTTCTCTTTCCAAATCCATATCATCGAGAACCTGCTCAACCATCTCTCTAGAGGAGAGGGTCTTTGTCAGTTCAAGAAGTCGGTCTGCAATGGTCGATTTCCCATGATCAATATGAGCGATGATTGAAAAGTTCCGAATGAGATTGCGATTGTAGTTAGACATACCCCTAGAGAATAGCTTATCCGGCGCTAGAAATCAATCGAGCTCTTCCAGACAGAGGCCTTCCCCAAGAAACTGTTACTCCCCTCTCGGGGATAAATTGAATCACAAATATTTTGTTAAATATTTGGACGTGTTATTGTAATCGCAAAGTAAGAGATATTTTATGGACGTCACTCGAATAAAAGCCCACCACCTTATTCAGGGGAGCTTCGAGAGAAAAGAGTTCCTATCTTTAACCGATGTAAAAACCTACTCCATAGTAGTTCTCAGTTATCTGCTCATCGGGATAGGGCTCCTTATCGCCTGTTCATCACCCTACATTGCTTTCACAATTCACCCGATGGTAGCAATGGCAGCCCCCGTTGTACCAATTGCTCTAGGCGTATTAGGGCTTGAGAGGTTGGGGCAGCGGGACACCACTCCATTTTTTAAACCCACTTTATCTACTAACGGAGCACCCCCGGGGATTTCCAATACCAATAATAACTGTTGGATAATTGCTGTTTTACAACTGATGTGCAATGCACCGTATTACAAAAAAGCATTTAATGAAATAAACACTCGCCCCTTACCCGAAGATGATAAGGGGGATTCTTTTGTTGCATACATGGGAATGCGCCCTCTCCTCTCGGCATATTTCACCTACCATCACACAAAAAAACCTACTTGTCCAATTAATGCACAGAAGTTACGTGAGTGGCTATGTAAGGGAAATCCCGATATTTCACTTGATCGACAAGAAGATCCCATTGCCCTTTTAGAATTTTTTCACAGTAAAATGGGGTGTTTTCTACCTCTTAAACAGCAAATTGACTCCGGTGAAATCAAAGAGTGTCAAGAGTTCATAATACCCACCCCCCCTGATGAGTCACGTACTTTTACAGAAGTATTTGGAGAATTTTTTCAAACAAAAACAGATAGGGGGGCTACAATCAAGAGGTGGTTTACAATACCCCCTGAAGGTTTTGTCATCCAATCAAAGTGTTTTAATTACACGCCAGACAAAGGGCAAATAAAAGTAGCTGGAGAAACCGAATTTCCCGCCATTCTCAAACTAACAAAAGATCAATGTCCCTCAGAACAGGCTTCCTATACACCTGATGCATTTGTCGTTCATCATGGTATGACTATCTCCGGTGGAGGACACTACACGGCTTATGTTAAGCGGAGTGGAAAGTGGTGGCACCTTGATGATGATCTTCCTCCCAAACAAGTGAGCACCGGTGAAGCAAAGACCAAGCGACAATCAGCATATCTCATTCATTACAAAAAATATTTGAATTCTTAAGAGAAAGCCAACCCTCTCGGTGTTATTCTTTTAATCCTTTTTTTGATATAATGGTCGCAAACGATGAGATAATTATGGAAGTAAGAGCAATACAAACCTACCACCCTACTCAGGCGAGTGTCGAGCGGAAAGAAGCACTTTCTGTTACCGATCTAAAAACCCACGCGATTGCTGTGCTCAGCTATCTTCTCATCGGTGTAGGAATCTTGATCGCCTGCTCTTCGCCCTATATAGCCTTCACGATCCATCCGATGGTCGCAATGGCAGCCCCCGTTGTCCCGATCGCCCTGGGTGTGAAGCTAAAAACGATGATTCAATACCCTTTAGAGGTACATCCGATCGATATTGAAGGTGATCCCCATGTACCCAAACTGAGAGGAATCAAAAATGGTGGAGCCAATTGTTGGATGAACTCTGCTCTCCAAGCAGTCTTCAACCTCCCTTTTTTTAGAAATGAATTAGAGCGATGTTCTGCTTACTCCTGGAGAGTAGGTGCTGTTGCCCAAGCTTTTCAACAATATCAAGCTGATCAGTGTCACGATGCAAAGACAGTCTCAGAGGTTGACTCTCAAAAAGTGCGTGAATGGTTGAGCAAAGGTCTGGGGAAAAATTCAAGTGGCCAAGATGTCCTAACTACCAATATATCTTCACAAGAATGTCCTATGGATTTCATCCACTACTTTCTAAGGCAAGTTGGCCATCCACTTCCCCTCATCAAGGAGTATCAAATCACGAAAGAAACTGGACTCGATCCAGTGATGACTGCCTCAAAAGATACGAGGATCGATCTTTTTGATTTGAGCGGGTTTTATTTTGCAGAAACCCCTCCGATGTTGTCCGCCTTCAACAATTATTTTCACCTAGAACAGAAAACTCTCAACGGAAGTAGGACCATCTCAAAGCGGCTCCAATCTCCACCGGAAGACTTCTTTGTCGGCCTCTCTTTAGCAGGAGATGACATGATCAAACGAAACAAAGTCATCGATGTTCCTATGGAACTTTCCTTCACGAAAAAGCAGTTTGGTGATTACGCAAGCTACAAGTGTGATCTTTTCTTTATCCATAAGGGAGACCATACGAATTATGGCCATTATGAGGCGGCTATTTGTCTCAACGGTCGTTGGTGGCTTGCAAATGACAGTAGCGTAACTGCACTGAGCACAAAAAAAGCCCAAGAAATGGTGCGCACGGCACCTTTCGTCCACTATTCAAAAGCAGACGCACCCCCCGCTGCATAATCTTCTAGACGTTATACGATGAAGAAGTGATGTCGCCTCCTGTCCCCGTCCAGTTGGTGTGGAAGAATTTTCCCCGGGGCTGGTCTACTCTTTCGTAGGTGTGGGCACCAAAGAAATCCCGCTGGGCCTGCAGAAGGAATGCAGGAAGCCTTTCCGTCCGATAACCATCAAAGAAGGCGAGCGCCGTGCTAAAGCAGGGTACAGGAATCCCGTTTTCTACGGCAGAAACGACAGTTCGTCTCCAGCTTTCTTCTGCTTGGGTGATGGCTTTTTTGAAGAAGTCGTCAAAAAGAAGGTTTTCAAGGTTGGGGTCTTTATCATAGGCTTTTTTAATGTCGTTTAAGAAGCGACTTCGAATGATGCAGCCTGCACGCCACATGAGTGCAATTGAGCCATAATTAAGGTCCCACTTGAACTCAGACGCAGCAGCGCGCATCAGCATAAAGCCTTGGGCGTAGCTAATGATCTTTGAGGCGTAGAGAGCGAAAGAGACATCTTCGGTGAATTGCTCCTTATCTTTTGGGAGATGTTTTTTTGGCGCGGAGTAGATTTTTGAGGCTTTTACCCGCTCATCTTTGATTGCAGAGAGACACCTTGCAAAAACAGCTTCTCCGATTAGCGTGACAGGAAGGCCCATATCAAGGGCGCTGATCCCTGTCCATTTTCCGGTCCCCTTTTGTCCTGCAACGTCGAGGATCTTATCGATCATCGGTTTGCCATCCGTATCGCGATAGCCGAGAATGGAGCTTGTAATTTCAATGAGGTAGCTATGGAGTGGGCCTTTGTTCCAGTCGGCAAAAATTTCTTGGAGCTGGTTGTAGTCGATCCCAAGGAGACTTGTAAGAAGATGAAATGCCTCGCAGATCAGCTGCATATCTCCATATTCGATCCCATTGTGGACCATTTTGACGTAGTGGCCGGCTCCCCCATTTCCAACCCAATCGCAGCAGGGAAGACCATCTTCTTCTGCCTTTGCAGCGATGGCTTGAAAAATTTCTTTGATTTGGGGCCAAGCTTTGGGGTTTCCGCCGGGCATGATGGATGGGCCGTGGCGAGCCCCCTCTTCTCCGCCTGAAATTCCAGCTCCAACAAAGAGAATCCCCTTTTCTTCGAGTTCTTTTACCCGTCTTTCAGTGTCGGGATAGTGGCTATTGCCTCCATCGATGATGATGTCTCCTTCCTGGAGAAAGGGAAGGCACTCTTTAATGAGCATGTCAACAGGCGCGCCTGCTTTGACCATGAACATGACTTTGCGAGGCCGTTTGAGTGTTTTAAAGAACTCTTCAAGGGAATGGGTACCAACTACATGGGTGTTTTTCGCAGGGCCTTTCAAAAAATCATCTACTTTTGAAACTGTCCTGTTAAAGACTGCTACTTTCCATCCGTGATCGTTGATGTTTAAAACCAAATTTTGTCCCATGACCGCTAGGCCGATGAGTCCAAAGTCTGCTTCTTGATTCGCCATTGACATTCTCCCTTTGAGGCTTTAAAATCTGTGCCTCTCTTCTAATTTTTCGTCCTCGTAGCTCAGTAGGATAGAGCGGTCGCCTCCTAAGCGACAGGCCGCGCGTTCGACTCGCGCCGAGGGCATTATGCTTTAGTTCTGGCGTATTTGTCCACGCCAGTTGCGATCCCATTCGCAAGCTTATCTAGATAGGTTTGAGTCCCAATTAAGGCCCGTTCTTCACTGTTGGTGATGAAACCGGCTTCAACGAGGATTGCAGGCATGGTTGTCTCCCTAATTACATGGAAATTCCCCACCTTCGTTCCCCTAGAATGGGCGCTTGTCTGCCCGATCATATTGTTCAAAACGAGGGTAGCTAAACTCTTTGACTGATCTCGTCTTTTTTGGGGACCTTTTCCGTAATAAAACACTTCAATCCCTTTGGCCATTGGACTCGAAGCCGAATTATAGTGAATGCTGACAAAAAGGGAAGAGGTTCTTCGATTCGCTAACGATACCCGGGTGCTCAAGGGCAAGTAGACATCCCGCGCACGAGTTAGGATGACCCGGTAGCCAAGCTCCTCTAGGTGTTTTTTTGTTAAATAAGCTGTCCGGAGAGTGAGTTTTTTCTCTTCAAAGGTCCTCACCTTAGCACCTTGGTCTTTTCCCCCGTGACCAGGATCGAGGATAATGATTGGTTTTTCAGAAGCAAACGCAAATAGAGGAAGGAGCAGGCTCAGGAGAATTATTTTACGCACGCTCTCTCCTCGTAGATTTCCCAGGAGATAGCGACATCATCAAAAGGGAGAATTTGGTGAGAAAAGATTTGTTGTTTTTCGTGCCCCTTACCGGCGATGAGAACGATATCGCCATCTTCAGCCAATGCTATTGCTTTTTCAATCGCTTTTTTCCGATCTAGCTCCACAACGACTTTAGCTAGGTACTCACACCCTTGTATAATCTCAGCGGCGATGCTAGCGGGATCTTCGCTTCTAGGGTTGTCGCTCGTGATGATAACGGTGTCTGAAAGCCTTGATGCGATCCGGCCCATTTTTTCTCGTTTATCATGATCTCGGTCTCCCCCGCACCCAAAAACGGTGATCAGTTTTCCCTGTTTGATTTCTTTGAGGGTTTCACAGACATTTTTTAGGGCGTCCTCAGTGTGGGCATAGTCGACAAAGATGTTTGTTTGCTTCACCCTCTCAAGACGACCAGGTACTCCTTTAAATGATTTGAGGGCATGGATACAGGTTTCTAATGAAATTCCGGCGGCCAGGCCTACTGAGATTGCTCCAAGGAGGTTATAGATATTGAATCTACCGATGAGTGAAGAGCGGCATACAACCTCTTCCCCTCTGTATGCGACAACAAATTTGGTTTTCTTATCGGTGAGCTTACATTCTTTGGCAATTACATCTGCTGGATGGTCGATCCCATACGTTAATACCCGGGCTTTTGTTTCAAAATGTGTAGGATCATCTGCATTGAAAATCGCCCATTTATTCTCGGGAAGATTGGAAAAAAGAAGGGCCTTTGCTGCCCTGTATGCGCTCATCTCTTTATGATAATCGAGATGGTCCTGTGTAAGATTGGTGAAGAGGGCAATATCAAAGTCGATTTCTCCCACTCGATTTTGTGCTAGCCCGTGGGAAGATACTTCCATGACGGCTGCTTTGCACCCTAGGTGATGCATTTCATAGAGTAGTTTGTGATTGGTGAGGACATCGGGAGTTGTAAGCCCCCCCGGAAACCTATGGTCCCCGACAACCCATTCAATGGTCCCGATCAATCCTGCCTTCGCCTC
The DNA here is from genome assembly GCA_964352505.1 of uncultured bacterium. Taxonomy (GTDB): domain Bacteria; phylum Chlamydiota; class Chlamydiia; order Chlamydiales; family Rhabdochlamydiaceae; genus Sacchariniichlamydia. The sequence goes on from CAYGSB010000005.1 coordinate 69,530, forward strand.
TACCTTGTCGAAGAGGTGTTTGATCAGATAGCTTGTCGTTGTTTTCCCATTCGTTCCTGTGATCCCTACAACTTTCAGCAGGTGAGAGGGATTGTTATAGAAGCGAGCAGCAAGCTTGCTTTCAATTGATGCGACATCTGGATGGATCAGCTGAGGAATCGAGAGGAAAGGATCTACCATGTCAGTCAATACAGCTATAGCACCGGCATCAACTGCATCATAGATAAAGCGGGCTGCGTCGTGATGCAGCCCCTTTTTTGCAATAAAGAGATTCCCGGGGGCAATGGTATTTGAGTTTGCAGAAAGGCCGGTGATCTCAATATCTTTAGTGCCTTTAATGACAAGATCGGGAATATCTTCAATGAGTTTTTTTAATTTCATTTATTCCAGGTGTCGTAGAGTTTTTTCAATGCATCTATTTCCTGAGACCAGTCTCCCTTTTCAATACTTCTCCTTGGATCCCCTATTGGATAGCCGTAAGGATCATCAGGCTCAACTCCGAGATATTCTAAGGTGCGCCGCCCAATTTTCTGAAAGGCCGGAGCTGCGCAATTTCCTCCGTATTGATTACTTCCAACACCGGGAATCCAACGGAAGACCGGCTCATCAATGACGATCATAAGGACAAAGCGAGGGTTGAGCGCAGGAGCAAAACCGATGAAGGTGGAGATGTGGTTTTTCTTTGAGTAGGCTCCATCAATAATTTTTTCCGATGTGCCCGTTTTTCCAGCTTCGGTGTATCCATGGATATCCCCTTTGCTGGCAGCACCACCCGTTTTGGTAACATATTTCATGGCGCACACTAACTGCCGCACGACATCTGGCTCTAGAAGGCGATCTTTAGGACGGCTTTTCATATTATCTAGTATGACCTGTTCTCTCCCATCGGGGAGCTTTCTTGAGATTTTTTGCACCAGGGTCGGCTTCACATCATAGCCACCATTGGCAATAATGGCAAAGCTACGGATCATCTGGAAACTATTCACTAAAATATTATGTCCCATGGCAAGTGAATAAGGTGTTGGTTTTGACCATTCAAGGGTCCCATTGGGATGCATTTTACCCGGCCGAGGAAGGAGCCCCACACTCTCTCCTGGTAATTCGATTCCCGTTTTCTGACCAAACCCGAAGATATTTTCCAGTGCGTTCCGATACCACCCCTCACCTAATTCCTTGATTACCCGATCAATCAGTTTGGCAACATAGACATTTGATGATTTTTGTATAGCCATGTACATATTCATGTATTTGTGAGTGCGGACATCCTTAATAGGCTTCGATCTGCCCGGAAATTTAGATGGAGAGGTTTCTATTTTTTCAACTGGATCGAAGATAGGTGGTTTTCCCTGTTTCTTCATCTCTTCGTTGGCCATCAGGGCGATGGCAACAGTGACAGCTTTCATTGTGGAGCCCGGTTCGAAAGGGTCGGAGATCGCTTTGACTTGTGTCTCTTCTAATAGTTTTTTGTCGTTGAAGTAGTCCCTGTACTCTCTTGGGTCAAAAAAAGGATACTGCGCTAATGCGAGGACTTCCCCAGTATGGGGGTCCATCATGATTGCCCAGCCCCGAGATGCTTCTGCTTTTTTGACCTGCTGCTCAATTTCTTCTTCGGCGATGGTTTGGAGGCAATGATTTATGGTTAAATAAACATCTGCGCCGTCTTGGGGATGCTCAATAACCCTGCCCGAGTCCATAGCGTGCCTCGGAGATCGAAGGAAAAATCGCTTTCCCGGCTTGCCTTGCAAATACTCATCAAAGACATGTTCTAGCCCACCTGTTGGAATACATTGCTCGGTCACCTCATCTCTCAATTCCCGAACCGTATGAAGGACATGTCCCAAAAGTTTTCCAAAAGGATAAGAACGCTGATAATCTTTAACGAAGAAAATAGCATTTTTTGCAATCCGGTGCTCCTTAGCATAACCTCGCCACCACCTTTCAATGTTTTCTTTTTCCTCTCCAGAAAGCCATGTTGCTATTTTTCTGCTCCGCGAAACTTTTGTAAATTGCTCCTGGGCATACTCCCTTTTTTCTAGATCCAATCCGATCCGCTCGGATATCTGAGAGCATATTTCATCATGGCAGATTTCGGGGATGTTTTTTGGATCGATGTGAAGATGAAATTTTGGGATGTCTATGACAAAAGCTTGTGGAGCTGTCGGATGAGCCGTTTTGATCGATGTGTTGGAGTAAAACACCCCTCTTTTAAAGGGCTCTTTTACAACGGTCGTGTGCTGAGCATAGGCCTGTTTCTCCCATTTCTGATGCTGAACGATTTGAATACGAAAAAACTGGATAATCAGGAGAGAAAAAAGGACAAGTAAGAAAAGAGCGACTCCAATGAGCCGCTGTTGATCTTTATTTCTAGGAGAGGGCTTTCTCTTAGGGTTTGGCACCGGTCGCGAATCTGATCGTTGGTTTTGTCCTTACTTCAGCCATTTGCCGATCATCCATTCCATTGAACGGAGCTGCTTGGACGAGAGTGACGACTTCTTGGTTTGTTGGGTATTTTAAATACGCAAATTCACTCTGCTTAGCGAGATTCATCAAATTTTCGGGGCTCTCAAAGCGCTCTATTTGGTAAAGAAGGTGAGTATTTTCCTCTTCAATTCGACGCACTTCACTACTGAGATATGGGATCCGAATACGTAGCTCTGTGATTTCATTTTGGAGATCTAAATACGAGTAGACGCAAACTCCTAAAAACACGATACAGGTAACGATTCTAACAAAGATTCCCTTGTTCACATTCCCACCTTTTCAGCAAATCGCAACTTAGCACTTCGGCTGCGAGGATTTTTTCGGATTTCCTCAGCAGAGGCAATCAAAGGCTTTTTGTTGAGGAGTTTTAACATCGGCTTGTGGACGAGTTCCTTATATTTGTTCTGGGCAGGGACGACCGCTCCCTGACGAAAAATTGCTTTTGCAATTCGATCTTCTAATCGATGAAAGCTCATAACCCCAATTCTTCCCCCAAAGCTGAGAACCTCAATCGCTTTCGGCAGAGCCTCTTGGATTGCCTCGAGCTCACGATTTACGCAGATTCGTAGCGCTTGGAAAATGAGGGTTGCGGGATGGAGCTTCTTCTTAAAACCCCTTCCTAAGTTCGTTGCGATCAGTTCGGCAAGCTGCTTCGTGGTCTCGATTGTTTCTTTATCTCTAGCCTCAGCAACGACTTGCGCTGCTTTTCTCCAGCGAGGCTCTTCCCCGAACTCGCGGAAAATCTCAGCAAGCTTCTCTTCTGACCATTCATTGACGATCTCTTTTGCAGTAAGAGTTTCACGAGGATCCATCCGCATATCAAGCGGGCCTTCCTTACTGAAACTAAATCCCTTCTCTTCTTGGTCCAGTTGCATGGATGAAACTCCTAAGTCAAAAAAAAACCGTTAACTTTTTTGATTCCCCTCTCCTTCAACTGAAGGTCTAGGTCGGCAAAGTTGCCGTGAATCAGATCTAATTTACTCTTCCAGGGCTCTAAGTGCTCTTGTGCAAGGGCAAGAGCTTCTGGATCCTTATCGCAAGCAATATACCGCTCTATTTCTGGGTGGGCCTCTAAAATAGCCTTCGCATGTCCTCCGGCTCCAAGGGTCCCCTCGTAAAAAACAGTGAGTTCAACTCCATCGAACGCCTTTAGCACCTGATCAACCATGATCGGGGTATGAGGGCGGTCCTTATTCGAAGGTCGGGATGAATGATTCATTCTCTTCCTCTAGTAGGGCAAAGGCTTCTTCCGCCATTTTTGCAAGTTCTGAATCAGGTCCTTTCTTTCCGAGAAGGTCCTTGAGCTGATCCTCATATATCTCTTTAGGCCATATCTCAATTTTGTTGATAACGCCGGCGATGACAATTTCACTTTTTACATCGATCGCTTTTTTGAGCATCGGTGGTAATACAACCCTGCCGATCTTATCGCAGGTCAACTGATGGAGCGTCGAAAAGAATAAAGTGAAGAATTTTTGGTACTTCGCCACATGCTGCTTCGATTGGAATTTCGCAACAATTTTCTCTATTTCGCTTTGACGATAAATCGCAAGACATCCCCCTAATCCCAGGGCCATGCTGAACTCTAAAACCCCGTTCTCAACAAGCCCAAAGCGCATTGATTGGGGCAAGACGAAGCGGTTCTTGCTGTCGAGCTTAGTTGTCTGAGATCCACTAAAAAAGAAGCGATTCATTTCAAAATTTCCACCGTTTCCCACAATTTAACAACGAGACCCAAACTTCGCAATCTTTTTTAAAAAAATCGAGGTAAAACGAGGGCTTTTTCGTCTCTTAACTACTTCACTATCAGCTACATTAAGAAATCTTATCATTTGTGGGAATTTGTGGGAATAAAAGCTTTCTAAAGAAATAAATTGATAAATTTGGGCCATAGATTTAAATGAAGAGTATGGCAAGAACGATTGATAATCTCGGGGTAGACACCTCCACCCGCTACGCAGAGGATAGAGCGAACTTTGATGAGAGTCTCATCAAAGAAGCAGTTTTTGCCCCCTCACAAGCAAAAGTAGCAAGCACCTCCCCCAACTACTCTTCAGAATTTGATGCCTTATTCAATCTCGAGGAAAGGGGGATTTCCTGGGCTGCCTTTAAGGCCCCTCCCAATTTTGCTTCAATCAGGAGAAAGCTCTTTGCCGAGCTTACGATTCCCCTTCTGGGCTCAACAGAAAAAAGAGATGCTCAGGTTCAAAGACTTGAGGCCTACAGCACCCAAGAACAGGATGGCCACCCTACAGAGAGCGACGAGATTGGCAAGGAGAAACAAACGCTCGTTTCCCTCTTGAATAAGCTAGGGGATTTCGACCAGCTCCTCTTTGACATTAACTCTCGTAGAGTGCAATATCAGAAGGGATGAGCGACGTAAATTGGATGGAAGTCCTCGACTGGGGACGTGAAGAACTCGAAGATTTGCGCTTTGTTGGGTATTCTTACCTCAAACAAGGCAGGTACGACACTGCTATCACCTTTTTTGAAGCCCTTGTAGTCTTAGATCCCATAAATAGTTATGACCTCCAAACCCTCGGCGGACTTTACCTACAGCAGGGGAACAACCTTATGGCTCTAAACTACATCGAAAGAGCTTTGAAAGTAGATCCAGACCATAACCCAACAAAACTCAACAGGGCAAAAGCTCTTTTTGGTCTAGGATATAAACGTCAGGCGATGAGACAAGCAGAAGAGCTGTCGAAAGTCGAAGATCTGAAAATCGCAGACCAAGCATCAGCCCTTGTCATGGCCTATGCCTGATAATCTACAACTGATTGCCTTGAATTTCGAATCGACTTAAATAAGTATCAAACAGATAGGGAAAGCTCTGTTTGACCTTTTCATCGAGCTTCTTAGCCTCTCCTATCCCTATTCTCTTTGAATGTTGGAGAAGATCTTTGTTTTTAGCATTGTCTCTCAGGTTCCCTCTGAACGCTTTTGATAAAAGGGTATCTTGGTGAGTCTCAAAATTCTGGAGGAATTCTTCGAGGATCTCACCTCCTCTCTCAATTTCGAGAAAATCAACAACTTCTGCTAAGACCGATTCGGGGTCGCTAACAAAGTCTTCGTAATAGATAAGAAGCCGTTTCTCTGGGTTCCATAGGTCATAGCACTGAAGATTATTGAAATACCCCCACCGCCTGGAAGCGCAGACCTCATCTAACTCCCTACCCATTGGGCTATTTTTTATTTCTTGATCGATGTTTTGTACGACTCTTTGGAACTGGTGTGCCCAGCTGAGCATCGACTCTCTATAGTTTCTGAGAATTAAGATGAGTTTATCCGAAGAAGTATCTATTTTCCCAAAGGTATACGGAGTGTGACCTGCGAGAACGCAACCGTTGGGACGATCATTTGGAACCGCTCCTTTAATCAGATTGTAGCTTCTATCCCCTAGCCGGAAATCGAGACTTCGTTCAGTGAGAGTGCAAATGCAGTAGAGCCCCCATCTTGTTCCACTTTTTGGGTGGGAAAGAAATAAGATCCTCCCCTCGTTTGCAAAGGTCTCGTTTGCTAGAATAAGAAGAAAAAGAAATGAAATTCGTCTAAAAATAAACATGGAAACAATAATTTCACAAAATGAAATATTTGCTCAAGAAAAAATATCCTCTTCAAAAGCACTCCAGAAAGGTTAGCAAAAAAAAAAGAGAAAAGAGGTTGCGAGATTTGGGGGGCCATGTTAATACTAACCACACGAAAACGCGTCGAGAATCCATTGTGGAAAGATTGTTCATAACCTTGAGGAAAACATGCTGACAAAAACACCTAGGCAGTGTTGGGAAGAATTTGTGCAATGTGTTGAAGACTGTTGCAGCGCAACAGAATTCCACAATTGGATCTCCCCCATTAATGTTCACGATTCAAGTGGTGAAGAAATCGTCCTAGAAGTCCCGAATATTTTTGTCCAAGAGTATCTACTTTCCAATTTCAAAAAGCATTTGGAAAGTTTTCTACCTAGCAGAACAAATGGTGAGCTAGCCGTTTCATTTGTCATCAGCCCCCCTAAAAAAAAGGCGGAACCACCAAAGAAAGAGACTCAACAAGAACCAGCTCCACAGCAGGATAAATACAAAGCCCTTCTCAACCCCGGCTACACCTTCGACCACTTCATTGAGGGGCCTTCGAATCAGTTTGTCAAGTCGGCAGCATTTGGAATAGCAATGCGTCCGGGGAAGTCTTACAACCCCCTCTTTATTCACGGGGGCGTAGGTCTTGGAAAAACCCACCTTCTCCATGCGATTGGGCACTACGCCAAAGACAAGCACAAGCGGCTAAAAGTTCATTGCATCACTACCGAAGCATTCATCAACGACCTTGTGGATAATTTGCGCAATAAATCAATGGACAAAATGAAGCGGTTTTACCGCTCGCTTGATGTCCTGCTCGTCGATGATATCCAGTTTTTGGAAAGTCGCCTCAACTTCGAAGAAGAGTTTTGCAATATGTTCGAGGCTCTGATCAACCAAAATAAGCAGATTGTTGTCACTTGCGATAAGCCTCCTGGTCAACTCAAGCTCTCAGAGAGAATGATCGCTCGGATGGAGTGGGGGCTCGTTGCAAATGTAGGGGTTCCAGATCTCGAGACGCGCGTTGCGATTTTGCAATATAAGGCTGAGCAAAAAGGGATAAAGATTTCTCACAAGGTTGCCTTCTTCATTGCTGAGCGTATTTTTCACAACGTAAGACAGCTTGAAGGGGCTCTAAATCGCCTTGCAGCTTATAGCCGGATGATGGGCCTGGATGTCACTGAAGAGATTGTTGAAAACGCTCTGAGCGAACTATTCCAAAAAGCTCCTCACAAGAGAGTTTCGGTCGATAATATTCTCAAAAGTGTTGCAGTGATGTTTGGCGTCCGTGTCAGTGATATTTGCGGAAGCTCCCGTGCAAAAAATGTAGCATTCCCCCGCCAAGTTGCGATGTATTTAGCTAAAGAAATGATCAACGACTCCCTGATTAAGCTCGCCGGATCTTTTGGGGGGAAAACCCACTCAACCCTCCTACATGCATGGAAGAAAATATCTCAGCAGATTGGAAATGATGAGATTCTACGCCGCCAGATTCAAATGGCCAGACGCAACCTAGAGACTTAGTTTTCCAAACGAAGAGGTGCTTTTGTTTGAGACTGTGCCCTCGTATGAACCCCCGAAATTCGACGTCCCAAAGACTCTATACCTTCTTTTATTTGGTGCTCAAATGGTTGAAGATGTCCTTTAATGATGGCAGTTCCAGCCAGTCCTGTAATAGCCGCAGCTATGAATCCCATAGGATTACCTACTTCAGCACCAACAATTGCCGAGGCCCCTCCGAGGATATAGAGTCGAATAAATGGTAATTGATAAAACTTGCATTCCGACGGAGCTGAAGACGCATTGGATATTCCTGCCCAAACAGTAAGACCAAACAAATATACAGGAGCCGCAGCTACTCCGCCAAGTAAACCTCCTAATGCACTCGCAAAGAAGGTTTCTATTGCTTTTTGAGCCGGATTTGCAAATTCCATAGGAGCTTGAGCAGAAAAAAATAGCTTAGAAAGGATAGCAACACTTATAGAAATAGCAGTAGTTAATATAGGAGTAAACTTGATCGGAGTTCCCCTACATTCAGATTCTGCTTCACCAGCCAAAAAACTACCCGCTGCCCCAGCAAAGGCTCCAATAAATGCTGCATTACGAGATATGATAGTTGAAGGAGCTTGGGATGTTAAAGAAGATATCAGAACAGACAAACAAATGCTTCCAGCGCTGAAAGCTCCTATGCTAGAGATAACGGCCACCTTTTCGCTAGTCGATCCAGCCTCTTCTTGTACATAATTTCCAAGTCGTTCTCTGAACGTAGTAGCTATTGGCTTGATTGACATAAGAACTCCCCTAATTTTATTTCAAACGAGTTTACAGAATCTCAAAGATTTTTTTCAATTCATGAAATCAGCAAGATCTATTTGCTCAACAGTCCTTTTTGGACTTTGTTGAAGAATTCAGTATAGGGCTCTTCATCGAGAATTTGATGAACGTCTACCACTCTACCCAAGTTGTCATAAACACGTACGAGGAAGTTAATCCGAAGTTTCGTGTTTGCGTGGTCTTCTGTGACATTGGAGGTGATTTCGATCAGTGAATGTTTTTTCCAGCGAGCTCTTTTCCCTGAAAAAACATAAGCCCAAAATTTTGAGCCAAACTTTTCAATGTGAGTATTTCGCTCTGCAGTGACAAGCCCGAGATCTCCGCTAACATTTTTAACCATATATCCTTCGTCTTGAAGGACAGCGAGCATTTCTTTGAGGACCGACTTTGGGTTGTGGTTGACAAAAGTACGAGTTTGCATGCTCCTAACACGTACCTGCGTCACAGCAGGGTCTTCAACCTTGCGAGCGCAGCTGGTGAAAAAAATAAGGAGAATTAGTGCAATGTAGCGCAAAAAGTGATTCCGTAAAGGTTTTCCATTCTTCCTTCATCGAGTGCCCAAGCAGCAGAACGGATTGTTTCTCGCTTGTCCATCTGAAGATCAATCAATAATACAAGTTGGTTGATAATGTTGCACTTTTTTTTCAGGACAAATGTTTTTTCGGAGGATAGCTTGCGAAAAATCAGGGGTTTAAAGGGTACTTCAAGCATTTTTGCTACTTCAATTCCTATCACAAAATGAGGATTTACGAAGTGATTGGGAACCATCGTGATCGTCTGAAAGTTTGGGTAGTTGAGGTTCGAGAGTTGGAACACGATATATGAAGCGATTAGCTTGGCAAACTTCTGATGTTTCTCTGCCAAATATGCTTGCATCAAACTTTGGGCGGGACCAAATGAATCGAAGCATGCGCCGAGTTGTTTAAAGGGGTGTGAGAGCTTGCGACAGGGCTTGCATGTCCCGACAATCGCTGGGATTGAGCAAAAACACTTGTAGCAGTGTCCTTCTTGGGTGAGGAGGGTGAGCTGATCGATACAGTCTTGGCATAGAGCCCCCTTTTCTAAGAGCCGCCTGTTGCAGTGGTAGCAAGCCGGCGGGTAGAGAAGGTCAATAAGGCTCATTTGATGGTAATTTTAGGTTCTTCCCAGGTACCACGCAGTTTAAAAGAGTGGGGTGAACTGACTTGTCTCCCCCCCCTTTGACGCACTTGAAGGTCAATAAAGAGGGCTCCAGAAAAGTCGAGATAGCCCATGACCCCACTTTTAGGGGGGAGAAATTCAGAGCGATTTTGATCAGAGACGACTCCCCTTGTCTCGCGGAGGTAACACCGGCCATTCTGGATGGCATACTCCATTTCCCCAGACGTCGGTACAAAAACTCCAGCTTCGACCCCAATTTGTCGTAAGACGTCGACTGGAAGGTGCTTGAGAAGCCGATTTTCACTATTGGCCTGATTGATGAACCGTAAACTTCCAGAACCGGTAATGCTCTGGGGGTTATCGAGAGATCCGCGCAAGTCGGAAATTGTGGCCGTTTTTACAATAAGAGGAGAAACTTGGCTTTCAGGGCCTCCGAGTTTCGTGAGAAAGCTAGGTTGGAAACCCCGAATCTCGATCGTAGGGAAGGAGAAGACCCACTCTTTTCCATTGCGAACGATAGCGCCTTCATTGATCCACACTTTCCCAGCATCGTCTGTGAGGTCGAGGTTTTCTACGGTGATTTGTCCAGGTTCAACTTCAATTTTTGCTTCTAAGGAGCGGAGAGTATACCCGCCGCATTCAAAACGATCCCCTTTTAGCTTCCCTTTGAAGCCCCAAGAAGAGAAGTGTTCACGAGGAGTAAAAATCCCATCAAATTGGTATCCCTTTCCTGATTTCCATTTTGAGACATACGCATTTAGTGGCATATCAATGATACCAGGTAAGGTAGAAAAGTCTAAGTGTATTTTTCCTTTTAACTGCCTTTTGCCAAGTTTTTTTAGATCAGCATTGATATTATGGTAAGAGCCTTTAATTGAATCGAACCGAAAGCCCTCCTCTGCCAGCTGCCCCTTGAAGATTAGTTTTTCCTTATCTCCAACAGAAAACTCGCCTGCCCGATCTTTCCAAGTGAGGTGAATCGGATGGGTCATTCCTTTTGCATCGAGCGTTCCATTAAGGTTGATTTGATGATCTAGAAGTGAAAAGGTTGTTTCTCCCTTTAATCCTTTACAAAAGCTGAGGTCTTTAAGAAAGGCCGGGAGAAACCCCGAAGAAAAAAATTGTCCGAGAAGCTCTTCAGATAGATGAAAGGCACCCAAACTTGTCTCAATGTTTGAATGACGGGACTCGATATGAGGAAACCTAAGAGAAATCCCCTCCCCTTTCATTTCAACTTCTGAAAGGGTAACTCCTTCGTCGGGAGTAAATGTACAATGGATCGGATGGGAAGTCACAAGGGCTACAGGAACAGGCTGGATAAGCTGAAGCTCGAGATCAAGATCACTTTCGATTTTGAGCGGGGTAGTGGTCGTCGGAATAGCGACAGAGAATTCACCCGAACTTTTCCATGTCGAAGTACCATTTTGTTTAGCCTCCATGGTTGAAACAAGGATCTTGTTTCCTTTGAACACAAAATTCGCAAAGCAACTCCAGTCTCCGCTCGTAAATTTCTCTAACGAAAAATTTTGCCCTACTTTTTTGCATTCAAAACCGATCGTTTTACCTTCAGCAGCAAGATGTGAGGTGTTTGAAATTGGATCCCAATTAAATTCGACAGCAAGGGGATCATCAAAAAGAGGGAGTGAGAGGCAGCCGTTCCATTTTTCATCCTTTGTCCCTTGAAATTTCGCGAGACTCTTTTCACCGTCAAAAAGCTGCAGAGCGCACATTTTTTTGTCGAAATGTGAAGCTTCAATTCTAAATTCTTTGTCTGTGTCGAGTGCAATCTTGGTTTTAATATTAGAAAAGGTGGGTTCCCCTGCAAATACAAAGTCTAACGACGTATTTTTTAGAAAAGTTTTCCCTTCAAAAGATAGGTCCCCCTCTGCCAGGTGCCCCTTAAGCCCCTCAGAAGTAAATTCAATATCTGCATTGACTTTGCCGAAAACGAGTCCAAACTGTCGATCGTAGAGGGTTGCATTTTGAAGAGGAAGGAGACCCGAGTAGAGGTTTGTTCTGGGGTTGTATTTGATTTTCGCTCTGCCATCTGTGATATTTTTCTTTCCAATTGCGTCGTTTTTCATATCCAAAAGAGGATGTTTCGCAAGAAAATCATCGATTTGAAGAGAGAGTTCTATTTCCCTCCCATCATAAGTTGCCAGTAGATCCACATCTCCATAGAGCTTGAGATTTTCATTTGCAAGGCGAACGAAGGGACCATAAAGAAGATGAGAGAGTTTTTGCGAGCGAGCCCACCCCCCTTTGATTTCATCAAATGAAGAGGGAAAGGCGCGATCGCTTTCGAAACCAAACTGTAGAGATTCTTTAAGCTTTGTAAAATCTAGTGATGCTGAACTGACGACTTTTCCTTGCTCAAACCGAATTGTCGAATTAAGATGGGCAAAATCATCAGGTCTATAAGAGGAAAATATATCTCTTAAATTAGAGGAAAAGAAAGCTAAGAAATGTGCTACGGGAAGATCTGCTTCAAACGTTAATTGATCAAAGAGTCGACCATCCCCTTTGATTGTGGAGAAATAGTAGGATTGCTCGTTACCAGCTATGGTCACATCCGTGCCAACCAGATTTTGTATTTCGAAGTGGGAGAGTTCGTTTTCTTCAAAAAGTGCAACGAGCTTACCACCAAAACTTCCTTCTTGTACTTCCCAATTCTTGAGTCGAGGAAGAGACTTCGCAAAGTAGCCTTTGAGCATCTCAACCTGTTGGGGTAGAAGATGGCTCGCTTCAATCTGCACGACTAAGGAATTGAGTTCTGGACGACAGATTGAGAGAAATGCGTCACATTTAGTTCCTGTATGATCATCAAGATTGAGGCCAAACTCAAGCCAATACGCATGATCTTCATGGATGGCACCCTTCCCTATGAGTTGGAGGGCGAGTGGCTTTTCCTGCCCAACTACTTCACCCTTTAAGTTCATCACTGGATCCACTCTTGGATCTAAGGACAGGGTTCCTTGAAGTTCTGCAACCGCTAGGTTTGGTCCAAATAAAAGGGTTCCATTCTCTAAAGCTAGGCCGCATTGCATCCTTTTCCATACAGGTAGATGGGGATCTTCGATCCCTTCTGGATAGTTGAGATCGCCGCTGAGTTTATCCATCCGGACTGCGAGCTGGTTTCTAGCATGGTGAATTTCGAAATTTGTGCATTGAAAACGAGTAGAAACCTCATCTACCGATCCATCCTTTTCAAAGATCACGTTTGCTCTGAGCTGAACATCTCCTCGAGCACCACTATACTCTTCGACCGCTTCAGGAAATGCAAATGTTGCAAGCTGTAAAAGACGGGCACTTGGCACTTCTTCAACAAGAACTTGAGAAATAAGTTGGTCGCCACGCATATGAAGCTGTAGGACAAGAAAGGGGTGCTCTGCGAGACCAGGATCATGAGATACATAAAGGGTGCCCACCTCATGTTTTTTCTCGCCTGACTTGAGCTGAAAGTAGTAGCGCTGATCATCAAGTTGTAAAACTCCAGATTGGATACTCAGATCTAATCCGTATTGTTTCATAGGAAAAATAGCATCTGTCCAACTGGAGACCCCTTTTTTCTTAAGATTCCAAGCAGCTTTTGGATTTAATAGAATTTCTTTCCACTGAAATGAAAACTCAACGCCATCGAGGGTGAGTTCCATCTCCTCTTTTTTCGCATGCAATCCATAAATGTAGACCCGGTCATTTTTTGCTGTAATTTCTTGAAACGAATAGTTGTGAGGAAAGGTTTTGTGAAGGAAATTTTTCGTAGCCAAAACCATTAGGGGATGTCGGCAAAAGAAAACCGTCCCTAATAAAAGAAAGATCGATACAAGAAAAAAAAATGCCTTTCGCTTCATGAGGTTGCCTTTGATGTTATGAGAAGATATTGTGATTCGTCAAGAAGAGAATTAAGCTCTGATAAGTCTGATGGGGCTATTTTAAAAATCCACCCCTCTTTTTCTGGCGCGGAGTTGAGCAGCGAAGGGTTTTCTTTAACCTGACCATTCACTTCAATAACAGTCCCTGAAACCGGGCTGTATATATCGGCAGCAGCTTTTGTAGATTCAAGTACAGCGATTTCTTCTCCTGCTTTGATCTGATCTCCCACTTTTGGAAGCTCGACATATACGACATCTCCTAGCTCTTCCTGTGCATACCTTGAAATACCAACGATTGCAATTTCATGATCAAGCAAAACCCACTCGTGCGACTCTGAATATTTCATTTTTTCCTCATATGCATTGTACTCCAGATACTCGGTTGATTTTCAACAGCTAGATAGTCTGAAGAGACGGTAAAATGTTGTGGATCTTTACTCGGGCGGTTGATCCGATAAGAGAACCCCAAACGATCAAACGATACGGGATCATACCCATGGAGGGATTCTAAGGGAAGATAAATTTGAAGGGCATAACTGCGCGAGGTAAACTTTGCAGAAACCTGGAGTTTTTCAGAATCACAAAGTTCATGAGAATCATCTGTCCTAAAACGGGTAACTTCTTGTGCGATGATTTCATCAACGGGTTTGGGTAAAAATACAAAGTGATGACAAAAGCGAGTCAGAAATCCTCCGCTTTTCATCGCTCTTGTATCGATAAAAAACTCAACGCTATCCCCTTTTCGATACTCAGGAAAAAAACACTCTTCAAAAGGTTTTCTGACATCGACTTCAAAAAAAAGGCCTTTTTCATGCCAGCCCATAGAAATGTGGGCAAAGAGATCTTCAAAGAGTAGGTCGGTGAAGTCAGGGAGAATGTGTTTCTTCGAAAGGTTTTTTTTCCATTCAGCAGGAAGCAGATCCAGTTCTACAGTGAAAAAGTCTATCGGGAGGATCGGTGAGATCTGATCGAGATTTTCTTCCATCGCATTATAATTGTTCGAGGAGTTTGCGCATGAGAATCTGCTGTGCTTCACAGCGCAAATGGCTTTTTACCGAAGCCAACTCTTCCTCTGATGCAAAAGCCTCAACTCTATCGATGATTTCATAAAACTGTCCACCGTCTGGAGGAGAAAACTCGCCAACCGAAAGGGAATAAGAATCCATCGCTATTGTTTCCTCTCTTTGGTCCAAGCTCCAGGGGGAGGTTTGGAGCAAAGCAGAAAATTCTTCTCGATTTTCAGAGGCAATTTTTTGCATATTTTTAAGATAAGCATCAAAACGATGCCGCGCATAGTCATCAAGATCTCTCTTTTGATCATCTCCAAAAATACCTGTCAGTACATCTTGATAGACTTTGGCTCCCACTTGATCCTTAACTTCTTCAAAGGGTTCTTCAAACCCTAAACTCGAGTATGCGGTCTCTAAAATGGCATCGAGAAGTCCATCGAGTAGACCGGCCCTATCTGCCTCTTGATAGGTGAGTAGATCCCACCCTTTTCCTTTTTCAAGAACCCGGATAGAGTAGTAGTGTTGATTGTCAGATGTGTAACAAGATAAACGGGGATCTTCTGTTTCTAAAAAAGCAAGCAAATAGGCACCTGAAAGATCCCGATCACTCTCGAGACCGACACGAAGTGTCTCTTTTTCCATTGGAGCCGCAGCTAGGGCATCCTCAATCCACTTTGGATTTTCTTGGACAAGGGCTGATCTCGCAAAGTGGTCGACCTTGAAGCGATTTGCCAGGTCAAGCTCATCAAGAGCCTTCATTCTTTCTTCGATTGTAGCACAGGCTTTCCCAACAAGAAGTGGAAACTCGCTTTGGAGCTTCGCAAAATTCACCGGAGAACCTTCCCAGTCCCATGTTTGCTTCAGACTCACTTTAGAGACGACATCTAAGAGAGTGACCGATCCTAATTCTACTTCAAAGGATTTGTATGTTAGCTGTGGGAACCGATTCATCACTTCTTCAGGATTTTTCATTTTAGTAGGGAGCTGTCCAGCATCGCCTTCCCACGCTATTTCAAGGTATCTTTGAAACTTGAGCATATCTCTAAATGATTCGAATTGGAACTCTCTTGGAAGGGTGTAACGACAAACTTTGATTGAAGGCTTTGCAAACTCGGTAAATTGATCGAGGGCGAGACGATCGATAAAAACAGCATCTCCGACTTCGTGAAACATCCTTTGGAAAAGCATTACCTGACTCCATAGGTCAACTGCTTCCTTCTCTTCGAGACCATTGTACCGGAGTTGTTGGGTATAGGCTTGGTGGGCTTCCTCAGAGGTAGAGTCTTTGCCTTGAGTAAATAGCTTAAGCGATTGGAAGACATTTCTATAAAGTTCTAGTCTGACCTCATCGCTCTTCACCGAGTATCCCTCACCTTTAGCAATGCACGCTGCATTCAGGACAAAACGACTCACTTTTTCGATAAACTTTGAGCCAAACCAATCTTCAACCGACTGGAACCCAAATAGTGCTACGTTTGCCTGGGGCAGAGCGGGATCGGGTCTCACCTGCTCTCCTTCCTGCTGTTGATAATAGAGCATCTGATGGAGGAGAGGAGCTGGATAGTCAGCTTGGGCAGCGTAGAGCTTAAAAAAAATGGGAAGCAGCTCTTTTGAAAACTCGGCAGGAGCACTTTTTAGCTCATAGAGGGCATCATTGATTTGAGGGGCAAACTGAGCCCAGATGCCTCGAGCACTAATATATGGAGCATAGGGGTGTTTATAGGAGGAGAACTGCTTCATCCTGTTCCATTTCGCTTCTAGCTCGGGATATAGCTCATCAAAATAGTGCTCCGCTAAAATCTCCCCGATCCCAGATAAAAGAATGTCTTTATGGACCACACTTCCGTTAAGAAGGTTGTAGGATCTCCCCCCCTCTTCAACCCCATACTGGAGCAATCGGGTCATTGCTTGGAGCCTTCTCTCTTTCAAGACTGTCCCATCAACCAACTGCCCTATCTCTCGATCGGGCACCTCTTCGCGGTTTAAGAACGCACTAAACGTTCCGAAAAAGGAAAAGGAGATAACGATAAAAAAAGCGACGATAACGAAGAAGAATTTCTGGTGCTTGCGAAAAAACTGTAGCATATGTCCCTATCCTGGAATAAAAAGGATCATGATAACGATTTTCTCTCTCGATTGCAACCCACAGAAAAAGTGTTCAATAGGATTTAGCGAATAAAACCCGCCTAGGGCTGGGTTTGCCAGTGAAGGGGCACGTTCCCGGCTCACTTTTCAGCTCGCTTGGGATACACCGAATGGTAACGCTGAGGTCTTTTTGAACCTCTTGCTCAATAGCTGGATCTCCACACCAGTGGGTGTAGGCGAATCCCCCATGTATTTCTGGACGCTCTTTATTCTTTGGAGTGAAGAAGTCATAGAACTCTTCCTTGGAGTCAATCTCGACGATGTTTTCATCTCGATACTTAAGGGCCCGCTCGTAGATCGTGTTCTGGATCTCATCGAGGATCTGGGGGAGGGTGCTTATCAGTTCGTCGCGTGATAGAAGGACTTTGTCTTTTGGGGTTTTATCCCGACGCGATAACATTACCTTACCTTCTGCAATGTCACGAGGCCCAATTTCAAGACGAATAGGTATCCCTTTTTTGATCCAGCCCCAAGTTTTTTCTCCCCCGCGAAGATCTCGCTCATCGAGGGTGACGTCAATTTTCCGCCCGTGATAGTCAATTGCTTGTAATGCATCTTTGAGCTTCTCGCAGTAGTCGAGGACTTCTTGCCGTGTTTCTTCCTTATGAAGGACCGGAAGGATGACAAGATGGGAAGAGGCGATTCGAGGAGGCAAAATGAGGCCATCATCATCACTGTGAGTCATGATCATCGAGCCGATCAAGCGAGTCGTTACCCCCCATGAGGTGGTCCAGCCTATTTTTTCTTCACCATCGGCATCGCGAAAATGAATATTTGACGCTTTCGCAAAGTTTTGGCCGAGGAAGTGGGATGTTCCGCCTTGGAGAGCTTTTTTGTCTTGCATCATTGCTTCGATGGTAAAGGTGGAAACTGCCCCGGGGAACCGTTCACTTTCTGTTTTTTCACCTGTGATGAATGGGATAGCCAAAACTTCGTGGCCAAATCGGTTGTAGATAGCAAGAACCTGGAGTGTTTGGTCAAGAGCTTCTTTTTCTGTCGCATGAACCGTATGACCTTCTTGCCAAAGAAATTCAGCCGTTCTAAGAAAGATCCGCGGGCGCATTTCCCAGCGGACGACGTTCGCCCATTGATTGATTTTCATAGGAAGATCCCTATAGGAGGTGATCCATTTTGAGAAGGACTCTCCTATAATGGTCTCCGAAGTAGGGCGGACGATAAGAGGTTCGTCAAGCGGCCCTGCAGGAACCAGCTTCCCCTCTTTGTCGAGCTCTAGCCGATGGTGGGTCACTACAGCACATTCTTTAGCGAAGCCCTCCACATGCTCTGCCTCTTTTTCGAGGTAACTGAGTGGGATAAAGAGGGGGAAGTAGGCATTCTCCACCCCTATCGCTTTGAATTCTCTATTGAGTTCTGCTTGGATGTTTTCCCAAATCCTCCAGCCCCAAGGCTTGATGACCATGCACCCACGAACGGCTGAGTTTTCTGCAAGGTCGGCTGCGCGAACAACCTGCTGGTACCATTCGGGGTAGTTTTCAACGCGAGTAGGAGTGATCGCTGTACTATCTTTTTGTGACATATTTTTGCTCACTGGTCAGTTGTTGTTGAAGGGCTTTCTTTAAAGCAATCCGCCCCTGATTGAGATCATCTTCTGGTCGTTGTAGAGGAAATGTGTTTGCCAGCATTGCTTCGAAAACTTTTGTTCCAGGGAGAAGCACCTCTTTTAGGTACTCTTCGGCCGGCATTTTTAACGAGATTGTCCCCTGGTGAAGAAACCCTTTTTTCGTTTTACGTTGGGCGGCTCCTGCAATTTTCTTCCCCTCAAGAACGACATCATATTTCGTCGGTTGCGCCATACAGAAGCGCGTGCAAGAGGAATCAAGAGGGGCTGCACTTGATGGGATGAGCTGGGGCTGATCTTTGAGGAAATCACTTACTGCAGCTAAGACCGCATTGTTCACAAAAGCGTAATTATCGAGAGTAGATTCGGAAAAATGGGGGTGATGTGAGGGAACTAAGAGGGAAAAAGCGAGATCCCAGATATGGAAGACGATCCCTCCCCCTGTCGGACGCCTAGCGAGGTTCAGACCCAGCTCCTCGACTCTATCTAGATTGAGGAAGTCGCTAGGTTTAACAAAGTAGCCATAGGTAGCACTATCTCCCTTCCAGTCATAGAAGTGAAGAATAGGGAGCCGCTGCTCGTCAAGGGTCTCTAGAAGCTCAGCATCAAGACGCATGTTCTCCTCAGCTGAGCGGCTTCCGGTGTCTAGGATCTGCCATTCAAAATTATTCATCGCAAAGAATGTTGTAGTCTTTTTTATAGAAATGACAAAAGATGGGTGGCGGCAGCAGATTCCTCTTCAATCGATCTTCTTGTTTTGTTAACATTGACATGACCGGCCATGATAAGGGAATATTTTTTCATGGTCAAGGAAGTACGAGAGTGAGTCCTTTCTCTAGAGATTGTCAGATCCCTGCTTCCAAAAAATTGTGAAATGAGCTATTTCGTGTTTCCTTAACGACTTGCATTTTATTTTTCGCAAAAACCAAATCTTTACTTGATAATCTAAGTTCAATTTGAGAAAAATGGACTTTAAGAGAATAATAATTACAGAGTGTCTCAGAGAGGATAGAACCCATGATGTTTGATAAGTTCACCAACCGCGCTAAGCAAGTAATCAAGCTGGCTAAGAAGGAAGCTCAACGCCTAAATCACAACTATTTAGGTACAGAACACGTCCTCCTAGGACTATTGAAACTAGGGCAAGGAATTGCTGTAAACGTCTTGAGAAACCTCAATCTAGATTACGAAACCGTCCGCAGCGAAGTGGAGCGCCTAGTCGGGTTTGGACCTGAAATTCAAGTATATGGGGATCCTGCCCTCACAGGGAAAGTCAAAAAAGTCTTTGAGTTTGCCAATGAGGAGGCCACCTCTCTCAACCACAATTATGTAGGTACTGAGCATCTTCTCCTCGCCCTCCTCCGTCAAACTGATGGTGTTGCAGCTCAAGTCCTTGAGAACCTGAACGTCAACCTTAAAGACATCCGTAAGGAAGTCCTTAAGGAATTAGAAACTTTTAACCTGCAGCTCCCGCCAATGGGGACCTCTAATCCGACCGCACCGGGCGCTAAACCGGGAGAGAAAGGGGGGATTTCTGAAAAGCTCCCAGCTCTTAGAGCCTATGGACATGACCTGACAGAGCTGAGCCGTGAAGGAAAGCTTGACCCAGTCATTGGGCGCAAAGAAGAAGTCGAAAGGTTGATCCTCATTTTATGCCGCCGTCGAAAAAACAACCCCGTGTTGATCGGAGAAGCTGGAGTTGGGAAAACAGCCATCGTTGAAGGTCTTGCCCAAGCAATTATTCGAGGTGAAGTCCCCGATAATCTCTCCAAAAAGAAGCTCATAGCGCTTGACCTTACTCTAATGATTGCGGGGACAAAGTACCGGGGCCAATTCGAAGAGCGGATCAAAGCGGTCATGGACGAAGTGAAAAAACATGGAAACATCCTCCTCTTTATCGATGAGATGCATACGATCGTCGGAGCGGGTGCTGCTGAGGGGGCCATTGACGCCTCAAACATTTTAAAACCAGCCCTTTCCCGCGGAGAAATCCAGGTAATTGGCGCTACAACTGTTGATGAATACCGGAAACACATCGAAAAAGATGCCGCTCTGGAGAGAAGGTTCCAGAAAATCCTCGTTGCTCCTCCCTCGATCGAAGACGCTGTCACAATTCTTGCGGGACTTAAATCAAAATATGAAGAGCATCATAAATGTATTTACACCGATGATGCCATTAAGAGTTCTGTCGAACTATCCGACCGCTATTTAGTTGGACGGTACCTACCTGATAAGGCGATTGATCTTCTTGACGAAGCAGGAGCGAAAGCTCGTGTAGGATCCCTCCTACAGCCCGAAGAGATCACGAAGTACGAAGCTGAAATCGAAGAAGTGAGACAAGGGAAGGAAGAAGCCATTGGGAAGCAAGAATACGAAAAAGCTGCCAAGCTTCGAGACAATGAGAAAAAGCTCCGAGTAGAGCTACAGAAAATCATCGAAGAATGGGAAAACACCAAAGAACAGCAAAAGGTGATTGTCGATGAAGAAGATGTGGCATTTATTGTTGGAAAGCAAACAGGAATCCCGATCACTCGCCTGACAGAGAGTGAAACACAGCGGGTCCTTTCTATGCAGAAAGATCTTGAAGGGACAATCATCGGCCAAGAGGAAGCCCTCCATACGGTCTGTCGAGCGATTCGTCGATCTCGCGCAGATATTAAGGATCCAAATCGACCCATCGGCGCCTTCTTATTCTTAGGACCAACGGGAGTTGGAAAAACTCTCCTTGCCAAAGAACTCGCTAAGCAAATGTTCGGTGGAGAAGACGCTCTAATCCAAGTCGACATGTCTGAGTACATGGAGAAGTTTGCCGTCAGTAGAATGACCGGTTCCCCTCCCGGATATGTTGGTCATGAAGAAGGAGGCCAACTTACAGAACAAGTCCGCCAGCGCCCCTATTGTGTCGTCCTCTTTGATGAAGTGGAAAAAGCCCACCCCGATGTGATGAATCTCCTGTTGCAAATTTTGGAAGAGGGACGTCTTACAGATGCCTTCGGAAGAAAAGTCGACTTCCGCAATGCGATCATCATCATGACTTCAAACCTTGGAGCTGATCTGATCCGCAAATCAAGTGAAGTTGGCTTTAACGTACAAGAAGGAATGATCGATTATAAGTCGATGCAAGAAAAGATCGATGGGGCCGTGAAAAAAGGGTTCAAGCCCGAGTTCATCAACCGTCTTGACGGGGTCGTGATTTTCAGGCCTCTGGACAAACCTCAACTTCTCAAAGTCGTTGATCTCGAGATCAAGAAAGTACAGAAAAGACTCAGAAAAAAAGATATCATTCTCGAGCTAGATAATAAAGCGAAGGACTATCTGTGCAATAAGGGATTTGATCCGGCGATGGGGGCTAGACCTCTCCGTCGTGTCATTGAGCATGAACTCGAAGACCCTATTGCTGAGAAAATTCTCACTTCCGCTGAAAGAGGTGGAAATTGGCTTGTTACTCTGGAAGGCGATAAGTTCATCTTCCACGATCAGGAGCCAAAAAGTGAGAAGAAAGACAAAAAAGATGAGGTCGCTGCCGTAGAGGAAGACTCACAAAAAGCTTAAGAGAAGGACTACTTCTTCCGAAGTTTTTCGTGCTTGGCTTTTACATACTTTTTGGAGATCGAGATCATCTGACCAACAAAGAGCCCTGCGACAACACTTTCGGTGATAAGCCGAAGAGTCCGTAGGGTCTTTTGATCCATTTCCGGGAAATACCCCAAAAAGAGGATTACCCCAAAAAACAGACTCACGACAATCAGTGGGATAGGACTGCCTGGGAGCCCGATGAACCCCTTCTGCTTGTCTGCCCTCACCTTTACAGGTTTGGTGAGCCCAGTTCCTACCGCATAACCGATCAGAATGAAAACGGCCCAGACGAGTAGATCGACGATCCCCCCGAAGCGAGCAATCAGACCCCAAATCGACCAAACGACAAAGATGAGGGGTAAAATAAAGATTTTTCTAGGATTCATAACTCTCGGCTTGAGCGCTTCATAGGCAAGCCAAACTAAAGAAAAAAATAGAATATAGCCAATCACCATGATCATACTCTTGGTTTACCACATCCCCGGAATTTGGTAAAATGATTCCATGAAAACAGTTGTCGTCGGAATGTCAGGGGGAGTCGATTCCTCAGTTGCAGCCTATCTCCTAAAGGAGCAGGGCTATGAGGTCATCGGCCTCTTCATGAAAAACTGGGAAGAAAAAGATTCTGAGGGGATCTGCAGTTCCACAACAGACTATGAAGATGCAGCCAAAGTGTGCGATCTCCTACAAATCCCCCTCTATACGGTCAACTTTGTGAAGGAATACTGGGATCTTGTCTTTACCCATTTTGTCGAGGAGCTGAAGATTGGCTACACGCCAAACCCCGATATCCTGTGTAACAAGGAGATCAAATTCAACGTCTTCTTTGAAAAGGCAAAAAGGTTAGGCGCCGATTTTTTAGCGACTGGCCACTATTGCCGAACCGATGGAGCTACCCTCCTCAAAGGACTCGATCCTGGAAAAGACCAAAGCTACTTCCTCTATACACTGAAAGATGAAATTCTCAAGCAAGTCCTCTTCCCTGTAGGTCAGCTCAATAAATCAGAAGTTCGAGAAATAGCTAGGAAAATCGGCCTCCCTACCCACAACAAAAAAGACAGCACCGGCATTTGCTTCATCGGAAAACGAAATTTTAAAGAATTCATCAGCAACTACATTCCTTACCGGCCGGGAAATTTCATAAATTTAGAAGGGAAAGTTGTAGGAAAGCACGACGGAGCAGCCTACTACACAATCGGCCAAAGAAAAGGGCTTGGCGTTGGAGGGCAAGGAGATGCGTGGTTCGTCATCTCCAAAGACATTGAAAAGAACACCGTCACCATCGAACAAGGAAGCGACCACCCTGCTCTTTATGCTCCCGGGCTGATCGCAAAAGAACTCACCCTTGTAAAAGGGGGGAAACTTCCCTCCCGATGCCGTGCCAAAATTCGGTACCGGCAGGAAGACCAACCCTGCCGTATCGAGATCTCTGAAGATCAGACCATTACCGTCCTGTTCGACACTCCCCAACGGGCTATAACCCCTCGCCAATCGATCGTCTTTTATGACGAAGATGTCTGTCTAGGTGGGGCTCTCATAGAAAAAGCGTTTATGTAAATAATTTTTTTAAGTATCTAGAGGGTATGCGCACAATTGCGATATGTACCCTTTTGTCCCTGATTTTTGTCAGTAGCTGTGTGACCATTCCCACAGACGAAGCCTGCTGCAAACTGATCCAGACGCCCCCTCTTGACAAAACAACGGGGCTGGCCCTTGAAACAAAGAGTTTTGAGGCTGGTGAGTTCCCAAGCTCAGACTGGTGGACCATGTTTGAAGATCCCCAACTCACCCAGTTGATTTGCCTTGCTCTCGACGAAAATCCGACGTTGCAAAAGGCAAAAGCCCGGATCGATGCTGCTGAATCAGAAGCTCAAGTGAAGAGATCTTATCTCTTCCCCTCAATTGGATTTGGAGCTGATGTCAACTGGCAATACCTTGGAAAAAACAACTTCTTTCGAGCATTTACCCCTGTAATTCCCGGTAACATTACTCAATATGAAATCGATGTAAATCTCCATTACGAATTTGATTTTTGGGGGAAGCATCGCAATATTTTTCGTGGAGCCCTTGGGATAGCCAAAGCAGAAGAGGCTGAACGACAAAGTGCGATCTTGGTCCTTAGCACCTCCGTTGCTGCTGTCTATTTTAAACTCCAAGCAAACCTGCAAAAAGTCGATTTGCTTAAAAATCAAAGGGCCCTATTCACCCGCCTTTTTGAGCTCACAAAAGAAAGGCAAGAAAATGCACTAGACACCTCTCTTCAAAGGCTCAGTGCTGAAGATTCCCTCTACAGTATCAACCAAAGCCTCCTCTTTGCGGAAAAAATGGTCTCGATGGAAAAACACCTCCTTCACTATCTTATAGGGGCAGGACCTGAGAGATCTGAAAAGATCCATAACATCTCCCTTGCTCACTCCTTTTCCTTTCCCCTGCCGGTAGAAGTTTCAACCGATTTAATCGCCAGAAGACCCGATATCATGGCTCATATCTGGAGAGTAGAGTCAACAGCCCACCTTGTTGGGGCTGCAAAAGCTGATTTCTATCCCCGGATCGATCTCAACGCCCTTGGAGGACTAAATTCAGTCTTCCCTGGCAAACTCTTCTCCATGGGAAGTAAAATTGCTCAAGTACTTCCTGCTCTTCATCTGCCCCTCTTCACTGCTGGGAGAATTCGAGCCAATCTGGAAGCTCGCAACGCGGAATTTCAAGAGCAAATCTATGCCTACAACGACACCGTCCTTCGAGCTGTTAAGGAAGTTGCCGATCAGATCGTAGCCCTTCGAATTGCTGATGAGACGCTCCAGATAGAAAATCGTCTTGTCCAAAACAAAATTGCCACTCGCTCTCTAATGGTTTCTCGCTATAAAAATGCCCTCAGCAACATGCTTGAGCTCCTCCAAGCACAAGAGGAGGTCCTCCAAGAACAATTCATTCAGCTCAACCTCCAGTACGAACGGATCCTTGCGGCGATTGAATTGATCAAGGCCCTTGGAGGGGGTTACTGCTCAGAGGAGGTCCCCTTTGACTGAAGAAGTAGAACACAGAAAAAGCCACCATGTACTCTGGTTCATTACAGCTGGGTTCCTCTTAATTGGGATAGCCTTTTTTGCCCTCTGGTTTTTTGACTGGAGATATCAAGAGACGACAGAAGATGCCTACGTCCACGGAAACCAAGTTGTTGTTACACCGCAAATTTCTGGATACATCACCTCTATTACAGTAGATGACACAGAAGTGGTAAAAGAGGGGAGAATTCTCATTAAACTCGACCCGACTGACAGAAAGATCGCTTTAGAAGGTGCAAAGAATGCCCTTGCTGAAACAGTACGCAACGTCGGCCAAATGTTTGAAAATGTCGGTGTGAATAAGGGGATCGTAGAAAAGAGAAAAGCCGAATTTGCCAAGGCTGCAAAAGACTACCAGCACCGGAAAAAACTTGTAAAATCGGGCGGGGTTTCGGTTGAAGAGTTTCAGCACGCAGAAGCGGCTTTCATCGCCTCTTTTGCTGCATACCTCTCAGCAAGGCATGCTCTGCGTGGTGCCCAGACCCTTGTTGAAAATACCACCATCAAAACCCACCCTCTTGTCGAAAAAGCAAGCGATACACTTCGAGAAGCCTATGTAAACCTTGAGCGGTGCACCATCCGCTCCCCTACTGATGGGATGGTTGCTATGAAAAAAGGACAGGTGGGAGAAGCGATCAATCCCTCCACCCCTTTGATGACCATCATCCCCCTCAATCAGATCTGGGTAGACGCCAACTTCAAAGAAAATCAGCTAAAAAAGGTCCGGATAGGACAAAGGGTAGACCTAACTTCTGAGATCTATGGAAGGGATGTCAGGTACAGGGGAGAAGTAATCGGCATTGCTGCAGCCACGGGGAGTGTCATGTCTGTTCTTCCCCCTCAAAATGCAACGGGAAACTGGATTAAGATCGTTCAGCGGCTACCCGTCCGTGTGAAACTCGATCCCAGCCAGCTCGAAAAGCACCCGTTGCGTCTGGGCCTCTCAATGAAAGCCCGCGTCGACATCACTGATACAAGCGGCGTAATGATCCCTGCCTCGCCTCCAGAGGGGGCCCTTTACGCAACAGATATTTTTGACAAACAAGAAGCGGGAGCTGAGCCACTCATCTCGAAGATCATCAAAGAAAACAGCACCTTTTCCTTTGATGAGGAAGGAAAAGTAGATGCCTCCTAAGCCACTCACTGGGATAGCACTCTTCTTTTCGATGTTTGCCCTCTCCCTTGGGACCTTTCTCATCACCCTCGACTATTCCATTGCGAACGTCGCCATTCCCTATATTGCAGGAGATCTAGCTGTCAGCACTGATCAGGGAACCTATGTCATCACCTCTTTTGCAGTAGGGAGCGCGATTGTCCTTCCCATCACAGGATGGCTCACAAAACGATTCGGCCTTGTCCGATTAACGGTCTGGTCTTTTATTGGCTTTGTTCTCTTCTCATTTGTCTGTGGAATTTCCCGGAATATGGGAATGCTCGTCGCTGCCCGCTTTTTCCAGGGAGCCTTGGCAGGCCCCCTAGTACCGGCTTCCCAATCACTTACCGTATCGATCTTTCCCCAGGAAAAAAGAAACATGGCCCTTGCATTTTGGAGCACAGTGGTCATTGTCGGACCCGTCGTTGGTCCCATTCTGGGAGGGTGGATCTCCTATGACATCTATTGGCCTTGGATTTTCTTCATCAACATCCCGCTAGGGCTATTTTCTGCCCTCATCATTGCCCACTACTTAAAACCCTTTGAGACGCAATTAGAAAAACCCCCTACAGATTGGACCGGCCTCCTCCTACTAGCGATTGGGGTCTCGTCTCTCCAATTTCTTCTCGATAAAGGAGAACAATTCGACTGGCTCAACTCACCCGTTATTCGTACATGTGCTGCAGCATCGGTCATCGCATTTGTCTATTTAATTGCCTGGCAGCTGATCAGAAAAAATCCCCTCCTCGAGCTCCGTCTTCTCAAAATCCGCTCTTTTGCCCTTTCAGTTCTCTTCATCGGAACAATGTATGCGGTCTACTTTGGCTCTGTAATCCTCATCCCGCTGTGGCTTCAAGAGTACATGAGATATACACCCATTTGGGCAGGTATCGCGGTAGCTCCCATCGGGATTGTCCCGGTTCTGTTTACTTGGGCCATTGGAAAACTTACCCCAAAAATTGGGAACATCCCTCCTCTTGGAATCAGCCTCATCTTTTTTTCTCTCTCCTGTTTTGCCACCTGCTATTTCAACACCCAAGTCGACATCTGGCACGTAGCAGCATCAAGGCTCATTTTTAGTGTGGGTCTCCTCTTTTTTATCGTCCCTCTCTTTGGCCTCACCATTCGAGATGTCCCTCAAGAAAAATACCCTCAAGCAACCGGGATGTTCCACTTTGTCCGCGCGATGATGGGCGGTGTCGGCACATCTATTTTCACGACCATGTGGATCCGAAGAAGCGCCTTTCATCACTCCAACCAGGTGGCGGCAGTCCTCCCCTCTCGCCCGGTCGTTGCAGAATTCTATACCGATTTGAGCAGTCTTGGGCTCCCTGCTGAACAGGCTCAAGGGATTATCAATGAACTGGCGACCAATCAAGCGGCTGTTTTAGGATTGAACGACTGTTTCTATTTGATGGGCTGGATTTTTATCGCCATGCTTGCCATACTGCTGCTAGGATTACCAAAAAAACCAAAGCCCGCATGAAATTCATCTATCTCCTCCTCTTTCCTTTGGCGACTCTCACTGCAGAGCTCAATCAAAATGCACTACATCAAATTGGGATGAAGGTATGGCAAAACGAGTGCAACGGGACTGTCGACGGCCTCATCTCGTGGAACCTAGGAGAAGATTTCCCCTGTCTTGGGATTGGCCACTTCATCTGGTATCCAACCGGAATTGAGAAAAAATTTGTAGAAACTTTCCCCTCTTTCATCGCCTTCGCAGAGCCCACGCTACGAGAACAGGAGAAAAAAGTCCCCTCCTGGCTTAAATCTGAAAAGGGATTCCCTTGGAAAACGCGTGAAGCGTTTCTCAAGGACAAAAGAAGTAAAAAAATGCAGCAACTGCGCGATCTCCTCTCTGACACCCTTGATATTCAGATCTCTTTCCTCCTAAAGCAATTTCACATTGCCGAAACAAAACTCCTTCCTCATCTCAATGAGCAACAAAAACACTTCGTCGAAACGCTCAAGTCCCAGCCAAATGGGGCCTACGCCCTCATAGACTACGTAAACTTCAAAGGGACCGGACTATCGCCAAAAGAAAGGTATCGTGGTGAAGGTTGGGGGCTGCTACAGGTCCTTCAAAACATCCCAGAAAATACTGGTGACCAGCAGCTTGTTGAAGAATTTGTCATCAGTGCAAAAAAGACCCTCGCAAAAAGAGTGAAGAACGCACCTGCCCTTCGGAAAGAAGAGCGGTGGATCAAAGGGTGGAATCGCCGCCTAGAAACGTATACAAAATAAAGAAACCACCAAACAACTCATCGGTCGGCTCTTCGATTGAAACTCATCTGACAAACTGAATTTTCAATCTCCATTAGCTTTTTCAGCGCTTTGATTTCGAATTTCCAGCAGAGCTGTTATTCAGTATTTTCTTAGGGAATGAGCTCAAAAGTTTTCCCAAAAATTGTAACTTCTCCTGTTGGCGGTGGCGGTAGTGGCGGTGGCGGTGGTGGAGGTGGTGAATCCATTTGAATCACGCTGATGCTGTCGCTCGATCCCCGATTTGAAATATAGATGAAGTCTCCCGCAATTGCAGGAGTTTGAGGGGTATCACCTACTGTAATCGTTGCAACAACTGCCATTGTGGTAATAGAGATCACACTGGTGTTGTCGCTGCTGCTTTGATTTGGAACATAGACAAAGTCTCCAAAAATCGCGGGAGTATCAGGGCTATTTCCTACTGTAATCGTTGCAATAACTGCTTTTGAGCTATTAGAGATAACACTCACACTACCCGGATTGGTAACATTTGGAACATAGAGAATTTCTCCCATGACAGCAGGCGTCTCGGGGTTGCCACCTAAGGTAATCGTTGCAATCACTGCCTTTAGGTTATCAGAGATCAAAGTGATGTTTCCGGGATTGGTACGATTCGGAACATAGACGATCCCTCCCACAATTGCAGGAGTTTGAGGGCTCCCACCAACTGTAATCGTTGCAACAACGGCTTTTGACATATCTGAGATCACACTGATGTTGTCGCCGGAACTTTGATTTGGAACATAGACAAAGCCTCCAGTAATTGCAGAAGAAGTTGGATTCCCACCTACTGTAATCGTAGCAATCACTGCCTTTGTGCTATCAGAGATCACACTGACACTACCAGGAATGTCGCGATTTGAAACATAGACAAAACTACCATTAATTACAGGAATTTGGGGAGAATCACCTACTGTAATGGTTGCAATCACTCCCTTAATGCTATCCGAGATCACACTCACGCTACCGAGAGTGTCACGATTTGAAACATAGAGAAAGTCTCCAGTAATTGCAGGAGTATCAGGGAAATTAGCCACTGTAATCGTTGCAATCACTGCCTTTGAGGTATTTGAGATGATACTCACTCTACCTGAAATCGTACGATTTGAAACATAGAGAAGGTCTCCAAAAACTGCAGGAGGAACAGGTTCGCCGCCTACTGTGATCGTTGCTACTACTACATTAGCGCCGACTGCCTTAGACAAGATAAGGAGAAAAAAGAACGTTTTCAACATGAACAGATTTTTCAGCCTCATAAATTCCCCTTTGAAATCCCCTTAAAAAATTAATGATAGGACGCTTGCATGAATTCATACAAATAATTTCTACTGTTCCAAGCGGATCAAAGTGATCATATCCCTTCCCCCCTAACAGAAACGGGGAGAAAGTTCATCCGGAAGGGATCAAGGAGCCCAGCTGGTTAAAAGTTGTACTTAGAGAGTTTTTGAAAAGCTACTTATTCTTATTGCGGAGCTTAGAGTTGCGAACTCCGTAGCTAAAGTAGATGATGTATCCTGCAAAGATCCAAAGAACAAGCTGTATCCAGGTTACTTTAGGAAGAGCGAGCATCTGGATAATACAGGCAAGGGTTCCAGCAAGGGGAATCCAAGGGAAAAATGGAACTTTAAAGGCCCGGGGCAAATTAGGTTGCTTATACCGGAGGACGAGGACCCCAAAACAGACGATCGCGAATGCGAGGAGTGTCCCCATTGAGACGAGCTGTCCTAAGATTCCAACGGGGAAAAACCCACAAATGAGCATGCCCAGACAGGTTAGGAAGATCGTATTGAAAAACGGGGTGTGGAATTTTTTGTGAATTTTTCCAAATGCCTTTGGGAGGAGACCATCTCTTGCCATGGTGTAGAAGATCCGTGTTTGCCCAAGCAACATCACGAGAACCACTGAGGAGAGGCCGGCAAGGATACCGAACTTCGCAAAATAACGGAACCAAGGGTACTTGGTACCCAAAACTTCTAGCGCAACACTAAAGGGTGCTGGACCGCCTAGAAGAGCATAGCTCACAATTCCTGTCAGAACAAGAGACATCACGATGTAGATCGATGCCGAAATCGCAAGGGAACCAATCATCCCGATCGGCATATCTTTTTGGGGGTTTTTCGCTTCTTGGGCAAGAGTTGAAAGGGCATCAAATCCGATATAAGCAAAAAATACTACCCCTGCACCTCGGAGAATCCCACTGTATCCGAACTGACCAAATAACCCTGTGTTTTCAGGAATAAAAGGAGTCCAGTTATCGGCATTGATGAAGGAGATCCCTAAAATAATGAAGAGGAGTATCACCGAAATTTTCAAAACCACGACAATGTTGTTGAATCGAGAGGCAGCTTTTATTCCGACAGCAATCGTTGATCCAATGAAGCCCATAATGAGCATTGCTGGGAGGTTTAAAATCGCACCGGTTCGGATCCAGCCGGTGTCGACGGAATATTCGAGAGGAGCCTTGGCGATGACTTCAGGTAAATAGAGGCCAAAGTCACTAAGAAAGCTCGAGAGGTAGCCCGACCACCCGACAGAGACTGTTGCTGCAGAAAAAAGATATTCAAGCGTTAATCCCCAGCCAATTGTCCAAGCAACAATTTCACCCAGTGTTGCGTAGGCATAAGAGTAAGGACCTCCCGCAATTGGTATTAATGAAGCGAATTCGGCATAGCAAAGGGCTGCAAAAGCACAAATGATTGCAGCGAAAAGAAAAGAGAAAGAGACAGCAGGTCCAGCGTACTCGGAAGCTGCTTGCCCGAGGAGGACAAAAACTCCAGCACCAACAATGGCGCCGATTCCCATGGATATCAGGTTCACCCCTGTGAGAGATCGCTCTAGGCCACCTTTTTTGCCCGAAGCTTCATCTTTAAGGTCTTGTATACTTTTTTTTGCGAATAATCCTTTAGCCATAGCCGAACATCGTACCAAGAATAAGCGATTAATCACAACAAATAGATCATGGGATATAGGTTCTTAAAAAAATTGCCCAAGTTCACTAATCCCTTCGACGATGAGTTCAAAAAGAATAAATAGAATAATGAGCGAGAGGACCAATTTCCCACCGGGAAGCTGCTGGTACCGACTATCTAGTTTTTTTCGGTAGCGGCCAGACCAGACCATGAGGACCGGCATGAGTCCTAAGATGAGTGCGCAACCAATCCCACCTGCATAGCTGAGGGCGCGGATGAAAATGTTTGGATTAAAAATGGCTACTAGTGTGGGAGGGATGTAGACAAGCGCATAGAGATAGAGTTTTGAGCCCCCCTTTTTTGGAATTTTCAATCCATCCGAGAGGAAGTCAAAAAGCCCTAGCGTAACACCGAGAAAGGAGGTAGTGAGGGCAAAAAAAGCAAATCCCTGCCCGATATTGTAAACGAAAGGCGAATTTGACAAGTGTCTAAGAGGTTCGACAGCGCTGAGCCCCTGTTCTTTCGCAGCAAGGAGCCCGTGGCTCCCCTCTAAAGGGACGGTACCAAGGATTAAATACTCCCAAATCACATAGACAAAGAAGGGGATGGTGCTCCCAATCAGAATGACTTTGCGGACCTTCTTTGGTTCACCGTCAAAGTAATTCCGCATGCTCGGGACGATCCCCTGATAGCTGAATGAAGTGAATACAACAGGGAGAGAAAAAGCTGCTAATTTCCA
Source organism: uncultured bacterium (assembly GCA_964352505.1). Classification (GTDB taxonomy): domain Bacteria; phylum Chlamydiota; class Chlamydiia; order Chlamydiales; family Rhabdochlamydiaceae; genus Sacchariniichlamydia. The sequence continues at coordinate 101,370 of CAYGSB010000005.1, forward strand.
GTTCATCACTTTGAGCAAACTCAAGTCGACCTTCCCAATTGCGATGAAAACAAAGAGAAAAAAGGAAAAGATGAGCCCTGCCATCAAAATAAAATTGAGCCGATCAACAGCCTTTGTTCCCAAGTAAACAACTGGAGAAAAAATAAGAACGAACAAAATAATTGCACTAGGGGCCGAAAGGCTATTGTGAAAGAGGGCATTGACAAAGCCCCCTCCTCCTGCGGCATAGGCTACGGTGAGACAGTAAAAAAGAAAAAGATAGAGGATCCAACTCGCGATCTTCCCTCCCCTGCCGAGGAGATGGGAAGAGAGGGAGACAATATTCGAATCCCTTGGGAGCCAAAGACAAGCTTCGAGAAGTAAGAGCCCGGTAGCGCCCGAATAAATCCAGCAAATGAGATAAATACATATTGCGGGCCAAAATCCCCCTGCTGCGGTAGATACCGGGAGGGCTAACATACCGGCCCCTATCGCCGTTCCAGCGATGAGTAGTGACGCACTGAATACTTTCTTTGACAAATGAAAACCCTTTTAGTAAGAGAGTAGCAGACAATCCTGCTTAATGCAAATTGACTTTTTGGCTCAAGAACGCTATGTTGATTGACTTGCACGTATATGGAACAAAAAATCATCCCATTTGAAACGCATGGCCTCCCTCTAGACAAGGTAGACTCTCATGCCCTCTATGTCATGGAAAAGCTCAAACAAGAAGGCTTTGTTGCCTATCTTGTTGGCGGAAGCGTTCGCGATCTCCTTTTAGGACATCATCCTAAAGATTTTGATATTTCGACATCGGCGAAACCCGAAGAAGTCAAAAAAATCTTCCGGAATTGTTTATTGATTGGACGCCGTTTCAGACTGGCCCATATTCGATTTGGTAAAAAAATCATTGAGGTAGCTACCTTCCGAGCCGGAGACCCCGAAAATGAAGAGCTCATCCTAAGAGACAACCAATGGGGCTACCCAGAGGAAGATGCACTCCGGAGAGATTTCACGATCAATGGACTTTTCTACGATCCCTCAAACCAGACGATCATCGACTATGTTGGAGGGTATGAAGATATCCAAAAAAAACTTTTGCGAACGATTGGCCAACCTTACGTCCGCTTTAAGCAAGACCCAGTAAGAATGCTCCGTCTCTTAAAATTTCAAGCCCGCTTTGGCTTAGAAATTGACCCAGATTCCCTCATTGCGCTTGTCGAGTGTAGAGAAGAGATCGTAAAAAGCTCCCCGGCACGAGTCCTAGAGGAAATGCTCCGGATGCTCGAATCTGGAGCGAGCAAACCATTCATCGAGTTACTCACCCACCATGGATTGATGAGTCACCTCGTCCCTGAAGTGGCCCATTTTTTAGAGCAAGAAGAGGGAGGAGGCGATATCTACGCCTATCTTCAGGAGATGGATACAATTTTCAAAGATCCCACTGTCGAAAATTTAGAACGGCCTATTCTTCTCACCAGCTTGGTGTATCCCCTTCTACAAAAGAGAATTCACACCCAATATACAGCAAGAGAACAGATCCCCCACCTTGGTCAAATTCAGAACCAAACACGAAAGCTTTTAGGGGAAATGTTTGAAGGATTTTTCCCCCTTCCACGACGTATTAGGATGAGTGTCCACAACATTCTTCTCGGTCAATACAGACTCACTCCTCTACACAAAAAACACAGAGGTAAAAGGAGGATCCCCCGAGACAGCGAATTCCATTTAGCGCTGAAGTTTTTCGGCCTCCGTTCCTGCCTTGAACCGGGACTCCAAACGGTCTATAATGAGTGGCATGAGCTCTACCGATCTACAGATGTAGAGGAAGAGCCCCCAAAGCGAAGAAGAAGGCCTAGGCGCAGAAAAACGCGGAAACCGTAAATCAGATGGATGTTCTCCAAGTAACCCCTGAAATTCAAGTAAGCCATATCGGCCCTCCACTAGATGCAGGACAGTTACCTTCCGTCTTTTATTTTGCCCTTTCGGCTCGTGAAAGCCTTGATCTAGACCCCTACAATCAGCCTGCACTCTACCTCGCTTCTCACGGCATCCGCCTATTCTCTTTTGATCTACCCGCCCATGGCACCGACCTCAGCGCGATCGATGCAATTGGGGTATGGGCAACAGATTTTGCAAGGGGCAAGGACCCGATTACACCATTTGTCCAAGAAGTACTCCATGCAATCGAACACCTTATTTCTCGTCGATTGATTATCCGAGAAAAAATTGGGATCATGGGCCTTTCTAGAGGTGGCCTTATCGGCTCTCTTGTTGCAGCTCATTACCAAAATGTCCGCGCTAGCGTCCATTTTGCCCCTTTGACCGAATTATCGATGGCCAAGGAGTTTGAAAACCTCCGTGACAATCCCGAAGTGATTGGGCTGAATCTTAAAAACCATCTCCAAGCGCTCTGCACACAAACAATCCGATTCTATATCGGCAACCGTGATATCCGAGTGGGAACAGACCGCTGCTTTTCCTTAGTAGAAGAACTGGCAAATACCGCCTACGAAAACAACCTCCGTTCACCACCGATAGAAATGGTTGTGGGCCCTTCAATCGGGCACATGGGGCACGGAACCGCAAAAGAAACCTTCGAAGCAGGAGCCGAGTGGCTAGGAAGAAAACTCGGAGCAATTCGATGAAAAAGAAAATTTTCGTCTTTGCAGGAGAAGTAAGTGGAGATGTCCACGGAGAACACATTGTAAAGAAATTGAAGAGCGAATTTCCACGTGCCCGTGTTTTCGGTGTCGGTGGCCCCTTAATGCGCCTTGCCGGCTTAGAGACCATCCTTCCGATGGAAAATTTCCAAGTCATGGGTTTTGTCGATGTCTTCTTTGCCCTACCCAAACTATTCAAGCAGTTTTTCTTCTTAAAAAAAATGCTTTTACAAGAGCGTCCCGACCTAATTTTGCTGATCGATTACCCCGGATTCAATTTGGCGCTGGCAAAAAGTCTTCGAAAAAAGGGGTTCACCGGCAAAATATGCCACTACATTTGTCCTTCTGTTTGGGCTTGGGGAAAGGGACGAATTGCAAAAATGGAAAAGATTTTCGACCACTTATATGTGATCTTTCCCTTTGAACAGCGACTATTCAACCAAGAGAAACTCCCCGTCCACTACGTTGGAAATCCACTTGCACAAAAGGCAAAAAACAATAGGTCCTCCCCCATTAACATCGATCCCAAATACCGAGTCGTTGCTATATTTCCGGGAAGCAGGAGCAAAGAAATCGATCGAAACTTTCCCCTTCAGCTAAAAATTGCAAAACAACTTTTAAAGAAACACGACGACCTATTCTTTGTTGTCTCGGTTGCTCAATCGACTTTTTCAAGACCCTTAAACGAGCTGATGGACCGTCTTGGCGTGACCGATCGAAGCCGCTTCATGTTTATTGAAGCCTCTCTCAACCCGAACCTCATGAAAAGAGCAGAGCTTGCCATCGCAAAATCAGGAACAAATAATTTGGAATTAGCCCTCCATCATATCCCGACAGTTGTCACCTATGGGATAGGACCAGTGGATCTCTTCATTGCGAAGAACCTCCTCAGGATTAACCTCCCTCACTACAGCCTCCCGAACATCGTTGCTGATCAAACCATTTTTCCCGAACTCATTGGCCCCCGCTTCACCGAAGAGGCTCTTTTTGCCGAAGTAGACCAGTTTCTCTCATCTGATAAAATCCGAGTTGCTTGTAGAGAAAAATGTCGTGAAATGGGTAAAATACTAGAAGATAAACACCCCGAAAATGAAATTGTACAGGCAATAAAAGATTTACTTGATGACAAGCAAGCCCTTTGAACTTTACTTAGATCGACTCAAAAACGATGATACGGAAGAGATTTATGAGTCGGTTGAACCCTCCGATTTAGAACTTGATGACCAAGAGTTATCCTTTCTCAATAAAGTTCTTGTCTCTGGTCAGGCCTATCTAGCAAAAAATCATTTGATTCTCGATCTTAAAATCAAAGCAACCGCTTCTATGCCCTGCTCCATTTGCAATGAAAGAGCAGAAACAGCGATCTCTATTGATGATTTTTCTCATAATATAGAGATTTCTGAAGCGAAATCTGCAATCTATAATTTTAAAGAAGACATTCGCTCTGCTATTCTCCTCAAAGTCCCCCAGTTTCTAGAATGCTCAGGAGGGCACTGTCCCCATAGAAAAGAAGTTGATAAATTTTTTACATCACCAGAGAAAGAAACCCATTCTCCTTTCTCCAACCTAGAAAACATTTAAGACAAATTCCCAATTTCTGAACCATTTTGTGTATAAAAATTCCGAGGTTCCCTATAATTGGATCTCTACTGTAATTAGGAGTCAGTTCACATGGCAGTACCACGTAACCGAACATCAAATTCTCGGAAGAACAATCGACGTTCTCACCATGCAAAGAAGCCCATCAACGTGGCTAAATGCAAAAACTGTAGCTCGTCATGCCTTCCGCATAAAATCTGCATGCACTGTGGCCATTATGCTGGCCGCCCGGTAATTCATGCAAAGAAAGAAGCAGAGTAAAGAAGACCTCCACTCCCCCAGAATTGGCGTCGATCTTTTAGGTGCCGACACCGCTGGGGAAGTATTCCTTAAGGCCATCGTTGCTCACGACTGGACTGAAGATCACCCCCCCCTCTTTACCCTCATTGGAACCCAGGAACTCTTCTCAAAAGTTGCTGTCCCTGATTTTTTTCAGTCTAAAATTGTCACTGAAGAAGTCTTGATGGGAGACAACCCTCTCACTGCCGTAAGACATAAAAAAGATTCCTCGATAGCTGTGGGAATAGAAATGCTTAAAAGTTATGAACTTGATGCATTCGTTTCAGCGGGAAATACTGGAGCACTTCTCGCTCAAGCCAAGTTAAAACTCCCTATGCTCCCAGGGATTGAAAGACCCGCTTTGATTACCCTTATCCCCTCAAAACTCGATCCTATCGCCGTCCTAGATGTTGGTGCTGGTGTCGATGCCAAGGCGGAAAATCTCCTCGAATTTGCCCGCATGGGAATAGCCTATCAGAAGACCCGAGGCATTCAAAACCCTACTGTTGGGCTCTTAAATATCGGAGAAGAAAAGCAAAAAGGGACAGCTGAACTCCAAAAAGCCTACAAACTTCTCCAGTCTCTGAATAATGACGCACCGATAGGCTCTCCGACTTTCATCGGAAATATTGAAGGAAGAGACGTCTTCCGGGGAAATATTGATATTGTCGTCACTGACGGCTTCACTGGGAACGTATTTTTAAAAACCTCTGAAGGGATCGCAGGATTCATTCTCGACGAGATGCAAAACCTCGGCCCGATTGAGAGCCTTCCAGGAATTAAAGCCCTCATCTCCACATTTCGTCAGCGACTCCACTATGCTGAGTACCCTGGAGCTCTTCTATGCGGTGTAGATGGAATTGTGATGAAATGTCACGGAGAGTCGAGCCCCGATGCTTTAATCAACAGCATCAAAGGCTCAAGTCGTCTAGTTCAAAATTTCTTTCTCGAAAAACTCAAATCAGAACTCTAAACTTTTTAGAGCCTGTCTAACTGGTGGAATGCCGTTGTAGACACTCTCTTAGTCTTTCCCTGAAATCAACTTCAGAACAACTGCTTTTGCAACAGTAGCAATCAGATCAGCTAGTCCCTGCCCTGCAAAACTTAACATGAACTTACCAACATTTTTCTCGAATTCATCGGGATTTGAAGAATGGATCAGGCCACATGCGAGGACTCCAATAAATCCGTATGCACCTAAAATTGCAAGAGCGACACCGGTTACTATCGACGCAGTAGCCGTTGCAGAAGCGCAAAGCACAGCACCAGCAACCCCAGCACCAAGAGCACCAACCCCATAAGGGAGAGATCGTTGAAAAGTAGTATTATTTTGAACACTCAACATTGTTCCAGCCATAAGAGCCTCCTTTAGGTAAAATGCGGCTAAATTCTAAGCCTTCCCTACCTAAATAGCAAGAGCCCTTCCTTTGAAAGCCAATTTATGCTACCCTTGATGTTTGTAGATTTTATTTTGAAACATCTAAGAACATCTCCCCTTACTCGAACGCAGGGACTACTATGAAAGAAATACTGATAAATATTGAATCTAAGGAAGTGCGCTGCGCTTTCCTTAAACAAGGTCAACTCTACGACCTCATCATCGAAAGAAAAAAAACGCGACAAATTACCGGAAATATCTACTACGGGAAAGTAACCAACATTCTGAACAACATCCAGTCTGCCTTTGTCGATATCGGCGAGTCAGAAAACGGATTCATCCACATCTCTGACATCCTTGAAAACACGCAAAAATTTCAAGATGTGTTTGAGATGGATTTTGAAATGGAAAATAAGTCCAAGGGCAAGAAAGAGGATGAAACAGATATCACAAAAATTCTCAAACCTAGTCAACCCGTACTTGTACAGGTCGTAAAGGAGCCGATTGGCACGAAGGGAGCCAGACTTACCTCTAACCTTTCCATTGCTGGTCGGTACCTCGTTCTTCTCCCTAATACACCCCACCGGGGAGTTTCAAAAAAAATTGAGGACGCCTCTTCGCGAGACCGTTTGAAAAAACTGATCCGAGCCTTTGAGATGCCCTCCGATATGGGTCTTATTTGCCGAACATCAAGTGTGAATGCGACTGCAGAAATGCTCATTGATGAAGCCAACGACCTTTTGAAGTCGTGGCAACAAGTAGTAGAGGGCTTCCATAAAGCAAAGAAACCAACCTGCCTCTACCAAGAATCTGATTTGATGAAGCGTTGTTTACTAGCAGGGATCGACAAAAAATTTGATCGCATTTTGGTCGATGATTACAACGTTTGCCAGACACTTAAAAAATCTTTAGAAAAATACAATAAAGATCTATCACTAAAAATTGAATACTATCGCGATAAAACCCCAATGTTTGAGCGCTTTAACGTTGAGAGAGAGCTTGACAAATCGATGAGACGCAAAATTTGGCTTTCATCTGGAGGGTATCTCTTCTTTGATAGAACAGAAGCGATGTACACAATCGATGTCAACTCAGGAAGAAGTTCCCAACAAACAGAAATGGGCGATGTAGAAGAAGCTCTGGTCCGGATCAACATGGAGGCCTCTGAAGAGATCGCCAGACAGCTACGCCTCCGAAATATCGGCGGACTCGTCATCTGTGACTTCATCGATATGCGCTCTCGAAAAAACCAACGCCGTGTACTAGACACACTCAAAGAGGCAATGAAAGAGGATTCAGCAAAGTGTACAGTCCTTGGGATGAGCGAATTTGGTCTCGTTGAGATGACCCGCCAAAGAAATCGCGAGTCTGTCTCTCAGACAATGAACACAGCCTGTCCATACTGCCATGGATCTGGACAAATTATGACCTACGAGAGTACTGCGATAGAGATCGAAAGGGCACTAAAAAAACTCATCAACCTAAAACAGCACTTTGGGTTGAAACTAGTATGCCATCCTCTCCTTGATAGTTACTTAAAAGGAGGGGATAAAGAATTCTTCTCTGGTCTTGCGGAAGAACTCAACGCGCAAATTGAGTTTGATGTTGAAGACACAATGCACTTAAACGAATTTGTATTCTTTTCATCGATCAATGGACAAAAACTCGAAGTCTGATCTTCTAGATCTCCTTAATGAACTGGTTGCGCAAAAGAAAATTCCTCCTTCTTTGGCTAGAATCATTGAAGGATTTTATTCAAGCTACCAAGCTTCTGTTCCCTCAAATGGGGAGCTTGAACAGATGTTTTGCTCCTTTTCAAAAGAGATCGCAAATCAATGTAAAAAACCCTATCTGTTTGAACCCTTCCACAAACATATTCGCAAGCCCTACGACTACTTCGCCTTTGGTTTAGACTTCTTTCGACCTCTCATCGATAGAGAGAAATCGACTTTTCTTGGCCAAGAACATCTTCCCGAAATTCTCGAGCACATTCATAGAAAACACAACGTAGTCTTCTTTGCAAACCACCAGACAGAAGCCGATCCTCAACTTATCTCTCTTTTTTTAGAAAAAGAGTACCCCAAGCTAGCTGAGGAGATGATTTTTGTAGCAGGAGAGAGGGTGATCACAGACCCCCTCGCAATCCCCTTCAGCATGGGCTGTAACCTTCTGTGTATTTACTCAAAGCGTTATATCGACCACCCTCCTCAAAAAAAATCAGAAAAACAACTACACAACAAAAAAACCATGGGAATCATGGGAGACCTTCTGAGAGAAGGGGGAAAGTGCATCTATGTTGCCCCTAGTGGTGGACGAGATCGAAAAAATGAAGACGGGCAATTAGAGATCGCCCCCTTTGACCCTGCAAGCATCGGAATGTTTTACCTCATGGCAAAAAAGTCCAAAACCCCCACATTTTTTTATCCGATGACCCTTGGCACATATGAAATTTTACCCCCTCCAGAAAAAGTACAGCTTGAGCTTGGAGAAATGCGGATAGCAACTAAAGCTCCAGCTCACATAGCAATTGGGAAAGAAATAGACATGGAAAACTTCCCTGGCCACGAAATAAGTGATAAACATATTCGCAGAAAATCACTCGGTGAGTATATTTGGAATTTAGTCTATACCGATTATCAACGCTTCCCAAAGGGGTAATATGAAGTCACTTTTTTTCACACTGCTTTGCGCATCTAGCCTTTGCGCAAATGGTTCCGCTAAATATGAAAAAATCCAAGACCGCGCTCAGCTCAACATCCTAAGTCCAGTCCTCGCAGAAAGACAAACCGTGAAACTTCGCCTCCCCAACGGGCTAGAGGCTTATCTCGTCTCCGACCCAAATGTTGACCAGTCAGCTGCAGCACTATCCGTAGAAGCAGGCTCCTGGAATGACCCTGCAGCCTATCCGGGGATGGCCCATTTCCTAGAACACATGCTATTTATGGGCACAGAAGCCTACCCAAAAGAAGATGAATTCATGCCCTTTGTGAAAGAAAATGGGGGAAAGGTTAATGCCTATACAGCCCCTGATCGGACCGTCTACATGTTTTCTGTAAATAATGCCGGTTTTAACGGAGCTCTCGATCGCTTTTCCCATTTTTTTATCGACCCTCTCTTTCTCCCTTCTAGTATTGAAAGGGAACTCTTGGCAGTAGACCAAGAACACGCAAAAAACATCGAAAACGATGGCTGGCGCCAGTACATGATCCTCAAAGAAACAGGAAACCAAAGCCATCCAAACGCCAAGTTCTCAACAGGTAACGCTGACACTCTCAGAGGAATTCCCCAAGACGCCATGAAAAAATGGTACAAGGAGCATTACAGCGCCGATAAAATGCACCTTGTCATCTACTCTTCTTTGCCCATTGACGAACTGATTGATTTAACTGTCCAAGATTTTTCTGCTGTTCCGATCCATTCAACGGTTGAGGAGAAAATGCCCCCTAAAATGACCTCTGAAAAACAAGAAGGGCATTTCATCTACATCAATCCGATAAAAGACTTAAAAGTACTTTCCCTTACATGGGAACTTCCAGCTGACCTTGCTAGAGATCAAGAGGCTCAGGTTGGACAACTCCTCTCCTACACACTAAAGACTGGAAGTAAAAACAGCCTTTTAGGCCTCCTAAAGAGAGAACACCTCGCTGAAGCTGTCGGAGTGACGCAAGACCAACTTGGAAAGGATCAAAAGTTCTTCAGCATTGACATCGAGCTCACAGACAAAGGGATCGAAGAACTTTCTACGGTCATAAACTACGCCTTTGAGAGCTTGGCAAGACTCAAGAAAACAGGGATACCTCGGTATATTTTTGATGAAGTCCAAAAAATTGCAACGATCAATTACCAATACCAATCTCGAAAAGACAGTTTTGATTTTGTCTTACAGACAGCACATACCATGGTGGATGAATCTCTAGAAACCTACCCACAAAAAACCCTCATCCCTACTGAATACAACCCAACACTCATCTCAGATTACATCAACGCCCTGACTCCTCAATCTTGTATATATTTTGTGATCGCAGACCCTGAGAAAACAAAAATCCCGATGACAAATAAAGAAAAATGGATGGGTGCAGAGTATGCGATACAAGCTCCTAGCCAGCAAGAACTCCTCGCTTGGAACAATGCTTCTATCAACCCCCAAATCGGGCTTCCCCCACCAAACCAATTCATTCCAAAAAACCTTGAACTGGTACACAAAACAGCCTCTGATGAAGTGATAGTGCCTGTACTACTACAAGACAATAACCACGGGAAAGTCTTTTTTGCAGAAGATACTCACTACCTGGTTCCTGAAATCTCCCATGTCTTCCGAATTAAGTCCCCACTCCTGGATGGGAGTGCTCGTTCAAAAGCGCTTGCGGATTTATATATCAAAGCGATCTACGACGAACTCTTCCCTCTTATTTCTACTGCGGATGCAGCTGATTCGAAAATTTCGATCCGACAAGACCAACTTTCTCTTACTATTGCAATCAACGGCTACAGCGACAACTCCGATAAATTGACCGAAGAGTTTATGGGAGGAATACGTAAAATTCGTCCTTCCAAAGAGCAGTTCAACCTCTATAAAGAGTCGCTCCTTTCATCCTATGAAAATGGTGACAAAGAACTGCTATTTCTCCAATCGATGCAACTCCTCAGCAGCGTAATCTTCAGCGATAACCCCACATATGTTGAAAAAACTGCTGCACTAAAAAACATCTCCTACAATGACTTTGTCGAGTTTTCTAAAGGAGTCTTTAAAAAAGCCTATTTTGAAGCTCTCCTCTACGGAAACATCACGAAAAATGATGCTGAGTCCCTCCTTACTGGAATACACAAGAAATTCAAGTCAGTTAGCTACCCGGTAGCGGAACACCACGAAAGAAAAATTCTCCTCCTTCCTCAAGGCCAGGGTCCTTATATGGTTGCCCAACCAACAGCGATGCAAGGTAATGCTGCAATATTGCTCATTCAACAAGGGGCCTACTCCTTTGAAAAACGGGCCTGTCAGCAGGTTTTGGGAAGCGTTCTCCAAAATGCATTTTTCAACACACTGAGAACAAAACAACAAGTTGCCTACATCGCCAAGGCCTGGGAAAAAGAGGAGGAAAAACAACTCCTCCAACTATTTGGGGTACAGTCAAGCACTCACCAGCCCAACGAATTAATCGCCCGCTTCGAACTCTTCTTGGAAAATTTTGTTAAACAGTACACAACAGAATTCCCCAAAGAAAGATTTGAAAATGTCCGTCAAATGGCAATAGCCTCACTTGAAATGCCCCCTGAAAACCTCTCTAGAAGTAGCGGAAGGCTTTTCTGCCTTGGCTTCGACTACGAAGGGGATTTTCATATGATTGAAAAGAGAATTTCTGCTCTGCAGAAGATCTCCTACGAACAAACAAGAGAAGTGGCCAATCAAACACTCTCCCGCAGCAACTCCCGTCGAATAGCGGTCCTTGTTGAAGGGGTAAATCCTAGAGAAAAAGATTTCCGCTATGAACTCATTTCCTCAAAAGATTTGAAAGACTTTGGAACATTTGTGACGAAAAGAGAACTTCCTTTTCTATCAACAGAGGGAGCCAGCAAGCCGGCTCTCCGCTAATAGCCTATTTTGATGATCTGGTAGATATTTTTTTCTACCTCTGCCATATAAAGGGATGTGAGCAAAAACACTAAGCGCCTTATCCCTTTTGCCGTATTGATCTTACTGATTGTCTTGGTCTATTTGACCAATGCACATGAAAAATTCACCATCGATTGGCTGGGTAGTGAACAGAGACATCTTGTTTCATACGCACAGGACCATCCCGTAACTTCGGTGCTTATCTATATGGGCATTTATATCTTTTCTGTTTGCCTAGTGATTCCCGACTCGACAATCATGACTCTTTTAGGTGGGTTAGTTTTCCCCCTTCCTCTTGCTATTTTTTATGCCGTTGCCTCAGAGACAATAGGAGCGACAATATTTTTTTGGATTTTTCAAAGTGCTTTTTGTACTCCCCTCCTAAAACGAGAGAGGCCAATCGTGAGTAGATTTAGAAGCGGATTCCATAAAAACGAAGTAAGCTATCTCCTTTTTTTGCGCATCTCCCATGTCCTTCCCTTTTGGTGTACAAACATTGCAGCAGCCTACTTCAGAGTCAATTACTGGACCTTTATTTGGGCGACCTTTGTAGGAGTAATCCCCCTCACAGCAATCCTCTCCTATGCCGGCAATAGTTTGTCTGTATTATTCCAGCAAAATACCAAACTGAAGCTTTCCGATATCTTCACTCCAGAAATAAAAGTAGCTCTCCTCGCCTTAGGGATCATCGCTCTGTGCCCCATCGTCTATAAAAAGTTCATGTCTAGAAGAAAATGGAAGCTATAAAGATGACCTACTGGAAACGTTCTATCCCGCTCCTACTCATCATTGCCTTGATGCTAGCGGGTTACTTTTCTGGATTTTTTAAAGCCCTCGACTACCAAACAATCCGCTTTCACCATGTGGAGATGACTGAGTATGTCAATAATAACCCTATGATAACCCCTTTCATGTTTATGGGGGCCTACGCCTTTGCCACCGCTCTCTCAATTCCTGGGGGAATCTTACTCAGCCTCATCGGAGGTTTTTTATTTCCACAACCCTGGTGCACACTTTACGTTGTCATCGGAGCTACCACAGGAGCGACGATCCTCTTTTTAGCTGCAAAAACAGCAATAGGAAGCTACCTAAAGAAAAAAACTGGGGGAAGACTCCAGAAAATGCAAGAGGGTTTTCATGAAAATGCTACAAGCTACTTACTCTTCTTGCGACTGATTCCCTTATTCCCCTTTTGGCTCGTAAACCTTGCCCCTGCAATTTTTCATGTCCCTCTTTGGACCTTCGTTTGGACAACATTTATTGGGATCATTCCGGGTGCATTTATCCTTACCCTTGCTGGCAGAGGACTCAACACCATATTTGAAAATTCAGACACCTTCTCTGCTACCTCAATTTTCAACCTTCAAATAAATCTCGCACTCATTGGACTTGGAATTTTGGCCTTAACCCCGATACTGGTAAAAAAGTATAGAAGGAGAAAAAAACATGATCGATAGTCCCTCTAGCCCTCCTATCAGAACCTAGTGAGAAGTCAGCTCTTCAATTGAACCAATATTATCTGAAAAATTCGATGCCAAACGCACGAAAGATAAAGTCTAAAAATGAATAGACCATACTGACCACTTTATACACTACTTGGTGTCCAAATTTCAGTCGTGCATCCTCTAGCCCTCCATCTCTCCTGTAGGTATCAAGCCTTGGTGTACATAAATGATGACCACGGAAAATGTTATACCTGTACTTCCAATTAGGACCGAATGGGCTTTTCAGTTCGTCTTCTCTCTCCAGATCCATCGGCCTTACTCCATGAATCGTAAGCCACCGCTGAACTTGGAGTGGATCGTAGACATTTTCAGTTGGCGTCTCCCGATCATCAACAATCCACTCTACGAGTTGGATCCGGCTATTGGGATGCTTGACCCCGCAACCAACATGCTTTTGCCCCGCTTTATTTACCCAGTCTCCTAAAGCGCCCTTTTGGTCGCAGATGTTTCTGTATAAATAAAAGGAAGGAGGAAGCTCGGTTTTAGGAAGTTCGTTAATCTGCCGTGCAATAGAATCGACAACAACCTCTTCACTTCCAACAAAATTAAAGCCTACGAAATCTGCTACATTTTTCCAGTGGTCTCGCATGAAATAGGTTGCATGGGCACCCCCCAAACTATAGCATAGGACATTGAATTTGCCCCCACGGGTAAATTTTGGGTCGTTAACCAACTTAGCAAGTGCTTCTTTACCAGCCTTATATCCCGATTCCCCTATATTCAACTCAACATCATTGAGCATAGAAGGGATCGCCTCAGCTTGCCCAAGCGTTTGTTTAGTGCATCGGAATGCGACAATCGGCTTTAAAGTAGACTCATCGGAAATGGGAACAAGTGCTACGGCTGTCATCCCTCCAAACGAGACGATGTCATATATCTTGTAATAGTCGAGCTCTCCATCGCGGGGACCAGGTGCTGGAATGACTAGCTCTCTATCACGGATTTTTTTTTCTGTTTCAAGGAGGCTAATGATCCCCATACAAAGTCGAGAATAATAGGGATGAAGCCTAGGGATTTTGGGGTCTTTTGAAACAAGATCTGCTATCCCCCGAAAGAGATTACACCTCTGCCGATCCATCACAAAGTAATCGGGTGCAAAGTTTTCGTGAGAGAGGCTTGGAGCTCCAGAAACACGACTCGGGTCCTTAGATGTTCCTAGGTAGCGGCACTTTACAGAGGCCTGATGGAGGCGATAAATTTCATCAACTGATCGGCTGCTAAGGCTCTTCTTAAGCCACGGAATCCAGGAGTTTTGACGGAGGATTTCAAGGAGGTTATATGACGAAGAGGTTTCAGCACCGACGCCAAAGTACTCAACATAGCGCCTTTCCAGGGGTAGACCCGAACCTACCATGTTCTCCCAATTGAATCCATATCTCCCACAAATCCAGTTTATCCTCTTCACTGTAAATGCTTTTTCCACAGCCCGTTTAAAAACGGCCCAGGTTTTCCTATTGAGAGCTTCGCCCTGTATTTCTTTTCGACCTTTTACTGGTAGGGCTCTTTCTATCGAAAACTTAAAATTTTCCCAAATCGTTCCAATCTTTGAATTATTTAGAGGAAGGAGCGACTCGATAGATTTTTTATAGAGAGACCAAGTCGCATTGATCGTCTTAGAAAATGTATCTTTTACTTCCCTATTGAAAGAAACCCATATTCTGCTTAAGAAGGCATCCTCTTCATAGGGGAGTTTTCTCCCTATTCTCCCATCTTTATAAACAAGACAGTCTTGAGGTTGAACTCTTTGGGCGGCGTCGACAAAGTCTAGAAATGTCGGAGAGTTAATGCCCCAAATCATAGGGTCTACCCGCTCTCGGACATGTTATGAAAGACGGCATCAACATCCTCGATATTCTCGAGCCAATCGATCAGCTCCCAATTCGCTTTGGCCGTCTCTTCATCACAGGCAACATCGATTTTAGGAATCATCTCCAGATTGGCCTCATTGCAAACAATCCCAGCAGCTTCCAGCCCACTTTTCACCTCATAGAGCCTATCGGGGGCTGTAGTGATCATGTAGAGCTCATCGGAGGCTTCAAAGTCTTCTGCGCCAGCATCGGTAGCCAAAAGAAAGAGATCATCCTCACTTCCAGCGCTTTTAGAGACCTGAATCACCCCTTTTTGCTCAAAATTAAAGGAGACAGCCCCAGGGGCAGCAATGGAGCCCCCTTTTTTGTTTGTAGCAATACGCATCTCAGAAGCTGTCCGATTCTTATTATCGGTCATCACCTCTGCGATAATCCCGACACCACCATGGCCATATAGCTCATAGGTCATCTCAAAGTAGTCAGACTGATCGGTATTACTTGCCTTTTTGATATTTCGGTCGACATTGTCATTGGGCATATTGGCAAGTTTGGCTTTATCAACAGCAAGGCGCAATTTTGTATTGCTCTTAGGGTCGGGACCCCCTTGTTTTACTGCACTAATAATCTCTTTAGTGATCCGAGAAAAGACTTTACCTTTAGCAGCGTCGGCACGCCCTTTCCGGTGTTTGATATTTGCCCATTTACTA
This sequence comes from uncultured bacterium, assembly GCA_964352505.1. GTDB lineage: Bacteria > Chlamydiota > Chlamydiia > Chlamydiales > Rhabdochlamydiaceae > Sacchariniichlamydia. The sequence continues at coordinate 116,899 of CAYGSB010000005.1, forward strand.
TGTCCAGCCATGGCCAAGCATCATAACAAATTGCTGAGCTCTGTGCAAGAATCGTTAGAGAACTTTTTCCATAAGAATTTTTCCAATATATCGCCCTTGATCCTTAATAAAATTTTTATGGACCCCAAACTGGGTAAACCCTGTCCTCCGGTATAAACTGATCGCCGGGTTCGTTTCGTAGACTTCTAAATGGATATTTTCAAGATTGAACTTATCCTTGGCTAAGATAAAAAGATCCTCTAGAAGCCTTGTTCCGACTCCTCGATTTCTATATTTTTCATCGACTATAATGGTGATCAAGCACTGGTGATAAAATTTTTTATACCCCTGAAGATTGAGAAAGGCGATTCCACAAGAATCCCCGTCAAAAAAGGAAGTCAGACTGGCCCCTTTTTTACAAAATAATTCCCATATTCGGACAGAATCCTCTATTTCCCGGATATCGTGCATAGGGAAGTACTCAAGGACATCCGGTTGCTGCAGAAGTCTGTTAAAAAGCTCCCCATCCTCCAAAACACTCTCTTTGATTTCTAGGCTCATACCAAGTCACATTCCATGAGAATCCGGGGAAAATACATATCTCCCTCTTTGACAAACCGCTCCTGACGAGCAAATCGTTTAAATTCAAGCTTTTCAAGCAAAGAGCACACCGGGTTGTCATCTAGGATCTCTACGTGAATCGAATCAAGTTGAAAGCGGGTCTTAGCCAGGTGTTTTACATTTTTTGCTAAAGAAGTTCCAACTCCTTTCCTTTGATAGTCTGGATCAACAATCAGCTGAAACATCGCATGGTGAGCAACTTTTCTGTAGGGCATCAAAAAAAGAATTGCCATCCCAATTGGCTCATTCTGATAGGTTGCTGTTAATCCCGAACTATATCGACAATACCCCATCCATATCCGAATGAAGTTTTCTAGTTCGAGATCGTCTCCCGGTGGAAACCAGTGGAGCATACCTTTCAATTTTAACAATGACCGCAATGAATGGGTATCATCTAGCGTTGAGAATCGAATGTCATAGTCCTCTGAATCAATTAGAGACATCACCCATATTCCTTTAAATATGCATGAATAAAACCATCTATTTTGCCATCCATGACAGCTTCAATATTTGCGACCTCATACTTGGTTCGCGTATCTTTCACAAGAGTATAGGGTTGAAAAACATAGTTGCGAATTTGGCTCCCCCAAGCGATGTCCATTTTTAAACCGCTCATCGCCTTAATCTTTGCTTCTCGCTCGAGGCATTCTTGCTCGTAGAGCTTCGCTTTGAGCAGCTTCATCGCTGTTTCTCTATTTTGAATCTGACTTCTCTGGTTCTGACAAGAAACAACAATATTTGTTGCTATGTGAGTAATTCGCACAGCTGAGTCGGTTGTATTGACATGCTGTCCTCCAGCACCTGAAGATCTAAACGTATCTACCCTTATTTGATCAGGGCGAATATCAATTTCAATATCGTCGTCGATTTCAGGAGAAATATCTACCGAAGCAAAGCTTGTATGTCTCCGCGAGTTACTATCAAAAGGAGAAATGCGAACCAGTCGATGAACACCTTTTTCCGCTTTGCAATACCCATAAGCGAAAGATCCTGAAATTTTGTAGGTGATGTTTTTGATGCCGGCAACCTCGCCCTCCACCTTATCGATCACCTCGATCTTCCACCCCCGTTTTGCAGCAAACCGCTCATACATCCGGCTCATCATCAGAACCCAATCGCACGCCTCAGTCCCCCCTGCACCCGCATTGATGCTCAAGTAACAATTTTTGGGGTCCATCTCACCGGAGAGCATTTTACGAATCTCGAGTTCTTCTAATCCTACCTCGATTCGTCCGAGTTCAGCTGTTAGTTCACTAAAAAACTCAGCTTCCTCTGCCTCATCGACATCGGGAATGAGAGATCGGACATTTTCAAACCGCTCTTTGAGGTTTCGATAGGGCTCTGTCCAGGCTTTTAATTGATTGGATTGATCGATCAACTTCTGAGCGCTGGCAGCGTCGTCCCAAAAAGTAGACTCTTCCATTTTGATTGCGAGATCTTTTACTTGGTCTTCTTTCTTGGCCAGGTCAAAGATACCTCCACATGTGAAGCAACCTCGAGTCAATACTTTTGATTTGATCTAGAACATGTTCATTCATACTCCCTATTATAAGGGATCGATAGACATTCGAGCAATCTCTTCAGATATTTTTGACAAAGTCTTTAAGACAACTTTACATTAATCAACACCTAGATATAATGTTTGTGATTTCGAAAATAAAGGGAGTTTTTGGCCCTTAAAACTTTAACATTTCCTATAGGAGGTAACGAATGAGCGCAACAAAAATTGGTGCCGATGTTCCTAAAGTTGCAAGCAGCAACTACGATGTAGTTCGCAATGGAGCTCTCAAAGCTGCTAGCTGGCTTGGACGACAAGTACAATATATCAGCGGCACAGCAAAAGATATGATTCTTAAGGTCGTTGCATGGGCAAAACCATTCTTCTCATGTGCAGCAAAATTCTTCTCTGAAACGTTTGATAAGTCAAAAGAGTTGCTTGTCGCTAATAAAGAATTTGCAATTCCTGCAGCTGTTTTTGCAACTGTAGTTGCTTTTGGAGTCCTGTTCATAAACAACGTTATATGTAACAACGAAAACCAAGCAACACCTGCAGCGGTTTAATTTCATCACAAATTACGGGTATAAAAAGCGAGGGGTTTCCCTCGCTTTTTTTTATTCCTTGTTGAGCTGGATTTGTTTTTTAGAATCGAGTGAATAGTTCCACCCCCAAGAGGGACCCTCTAAAACCTCTTGATCGAACTTTAATTGTCCCTCAACAACCCTGGCAGTAACCTTCACCCCACTTGGAACATGAATCCTAAGGCTTCCCCTAAGGATGAGATCTTCAGCATAAAATTCTCCTCCCTCTTCAATAAGGATTTCACACTTTTCTTTGTGGACAATCTCCTGCTTCCAAAAAGAACGGGAAGCATCCCGGTTTATCCCAGAGTTTCTGATCCGAACATTCTTCAAAACACATTTACCTGTCTGGTTGCTGTATCTTAGAACCCCTTTGGAATCCCGATGACCCATTACCGCCTCTGTAGAGACATATAAACTACCGTCTAGATCGAGATTTTCAGCGAAGAAATCTGCAATCTCGAGATAGAGCTCACTCCCCCTTGCTAACCGCCCTTTAACAAGCTTCTTCTTTATCAATTCATATAAAGGGCCAAGAGCTGGGTGATAGAGAAAAATAAAGGAGGGACCATTTTCAAAAAAACTAGCTGAATTATGTAATTCAGGGACTTGGAATCCACAGTACTTAGTGAGAAGTTCTCGACTATTTTCAAGCATATCCAAGTAGCATTGCTCTGGGGTGTGCATCATAGAAGAACCAAATGCAAATTCCTTCTTTATGGTCGAAATCGTCTTCTTCCGAGAGTTAGAAGTAATAAAGCTCCTTGAAACTTTTTCATCTTCTTGGAGTGCATCAGCAAGATTCTGCATCATAGACTCGAGCCGCAAGATTTCTTCCACGACAGCTACCCCCTGGATCTCTTTCGTCTTCACTTTTTTTGCATTGACGAGCATTCCGGGTATTGGACAAATCTCGACCAGCTCCTCGATCACAGCAATATCAACAAAAAGAAGATTTGTGTTCGCAAGAAATGGTTTTTTTTCTTCATTAAGTTGAGACAACTTCCGATCGCAATACTCAATATTTGTAAGAGAAAACTTCCCCTTCTTTTCAATCACGACGTTTACCCCTTCGCTGACTCCCTCCCTCCTAGGACATGAAGCAAACCCAAAGTCCTTATCCTCACCGAGTCCCCTTCCCATAAACGCGAGCAAACCATAATCGACCCCAGCAATCGGATTATTGATCTGACGAACAAATACCTTCCTCTTTGATTTCTCTTTATACCAATTCAGCAAACCACAGTCTCTAGCCAGCTTCCATATCACCCCATGTCCACCCGGCTTGAGAAGGGGACCACCCGACTTTGCCGTGCACCATCTACCCATCGTATTCATGGCAGGAACAAGTGGCTGGGAAAAAACAAAAAAGTCTTCATCCCTTTTTCCAAAGAACCTATGCTTTTTCAACATCTCTCGAACATGGTGATCCCCCCGTTTTTCATTTGAGGTCATCAATCCGACGGGGACATGTACTTGTCTCCCAAAAAGTTTAAAATGCAAGTACTCCCTTGCCTGCAAATCCTGGATCATCCTTTCAAGGAGTGTCTTGCCGCAAAATAAAAGAGTAGCTGCTATCTGAAACTCCCCCGTCTTTTCATTCTGGAGAGAAAGCCTATCTGCAGCGCCCCCAATCGGGTATAATTCTGCCAGCTCATCTAATCGCTCAATCCCTGCAGCAACACACTTGGTCACAAATAAATTCGGCTCCGAAATATCGAATGCATTCGGAGGATGGTATCTCCCTCCTTCTACGTCTTGTGCATCGAGAAGCCTGAGACACATCGCATGGTAACCAATAATCCCCCCTATCTCCTTATAAAACTGCTCTACAGCTAAAAGTGGCTGGACAACTTTTTCTAATTCTGTTGGGGAAAGTTTATGAAAAAACTGGGTCTGATCGATCGCCAACAAGGAGTAATATATCAACCTCTCTGCACCCGTGCAGGCACCAAAAACACGATCCCATTTTTCGTCTTGAAGAAATTTATTGTCCGAGAGAGCTTCTTTGAGGCATTTGAGCTTTTCCTCTGTACTTACGGCATGAAGAATCCTCTGTAGAAGTGTTCTTAAATTCTCATCCAAAAGCAACTTTGAACTCGATTTCATCTGCAAAGACATCGGCGACTCCCTATCACAAACTCTGCAAAAGGTGCCCGATTAGAGGGAAAAAAGCAAGAGTCTCCTCGAGAAAAAAAAGGGGAAAAGTCTATCCAAAGGAGGATTTTTTTTGACTATAATACCCCTATAGAGATACAACTTGTCATTCGAGGAAATAAAAGAATTGCCTCGTTGCTGTCCGCAAGCAGTTGCAGATAGCCCACAATTTCTTTTCAAAGGAGTAGAAAATGGCAAAAAAAACACAATCAAAATTCATGCAACCAATGAATTTAAGTCCTGAGCTTGCAGCCGTTGTAGGCAAAGGCCCTATGCCCCGTACTGAAGTCACAAAAAAACTGTGGGAGTACATCAAAAAACACAAGCGTCAAGATGAAAAAAACCGCCGCCTCATCAATCCTGATGACAAACTTGCAAAAGTTCTAGGCAAAAAGCCTATCAACATGTTTGACATGACTAAAGTTGTCAGCAAGCACCTTTCGTAGGTAACCCTCATGCGGCAAGGACTTGTTGCCTTGCCGCATATTCCAAAACCTTATGATCACTACACCACCCTCCACGCACATCCCGCCCTTACATGCCTCTGAAGTATAAACTTCTTCTCAGCTACGATGGCACCAACTATAGCGGCTGGCAAGTGCAACCCAATGCCAGCTCGATCCAAACACATCTACAAAAAGCCCTGTCAACCATACTCCGAACTCCCATTTCTATTTCAGGATCAGGAAGAACAGACAGTGGAGTACATGCCCTTGGTCAGGTGGCCCACTTTACCCATAGCACCCCGATCATTCCAAGAGAGCTGCAACATTCCCTCAACGGACTCCTCCCTCAAGACATTCGAGTCCTTTCCATCGAAAAAGTCACAGAAGATTTTCACGCCCGCTATAGCGCTACTGGCAAACTCTACCTCTACCACCTCCACACATCCCCTGATCCCTTCAAACGACTCTACAGCTACCTCCTCCCCTTCTCCATCAACATCGGCCTCTTAAAAAAAGCTGCAGCTCTCTTTGTTGGGACCCATGACTTCACCTCCTTTTCGAATGAAGCCCACCTTGGTTCTGCATCTCGAAATCCAGTCCGAACAATCAAAAGACTTGATATCGTCGAAAAAGAAAATGCCATCACTCTCGAATTTGAAGGTGACGGCTTTCTCTATAAAATGGTCAGAAACATTTCAGGAACTCTCTTAGACGTTGCCCGTGGAAAAATCCCCGTTGATGAAATCCCAAAAATTCTTAAAGCAAAAGACCGAAGAGAAGCCGGGACAACCGCCCCTGCCCATGGACTATTTCTCGCTGAAGTATTTTATCCCCGAAAGGTTTTAGGAATCGCTGAAAATGAGGAGTAGTGCTTCACCTCAGAAAGGCTTACGCCCCGCATTTGAGGGTGTTTTGGATCACAGATGAGCACCGGCATAGCTCCGGCGCTTTTAAGGGCGTTAAACCCCCTTAAACTATCTTCAAAGCCAATCACCCGATCTCCGGGATCAAACAAAAGTCCCATCGCCTTCAAATAAGCATCTGGCGCAGGTTTAGGGTCTTCATAATCTTCCCTGGTGATCCACATGGGAACACTCTCTAAAATCGGAAGAACTTGCTTAATCCTCACCACTTGTTCTTTAGAAGAGTTCGTGGCTACACACCGTTTTGTCCGGGTAATCGAAAGCTCCTTCAGAAGTGCTTCGACCCCCGGCATCAAAGCGACATTTTGTGGGGTAAGGAGATTCTGCAAAACCTTCTTCTTCTCGGCGTAGAGCACATCCCAGTTAGCCTCTTTTTCTTGCAAAAGGTCCATTAGAGCATCTTTCAAACCTTCTGCACTTGAGTGGGCGATCTGGAGATACTTGCCTAAATCCCAGTCTAACGCAACGCCATAATCTCTACACACAGCCTGATAGGCCTGAAAATGGAGCCTTTCGGTATCGACCAAAAGCCCGTCCAAATCTAAAAGAAATAAATCAAAATGCTCAATCCAACGCATAAATCAAAGGGGGTTTTGCCGGCGATTGGACTCGAACCAACACTCCATTGCTGAAAGCAGATTTTGAATCTACCGCGTCTACCATTTCGCCACGCCGGCACTAGGGGGAAATAGTACTCTAACAGCGGCTAATATCGCAAGTAATCGTTGAAAGCGCTACTCCAGTTATACATGACCGGTTTTTTCTCATCCCTGTCCCATTTAACTTGGATGCTTATATAAGGAAAACGATGGCTGTTATCGAGGTCTCTCCCCTCGTCTTTCTTAAATAATTTAATAAAAACTTCTTTATTATACCAGGGAAGTGTGGTCACATTTGTTTCTTTCTCAAAACGTTGAAACTCGGCAAACTTCGGATCGCTCGCAAACTGGGGATGCTCGAGATAATAGTCCTGCAAAATCTTGATCACCGCCTCGGGGCGCCATTCAAGCCCTTTGACGTAAAAATCCACCTCAGCACCGATCATATGCTTAGAAGTTTGGTTGAAAGAGGAGACATCAGAATAGGTGTTGTGAGTGGGGCACCGGTGACCACAGGTAATCACTACTTTTTTCTTTGTTTTTTCCTGAACATAGTTCAATAGATCAATCAGGCAGGAGTAAATCGACTCCTTCCCCTCTCTTAATGGGAGGCTATGCTGGTCGCTCCCACTACAATCGAACGTATAGGTTGGCTGACCGTTTACATGCTTTACAAGAGGAGGATTTTGAGTGCTACCCTTACACTGAAAAAACTCCTTTGTAATCCTCACCTGATTCCCAATATAGGAATCTTCCCAAGGGTAGGTTTTTCGAACATGCCTGGTAGGAGACTCTATAGCAAATACGACTTCATCGTGATTGCGATGAATAAACTCCCCCGTTGCATTCATCTTTCGGATCCGATCCTTTTCAGAATCTTCAAGACCAGAACAGCCGGAAAAAGCCAGTAAAATAAAAGCTAAATATATTCCTTTCAAAGCACTCATTTAGTAGAGCAAGACTACGCCTTTATTAGTATTTCATCAAACTTTTTGATCTGACGGAGAATTTCTTGATATTTAGCAACCTTTCTATCCCACTTACCCTTTTCGGGATCTAAATTCGGAAAATAACGAACGAGTAGATGGTCCAGTGCAAGAGATATTCCCTCGAGCAGGGCATCATAGGCTAGCTCTTCAGAAAAATCGCTTTCAAAAAGGGTGAGCCTTCCACTCTCCTTTTTCTTCTCAAGCTCTTTGAGGATCTTTTGAGTGATTTCGGTGCAGCGATTCAATGACTCAATAAGATCACCGAGGACCTGTCCGAGCTTATCCTTGTTCCAATCCAGTGGCTGCATCTGAACCCATTGATGCACATCCCCTTCCAAGTCCCAATGGGGGGAATCTGCAAGAGCTTTTTCGAGCGGGGTATTTTCCACTCCGGGAATACCGATCCCACCTTTTGAAGCGTTCAAAAACACCGTCTCAGGATTCTTCTGTGCAAACGCGCCAATACACTCCGACTCCATGATCCATTTTAGCTGTGTTTCGATTTCCCTTCCGTAGATATCTTTCGCTTGAATTTTCACCTGATTTTCTTCCCCAGCCCCGATCCCACTGACATAGCGGTGGCCCCCAGTGTAGGCTAAATCAACACCGGTCAAAATAATAGGATTGCACCCAAGAGCAAAGGCATAACTAATCGCAAGAGTTGTGACAGAGAAAGCTTCATCACCAAGATCTGGACCGACGGGATCTCCACTCAAGCCAAGCTCCTTTTCAAGCCAATTTTCGACGAGCCCACCCGTATCGGTCTTCATATAACCATAGGGCCCGTTTGCTGTTGCAAACACACTTTGATGAAGCCTTGGGGCAAATAGGAAGGGACCCTCAAAATAATTCGCCTGCTTCAATCTTTCGAATTCTTCGTTATTCGGATCGAGCGCCATCGCAAAATGGGGTTTAATCCCCTTCTTGGTCATCGCGGCTACTGCAGTGCCACCTGCAAAAACTAGCGCTTGGGTCTTTAGCTTCTCCAGCACCGGGAAAGCCTCCTCGAGAGAAGGGCCTGCACCGCAGATCACAGCCGGGACCCCATCAAACTTTCCCCGAGCATCGAAAGCCCCATCTAGTCTTTGCATATTGCAGAGCACATTCTCAACAATCTTATGGCTGTACAAAACATCCGAATACAGAGCGGAGAAGGCAGATGATCTTCTTTGGAGCCGCTGCGCATCAAAGGGCTTGCCTTCATAGATTGCTAAAAATTCGGTTGGGAACTGCTTTGCCAAAGCCTCGACTGGGTCCTCAGAGGCATAATGAAAATGTACTTGGGGATTTGAAAGGAGCTCATTTTCAGAGAATGGAGCAAACGCCCCTAATTCATCTTCGATAAAAACAATAACCCTCTCTTTTTTCTCCCTTAACCACTCTTGAAGTTTCACAGGAAGATCGTAGTCGATCAATCCAATCAGATAAACAACCTCGATCTTCTCAAGATCAAGACCGTCTACCCAATCACAAAGTGGCTGAGAATCCGTAGGGAGCGCAGCAGAATCGCTGGGGAAAAATGTAAGAAGAAATGCGAGATCAGGAAAGCGCTGCTTCAGTAGCTCCAATGAGTTCTCCCTCCTCGTTGTAAAATGCATCTTCCAGTTTTTCCCCCTGAGCAAATCGACACTTCCGCTTCATCGTCCCATCAGGCCAAAACAAGATCGTCTCCCCGTCAAACTTTCCCCGATCGTACGAAATTTTTGTCCTCACACTCCCATCTAAATAAAAATACTCCTGCAATCCATGGGGAGCTCCCTCAATAAACCTCTCTAAAGAATAGAGCACCAGGTTTGGGTAATACCGGTGCGATTTTCCAACCTTCGCCCCCTCATAAAACCATGTTTGAGAAAGGATCTCACCAGATTGCCCATAAAATGTTGAGGGTCCATGCAACTTCTCTCCTTTTCGATGAGTTTCGTAGCGGAGCTCTCCGCTTTGGAAATACCCTCGATCGGCAAACTCAAACTCTGACTGGATATCGATCCCCAGCTCCTCATCGACAATCGAAAACTCCTTGCCCTCTACTTCATAGATCTCTTGTTTCATCACAAATTCCCTTCATAAATAACCACTGATTCAACTCTAACCCATACCCTTTCGGAATATCGGGAGATAACTCTCTTCGAAAAACGTGCTGCCAAACCTTCCAAACGGGAAGGAGAAAGCGCTCGTAGGCTACCTCCTTCTCAATTTCTACGCTCAAAAGGACATATTCACCATTCTTTTCAGGCGGGTTTGGGTAAATCCTCTCCAAAACCCCTATTATTTGCGTGCAAAGCGCTCCTACCCGCTCGAAACTTTTCCAGTCAAAATCAAAACTAACGCCTGGCTTTATCCTCTGAAGTTGACTGTGAATTTCTCCCGACAAATCTTCTTGCTTCTCAAATGAGAGATTTTTGAGCGTCGTCAAATCAAATCCCTCAATCGCCATTCCGTTTGATGCATTCTTCCACTCGACCTCAGGGTGTTTCTTGGCAAACTCTGCAAACCAATCTCGGGCAAAGATCCAGTCTTTCCTTGTGAGAACTCCATCAGAAATCTCTACAGCTCTCTCCTCCCCTTCACGAGAAAACCCTCCGGCATAGCTCTTATCTTCTGTCTCAGAGAGATCTACCCCAACCAAAATAATCGGGTTACACCCCATATGACAAGCAAGGGCCGTCAAAAAGCACGAAACATTCCACCCCCCGTCAAAGGACTCTTCATCCAAAAAATCATTCTCACTGCCTGGTATCCACAAAAGAGGCCCCTGCATCGATTCGAGCATTTTCGGATGGGCTCTACTTTGAAAAAACAAGGGAACTTCATGAGCCTGATGTTGGAAAAAGCGCTCTCTGGGCTCATGGGGATCGACCACTCCGCCAACATGGGGGCGCATCCCAAAGTGGGAGAGACTGCTCAACGCTGTTCCACCTGCAAAAATAAGCGCCTCATCTTTGAGTAACCGCAAATAGGGAATCTCTTTTTCTAAAGAAGGGCCCGCTCCACAAATCACAGCGGGTATATTTTTCACCCCGCCAAATAACCTGCGGCCGTCATACGCCTCTTCTAAAAACTCTGAATTTTTTTTGCAGTTGTGAATAAAATTGATACCTCGGTCCTGAAAATCGGAAGCAACCAAATGGACCCCATCCTTAAAATAGGCTATTTTAGCAAAGAGGGCATCGCGCTTTCCTTGGTCCTTTGTGTTATTTCCGCACCGGTCTAAAAAGCCAAACTGTAAAAAGACAAGCTTCCAAGCAATTTTTTTCAGATCCTCATCTTCCAAATGGGAAAAACAGATCCTCCCATCTCCGAACTCCTTCTCCTCACCCTCATCAAAAATCACTACATAGCGACCCTCTTCGTCAACCCATCTTCGAAGCTCTTTTTCAAGCTCCCTATCAGGAACACCATAAACGCAAAGAACATCACAGACAGGCAAAATCAGCTGCACACTCTCTCCATTAATTCGGGGTAACTGGGTAAAAATGACACTTTTTGAGGATGAATAAGAAGGACTTCCGTCTCTCCGGCGATGGCCACATAATGCGCCTGGACAAAATGATTGTACCCTAAGACCTGACTTGCTGCCTCTTCACCAACTCGCCCCTCTTTACACTCGATCAACAAAAGAGGATAGAGGGGAAAATCGGGATGAACATCTTTGGCAAAACAGACTATATCGGCTCTCCGATTAGGGAGACCAGCCAGCCCGCGTAAATGGGGCAACTCAGCAAGGCGCTTTTCTACGGAAATCAACTGCTTTGGATACCCAAGTTGACTAGTCATCAACTGGAGGAGCTTTTGACGAACGATCTCCTCAGGCGTTGCAGCAACAAAGCACTGCCTAAAAGGATCGTAAAGACTACCCTTCAGCTTGGATAATCCCATATTGCTCGTCATCACGCCGATAAATGAGCTTCAAACTCTTATCGATCTCGTCGCGGTACAACATAAATGGATCTTGAGACAGCTCCATTTTCATAATTGCTTCTTCTGTCGTAAGGGTCTTTAACATTTGCGATTCATTGGCAATCACCTTATGAGGGAGCCAATCTTTGAGATTTTCCACCTCAATTGCCTCATTCACCTCTTCGGTAGGATCCATTGGAGGCCTACGATAGACATTCACTGCAAGATCAACCATGCTTGTTGGTTTATTGTGATAATCTTGTAGCTTGCTCTTCCATTTTCTGAACTGAGCCTGGAGCTTCTGGATCGCCCGGTCAATCGAAGCGTACATATCTGTGCTTTGAGCTTCAACTTTCACCTTAAAGTGGTTGAAATGACAAGTAATCACACACACATGGTCCATCTTTTGAATCTCCAAAACAACATGGACATCCATAATATGGTTGTGAAACCGCTCGATTTTCACCAGCTTATCCCACACATGCTTGCGCATAGGCTCTGTTAACTGGAAATTCTTCCCAATAACATAAATATTGTATCCTAAAGCCTCTTCTTCTGCGAACTTGTCTTTATCAACCATTTTTTAAACCCCGTTCAATGTAGAAATGCCATTCTAGCTTTTTTGCTCTGCAATTGCAACACCTTGAAACCAGCACCGCTCTCTGATAGAATAAATGCACCGGACAGGAGTCGAACCTGTAACCACCCGGTCCGAAGCCGGGTACTCTATCCAATTGAGCTACCGATGCAGAACTGACAGGATAACAAAGAGAACGAATTAATGCCATCAGAAGAAAAGGATGAAGGGCTCGTCCTCCGGAGCATCGACTACAAAGATAGGCAAAAAATCATTACCCTCTTTACTCCAAGCCGCGGTCTGATCAGTCTAATTGTGAAAAACATCAACCGGACAAAATCTCACCTGCTCACCCTTACATCCCCCTTCACACACGGAGAATACCACTTTAGAGTCTCCAGATCCGACCTCTACACCTTTCAAGATGGGACACCACTCAACACCCACAACAACATCCGCCTCAACCTTGCCCACATCTCTGCTGCAACAGACCTAGCAAAAGC
>CAYGSB010000006.1:0-119205 GCA_964352505.1 uncultured bacterium
TTCTAGAAGCACTACCTGTATTACCCCCAACTCCGGGGCTTCCAGCAGTCCCACCCCCATCAAAATTTAGTCCAGGTGTCCCAGCAGTCGCATTACCTGCACTAAAGCCACTCGCCCCTCCACCATTACCAAAAAGGCCATCTCCTCCAAATCCCCCACCTCCGGAGGGGTTTCCTGAAGTACCCACTCTGGGAGGGGTGCCTCTCATCCCTCCCCCAGCGGATGTGGCATTTGATGTTCCGGGGGCGCCGCTCCCCCCGACTACCCCACAAGAGGTAAATGCGCAGTCGTTAAGAATGACATTAGTCCCTTCTCCAACAAAAAGGCCTCCGCCCGCTCCGAATCCGCCTCCACCGCAGCCAATAGTACCGCTACCAATACCATTTCCATTTCCACCGGTTGCAACACACGAATCAAATGTCAAGTCATTGATTGTCACAGAACCTGTTCCATCAGCGCCGCTACCCCCTATAAAAAAGCCCCTGGTTGTTCCACCTCCAATGAGGCTGGCGGACATCCCATTGACTGTGATTGCTGCGTTTGGGACAAAGGTAAATGTCCCATCCGACTGGAGCGCCCTGACTTGTTCAACTAAACTAACATCGCCAGAATCAAAGTTGATCACCCCTAAATCGACATTTTCTGTCATCATCGCTCCATCAAGTGTGGTGGAGGTTGTTCCTGCGCTTGTCGCAGCAACCCCCAAAGAAAATCCAATATTGGAAATGATCAAAAACTTTAGACAACTACCCATATATCCTCGCACATACACTAAGAGGCTTTTGATAGGTTATCTGATTTCTAAAGTCAAGAAGAACAGAAAATGTGACTTTTAAAGCTTATTGAGCCTCTTTCAAGGCTATGGAAGTGCTCAATGGCACGTTTAAAAATACTTGAGAGGCCCTTAGGAATACTCGTTGTGATGCTTTCGTAGTTTTTGATAAAGACGAAAGGATGGGGTTTGCCGCTATTCCACATTGCTACGGTTGGCTGTCCGACAAGTACAGCGCAATCTGCTGCCCGAACTTCGACAGGGCAAAGAATATATTGGCCATATTCAATAGTGACCTGGGGTCTCCAATTTTCGACCAAATAATCCTTCAGACAAACTTTTCCACCCTCAAGCCCCGGCTTACAATATTTTTCGACGGCATCTTTACAAATGGGAGCTAATTTATTGACGAGATCTCTATTGTGAAGAGTTGGAAGATCGGTATAGAAATGGTAGGCAGTGACGCCAATAGCAATCGCCCCAGCCCCGATGAGAGCTATTTTAGCAACTTTATTCCAGTTCACAGCAGGAGGAGAAGGAGTGGGCTCCTCTTTTGCACAAGGGAAATAACTATAAAGTGATTCTTTAATATTCAATATTTAATCCATTTTATTATGGTTATTTTAAATATTATATCAAAATTATTAAATAATTACAAAATCAAGTTTTATTAGGTGTAAAATTCACACAACCAAAAGGTTGTGAAAAATTAGTTGGATTGGTGAGCGCCTCTTATACTCTATCCTTTTTCTAGGAACAACTCCTCCTTGGTTGGCAGAGTCTATAAACACCTCTGGCCTAACTTCAGGTTAGTCCATTTTGCTTCAGCAAATGGATAGAGTATCGTTATGAAAAACAATTTCAAAGGGTGCTAAATTTTAAGGACGCATCTATTCGTTCAAAACTCTTAAACTAGAGTTTTTTTCTGATGAAATTGCTCTCCGTTTCTTGTGGACTTCTCTCGGATCAAGGTCGATTTCATCATCATATTTAGCTGCAAGTTGCCCACATCCACCGCTGATATCTTGCCCGCGGCTATAGCGGACTGGGGCTGGGATTGAGCGACTTGTTAAATATGCCTGAAATTCTCTTAGGTTCGCTGCAGTTGATGCTTTTAGGGGGACACCGGGGAAGTAGTTGAGGGGGATAAGATTGACCTTAGCTTTCAGGCCATGAACAAACTTCACGAGTTTTTTAGCGTTTGCTATTGAATCATTGACGCCATCGATCATCACATACTCAAAAGTGATCCCATACCGAGACGGGGAGGGGTATTCTAGGAGGGCTAGCTTCAAATCATCGAGCCCGTATTTTCTATTAATGGGCATGATCTCGCTCCGTTTTTCGTTATCGGCATTGTGGAGAGAAATCGCAAGCCTAACCGGGAGATCTTTTCCGAGCTGTTTGATTTCTGGAATGAGACCAGAGGTTGAAATAGTCACTCGATTCTTTGAAAGAGCATATCCCTTAGGATCGATCATCAGAGTGCAGGCTTTGACCACTTCTTGATAATTATCTAACGGCTCTCCCATGCCCATAAAAACGATATTCGTTACTTTTCGCTCGTCGCCATCCTCTTTCAGAGCTGCGTTTGCCAAATGGATCTGGTGAAGGATTTCCCCTGAACTTAAATTCCGTTTAAACCCCATTTTTCCTGTTTGGCAGAAGGTGCACCCCATCTTACAACCCACCTGGGAGCTGATGCATAAAGTGACTCGATTTTCGCTGGGCATCAACACCATCTCAATGAGAAGATTATCATAAGTCCTTAAAAGAAATTTTTGGCTAGTATCCTGTGATCTAAGCTGCGAATGGATCTTAAGAGGATTCCAGTCAAACGAGTTCTTTAATACTTCTTTGATCTTGGGGGAGATGTTTGTGTAGAGCTCTAGGTCTAAGACCCCTTTCCGATAGATCCAATCATAGACTTGAGTTCCGGTGAAGGGGGGAAACCCCTGGTCTTTATGCCATCCTCTCCAATCAGACTGAGAGAGATCCATCGAAAATAGGGGGGTATTTTTCATATAAATAGTCTTTGAAAAAGGTGCGCTTTGTATCTCTGTTTTAGGGAGAGTATACCTGAACTGCCTTATAACTTGAATGATAAAAAAGGGGAGATTAAAGGCCCCAATTTAATTTTCGATTCAGGGGAAAATCGAAAAATCGAGGCCGGAGCCCTTCTGGACGGCTGTATCCATCTATACAAAGCTCTTTAGCTTCGTTCCTATGCTACTTTTCGCTTCATGAAGTACTCCCCATTCAAAGTGGTCCACCCCTTCCTACCTTCTGAAGCTCATTTTCATGAGTTGTAAAAAAAAAACGAAGCATACATGTTAGGGAATGGTTTTAAGGGGATGAATAATGGATAAAAAAATATTTTGTCTTCTATGTTTTTGGACTACTCTATTTACAACCCAGATTGGGACAGCGAATTCTGAGGGCTATGTAGCAAATTTCACAGGAAATTCGATCAGTATCTTTGATGCGACGACAGAGGTAGTCATTGTGACTATCTCTACAACTATATACCAACCGAATAGTTTGGCAGTCACACCGGATGGGAGCGAAGTCTACGTCAATTTCGATTCAAACTTTGTCAATGTCATTGATACAAATTCTAAAGCGATCATCGCCACAATTATAACTGAACAGGGAGGACTCGGAATCGCAATCACTCCAGATGGAAGAACTGCTTATGCACTAAATAATAATGCTGAAACGGTCTCTGTAATCGATATTCAAACAAGAGAAGTAATTGGATCAATACCTGTTGGACTCAACCCACAAGCTTTAGCTATTACCCCGGATGGAAGCGAGCTCTATGTTGCCAATGGATTTTCAAACAACCTCAGCGTAATCAATACGGCTACTCAATTTGTGATTGGAACGGTAGATGCTGGTGCGTTTCCAATAGGGGTTGCGGTGTCTCCGGATGGGACGCAAATTTATGTTGTAAACAGCTATGGTGGTGATGTAAGTGTCATCGATGTAGCTTCAAAATTAGAAATTGCAAATATAACGGTAGGAATCTTTCCAACGTCCGTAGCTTTTTCTCCTGATGGTGTCAATGCGTTTGTTCCGAATTCTTTTTTTCTGTTTAATAATGTGAGTGTCATCGATGTTGCCTCCCAGACAGTCGTTGCAACAATTACTACTTCACCGAGTACGAATCCCTACGCGGTGGCCGTCAGCTCAGACGGTGAAAAAGTCTACGTAACTACTCTTGGGGGCTCAGATGTCGTTGTGATCGACACAGCTACGTTGACTGTACTCAGCAGTATTGGTGTAGGACAAGACCCTTATTCAATCGCCTTAACTACATCTTCTCTCAGTGTTGCTGCAGAACGGAAAAGCAATACCTTTTTAACCCAAAAAGACCTTATTAATTCTCTTAAGTGGAGTCCTGCTCCCGTCTCGCCAAGCTGTTATGAAATTTATCGAGACGAAGACCTAACCGATTTTGCAGGTAGTGTTTCGGGGACTTCTCTTTCATTTGATGATCACAACCGCCAAAAGGAGGAAACCGTCACCTATGTCGTCCTCGCAAAGATAAGCGATACAGTCATAGCGAGAGGGTCTGTCACCTTCGTTGTCGATTAAAAGGGCAAACAATCTGTGCGGAGTGCCCCTCTCGAGAGCTAGCCCTTCTGTTTTATACCAATTGAGGTCAGTGCCACCTCAATTAAGTTCTTTTTAACCTAAGCGTCTATTTATTGTACCAGACAAGCTGTGGAATCACCTGTTGAGAAGCCAAATTCCTGCATTGAGTGAACTCGCATACAAGACCCAGAGTAAGTAGGGGATCAGTAGAAGGCTTGCCAATCGACTGACCGGCCATGCCTTAATGATTGTCAGGATGATCAAAATGCTAAGCAGTACAATATCGATCAATCCTAAAAGAGGGCTCCGCAATGAGAAAAAGAGAAAAGACCAGATAAAATTCAAAGAGAGCTGAGCCCCAAAGAGGATCAAAGCTACGGTTCGATTCTGGGAATATTTAGCTCTGTAGATGAACCAGCCAGAGAGGGCTATCATGATATATAGAAGAGACCAGACTGGCCCGAATACCCAAGCCGGTGGCGTCCATGAGGGCTTCACTAAATAGGGATACCATGTAGAAACAGTTTCCTTTGTCCAAACACTTCCGACGATCTGGACAATTAGGCAAAGAAGGATAAAAAGAATGAATGAAATCCACAATTGTTTTTGTCTCATGTAGCCCTCAGCTATATATTTTGACTTTGATAGTCATTGTTTTGCTCTTCAGAGCCGATTTCTAAATGGTTGGTAAAATTGAGCCCATTGATCAAGGTAATACATAAGAATATTGAAGTAATCAACAGGATTGCTTCTGTTTGGAGGCAGTCCTCCACTTTTACTTCAATCCCACGCTTTTGGAGTTTTTTCAGTGTTGGTCCTGATGCATAAACCTCAGTGGCCCTTACATCTTTGGATAAACTTTCAGCAAAGGTTACAAAATGATCTACAGGGCCACCGTGACAAGCTATAAGGCATACTGCGACAGCTGAAGCTGAAAACGACATATCATCGATTCTGAATTTTTAATCGATCTTTATACTAGGGTTGTGAATCCCTATTATGAGTGAAATGTTTTTTATACTTTGAGTTTCTCTTTTCATATTTCATGCCCATACAAATTTTTTATGGAAGTTTTTTTAAAAGGTTCTCCTTAAGACGATTTCCATAAATATGGAAGGTACTGCTTCTATTTAAGGGGCATACTCCCTCTATTTTTCCAAGGTGCTCGTTACATCTGCTGGGAGTTTTCCATTCGATTTTCTCCATTATCTATAAGAAATAGCTAAAACCATTTCCTGCGAAGAATCGCGAAAATCTTGATGGAAACCACGCGGTCATTGAGAACCAGGATGTTATAGTAATTTATTCCACACAATCACAAATAGGATTACTTGCATGGACTTGTGCTTCAAGCCATGGGTAGAGCTTTGTCATACCTTCTCTTAAACTTGCAGTTGGCTCCCAACTCAGTTCTTCTCTAATTAATGCATTGTCTGAATTTCTTCCACGCACCCCTTCTGGTCCCGGGATATTTTTGATACAGATCTCTTTATCTGCAATTGAAGCAATCAAATAAACTAGGTCATTAATTGAAATCATTTCTTCTGAACCCAGGTTTAAAATTGGCAAGTCCTTTTCAGAAAGCATGATTCGGCGAATCCCTTCAATACATTCATCAATATAGAGAAATGAGCGAGTTTGGTCTCCGGTACCCCAAACCTCGATGACTCCACCATCCTTGGGCGCATTTGCAAGCTTACGGCATAAGGCAGCAGGGGCTTTTTCTCTCCCTCCAGTCCAAGTTCCATAAGGTCCAAATACATTGTGCAATCGTGCAATGCGTATATTCATGCCATAATCTCGTGCATAAGATTGATAAAGTCTTTCGCTAAAGAGCTTTTCCCATCCATATTCTGTATCTGGCTGTGCGGGGTAAGCAGACTCTTCTGAACATTTTGGATTATTAGGATCCATCTGATTATATTCAGGATAAATGCAAGCCGAAGATGTATAAAACACCTTTCCAACCTTGTTTTTTCTGCATTCTTCCAAAACTAATAAATTAATTAATGCGGAATCATGAACAATCTCTGCATCGTGATAAGAAATATAACCCATTCCTCCCATATTTGCAGCTAATTGACAGACTTCATCAAAAGGTTTCTCTGAAAGCAATTCTAGTGAAACAGCCTTTTGAGCATTCTCAGAATTTCTCAAGTCCAAAACAAGAAATTCGTCCGCATGCGTATCTCCAAATTCAGGGTATTTGATATCTACACCTCGAACCCAATAACCTTCTTCTTGATAGCGCTTCACAAGGTGATATCCAATAAAGCCTCCAGCACCGCAAACTAGAGCTGTTTTTTGACGAGGATCAGGCTTATCTTGAGCATTCGCAATAGCTGGGATGCACACGAGCAATCCCAAAATGAATAAAACTGCTTTTCTCATAAAAAATATGACTCCTTTTTACTGTCAGTAACAATCAGCGGTTAAGGGGCATGTTCCCCATAATCCAGTTGCTGTAATCACCTATGAATTTCATCATCGCATTATTTTAAGCCCTTTTTTTCCAAAACCTCATCAGCGATGTTTCAACGATTCCCTTCTCAGTTTTTGGAAAAATTGGGTTGGAATTGCTGGAATCCTGCACCAGGTTGATTTACTCAACTCCGCTGCCAATAGCGGCTCTTAGCAGCCAAGAAGTTAGGGCACATGACGCAGAACCTGCCGACCCACGGGTTATGAGGGAGGGGGACTCTCACTCAAGCCAGCACGATCTAATTTTTATGAACCTGATTATAAAAGACTTGTTCAATGGATGCAACGGGTTTTCACGAGTTTAAACCGACAAAAATTGATGCACTATGCACCGCCTATACACCTTTAATTGCTATTCACTAGAACTGGTCGAGAATAATCAGGGATTTGTAATTAGAATGTTGTTATCAAAGTATCATCCAATACTTAGCAACCCAGTGTTCTGTTATTTTCTATGTTTCCTAAACTTTTCCATACTTCACAACGAATATAGGGATCTAGAATAATCAAATATTCAAATTGTGACTCTTGATTCCTACAAATTTTTCCAATGCTTTTGTGTTTCTTTAGTCTAATTCGGAAAGCATCATCATATAGGCTTTTTATTTCAGGACAGCATGCATTGCTCATAATATATACAGCCCCTCGATTATAAGCTTTTTGAGCGGCGTTAGCCAAACGAACTTGATCATCCCCAAATATCCTAGGTCAATATCTGTTAATTGTTTGTTAGTGACAAAATGATAAGTGGGATCACAGTATAAAGATATCCTCAGAGTTAGGGTGTTTTAAAATAAACCTGCCTGGTCGGGAACTCGTTTTTTTTAACTTGAAAAGGAAGTTTAGATGAATGATAATCAACTAAAATTTTTAAGGGGTAATGATGATTAAAAAAATTATTTCTATTTTGTGTCTTTGCACGAGCCTATTCATAACGCAGAATGGCAGAGCGAATGTTGAGGGCTATGTAGCAGATTTTTCGGGAAATTCGATCATTGTTTTTGATGCCACAGCTGAGGTAGTGATTGCCACGATTTCTACAACCATATTTACACCATCTGGTGTTGCAGCCACACCAGACGGGACAGAAGTTTACGTGAATTTCGATTCCAATTTTGTGAGTGTCATTGATACAAGTTCTAAGGTAATCATAGCCACAATCGTTACTGAACTTGGGGGATTTGGAATTGCAATTACTCCTGACGGGACAAAAGCTTATTCTATAAACCGTCTGGCTAACAGTGTCTCAGTGATTGACATCGAAACGAGAGAAGTAATCGCATCAGTAGCTGTAGGTGTTAACCCTCAATTTATAGCAGTTAACCCAATTAGAGCAGAGGCTTATGCTGTGAATGCTGGAAGTCCTGGAAGTGTGAGTGTGATCAATACAGATACACAGTTGGTGATTGCAACTGTAGGTGTCGGTGATGGTCCCCAAGGGGTGGCAGCATCTCCTGATGGGAGACAAGTTTATGTTGCACACAACGTCTCAGATAACATCAGTGTTATCGATGTAGCTTCAAAATCAGTTGTTGCAACGATCACAGCTGGATTAACTCCAAATGGTATCGCTTTTACACCTGATGGGCTGAAAGCTTTTGTTACGAATTTCTCATCAGACAATGTCAGTGTTATCGACGTAGCCTCCCAAACAGTCGTCGCAACAATCGCTACCGCACCGAGTACGACCCCTGCTTTTGTTGCACTTAGCTCAGACGGTCAAAAAGCCTATGTGACTACCTTTGGCGGTTCAGATGTTGTTGTGATTGATGTAGCTACACTGACTGTGGTTAGCAGCATTGGTGTAGGTCCAGCTCCTTTTTCAATCGTCTTAACGACATCTACGTTCAGCGTTAGTGCAGAAAGGAGAAGCAACATCTTTCTGACTCAAAAAGACTTAATCAACCATCTCGTATGGGACCCACCTCCCGTTGCGCCGTCGTATTATGAGATTTATCGAGATGAAAATCTAAGTGACTTAGCTGGAACTGCGCCCGGAGATGCACTTTCGTTTGATGATCACAACCGACCAAGAGATGAAATCGTCACCTATGTTGTCCTTGCAAAGATCAGCGGGTCTGTCTTAGCGAGGGGGACCGTGACCCTCGTTGTCGATTAAGTGAATTAAACAACTTGTAGCCAGCTCTCAACTTTTTGGAGCCAGCCCCTAGTACTCACCTTGATCATAGTATCATATCGTTTCAACAAAGCACTCGTCAATCAAGTTGATTGCTAATTGAAGCATCTAACCTTTGACGATTCCACCAACAAGTTAACGATAAAATCAACGATTGAGAAGCCAAATTCCTCCATTGAGTGAAGTCGCATACAAGACCCAGAGTAAGTAGGGGATGAGCAGAAGGCTTGCCAAACGACTGACCGGCCAAGCCTTAATGATTGTCAGGATGATCAAAATGCTAAGCAGTACAATATCGATCAATCCTAAAAGAGGGCTCCGCAATGAGAAAAAGAGAAAAGACCAGATAAAATTCAAAGAGAGCTGAGCCCCAAAGAGGATCAAAGCTACGGTTCGATTCTGGGAATATTTAGCTCTGTAGATGAACCAGCCAGAGAGGGCTATCATGATATATAGAAGAGACCAGACTGGCCCGAATACCCAAGCCGGTGGCGTCCATGAGGGCTTCACTAAATAGGGATACCATGTAGAAACAGTTTCCTTTGTCCAAACACTTCCGACGATCTGGACAATTAGGCAAAGAAGGATAAAAAGAATGAATGAAACCCACAATTGTTTTTGTTTCATGTAGCCCTCAGCTATACATCGTTTCGCTTTTCAAAGCCTCTTTGCAAGTCTTCGTGTAACATAAAGCCTCATTTCCAAAAAGTACATAGAAATATCGAGGGAATGAGCAGCTATAACCATCGAGATCACAGAGCTGAGTTATAATGGGGCAACCTGGACTTAGAACCTTCGGATCGTAGGTTATGAGTCTCATTCAAGGTGTTACTCTAAACGAAATAGAGTATTTCAGAATGCGTTTTTCCTCTGAAGGGAATTAAGGGCTAGTTCTGAAGGATTCCTAAAATCGCGCAAGGATTCAGATCATTAGCGGAAAAAATGAAGGTAATCAAGACGTTTAATGAACTATCGTCGCATATATCGGGTAACCGCACGGATGACCGTCTCGGAATTAATGCGTAGGATTTGGATTTTATTCATGGGGAAAATGACTAGCTCTATGGACAAGAACCCACAGAAAAAGGGGATCCCATGAAGGGAATAACCACTCCCGTATTGCCTAAGGCATCAAGAGTGAAATCAGAAGCCATGCCCGCAGGAGGATCATTAACAAGAGAAAAGTCGGTGTCGCTGACGCAGTCATGCAGTGTCCAGCAATAGTGCCCGGGTGTCCCTGCTCCAATGTTAAGACGACCGCCTAAGATGCCACCTTGTCCATCAGGACCTACCCCACAGTTGACAGTCGTATTGGACTCGCAGTCTACGAATAGATCATCTGTACTGATTAAGGGGAGTGCTATACCTGCAGTGAGCGGGATGCTCATGGCTGGTGCATTTCCGCAATCGGTTACTGTGTTATTGAAGATCGTAAGGACCTTCGAGCTCCCTGATGCTGATTGTTGTGGACAGACGATCCCATATTGGCTCCCTATTCCACCTGCTTCAGTCGATACATTATTACCACTGATGTCGATAGTTTGGGTTGCTCCTCCGAGATTGGTAATGATCCCGAAAGCAGCTCCCGTTACAGAGCCGATTGAAATATCATTATTTTGAATAGAGCATATCAGGCTGCTTGCGAAGTAATTAACGCCGATGGATTGCGTTTCATGGTGGGAGATTATATTGCTGGCGATGGTTGTATCCATCGTGGAAGAATCGCTTATGTTAAGGGTAATTCCAGCAGAGATTATTGAACCTGTTGAGAGAGTATTGCCCGAAATAGGCGCTGTAACTGAAGCTGTTTGGTTGGCATTGACTGAGATGCCATTTGATGTGTAGTTAGAGCAGGTATTACTTGCGATCGTTGCGCTAAGGATAGAGGTATCAGCTGCTGAGACTTGAATCGCTGATGTTGATGTCCCAGTGCAGCTATTGCTTGATACCTCACCATTAATAGAGCCATTATTAATAGTGGTGAGAGAAATTAAATTTTGCGTGGTGACAGCGTCTGATGCAAGCGAATTGTTAGAGATCGTTGTAGTAATGCTAGGCGCAGACATGCCTCTAGCTGTGATAATGATCTCAGCACTCGAGTGATTCTTGCAGCTATTATCATCGATTAAAAGGGAAGCAGCGGTTGAGCCTTCATCTGCATCGAGTTGGATTCCGAAAGGACCCGATCCATCATTGGGACCGGTTGTGGTATTTCCTGTGATAGTAGCACTAGTTAGCGTTGCAGTGCCTTGCGGATTAAGATAGATATCCGCCTGGTTAAATCCGCCCTTTGCAATATTATTTTTGATTATTGTTGACCAGTTTCCTGTTGCCCCTGTTGCCGATGAGAGTGAAATTGCTTTTTGACTGATTCCAGCTTCTCCAATAATAGTATTCGAGTTCAACGTTGAAGAAATAGTGGAAGCATCACTGACATTCGAAGAGATAGAAAGAGTGCTAAAGTTTTGAAGGTGATTTTCAGAAAGGCTAACTGTTTGAGAAGAGCTGTCATTTGAATTGAACGAGATCCCTGATGTATTAATGACCCCAGTTGGTCCAGTCAAAAGATTTGAAGAGGCCGTAAGAGAAGCATTTGCGGTGTCGCTTGTAAAAAGAGAAACGCCAGTATTGTGCATATTAGAGATTACATTGCTTGAAACCACCGCTGAAATTTCAGAGGCATCGTTGGCGGAGAGCTGAATTCCATTTCCCGTTGCAACTCCCCCAGTTGTAGAGAGAGAGTTATTGGAAATCGTTGTCGAAACCTCTGTTGAGGTCCCTCTAGAGCTCACTGCGATTTCCGATGAGATATGATTTCTGCTCTGATTATTCAAGATCTGAAGCGAAGTAACAGTCGAGGTATCGTCTGCATCTAATTGGATGCCAAAGGGGCTTGTCGCACCACTATCTCCGATTGTTGTATTCTCGGAAACGATTGCGCTACTAAGAGTCGATGTACCGCGTGGATCGAGATAGATATCTGCTTGGGTGAAGCCTCCTGTACAGGTGTTACCGCTTATAGTCGTAGACCAGGTAGCCGAAGAGGTGTTAGATGTATCCATCGCAATGGCTTTAGTGCTAGTTCCGGCTATTCCTTGGACTGTATTATTGGAGATAGTCGAAGTGAAAGCAACTGCTGAATCAGCAGTAATATTTAGACTATTCCCTTCATGGTTTAGTAGTGTATTTCCTGTAATCGTTGCGTTTGAGGAGGTTCCGCCTGGGCCATATGCAATGGCAATCGTATTAGCTACTCCTCCAGGAGCAGCAATAGTGTTGTTTGCAATTGTTGGATTCAAGATAGAACTATCCGAAGAAAAAAGACTAATTGAGGTATTGGTATGTTCGGAGAAAGAGCTATCTGAAATGTCGAGAGAAAGATCGGAAGTACCTGATAGGCTAACCGTGAGTCCAAAGGTATTTGGTGCAGCGGCCATCGCAGTAAAGGTGTTGCTTGCAATTGTTAGGTTATTCGTTCCTGCAGTAGAGATAATTTGGATACCCTGATTAGTATATTCAGTAAACATGTTGTTTGAGATCGTTCCGCTTCCTGTGACTTCATTAAGTAAAATCGGCAATGGACTTGCGTCCATCTCACAAGAAACAACTTTAAGGTCAGCAATCGAAGAGCCTGAAATTCCTATTGAGGAGGTTCCGATATGCATACCAGAGATGACGTTGTTATTTGCTAAAGTGACGACGGCGGAGCCAACAAAGGTGATGAGCGGGCCGCCAGATGTTTGCGCAGGGATTACGATTGTCCCTTCAGTTGTTGGTAGAGTAACAGGAGTACCCGATCCAAGGAGCTGTTGATTGTCTTGGAGCAGTATACCGGCATCCATCCCCTTATCAGTACCATCACCGGGGAAAACATAGATGAGATCATAGGGTGCAGAAGCGGTCTGTGCTTGGATTAGTGTAGGGAAGGGACTTTCATAGGTGCCGTCAGAACTGCTCGTGTTATCGACAAACCAGACGAAATAGGGGTCTCCGGTAAAAGGATTGATTGCTGGCTCCTGTCTACCTTCTAATGCAGGAGCTAGTACCTTTTCTTGTTTATCAACAACGATGATTTCATTGCGATCAGCACCTCTCGATAGGCGGTAGTCGCAGAAGGAAGGGACACAGCAGGCTGACCGCTTGCAACTTTTTCCATAACCTTTAGGCCCAAGTGGCATCGAAAGGGCAAGAGATCCTTGGATCCTGCCATGGAACAGGTTATCGTAGCTCCCAATGAGATTCAGAGAGATAAACTCCCCAACACGAAGAGAAGCTGATCCCTGTCCTCCAAGTGCATGTTTGTCGTAGTAACCTGTGTAGTAATAAGGCCCTCCGGCTAGATCAAGAGCAAACGTCTCGCTTTGGAAAAGACGAAAAGTGGCGTTTGCGTTGAGGCCTTTAAAGGCGAATTCCTTTTTTGCTGAGAGCTCTTTCGTTCCCGGAAGCTGTAGAATGATATGGTGCTCCTGAAAATAAGCAAACTCAGATACTTCGCCCGTATCAGTGTTACTAAATCCAAAAAAGGGGGACTTCTTTTTTCCAAAGGGAAGATAACCATTGATATTGATACTCCAACAAGCACCGATTGCTTCAAGGCCCACCCCAATCTGGTTGTAGTGGTGATGTCCAGTATCGCGATAGTCGTAATAGACATTCCCTCCCCAAACAATCGAGTCAAGGTATCGGATGCCAAGTCCAGCATTCGCTGCCCATCGACCATTATTGAAGAAATGTCCCTGTAAATCCAGATAGGGGCCCCATTCTTCACAGGAACCCAGAGGTACTAAATAGGCATTGAGGGAACTATATCCCCGGTCGTAGCCGATACCCGATCCTCCAATATGCTTGACTGTGACTGTAGATCTCAGTGAACCGAAATTGCAACACTGAGGTTCCCCGCAGCAAGAAGATTCTGGCTCCACATCATCGAGTTCACAGCAACAAGGAAACTCAGGCTCCACAGCATCGGGTTCACAGCAGCAAGGAAACTCTGGCTCCACATCATCGAGTTCACAGCAACAAGGAAACTCAGGCTCCACAGCATCGGGTTCACAGCGGCAAGGGGATTCTTGCGGGATACAATTGTAGATTTGAGATCTGTTCCAGGGGGTAGTCTCCTCGGCATGCAAAAGAGGTGACATTGTTAATAAAGTTATTAAGATCCTTCCCATTGATCTTCGTATATCAAAAAAAAGTAGGATAAGCAAATGATTTTAAAATAGGTCAGATTGTCTTGGATATTCGATTCAAAAATCGCTTTCAAAAGCTTAAGTTGAAATTTTTCTTTCAGAGTTTTTTATGAATAAGGGAGGGGATGTGGCAAGCTGGACTTAGAACCTGCGGACCGACGGGTTGGCAAGCCTCACACCTCATCTTGCACTGTTCTTCATCACAATCTGAGTTGATCGCCCTGCTTTAGTCCGCTGTCGCAGCGGCGTTTGCAATCAAGAAAATGGGGCAACCTGGACTTGAACCAGGGACCGACGGGTTATGAGTCCCATTCAAGATATTACTCTGAACGAAACAGAGTATTTCAGAATGCGTTTTTCCTCTCAAGGAAATTAGGGGCTAGTTCTGAAGGATTCCTAAAATCTCGTAAGGGGTCAGATCATTTGCGGAAAAAATGCGGAAAGAATCGATCAAATAGTTTGAAAAATGAGATGCTTAAATTTTTTTAACTGGAGTATCTTAGGCCAACAAAGAAGCTGTCTCAAATATGAATTTTAGATCTTTGTAACCACTTACTAAGTCTTTGTAAGGTTTCTGAAAAAAACTATTATATGTTTCCCTGGATTTTTCCAGGATGGTTTTTTTTGAAACAAAAGCCTCTTTACGTTTTACAAATGTCTGCATGAACATTTCGACATCTTCGGGATTTATAAGGTTTTTGATACTTTCAATGGCTGAGAACTTCGGTTCTTCGGGTTCAAAATCTTTGGATTCAGTATCGATAAAATAAATACCATCCTCAGCAAAAAGAAAGTTCGATCCATAAAAGTCACTATAGCCTGTTTTTTCAAGAATAAGTGCAAATTCAATTGCTTCTTCTAGTGATAGTTTGCGTTTTACTGACTTGATATATTCAGCATAAACTTCTATCTGATCTTCATCTGCTCGTAGATCAGCTGTCCATGGGTGAATCTTAAAGGTTAGACTTTCAGGGTTACCTTTAATCACTGCAATTTTTTTAGGCACTTTAATATGTTTTAGATCATGATCTGAAATAAATCTCTGCACAAAATCTCTCCCATATATACGGGTGATATCATTACGTTTAGAGAAATATGATTGTTGATCGTTAAATTCTGCTTCAGTAAAGAGCAATCCTTTTTTACGGAGTTGTTTTAGCCAACTTTTGATTGCAGTATCTGCAGTGATAATGTCCATATTATGCGCCAGAATATGCGGCCTGGAACTAAATACTGGATCTTCAGCCATTCCTAATGATTTCAACAATTTAACAAGTCTTCGGTGCCCAAATGCATTAGCAACAAAATAGATTTTGCTTTTTAGGTGTTTGTTTAATTTATGAAATTCTTCTTTGCTAAATAAGTAGTCTCCATTAAATGCTCTTTTTATCCAGGTTTCTTCCTGAGACAAATGAGTCTTAGGCCCCTCCAAAGTGCTTATTAAAACACGGGCTTTTTCATCTCCCCTTAAAGCGGCTTCCACAAATCCAGGTTGCGAGACAGAGTAGAGGGTATCGGAAAGAGTTGAAAGGGGACCTCTTAATTTTATATCAGCACCCAATAGGGTTAAGGAAAACAAGAATTCGATAGTGATTGTTAATTCGGGGCTTGGGTAGCTAAGACTTATTAATCGAAGGGATGAACCCAGAACCAGAACATTGGGGGATACTAAGTAGGATGCAAAAAGCGCAGCAATCCTTTTTGGGGTATTCTCCTTTGCAATAATCCTATTTTCATAAATTATCGAAACGGTTTCCCTTATAAATCGTTCCCCAGAGAAAAAGATCTCTGGGATAATCCTAGTTTGTTCCTGTATGGAAGAAAAGTAACAGCTCATAGGGTTACCAGTGTATAGCAAAGCAGATTTTTTATAAAGGATTTTAGTATTAATTATTTTTATTATTTAATTAGATGTTTTGTGTTAAATATTTAATTTATTTAAAAAATTCTTGCTAATTCTAATTATATTTTTCACTTCGCGATCTTGACGCTGAGAAAGTTTGGTATATCCCCCATGCCGTAAAGCTGCCTTTCGAGACCTTTCTTTACCCATTTTGGTTACTGGTCCCCGAGAAGTTCCACCGTGCATATGGCAGGTTTTTCTTCCTCGAACAGCCCATTTATGGCATTGATTACCTGATCGCTTACTTTTTGCTGTACATCTTCTCACAATGATCCATGGGGTTCATTCTTTGTTTTTTTTGGAGACCCCCTCCCTTTTGGGCGGGGATAAAGTCTGGGCAACTATTGCCTGCCCCTCATTATGAAGGTGCACGACTTGGACGATTTGTTGACCTCCAGACCGATACTTGAGAAGGGCCTGGATTGTTTGGTTAGCCGTATTAAAAAGTTTGGTTGATAGATTGAATAGCTTTTCAATATGGTAAAACATTGACTGGGAGTTAGCATTTCTGAGGCAGTTCATTCCTGAATCCTGTAGAGCCAAAAACTGTCCCAAAAGTAATGCTTCCATCTCATCTTGTGGTTTTAGCGATGGCAGAAGGGTAGACAACTCATTAAGTCTTGCAGAATGCTCATCCTCAATTAGGCCTCTAGACATTTTGGATAAAATTTTTTCTCCCACTTCAGGGTTGGTGGCTCCAGTTGCTCGACGAAGTTCTTCGAATAAGGTTTTCATATCGGGTTTTTGTTCCATCAGAAAGCTCTATCGAATGGAATTCATTCCGACCTGTTTCTTCATTAAACTTATATTTCCATTTTAAAAATGGCTCTATGGAAAGAGGATTTTTACTTTTAATATTGACTTCTTCTTTTTTTTCTACTGTCTGATTTGTCTTCATGCAACTCCGAATGTTTGGGGGTTAGGGTCCATTTTTAACTAAACTGTTCCCATGCTTGTCCGCGGACGTCCGCGGACGGCTTAAGTATTGGGACAAGGGCAATCCCTTTGTAATATCTCTCCCGGGGGCCGCTTCCTTGTGGTCTTGTGGTTTCGATTTGAGGGAATGCAGCCCGGAGGTTTTTCCCGAAGGATTGTATGTTCCTTCACTCATTTCTATGAGTTCTGTTCACAGGGCTTCAGCCAGTGTTTTTGGATCGTACATAATAAAATGCACTGGGCCCATGGCCACATAGCTGCTGAAATTATTTTGTGAGGGGATAGTACTAAAAAACATATGGGGCTCACATCTTGTTCTGGAAAAGGAATTAGCAGATCAGATACCGAAATTGCAAAAAAACTACCTTAATGAAGGTGAGCTAGGGATTTTAAATCGGCTTGTTACGATGTACTTAGATTTTGGTGAGATCCAAGCTTTGCACAGCACTCATATTTATATGAAGGAATCTGATCACATAAATAGTATTATAATAAATTTAAGAATTACCACTCAAAAGGAGAGGAAACTGTCATATGGTTGATGAGCACTGCTGCTTTTGCCTCATTCCAAAGTTGCCATTCTTTAGAATGTTCTCTCGGATCCGATTTCATTTTTTCTAAAAGACTAAGAACATATTTTAGCTTTCCAGACCAGTGTTCATTATAAATTTTACAAAACTCAGTGGTGCAGAGAAATAAATCTGTATCGGATAGCATAGCGTTGGGTAGATCTTCTCGTTTTATTTTTTTGGCTTTGAAGATAGCACTGCGCCACTCGGGACTAGCTTCTGTTCCGTTGCAGATATCAATAAAAAAAAGCATATTCACAGTCTTTATTTCATCACTATTCAATGTATGCGGCTCAACGAAGGGCCATAATAAATTAAAAAAAATCAGGGCGACGTCATACCCTTTATCTACTGTAAATGTGCTCGTCATACTATCCTAAATCCCTGTTGTTCCAAATTTTTCTCCATAGGAAAGAGCCTGCATTGTAGACTCTGAACCATGAAATCCAATAGCCTTTTTTCGATATAGCCCTGTTTTCGATTAAAAACTCCCCAATTTCGTATTTATTAGTTTCTATTGCATAGTCCAGAGCAGTTTTGTTCCAATGACTTGTAGCGTTTATATCTATCCCTAAGGTTTCTACAAGTGCTTTTACACCCTTTTTCCATCCTAATTTTACTGCAATATGAAGAGGGGTATACCCGTCAGAAGAAACTGTGTTGATATTCGTCCCTCGATCGATTATTAGCTCTAAAGCCTCAAACATTTTCATCTGGACTGCAAGTATCGGTGCTTCTCTGGGTACCTGAATTTGATTTCTTTGCTTTAAAAGGGCCACTGCTATTTCTTCATGATCATGATGCATTGCAGTTGTCAAAGCACACATCCCATTAGTTGCCCGTATATTAAGGTCTGCATTAGCTTTGATGCACGCCTCAACGCATCCAAGGGTTCCCTCTTGAGCTGCAATATAAAGGGCTGTTTCTCCATTTTGAGTCGTTGCATCTACATTCCTTGGAGAAATTTCATGGAGCAATTTGAGAGCCATTGCATTCCGGTATTGTGCAGCATAGTGCTGTGGTAGATATCTGTTCGCATCTGTTTTACTCCAATCCACCTTGGACCACCACAGCAAACCTTTTGCTTGCTCGACGATTGTTTCTAGAAAATAAGAGTCTATTGTAGTAGCAGCTGCGTGAACTAGCGTAACACCAGCATAATTTGCAACACTCCAGTTTTCCACATCATCAGCTACTTCAGAAAATAAAGAAATATTTCTGGTTTCGATAGCGTAAAATGCTTTTGCGCTGTTTGAGTCGAGTGTTTTATTTTCCAAACAGTGATTTAGATATGCCGAAATTATTGCCTCTTGATCTTCTCCATTTCCGGCAATCCCCCAATGCAGCGTAAATACCTTTCCAGATAAATTAGAGATGTCTACATCAAGAAATTGTTCATTATCTAATTTTTGCAAACTCTGAGAATAACGATTAAACACTTCCGAACATGTAGAGTCCCATTGACTCTGAATTTTTGTAATTTCTAACCCGCATCCCCCAGCTATTAAGGGGATATTCTTTTGTTCTTTGGTGATTTCGATAGATCGTTTATCCAAATCAATAAGAAATTTTGTATACTTAAAGGTAATTGCTGCGGGATTGGAGTCCCATGCTTCTAAAACTCTTTTATCCTCAGTAAACGCTACTTTTTCATCGGCATTCAAAAGTTCAAGTAGCCCATCTAGTGCGACAATAGCCTCCCCTACAGATGCATTTTGTTGAAGTTTAGCCAGTCTTATTATCGTATTAACAACTAATAGGATTCCTTTTTTAGTCACTACATATTTCTTTTTAAACAGCGGTAGTAAAACCTTTGCGATCCCCTTGGTCTGTTCATGATTAATGTTTTGCGATGAAAAATAGGTCTGTAATATTCCTGCCAGCTTCTCACGACTCCAGTTAGAATCATTAGAAGTCATCATTTTGTGGAAAGTCCCTTTCGAAACCGACTGCAAAAGTACTATGGGATCTAAGGTAATCAAATGATCATTATCTATAACTAGAGGGGGGTAGAGAGGAATGAAATCCTTATGGACGACAGAGTTAAAACCTCGCTCAAAAATAGGGACTCGACTAGCGGCCTTAAGTGTATAAAAATAGTAAGTAAAAAAATTCGCTACTTCGAAAGCTTCGAATAATTTTTTCAGACCAGGCAGTCGAGGAAGTATGTCTTTCATTTGCTTGCACATGAGTACTACAGCTTTTTCTATCCGTTCACGGTGTTTTTTTTGTTCGTCTGGAGGGTCACCTTCAATGGTGTATTCAATGTCAAAATTTCCTTCTGCTATGAATAAACTGCCTGTTTTTTTTATTTCATTCTGTTTTCCAATAATACGAAAAGAAATCCTATAGTTTCCCCATGTAAATGGATGATGCTCAGTTGAATAGCCTGGGTCATCCGCTGCAATTTTACTTAAAGCTTCACGAAAGGTAAGGAATTCAACATCAAAATTTTCAAGGCAATATTTTTGTAGATCTATAATACTATTACGCCGATGGTAATTTCTTCGTTCTGCAAACTGCCATTCGAATAAAGCTGTATCATTATGGACACGCCCATGCAGTATCCCTTTTAAGTAATAATCTAAAGTGGATAGGACATGTCCGATAAAGGTGTTTTCATATGCTGGATGGATTACTGGATAGGCGTTTGCTTCCTCATTGAAATGAAGACTAAACCAAGGAGTCGCACCATGGACAAGAATCCCTCTAGCAAGCTCCCTCAAGATTTGCTGAATTTCTTTTCTGTCTAACTGCTCACATTTTGGTATATAAAAATGGAATTTACCCCATTCTGAAGAAAGTTCTGGAAGGATATCTGCAATTAACCCTGCTTGGTTTTCAATTCCTCCAATATCATTTGAAAAAATTGATTCAGTCGCATGCAGCTCTATGGGATTTGTGGGGTTTGATTGTGCATAGTACCTTGATAACTTGTTTCCCTGTACTCGTTCTTCAAACCCGGCATTACTTCGCTTGAATTCAATGGTTGCAATTGGAACTAGCTTTCCACCGGTAAATTTTAAAAGGTTAGTTTCTACCCACTGCATCGGCTTCCAGTTGAACCCGCCGCTGATAATCTTCCCATTTTTGACCATTGCCCATGCTTGAGTTCCATCATTCATCATCTTGAAATAATACTTAGCTCCCCAAATGGTAGATCCACCATAGTTTCTAGGGTCTGAAACAGCTTGAGCTATATAAGCGACAGTCTCTGGCGTTTTTTTTGAAAAATGACCAGGAGCATTTTTGAAGATATGGTTGAGCGTAGTCTTATCTGTTGGGAATGTTGGTGGGACCCAGTTTTTTCCTGCTGCAACTATCCGAGGATAAACTGCGATAGAAGATAGATCTTTTAGGTAGATCAATCTAAACGGAAAATTCACGGAGCAAATGATTTTTAAAGTAGGTGCAGCACACAGACCAGAGACTGGATTGATGATTTTATCTTCTGGGAGGATGAGTTTTTGCCCACTTGCAGTGATGATACTAGCAAAAAAAACCGTATCCTCTAATTTCCAGAGTCTTAGTTTATTCCCATCACTATCTTGAAAAGATGGTGAGATTGGGGTGATTTTTTTGCCATGAAAATTCGGTAAAGACGATTGCTGCTGTGGGGAGCCAAAAATCCCTTCTTTGCTCGAAGAACTTTGCGCGATTGGATAAGCCAAGCTCATTAACTTTTATCCATTGGTTTGATGGAGAAAAACATAAAGAACTCGATCTATGATTACAAGTCAACTTAACAAAAGACATCATGCTCTTTTTCAACAAGGACTTCATTGTGTCGTCAGTTAAAACATTCATTATGAACATGAAAGGCCTGAATCCTGATAAAAGTTCTGACATAATACCCTTTGTTGTTATGGACATAGGGTTATGCCAGAACTAAAACCGCTTATTATCAAGCAGTTGTAAAAATGGGGCAACCTGGACTTGAACCAGGGACCGACGGGTTATGAGTCCGCTGCTCTAACCACTGAGCTATTGCCCCAGAGTGTGGAGAGGTGGGTTATTTTAGCGCGGGGCCCTTGTAGAAGCAAGTATTTTTCCCAGAGATGTTTTTTCTTATCAAAAAAAGATGGCTTGTAGTCTCAAATCAAACCCTTGGAGCGGAGGATCGCCTACGGTTTCTCGTGTTGATCCCTTGCGCTAGTAAGAAAATAAGGGGATTGTTTGTTAACCGGTTAGGGCTTATTTAGCGTCGTTGGAATAAGAAACTTTTCTCAAAAATACCATCCATGGTATTGATAAAATAAATACGGTATCGATTTATGAATGCGAGTGCGAAGTTGGGTTTAGCTCTGCTCACCAGTTTGTCATTACTGGGAGCGGCAGAGGAAGGTAGGGAGCTGGTTGATGCCTCCCATGTCTTTTTTATGAGTAGAGGTGAGGGGATCCCCGATGGGGAAATGGGGGATAATCCCGACCACTACTTAGAGGGCTACCTACAAGCTCTAGTTGACATGCACTACTACGAACACCAAGTGGTGGTGATCGTAGAAGGGGATATCGTCTATCTCTATAATCTTCCGAATAACGCCCTTTTATCGAATTCGATTATTTCTTTTGTGCAGGATGTCCCCTGCGTAAAGGAGGTGAAGGTGAAGTGTGAGCTTACCGAGGAAGAGTGCGAGAGGCGTAGAGGGTATGTCCAAGTCCCGTGTATAAGCGGTATTTGGTTTCCTCAGCTGACTGTACTTTATCCGCCGATGGTCGCTGACCCGAGACAGGTGATGTACTCGGTCGCCTACCGAACCGGAGATAAGATCGTAGGCGAAAAGTCAATCTGTATAGCGCTTGGGGATGATTTTCCAATTTATCGATGGACCAATGTTCTCCCTTGGTGTGGAGATCTCCAGATTGGGATAGACGCTGGCATCTGGGCTCCGTTTAATTTTCATCATGTTCCGCATTCTGATGGAACCTATTGTGAGCTGGTCAATACCGATTATTTATTGGGTATTCCTTTAGATTATGCCGTTGATAAGTGGGCCTTCCGCTTGAGAATCTATCATATTTCTAGCCATCTCGGGGATGAGTTTTTAGTCAATAGGCCCGAGTTTTTAGCTCTCAGATGTAATCCTAGCTTCGAAGCATTAGAGTTTTTGACTTCTTGCCAGGTGACAAAGAATTTCCGCCTCTATGGAGGTCCTGGATTCATTCTTCATAGCGATAAGTCCTTCAGGATGGATAATTTTTATGTGGAGTACGGCGCAGAGTGGAGGGGAATATCCTCCCGGTTCGATTACCACCGCCTCTATGGAACATTTTTTCTAGCTTTAGATGTACAGAATTGGCAGGTGCGCGATTGGCAGTTTGATTGGACAATCAAAGGGGGCTACGAGATCAGTAAGCTCGCTGGTGTTGGCCGAAAAATTCGCCTTTTTGCCGCTTACCATGATGGATTTTCTTATGAGGGGCAGTTTTTCCTTATGAAAACAAGATATGGTGAGTTCGGGCTTTCTTGGGGCTTCTAAGGCTTTTCTCCTTCGTTTTTTTTGTATCCTATGCTTTTTCCAGTGCTGATTTGGTCGTTTTCTCCTATGACCGTCCCATGCAACTCTATGCATTTTTGGAGTCTGTGGAGGAAAATGTTCGAGGTCTTGATCGTCAAGTTGTTATTTACCGGGTCAGTAATAAATCCTATCAGAGGGCTTACAAGGAAGTTCGCAAGAGGTTTTACAACGTAGAATTTCGCCTGCAAGAGAAAAAAAATCCGCAAAAGGATTTTCAAACTCTTGTTCTTTCCATTGCCTTTGACAAAGAGGCTAGGGCGAAATATCTCCTTTTTGGAACAGATGATTGCCTAATTGTAAGACCTGTAGATTTAGAGTGTGCAATAAGAGCGATGAATCAAGTGGATGCCTATGGATTTTACTTTCGCTTGGGGCTGAATATTGACTACTGCTATATGACGAGCAGTTATTCTGGTGTTCCAGTAGGAGAGGATTCTGGGGAATTCTTTGTGTGGACTCTAGCTTCCGGAGCTGGAGATTGGTGCTACGGGAACAATGTAGACTTTACTCTCTACCGAAAGAGAGATATTCAACCAGTTTTAGAATCTCTTTCTTTTGAAAACCCAAATACGATGGAGTCGAAATGGGCTAAGAAGGTTGAATGCCAGAAAAAGGGAATTTGTTACAAGAATTCGTGCGCAATCAATATTCCGCTCAATACTGTGGCCTTCGCCTTTAACAACCGCCATATGGACTGGAGCAGTGCTGCAGAGCTACTTCACCATTTTGTCTACGGGAAAAAAATTGATATTCGGCCCATACAGGGAATAGGGAATCGCTCTCCTCATGTAGAAATCACCCCCGATTTTATTCAGAGATAGTATAAAACCCCTCAGGGGCAATAGGGGATTGTTTCCCAATTGGAAGTGTTCCACTGAAGTATTTTTCATACACACTTAGGGCTGCTTTTGCAGTCTCAACTGCATAAAAGCAGTTGCTTACCCATTCAGCATCTTTGAGGGTCCCTGCTTTGAGGTTGGTCTGGAAGTTGGAGGTGATTTTTCCTCTCCAGTATTCGGGTTTTCCGATTAAGAGAACAGGAGTTGCAACCCCGATGCCCACTTTTCGACGGACCCCTTCAAGAGCAAACTCGAAATCTGTCCCAAATCCTCCCATAAGAAAAATAGGAAAGTCGAGATTAAACTCCCCTTGCCGTTCAACGAGTTTATCGAGTCGATAGGTCATTTTTGCTTCAATATAGGGGTTCTGTTCTTGCTCAACTCCTGAAAAGTCGACGATGTTGGCACAAGAAAGGATGCCCAAATTTTTTGCTACCCTGTTACCCACTTCCATCAGGCCAGGACCACCTCCGGTGATCAGGGAGATTGGTTTTTTGCTATTGAGCAGGGGATGATCAATTTCCTTCCGCAGCTCTAAAACTCCAGCGAGAATTTTAGAGAGTTCTTCTTCAAACTGCAGGTGCATCAGGGTCGACCCATAGACTCCAAACACCGTAGAATCAGTGAATTCTTTGACTTGGGGGATGGGGACAAACATCCCTGTGTCTTTTTCA
The DNA here is from genome assembly GCA_964352505.1 of uncultured bacterium. Classification (GTDB taxonomy): domain Bacteria; phylum Chlamydiota; class Chlamydiia; order Chlamydiales; family Rhabdochlamydiaceae; genus Sacchariniichlamydia. The sequence continues at coordinate 24,620 of CAYGSB010000006.1, forward strand.
GGTTTAGGGGCGAATTGAAGTATTTTTCCACATGTTTTATCGGCCCAGAATACGGGGATGGCAAACTTAGCCAGATCGAGAAGCATTGAACGATCTTCATGGGAAAAGTATTCTCCGTGCGCCTGAGAAGGGTATTGAAAATAGATTCCTTTCAAGGAGTATTGAACAAGGTCGCCCAGAAGCATTTTTTTCATAAGAGGGGAGGGGAAATACCTTGAGAAAAGAACTCCCTGTGAGGTGATCAATCCGTTTTCAATACTTTTCAAAAAAGGATAGGATGGGTCACTCTCGATATAACTTTGAACTTTTTCAGCTTGGTGAATTGGATCGATTCTCTCGGCAGACTGGCCAGGATTGGGGTTTCTAGTGATCCAGTCCTTCTCTGTCAGGTTGAGAAGCTGCTCTCCTTTCACAACGAATACTGCAGATGGAAGAGAACTGTTTTTAGGAGCTGTTTCAAAAGTTTTAAAGATGGTGTCTTGGCTTTCTAGGGATGCCTGGAGCTGGTCTCTATCGGAAAAGAAAACGTGCTCTCTGTGAGGTTCTAGAGTATAAAACTCTAGTGGGATATGGGTGATCTCTTGGTCTGAATTCCCATAAAGTTCGTAAATATCACCGGAAGCTCTTGTATCTGGCTGCAGAACATCTGCTGAAGTATGTTTTACCCCTTTTGGCAATAGCTCTGCAACAACACGCCCGAAGGCTGTTCGGATGTGTAGGGGGGCCGTTTGGATCAAAAGAATCTCATCTTTGTGGACGATTCTTTTCTCCTTATCTTTCCAGGCTTGGTGGAGCTTGAGGAGCTCTCTTGTTTTGATATGGGGCCTTTTAAGTGCTTCTGCCAGGGTGGGTAAAAATCCGCCGATTGTTTCGTCGTACTGGATGACTCCTTCCTTGAGAACTAAGTGGGCAACTGTTCTTCCATCGATTTTTTCCAGTACCAAATCTTCTTTTTCGCCGCTTAGAGAAAGGAGAGGGAATCCATCCCGATCACACCTTCCAAACATTCTAAGTAGATAGTCGGGATTGCGCACGCGTCTTTTGGGATCTGCTGCAAAAAGTTTTCCTATATAGCACCCCTCACCCAGCGACGAGAGGAGGTTTTTGGCAATTATCCCGATAGACGTTAAGCGGACAAGGACTCTTGCTGAGAGCTCTTTTTTCCTGAGCTCATATTCGATCCCTTCCCCGTTGATTCCGAGTTGGGCGAGGGTACTTTTAATATTGAAATAGAGGAACTCACTGGGAATTAAATACCCTGCAAATACGGGAGAAATATCAGCAATATCAATATAGACATCGACGGAAGAGGAATCTCTTTTAAGGATTTTTGTAATTTTTCCATCAGGTGTGACCAGGTCTAAGGGGCCGGGGGCGATATAGCTTTCCATTTTCTCATCATAGAATTGTTAACCATTTTTTTAATAGTCGATAAAAGATGGGTGAGCTAAGATTCCTACTTTTATTTAGAGGGCTAGTCTTACAGTGATTTTACGTAGTATTGGTACACATGATGGGAGCTTTCATGCTGACGAGGTCAGTGCCTGTGCGCTCCTTCTCCTTTTTAATTTAGTCGATAAAGACAAAATTGTTAGAACCAGAGACCCAGAAGTTTTGAGTAAATGTGAGTTTGTTTGCGACGTTGGCGGTATTTACGACCCATTTAAAAAACGGTTTGATCACCACCAGCTTGAATATGCGGGGGCTCTTGCTAGCGCAGGGATGATTTGGCAATACCTCCTGGATGAAAAGCAGATCGACGATCCTTTTTACAACTACGTGAATAACGCCATCATTAAAGGGATTGATGCCCATGATAATGGCCAGGTCGTTCAGCAAGAAGGGGTTTGCACTTTTTCGCATGTGATCGCAAACTACGTCCCGATAGAGTATGCTGCCGGAAATAAAGAGCTAGACAGCGCATTTTTCGAAGCACTCGATTTTGCGAAGGGCCACTTTCAGCGAGTTCTTTCTCGTTATCGGTACATCCAGGGCTGTAAAGATGCTGTTGCAAAAGCTATGGCTGATAATGGACCTGCACTCATTTTTAATAAGGCACTCCCATGGCAGGAAAACTTTTTCGAACTCGGTGGAGAAAAACATCCAGCACTTTTTGTTATAATGCCTGCCGGAGATCACTGGAAGCTCCGAGGGATTCCTCCAAATTCCCACGATAAGATGGCTGTCCGCGTCCCCCTCCCGGAAGCATGGGCTGGCTTAAGAGATGAAGCACTCCAGAAGGTTAGTAAAATTCCCGGGGCAATCTTCTGCCACAAAGGACAGTTCATTTCGATCTGGGAAACAAAAGAGGATGCACTAAAAGCACTAGATGCAGTATTAGGAAGGTGAGGGGGGATGATGGTGACGATTTTTGAAAAAATCATTAGAGGTGAGGTTCCCTGTGAAAAGGTCTTTGAAAGTGAGAGTCTTATCGCCTTCAAAGATATCGCTCCTGTAGCACCTGTCCACATTTTGATCGTTCCGAAAAAAAATATTCCCGACTTGCAGTCGATGAAATCCGAAGACTATCCCCTCATTAGTGAAATTGTAGAAGTGGCACAAAATCTTGCAAAAGAATTTGGCATTGAAAATGGCTATCGTCTTGTCACGAACAACGGACAAGATGCGGGCCAAGCGGTGTTTCATCTCCACTTTCATCTCATCGGGGGAAAGCGCTTATCCGACAAATTAGCCTGATCATCCTACTCTTCTTCAACTGTCTATTTGCTTCTGAGCAAGAAGCGGCAAAGAGGGTTCATACTCATCTACTCATAGATGATTCGGCCTCTGCGATCAAAGAAGCTAAGAATCAGCTTAAAGAGTACCCAGACTCCAAGCCTCTCAGGCTTGCCCTCATCAAAGCTCTTTGTCACAAAGGTAAAGAAATTGAGGCTTTGGAAGAGTGGAGCTGCCTCATCAAACAGAACCAGGAGCTTTTGAAGGACCGGACAGCGCTTGAAATGCTCGCCTGGGGCGTTCTCACGAAAGGCGAATCTTCTAACCAGCTCAATATCAAACTAAATTCGCTCCTCGGCGCTTCAATGACGCGCGATGCTAAAGCAATTCCTCTCATACTCGATGCTCTTCGGGGAACAAACTCTCTCATACGAGGTATGGCTGTCAGATTGGCTGCGCAATACGGGGACTTTCCCTTGCAAGATGAAATCGTCCGTCTCCTCAAAGAAGAAACTGTCTGGACGGTACGTCAAGAGCTCATCAAGGCTGCAGGCCATCTCAGGATGCACCAAACAAAGGATCGGCTCATTGCCATTGTTGGAAATTCTCAAACTTTAGCTGAAGAAAAGGCAGCTGCGATCATTGCTTTGATCAATATGTATGAGTCGGTCGGGGATACAGAACTTGCTAACCTGATCAGGAGCAACCGAGCAGGGCTTCGGGAGCTCGCTTGCCAGATTATTTCTCATCTCAACCTAGAAGACAAAGTGGAGATGCTGTCACCTCTCCTCCAAGACGCAAACCCTTCTGTCCGGATGTCTGCCTTGAACACCCTCGCCTTATTACAGGTAAAAACAATCGATAGCTTGCCTATTATGGAGGTAGAAAGGGTCTTTAAGTTGATGAATGATCATATCCCAGAAGTGGCGATCACAGCGCAATGGCTCGCTCTTACCCATGGGGATAAGCGAGCAGAAAAAAAACTACGACATTGGATCTTGAAAGGAGAGCCAAAATACGCACGTCTTGCAGCCGGTGCTCTTGCGATTAGCGGCAAGCAGGGTGTGCCTCTGGCAAAAAAAATGGTGAGAAAAACCTCTGATCCCTATGCGCAGGTCACTCTCGCTCTTGGTCTTATAGGGCAAAGGGAGCTCGTCGATCTTTCTTGCAAAGTGATTGATAAGCATTTGAAAATGGGAGAAAAATGGATGTGGGATACTTCTCTAAATCCGCTCTTCCGCTCCCTTGCTCCTTCAACTGTACCACATACGGCCCAGACACCCAACTATCCACAAGTGATCAATCAATTAACTCGCTTAGAACTCTTACAGGTACTCTGCATCATGGGATACCCAAAGGCACAGGATTCGATCAAGTCTTTCCTACAAATGAACAGTTGGGGCCCTGTTGGAGCCGCTGCTGCAACACTTATTCAAGAAGGGGATGATGAGGCGCTTGATCTCGTTCGGTCTCTCCTAAAAGATCCCGAAGAAAAAGTCCGGACTCAAGCAGCACTCATTCTAGCGATGCTTGGGGGAGACAAGTCTGCAGTTCAAGTGCTTAAAGAGCTCTATCCATCTGCCAATAGGGAAATTAAGCTTCATATCTTAGAGGCAATTGCAAAAGTGGGTGATCCCGATGCCGTTGAGTTCCTCTTAGAAAGGCTTCACGAGCCCTTTCAAGTATTGCGGGTCGTTGCAGCTACAGCAATCATCCAGTGTTTGTACCACTAATAGATAAAATGATAATTCGGCAGGCCGAAGATCTCCTTGGCGAGGTTGTAGGTTGATCGGCTCAGTAGTTCTTTCGCTGTGTAACTTTTCGTTGCTGTTTTCACGACTACATTCGAAGAAAGGTCCCCGTATTTAGCTGCAATCATCCGATGGGGCAGAGAAATATTTGGAACTTGGACGAATGCCCCTTCTGGATTTACCGCGTAGGGATTTTGCATCACAATAAGATAGTAGGCCGATCTCAAATGGAGCAGAGCAGCCCGATGGATCAGATACTCTTTTGCGGCCCTCGTTGTCTGTAGATCCTCGAAAATTGCTTTCTCTGTACTGCTCGTGAAGTCAATCTTCTCAACGGTATAATCCTCTGGGTTAATCTTGTGAACCCGATCTTGGATGCTCAATTCAATCGGGCCTTTGGTCATTCCATCTGCATTGGCGAGTAGTTCATCTTTCCTCTTTTGGCAATAGGTATACCTAGCAATCAAACTTTCCAGATTTAAGGCACTATTTACTGGGGCAACTCCGAGTTTACCGAGCTCCTTTGACACATCCAGGTGACTCATATAACTAATCATTTTTTTATCGATTAGAGCCTCTTCTGCATAATCGGAGGATTTATTCCACATGTAGCTAAAAGCTCGAAATGAACTTGGGAGGCCTACTGCAAAGATCAAAATAGCAACAAGAGGGAGCTGTGACTCGAGGTAAAGGGTTGTATATGCAAAACCAATGCTCGCAATCGCTATAAAAGCTACGGCAGAAACGATTGCTGCAAGGGCCCATACTTTGCTCCAGCGAGCGTTACTTACTTCCATCTGTGATGGGTGATAGGTGGCCAAAGGGTGAATTGGTACGTTTAAGGGGGTAGTCGTTGACATGAGGGTCTCCAAAGAGTTTCTGGAGAAGAGTATACTGCTTTCGTGGAAAAAATTAAACAGTCGCTAAAAATTTTAATGCACTTTTCTGCATCTGAAAATACATGTTTGCAAGACCGTTAGATCTGCCAGGAGATAGAGATGCGTAAATCTGAAGGTCCTCTAAAAAAAGTGGCTTCTCTTTGAGAACGACCTCAGGAGATGCTCCATTGTAGGCAAGGAGCAGAAGGGCAGCAAGACCAGAGGAAATCAGCGCATCCGATGCAGCATGGTAAAACATTTTTCCATCAATATTCTCAGCGTAGAGGTAAACGACGCTCTGGCATCCCTTCACAATATTTGCTGGAATCTTTTGCTGAGGAGGGATTGGGGGGAGTTTTCGGCCAAGTTCAATGATTTTTTCGTATCTTTGCTGAGGGGAGCTGAGGTGATGAAAAAGTCGTTTAATCTCTGAAAAATCCTTCATGTTCGAGATTATATGAGAAAAAAAAGAGAAAGTCAAAGTCTGCTGTTGACTTTAATTGAAAAAAACTGTGTAATTATTTTGTTTTATTGATCTAAGAGCTATGGCCAAAGAAGACACTATAAAAATAGACGGGAAGGTTGAAGAACTTCTTCCCAACATGACATTTCGCGTAGTCCTTGATAATGGGATGGACGTTCTCGCCCACTTATGCGGCAAAATGCGGATGCGTAACATCCGTGTCCTAGTCGGCGATACCGTTACCGTTGAAATGTCCCCCTACGATCTTTCTAAGGCCCGCATCGTTTACCGCCAGAGGTAAACCCTGCAAGAGCTTTAAGACCAGTGAAAAAGATTGATTTTTATTGGAATAGGAAAGTAGACTCGTTTGCATCCGAGCCCAAATAGCTCAGAGGTAGAGCACTTGCATGGTAAGCAAGCGGTCGAAGGTTCAATTCCTTTTTTGGGCAAAGAAAAGATTTTAAAGACATAAGGTTAAAAGCCACGGAGGACTAAAAGAATGGCGAAGGAAACATTTCAGCGGACCAAGCCTCATATTAATATCGGGACTATTGGACACGTAGACCACGGTAAAACATCACTTACGGCAGCGATCACTAAAGTACTAGCAGAAGCTGGTGGTGGAAAATACGTCGACTATGCGTCGATCGATAAATCTCCTGAGGAGAAAGCACGTGGGATCACAATCAACTCTTCACACGTAGAGTACGAAACAGACAGCCGACACTATGCACACGTTGACTGCCCTGGGCACGCTGACTATGTCAAAAACATGATTACAGGTGCTGCGCAGATGGACGGAGCGATTCTCGTTGTAGCTGCAACAGATGGTGCTATGCCTCAGACGCGTGAGCACATCCTTCTTGCTCGTCAGGTTGGTGTACCTTCTATTGTTGTGTTCCTAAATAAAATGGACCAAATCGGTGCTGGTGATGAAGAACTCGTAGAACTTGTCGAGATGGAGCTCTCAGAGCTTCTCGAAGAGAAGGGATATAAAGACGCGCCAATCATCCGAGGATCTGCTCTAAAAGCAATTGAGGGAGATGCTGCTTACGTCGAAAAAATCAAAGAGCTCATGAAAGCTGTTGATGACAAAATTCCAACACCTGAGCGTGAAGTCGATAAACCATTCCTTATGCCAGTAGAAGACGTTTTCTCTATCTCGGGACGTGGAACTGTTGCTACAGGAAGAATCGAGAGAGGGATCATCAAGGTCAACGACAAGATTCAAATCGTCGGACTAAGAGACACACGTGAGTCAGTTGCAACTGGAGTTGAGATGTTCAATAAACTTCTCGATGAAGGTCGTGCTGGAGAGAACGTGGGTATCCTTCTCCGAGGTGTTGAGAAGAATGACATTGAGCGTGGTATGGTTCTTTGTCAGCCTAACTCTTGCAAACCTCACACGAAGTTCCAAGGTGCTATTTACATCCTTACAAAGGAAGAAGGAGGCCGTCACAAGCCCTTCTTCACCGGATATCGTCCTCAGTTTTACTTCCGTACCACGGATGTAACAGGTACGGTTACCCTTCCTGAAGGAACAGAAATGGTTATGCCTGGTGACAACGTCGAGTTGACAGGTCAGCTTATTAGTCCAATTGCAATGGAAGAAGGAATGCGTTTTGCGATCCGAGAGGGTGGTAGAACGATTGGTGCAGGAACTGTAACCAAAATTCTCGAGTAACAATTGATAAGGGGTAGCTAGAGCGGGCTTGCTTCGCTCTAGCTGCACTGTTGTGGGTGTGTAGCTCAGTTGGTAGAGCAGCGATCTCCAAAGTCGCCGGTCGGGGGTTCGAATCCCTCCGCACTCGACGGTAGGAGAAAAAGAACACAAAAAAAGAGGGCTTTTTGAGTACGTTAATGGAAGCAAAATCTAAAAGATCTGAAAGGAAAAGCCGGAAGGATCCGTTCACTTTTATCGGTGACCTAAAAGATGAGCTCAAGAAGGTTAGCTGGACAACGAAGCCTGAACTCCTCTCAGCTACTAAGGCTGTTGTGATTGCTACCTTCACCTTTGGTATTGGTATTTATATTGTTGATCTCGTAATTAAAAATTCGCTGGATCTTATTAAACGAATTAGTTTCTTAATTTTTGGGTAAAGAATAGGAAAGCATGCATAAGTGGTACGTCATACAAGCTATTTCAGGGCACGAGAAAAAAGTGAAAAAGTCCCTGGAAGAAAATCGCGACTCAAAAGGGATGATAGAGCTCATTGAAGAAGTTCTTGTTCCTTCTGAGAATGTCGCTGAAGTCAAGCGCGGTGAGCAGAAAGTATCAGAGAAAAGAATGTGGCCTGGCTACATCTTAATTAAGATGACGATTACAGACGACTCATGGATGTATGTAAAAAACACAAATGGGGTCCTTGGATTTTTGGGTGGTGACCCGCCTTCAGCCCTTAGTGAAACAGAAGTAGAAGAAATTTTAAGTGAATTAGAGAAAAAGAAGGACGACGTCGTCCAGAAGCACAGAATCAATACTGGAGACCGAGTAAAGATAACGGATGGAGTTTTCGTGAATTTCATCGGAAATGTAATCGAAGTTTTCCACGACAAAGGGAGACTCTCCGTTATGGTGTCCATTTTTGGTAGAGAAACTCGGGTAGATGACTTGGAATTCTGGCAGGTAGAGCAAGTCCCTGCAGAATCAGAAATTAGATAGAGGTTAAATAAAAATGGCAAAAAAGCTCGTAAAGAAAATCAAACTACAAATTCCAGCAGGAAAGGCTAACCCTGCACCACCTATCGGCCCAGCTCTTGGTGCTGCTCAGGTGAATATTATGGCCTTCTGTAAAGAATTTAACGCGAAAACGCAAGGCCAGATGGGTGATATTCTACCGGTCGTTATTTCTGTCTATCATGACAAGAGTTTTGACTTCATCACTAAACAGCCGCCAATGTCCCGTTTGATTTTAAAAAAAGCTGGAATTGAGAAAGGATCAGGTGTCCCAAACCGAGATAAAGTAGCAAAACTGACTAAAGGACAGGTTCTAGAAATCGCTAAACAGAAATATCCGGATCTCCGCGTAACATCAGAAGATGCTGCCATGCTTCTAGTTATGGGAACAGCTCGTTCAATGGGCGTGGATATCGTAGAGGAATAGATTTATGACAAAAAGAAGCAAAAGATTTAAAAAAATTGACGAAATGTACAGCCGAGAGAATCTATATACTCTCGATGAAGCAGTCGGAATTCTTAAAGCGTGCCCTGAAGTGAAATTCGATCAGTCTGTCGAAGTTTCTGTCAAATCGGGAATTGATGTGAAAAAGTCAGATCAACAAATTCGTGGAACGATTGCGCTGCCAAACGGAATTGGTAAACAGATTCGTGTCCTAGTCCTCACACGTGGAGACAAGGTTAAGGAAGCTGAAGCTGCGGGTGCAACTTTTGTTGGTAACGACGAACTCATCGAAAAAATTAAAGGTGGCTGGACCGATTTTGATGCCGTTGTAGCAACCCCTGATATGATGCGAGATGTTGGAAAGCTCGGGAAAATTCTTGGCCCTCGAAACCTTATGCCTACACCGAAAGCTGGTACTGTTACGATTGACGTCACGAAAGCTATCACAGAGCTTAAAGCAGGTAAAATTGAATTCAAGAACGACAAGAGTGGAAATGTGAATAACCTAGTTGGCAAGCTCACTTTTGAAAAAGAGAAGATTGTCCAAAATATTGAAGCATTTCTTGTCGCACTAGTTCGAGCTAAACCCGCTGCCGCCAAAGGCAACTACATCAGTTCCTTGACGATCTCATCTTCGATGGGGCCAGGGCTTAAAATAAATTTAACTTCTGTCGCAGGGATATAGAGAATGAGAGCAGAAAAGCAACTTTTATTAGACGAAATTAAGGACAAGATTGAAGGCTCTTCTGCCTTAGTCCTAACTAGATATGAGAGCATGTCTCCAAATATGTCTTCCGACTTCCGGAGGTCGCTATCTGATTCAGGAGGCTCTTTCGCTGTAGTTAGAAAGCGGATTCTTCTTAAAGCAGCTGAACAAGAGGGTATTACTCTCGATCCAGCTCTACTGAAGGGACATATTGGTGTCGTATTCGCTAACGAAGATCCAATCTCTTCGACAAAAGCGCTTTTTGCTTTTGCTAAAGAGAACAAACAAACCTTTGAAATCCTTGCAGGACAATTTGATGGAAGACTTTGTAGCGCAGAAGATGTAAAGGCTATTTCAGAGCTTCCGTCGCAAGATGGGATGCGCGCACAGTTCCTTGGCCTTCTTGAAGCGCCAATGTCACAGACCCTTTCTGTAATGGAAGCTCTGATGACGAGCATATTGCACTGTATGGAAAACAAAAATAAAGACGAAACACAATAATTTTTAACGTTTGAGAGGTAAAGACGTGAGTACCCAAGAAAAAGAGATCCAAGAACTCGTAGACAAACTGAGCCAACTTACAGTTCTCGATATGTCTAAATTAAAAACTGCACTTGAAGACACATGGGGAGTCAAAGCCGCTGCCGCAGCTCCTGCTGTTATCGCTGCAGCTCCTGCTGCTGCTGATGAAGCGAAGGAAGCTACTGACTTTAAAGTCACGCTCCAAGAAGCACCTGCAGATAAGAAAATCGGTATCATCAAAGTGGTCCGAGAAGTCACAGGCCTCGGTTTGAAAGAAGCGAAAGACCTTGTTGAAGGAGCTCCAAAAGTTTTAAAGGAGAGCGCCCCTAAAGCTGAAGCTGATGAAATCGCTAAGAAGGTTTCTGATGCCGGTGGAAAGGCCGTTCTTGCTGGTCTCTAAACAAGACAATAAGGACTAAATATTTGAGCAGGAGCCATAAATTGGCTTCTGCTCGTTGTCGTTTCAATTACGCTAGTAGTATAAAATAACCCTTTATCCGAGGAGCCACGTAGATGTTAAAAAGACCACCTGAGCGGGTGAGCTTTCAAGAAAAAGAAGAGATTCTTGCTCTTCCGAACCTCATCGAAGTACAGATTAAATCATATCAGCAATTTTTGCAGGCTGAGTTATTACCTCATGAACGCAAAAATTTTGGTCTTCAGGAAGTCTACACTGAGATTTTCCCAATTAAATCCTACGATGAGAAGACAATTCTTGAATTTCTATCCTATAATCTAGGCGTCCCTAAATATACTCCCGAAGAATGTATCCGCAGAGGGATCTCATACAACGTCACCCTCAAGGTGAAGTTCCGTCTTACTGATGAAACGGGGATTAAGGAAGAAGAAGTTTACATGGGTACTCTACCCATCATGACCGAAAAAGGTACTTTTATCATCAATGGAGCTGAAAGGGTTATCGTTTCCCAGCTTCACCGCTCTCCTGGGATTTCTTTCGAACAAGAACGTCATCTTAAAGGGAACGTTCTCTATTCTTGTCGCGTAATACCGTATCGTGGAAGCTGGCTTGAAGCTGCTTTCGACATCAACGACCTTATCTATGTCTATGTAGATCGGAAAAAACGTCGTCGCAAATTACTCGCTACATCTTTTATCCGTACTCTAGGGTACTCAACTGACGCCGACATCATTGAAGAGTTTTTCAGCACCATTCGTGTTAAAATTCGATCTGACAAAGACTTCTCAAAGATTGTTGGAAAAATTCTAGCTGAAGATGTACTCGACGAACAAACAGGTGTTGTCTTCGGAAAAGCTTCTGAAAAGCTTACAACTGCAATGCTTAAAAGAATGTTAGATGCTGGTGTTGGTGCTGTCCGTATCGCAGAAGATGCAGACGAGACAAATCCAATCATCAAAATGCTTGCAAAAGATCCAACTGACTCTTACGAATCAGCCCTCAAGGACTTTTATCGGAAGATACGTCCAGGTGAGCCTGCAACGCTCTCAAATGCTCGATCTGCAATCATGCGCCTCTTTTTCGACCCGAAGCGCTATAACCTTGGCCGCGTTGGGCGTTACAAACTCAATCGCAAGCTTGGTCTTGAGCTCTCTGACGAGGAACTAGACAACGTAACTCTCAAAAAAGAAGATGTTATTGGTGCGATCAAATACCTAATTCGCCTAAAAAATGGCGATCCTACGGTAAATATCGATGATATTGACCACCTCGGTAACAGACGTGTTCGTTCAGTTGGAGAATTGATTCAAAATCAGTGCCGTATTGGCCTCTCTCGCATGGAAAAAATCATTCGGGAAAGAATGAATCTATTCGATTTCTCTTCTGACACCCTTACCCCTGGAAAAATTATTTCCGCAAAAGGGCTTGTAGGTGTTCTTAAAGACTTCTTTGGTAGATCACAGCTTTCTCAGTTCATGGATCAAACGAATCCGATTGCTGAGCTTACCCATAAAAGACGTCTTTCCTCTTTAGGCCCTGGCGGTCTCAATAGAGAACGGGCCGGTTTTGAAGTTCGTGACGTTCATGCTAGCCACTATGGGCGCATCTGTCCTATTGAAACACCTGAAGGACCGAACATTGGTTTGATCACCTCGATGTCTTCTTATGCGAAAATCAATGAATTTGGATTTATTGAGACCCCGTACAGAATCGTCCGAGACGGTATTGTCACCGATGAAATCGAGTACATGACAGCCGATCAAGAAGCCAAATTTGTTATTGCTCAGGCCTCTGCTCCGCTCGATGAACACCATATGTTTGTCGAATCGACCTGCTGGGCCCGTACCCACTCAGACTCTCTTAAAGTAGAAACTAGCAGAGTTACCCATATGGACGTCTCGTCCAAGCAGCTCGTCTCGATTGTTGCAGGACTTATTCCGTTCTTGGAACACGATGATGCCAACCGTGCTCTTATGGGTTCAAACATGCAACGCCAAGGCGTTCCTCTACTCATCACCCAAGCTCCGATTGTTGGAACAGGGCTTGAAGCACGCGCTGCACGCGATTCGGGTGCCGTTGTTATTGCTGAGGAAGATGGGAAAGTTGAGTATGTCGATGGCCACAAAATCGTTATTGCTGCAAAAGACAACCCTACGAAGAAAAAACTCTACGAACTTAAAAAGTTCATGCGTTCAAATGCCGGAACTTGTATCAACCAGACCCCTCTATGTAATGTGGGGGATGAGGTAAAGCTAGGCGGCGTCATCGCTGACGGACCTGCAACCGACAAAGGGGAAATAGCTCTTGGGAAAAACGTCCTCGTAGCATTCATGCCCTGGTGCGGTTACAACTACGAAGATGCGATCATTATCTCTGAAAAACTCATCAAGGAAGATGCCTATACATCTATCTATCTAGAAGAGTTTGAAGTAACTGCGCGTGATACTAAGCTTGGGAAAGAAGAAATCACTCGTGATATTCCCAACGTCTCTGAAGAAGCCCTTTCAAACCTCGGAGATGATGGAATTATCCGCGTTGGAGCGGAAGTCAAACCAGGCGATATCCTTGTTGGAAAAATCACACCAAAATCTGAAACAGAGCTCGCTCCTGAAGAGCGCCTTCTACGGGCGATTTTTGGTGAAAAAGCGGCAGATGTAAAAGATGCATCCCTAACAGTCCCACCTGGAACGGAAGGGGTTGTCATGGATGTCAAAGTCTTCAGTCGCAGAGATCGTCTATCAAAAACAGATGACGAACTTGTTGTTGAAGCCTCACGCGTGAAAGATATTCATGAAGAATTCAAAAATAAAGAAGCGGAGATCCTCATCCAGTTCCACGAAAAACTCGGGGCACTGATGCTTGGCGAACCAGCTCCTGGACCGATTATGCACCGCAAAACAGGCGATGTATTGATCAAGGAAGGAGATGTCATCACACAAGATATGCTTGAAATGCTCGAGCACGAAAAAGCTGAAGATCTTCTCATGGCAGAAAACGATACTTTCAGTGCCATGAAAGAAATCCTCCGTGAGTTCGACAGAGCAATGCAGGCATTACGATCAGAACATAAAACCGAAGTAGAGTTTACTCGAAAAGGAGATACCGAACTCGATCCAGGCGTCATCCGCCAAGTGAAAGTCTACGTAGCTACGAAGCGAAAGCTCGAAGTTGGGGACAAAATGGCGGGTCGTCACGGAAACAAAGGGGTCGTTTCACAGATCGTTCCCGAAGCGGATATGCCCTACCTTTCTAATGGACAATCGGTTGAAATTATCCTCAACCCTCTTGGGGTCCCTTCTCGTATGAACATGGGACAGCTCCTCGAGACCCACTTAGGCTATGCTGCGAAAAAAGCGGGTATTTATGTGAAATCGCCTGTCTTCGAAGGTTTCCCAGAGGCTAAAATTTGGGAAATGATGGGGGCAGAAGGTCTTCCCACAGATGGCAAAATGCACCTGTATGATGGCCGTAGTGGAGAGCGTTTTGATAACCGTGTAGTCGTTGGCTATATTTACATGCTCAAACTCGGTCACCTCGTTGCTGATAAGATCCACGCCCGATCAATCGGTCCCTACTCTCTTGTCACACAGCAGCCCCTTGGTGGTAAAGCCCAAATGGGTGGCCAGCGTTTTGGAGAGATGGAAGTGTGGGCGCTAGAAGCGTATGGCGCAGCCCACCTTCTACAAGAAATGCTCACTGTGAAATCGGATGACGTTGCCGGAAGAACTCGTATCTACGAATCAATTGTCAAGGGAGAGAACACCTTGACTGCTGGAACACCCGAATCATTTAATGTACTAGTAAAAGAGATGCAGGGACTGTGTCTTGATGTAAGCGCGCAGAGCGGAAGCAGAGAATAACCTCAGGAGAATATTCAATGGTAGATCAAGAGGAGCTAAAATCTTTTGACAAACTTGTCATACAGATCGCATCAGACGATGTAATCCGTAATGACTGGTCTAGGGGTGAGATTAAGAAGCCCGAGACCATCAACTACCGTACTTTCAAACCCGAAAAGGGGGGGCTATTTTGTGAGAAAATCTTCGGCCCTACAAGAGACTGGGAATGCGCCTGTGGAAAGTACAAAAAAATTAAACACAAAGGAATCGTTTGTGATCGCTGTGGTGTTGAAGTAACTCTTTCGAAAGTACGTAGAGAGAGAATGGCCCACATCGAACTAGCTGTTCCTGTTGTTCACATTTGGTTCTTCAAGTCGATGCCTTCGCGGATTGGGAACATCCTTGGCATGTCTACAAATGAGCTAGAACGTGTTATTTATTACGAAGAATATGTTGTAACAGATCCAGGAAGCACTACGTTAGAGCCGAAGCAACTTCTGAACGACACCGAGTATCGGGAAGCCCAAGAAAAATGGGGTCCGGGTTCTTTCATTGCTAAAATGGGTGGAGAAGCAGTTGCTGAGATTCTAGAAAAAGAAGATCTCAACATGCTCGTCGTGGAGCTCAAAGAAAAACTCCGAAAAACAAAGTCGATGCAAGCCCGAATGAAGCTTGCCAAGAGGCTTAAAATCGTCGAGAGTTTTGCTGCATCGCCTAACCGTCCCGACTGGATGGTCATGTCTTGCGTTCCTGTCATTCCTCCTGATTTGCGCCCCCTAGTCCCCCTCGATGGTGGACGGTTTGCAACATCAGACCTAAACGACTTATATCGACGTGTTATCAACAGAAATAACCGTCTGAAAGCAATCTTACGCCTCAAAACGCCCGATGTTATTATCCGGAACGAGAAGAGAATGCTCCAAGAGGCCGTCGACGCCCTCTTTGACAACGGCCGTCATGGCCATCCTGTCATGGGAGCTGGAAATCGCCCTCTTAAAGCCCTCTCTGAGATGCTCAAAGGGAAAACAGGCCGTTTCCGTCAGAACTTGCTCGGAAAACGGGTCGACTACTCAGGTCGAAGCGTCATCATCGTCGGTCCTGAGCTCAACTTCAACCAATGTGGTCTTCCAAAGAAAATGGCCCTTGAGCTCTTCGAACCATTCATTGTCAAACGTCTTAAAGACCTCGGCTATGTCTACACGATCCGCTCTGCCAAAAAAATGATTCAGCGACAAGCTCCCGAAGTATGGGATGTCTTAGAGGAAATCATTAAAGGACACCCTGTTCTCCTCAACCGTGCCCCAACTCTTCACCGTTTGGGAATTCAGGCTTTTGAGCCGATCCTCATTGAAGGGAAAGCGATCCGTATCCACCCACTTGTCTGTTCGGCTTTCAACGCCGACTTTGACGGTGACCAAATGGCGGTGCATATTCCTCTTTCTATAGAGGCACAGTTGGAAGCAAAACTTCTTATGATGGCTCCAGACAACATCTTCCTTCCATCATCAGGAAAACCATCAGCTGTACCTTCACAGGATATGATTTTGGGTCTCTACTATCTGATGCACGATCCAATCTTCTCACCAGAAGATCACGGGAAGAAAACAAAGGTTTTCGGAAGCTCAGAGGAAGTTCTTCTCGCTCTACAGGCAGCTGGAAGTTACAACATGGAGACAGAAAATACTGAAGGGGAAAGAAGAGACGATCTCGGCCGTGGTATTCACGTCCATGAGAAAATCAAGCTTAAGCTCCCACAAGGTATTGTTGAAACGACCCCTGGACGGGTGATCTTCAACACCATTGTCCCTAAAGAACTTGGTTTCCAGAACTACACACTCCGTAAAAAGAAAATGAGCCAGCTTGTTTTAGATACCTACAAAAAAGTAGGTCTTGAGGCAACGGTCAAATTCTTGGACAACTTGAAAAATCTAGGTTTCTCTGAAGCGACAAAATCGGCCCTTTCAATCGGAATCTGTGACGTTCACATTCCTGAAAGCAAGCAGAAGAAAATGACAGATGCGCATAAGCGGATTGCCGTTGTTGCAAAGCAGTACGAAGATGGTATCATCACCGATGGTGAGCGGAAATCGAAAATCATTAGTATCTGGACCGAAGTTTCTGACGACCTGTCTGAAGAACTCTTCAAGCTCATGAGCTTGCCCACAAATAACGAACTCAACCCGATCTTCCTCATGATGGACTCGGGAGCTCGTGGTACAAGATCTCAGGTTAAACAGCTTGGTGCGATGCGTGGTTTGATGGCGAAGCCTTCCGGAGAAATTATTGAGTCTCCAATTACCTCAAACTTCCGAGAAGGGTTGAGTGTTCTTGAGTACTCGATCTCTACTCACGGAGCGCGTAAAGGTCTCGCTGATACGGCCCTTAAAACGGCCGACTCAGGGTACCTCACCCGTCGTCTTGTCGACGTCTCTCAAGACGTCATTGTGATTGAAGATGACTGTGGGACCCTCAATGGGATCGAAGTCGCAGCCATTAAGCAGGGACAGGAAGAACTTCTCCCTCTTAAAGACCGTATTTACGGCCGTACAGTGGTTGATGACATCTACCAGCCTGGAGACAGAACAAAAATCCTTGCTAAAGCTGGGACCACCCTCACTCTACCACAAGCCGAAGCTATCGATGATGCGGGGATCGAATCAGTTCGTATCCGCTCAGCTCTTACTTGTGAGTCTTCCCGTGGAATTTGCTGTAACTGTTATGGGATCAACCTCGCCAATGGCCGGATTGTCGGTCACGGGGAAGCTGTTGGTATTATAGCAGCTCAGTCCATTGGTGAGCCGGGTACGCAGCTCACGATGAGAACCTTCCACTTGGGAGGGATCGCGGCAGCGTCCGTCACTCCAGAACTTAACGTCGATAAAGATGGTGTTCTTGTCTACATGGATCTCCGTACTGTCAAAAATCAGGAAGGGGAGTGGCTTGCGCTCAATAAAAATGGGATGCTCCACGTCGTCCGCGATGAGGGGAGAGACCTTGAAGAAATTAAAAAGCTTCTAGCGACCAAATCTCTAGAACCGCAGCAAAGCTTCCATATTGAACTTGGAACTCGCATCCTCCTAGAGGATGGCTCTAAAGTCCAAAAAGGGAAACAGATTGCTGTTTGGGAACAACACAACATCCCAATTATTTGCGAGCGTCCTGGATACGTTAAATACGAAGACCTCGTAGAGGGGATCTCAACACAGCGCGAGATCAACAAACAAACGGGACAAACAGAACTTACCGTCAAACAACACCGGGGAGAACTCCACCCACAGATCGCCATCTATTCCGACAAGCAGTACAACGAACTGATCGGAACGTATGCGATTCCATCGGGAGCGTTCATCTCTGTGCAGGAAGGAGACTACATACAAGCCGGTATGCTCCTTGCGAGACTACCTCGCGGTGCTATCAAGACCAAAGACATCACCGGGGGTCTACCCCGAGTTGCTGAGCTCTTTGAAGCCCGCAAGCCGAAAGACGCAGCGGAGATTGCTAAGATCGATGGTGTCGTTGACTTCCGTGGCGTGCAGAAAAGCAAGCGAATCGTCCTTGTCCGGGATGAAGATTCCGGCATGGAAGAAGAGCACCTCATCCCTCTTACAAAACACTTAATCATCCAAAAAGGTGATCATGTTGTAAAAGGGCAGCAGCTCACCGATGGTCTAGTGGTTCCTCACGAAATCTTAGACATCTGTGGTGTCAGAGAACTTCAAAAATACCTCGTCAACCAGGTACAAGAAGTCTACCGTCTCCAAGGGGTCGATATCAACGACAAGCACATTGAGATCATCGTTCGTCAGATGCTCCAAAAAGTACGGGTCATCGATCCGGGCGATACGATCTTCCTCTACGGTGAAGACATCGATAAAAAGGAATTCCACAAACAGAACCGAAAGGTTCTCGATGAAGGTGGACGGGCTGCGCAAGCAACGCCAGTTCTCCTTGGAATCACCAAAGCCTCCCTCTCAACGGAGTCTTGGGTATCGGCAGCATCGTTCCAGGAAACGACACGCGTCCTCACCGACGCAGCCTGTGAAGCGAAAACCGACTACCTCCTCGACTTCAAGTCGAACCTCATCATGGGACATATCATCCCTGGGGGTACCGGCTTTAGAGAGTTCAGTAGCCGTGTGAAAAAACACATCGATGCTGAAGGACAAGAAGAGCTCGAATTCGCCTTTGTTGACTAACTCGAAAACCCGCCTTTAGGGCGGGTTTTTTTTTTGCTTTCTACAAGGAAATTTTTATGATCAATCCGGCACAAGCCTGCATGAATTGTCTAACCGAAAATATTGGCATTTGTTTTTCGATTCAAGAAAATACTGCTCAATTTCCTCAAGGACTCTTTAGCAACCAATTCTTAGGTAAAATACAAAAAATTTGCTCTCATGTATGTAGGGATTATTTTTCGGCAAATCAGGTGATAACCATTGTCAACTCTCTAACAGAGGAAAGTTGTAGCATTTCTTACATTGTTAAAGGGGAGGGTGGACCACTTTTTGAAACTGCAAGTAGGTCACTTAAGCCAATAACCGAAAATTTGCAGAATGATTCTTTTAATCCACTACCCGTTGCATTTACAGCACTTGCTGTGGGAATAGTTTTCTGTTACTGCTTCTGTGCAAAAGAGAAACAAGACTAGAGCGACTTCTTGAGATATTCTTCTAGCTTGACGATGTCTTTGGCGAAGTTCCGGATCCCTTCCATCAGCTTCTCTACCGCCATAGCGTCTTTGCACATCTCCCAGCGAAAGGTCTTTTCATCGATTTCGACGGGCTTAATATCCAACGTTTTCGCTTTTGCAGCATCGAGTTTCTGAGGGACTTCGCCCTCTGTTTCTTCAAGCTCTTTGAGAAGGGGAGGAGCGATTGTTAGAAGGTCGCAACCTGCAAGCTCTAAGATCTCGCCGCTATTGCGGAATGAGGCTCCCATGACCTGAGTTTGGATGTCCATCTTTTTGTAATAGTTGTAGATCTCAGTTACTGAGAGAACGCCAGGGTCTTGGTGTGATGGGTAGGAATCTTTTCCCTCTGCTTTCTTGAACCAATCGAGGATCCGTCCGACGAAAGGGGAGATGAGGGTCGCTTTTGCATTGGCGCAACCAATAGCCTGCGCTAGAGAGAACATCAGGGTCATATTGCAGTGGATCCCTTCTTTCTCGAGGATTTCGGCTGCCTGTATTCCCTCCCATGTGGCGGCAAGTTTAATTAAGATGCGCTTACGGTCGACTCCCGCCTCTTCGTAGAGGGCGATGAGAGAGTGCGCTTTGTCGATACTGCCCTGGACATCAAAAGAAAGACGGGCGTCAACTTCTGTAGAAACACGTCCCGGAACTATTTTAAGGATTTCCATGCCGAAGTTGACAAAGACCTTGTCCATTGCTCGTTTTAGTTGTTCTTCCGGGTTCTGTCCCTTCCGAGCGTAGGCTAGGGCATCATCGATCAGGTATTTGTACTCGGGGAGTGAGGAGGCTTTAAAAATCAACGAGGGATTGGTGGTGGCGTCAGTAGGGGTGTATTTCTTAATCTCTTCAATTTCCCCTGTATCTGCGACGATTGTCGTTAGTTTCTGCAGCTCTTGTAACTTACTCATAAAACCTCCATATTCAGTACATCATAGACATTTTGAATTTAGAAAGGAAGTCACTAGAGTGAGAATTGAGCTCCTTAAAAACTTTATTGAATCTTTTGGGGTCGATCTGTTCCCTGTAGCCCACAACCTCGATCGTTACGGCTTGCCCTTCAATGAGGAGGGAAAGAAGCTGCTTTTGAAGAACGTTAGAGAGGCGAATGCGCTGCCCTCCTGTGTGCAAATCGGCTAGAAAAGTCATTACTGAATCTTGAGAAATGAGCTTTACTCTAGCTTGATCGCCCTTTGTGTAGGGGAGCGGCTGTCCATGGACTTGGAGGTAGGTAGCTAGATCATCACCGGAGCGGATAAATTCAAGATCAATCCCTGCTACCTGATCTTTTGTTTTGTACTGGACTCGAGTCGATCCACCTGTCGTTTCACTGATCCGGTGATATTGCCATTGATTGTATCTTTGACACCCAAACAAAAACAGAAGGGAGAGGAGCCATTTCATCTACTTATTGTGGTTTTTCCCAACTAAGATAACGGTCGCTACGCCTACAGCTGTAGAAGTCAAAGCAATCGCCCAGTTTTTTGTCCGTTCTTTACGAATCCGTTTCTCATATTCGTTTGTCTCTTGTCCAACGAATTTCCCGTGGTTGAAAAGCTCATCATCTTCTTCAGTATAATAGACTTCGTCTTCTAACTCATGAGCAAATGCGCCAGGGGAGAATACCATCCCCAAAATCGTGAAAGCAGCGATAAATTTTTTCATTAGTTCTATCCTTCTTATTGAATGATCACTCTACGGCATTCTATAGATATTCACCCTTTTTTTCCAATCGGATAGGACTACTTGAGCATGAGCAGTTGCCAGACGGGGCCGAGCTCTTTGTGTTTTAGGATGGCTTCTTTGCTTGAAAACCTGAGAGTTTCTCTCAGGTCTTCGTCTTTTACAAGGCTTAAGAGATCATCGCAGAGGCTCATAGAGCGGAAGGATTGTTCAATGGTGGTAGAGTGTTTGCCAAAGTCTTTTTTAAGCGCGGCTGCCGTTAATATGAAGAGATCTTCCCCCTGACGGAGAAGAGCTTGGAGGATCCTGATCTGGCCGAGGTTGTTTTTGGTGTCGATTTCTATCAGCTCGGCGGGTCCGCTTTGGGTCTCGATGGTGCCTAGGTGTTTCCAGTGCTGCTTTTTTGCTTTGGCATTTTTCTCAATGATTTTGAGGTAGTCTTGTGTGGTGATCGTAACCTTTTCATAGGTGAGGTTGAGTGAGGGACAAAATCCCGATCGGGATTTATCTACAAAACTGACAACTGCTCGTTTTGAGGGGGTTTTTGGATCGGCGATTTCCCATGATGAGGGAGGGGTAAAGAGACAGTGGGTTGAGAGGATCAGTGCGAGCATCTTTTTTGAAGATACACTATTGGGTGCTATTTGAGGAAGAGCTGCTAGATGAAGATGAGGATGAGCTAGTCTGCGATCCTTGGTGGGCATTGTGGACAAGGCCTGTCAGTAGAGCAATACTGACAAAGAGCCCTACCCCCCAGCCTAGCATTGAGGAGCTCACAGCATTGAATACGCCATCTTCGCACCCACAACCTGTTCGATAGAGGGCATTCATTTCATCATTTGCAGCGACAAGACACTCGCCGTTGTCTGCGTGGAGCGACCCAGCAAACAAAATGAAAGGAAGTGCGATTTTATATATAGGCTTCATAACTTTCTTATGTCATAAACTTTTTTTTATATCAATCGCCATCCTTGGAAAGAGGGATTTGTCTCTTGAAAAATATCTCTCTATAGGTCATAACTTATTGGAAAACCGGGGCTAAGTATGCAACAAGGAATAGATACAGGCAAAGATAAAGTTAAGAAGATTTGCGAGGTTTTGCGCAAGGAAACCCTTGAGCCTGCAATGGATGAGGCAAAAGAGATCGTAGCTCAGGCTAATGATAGGGCTCAGCAAATCATTGCTGATGCAAAGGCGAAAGCTGAGAAAATGCTTGCCGATGCCGATACAGAAATTGAGAAGCGACATGGTGTTTTTAAAGCCTCTTTAAACCAAGGTGCTCGACAGTCGATCGAATGGCTCAAGCAGGAGATCGAAGAGAACATTTTGAATCAGAATTTAGCTGAGTTGATCTCCAAATCAACAGGTAGTCCACAAGTTCTTGCCAATATGGTTACAGCAGTGATCAAAGCAATTGGTGATGAGGGACTTGAGACAGATTTAACCGCCATTATCCCTACTGCAGTAGAGCCTCGAGAGGTTAACGAACTTCTCGGCAAAGAAGTTTTAGAAAAATTGAAAGAGAAAAGTGTTGTCGTCGGCCCCAAGAAAGGGGGGATTGAGGTGAAGCTTCACAAAGAAAACATTACAGTTGACCTTTCCGATACAGCACTGCTTGAACTAATGACCCGCTATGTGAGAAAGGACTTTCAGAAGTTCTTTTTCGCATCAAAATAAGTACACGGATGCATAACTACTACTTTGTTGCCCCTTCCTTGCCAACACTTGTTCTCGGAGAGATCCCCGAGATCTCTTTTGAAGAGGTGATGAGTCGCCTTGAGCTCAACTTGACGAAAGAGGACAGGGAAAAGGTGGGTACACTGCGTCTTGCCATCGACTTGCAAAACATCCGAGCTCTATACATGAGTAAGCCTATAGACCCTCGAGCGAATTTAAATGAGAAAGAGCTTGATGAGGCCCTCCTTGTGGAAGCAGACCTTCCCGAGTATGTCTTTGATTTTTTAAATCAGTTTGATGAAGACCGAGAGAAAGTACGACATTTTTTTGGATTACTTTCGAGATACTACTCAGAAGAGATCCCAAGACAAGAAGGGTTTTTAAAAGATCTACTTTCTTTCCAAAGAGAGGTGAGGCTGGTGTTAGCGGCTCTTCGGGCTAAGAAAACGAACCGAGACATAACGCAGGAATTACAATTTGAAGATTTCAAAGATCCTTTTGTCGCACAGATTTTTGCACAGAAGGATTTGGATGATTACGATCCCCCAATTGAATATCAGGATCTAAAGCACCGCCTTCTTAACTGTCCTGATGAACCGTGGGAGCAGTACAAAACAGTTGTTTCGTATGAGTTTGATCGAATTGAAGAAATGACGGGTTACCCCCTCTTCTCAATCGACTGGATTTTAGGATTCGTTGCTAGGTTACTCCTTGTAGAGCAATACAACAGTTTAGATGCTGAAAGGGGAAAACAGATCGTAGATGGCTATAAAATAGGATAAAAATAGATGAGTAAAGCACACGCAACCGGAAAAATCGTAAAAGCCTTTGGAAATCTGGTCCATGTTGCCTTTGAAGGCAACATTCGTCAGGGAGAAGTTGCGATGGTCGATTTGGGGAGCACCTCCCTAAAAGCTGAGGTGATCGAAATTGTTGGAAATGAAGCCAAACTACAGGTGTTTGAAGATACTCGGGGGATCAAGCTCGGGACACATGTCGAATTTTCTTCTTTTCTTCTCGAGGCTGAACTTGGACCTGGCCTACTTACTTCTATTTTCGATGGGCTCCAAAACCCCCTTGAGCAGGTTGCTAGCGCAACGGGACTTTTCTTAACGCGGGGCGTTTACCTTCCTGCGCTTGACTACAAGCGCCATTGGGACTACCAGCCTTCTGCAAAAGTGGGGGATGTACTTCAGAGAGGGGAACATTTGGGACATACGATGGAGGGGCGTTTCCACCACTACATCATGGTTCCTTTTTCGCTCCGAGGTAAATATAAAATTACTTGGGTTGTCAAAGGGGGGTCATATCCTATCGATACGGTTGTCGCGAAAGGGGTCGATGAGAAAGGGGTAGAGCACGAGTTTACAATGGTCCAAAAATGGCCGATTAAGTCATCGATCTTCGCAGGTGAAAAAATCCGAGTTGAAGAGATGATGGATACAGGGTGCCGGATCATCGATACCCAGGTCCCGATTATGAAAGGGGGTACATTTTGCGCTCCGGGTCCCTTTGGAGCTGGAAAAACGGTTTTGCAACACCACCTATCTAAATACTCTTCTGTGGATATTGTGATTGTCTGTGCTTGTGGAGAGCGCGCTGGGGAGGTTGTTGAGGTGCTCCGTACGTTCCCTCATTTGAGCGATCCCCACACAAATGAACCTTTGATGAACAGGACTGTGATCATCTGCAATACTTCCTCGATGCCGGTTTCTTCTAGAGAAGCATCAATTTATATGGGAGCGACGATTGGAGAATACTATAGGCAGATGGGGTTAGACGTCTTACTTCTTGCTGATTCAACTTCCCGTTGGGCGCAAGCGATGCGCGAGATGTCAGGGCGCTTGGAAGAGATCCCCGGCGAAGAAGCTTTCCCTGCCTACTTAGCCTCAAGAATTGCCTCTTTCTATGAGCGGTCAGGGGTTGTCCAACTTCCCGATGGAAAGACCGGTTCTTTAACCATCGGAGGAACAGTCTCCCCAGCAGGAGGGAACTTCGAAGAGCCTGTTACTCAAGCAACCCTTTCGGTTGTTGGAGCGTTTCATGGCCTTTCCCGCTCTCGCTCAGATGCACGCCGCTACCCTGCAATTGACCCACTGATCTCGTGGAGTAAATATGTTGAAATGGTCGGCGACCAGCTGGATGAAAAACTAAAAGGATGGGGTGGGGTCGTTCGCCTCGGAGAAAAGATCCTCCGTGAAGGGGACGATATCGGGAAAAGAATGGAAGTGGTTGGTGAAGAGGGAATTTCTATTCACGACATGGTGACCCATCTTAAAGCAGAACTTTATGACTTTGCCTACTTGCAACAAAATGCTTTTGATAAAGAAGATGCTTATTGCCCAATTGAGAGACAAATCCCCCTCTTTAAATTGATTGGAAAGATTTTTACTACCGAGTTCTCGTTTTCCGATCATGATACAGCTCGCTCGTTTTTCCTAGAGCTTCAAAACGAAATTAAAAATATGAACTTCATGCCCTTTAATTCAGAGCAATACTATGGGGCTTATGCAAAAATTGAACAGAAGATTAATCAATGAAAAAAACACATGATCGAATCGTAGACATGCGGGGAAACCTGCTTACCGTTATCGCTAAAGATGTGAGCTTAGGTGAACTTGCTCGTATTGAAAAACGAAATGGAGAGACCACGTACGGATCGGTCCTCAGTATTGATGGAGAGCTCGTTACCTTGCAGTGTTTCGAAAACACACGAGGAATCTTCACAAATGATCGGATAACCTTTTTGAACAAGCAAATGAACGTAGTTTGTTCAGAATCCCTTTTAGGAAGACGACTCAATGGCTCGGGAGAACCGATAGATAATGGCCCGATGATTCAGGGAGAAGAACTGGAACTGGGGTCTCCCTCCTTCAACCCGGTTCGACGGATCATTCCCCATCAACAGGTGAAGACGAATATCCCGATGATTGATGTTTTCAATTGCCTTGTGAAATCGCAAAAAATCCCGATTTTTTCGATTGCAGGGGAGCCTTACAACCAGTTATTGATGCGGATCGCTAACCAGACCGATGCCGACATTGTCGTTATCGGAGGGATGGGTCTTCGTTTCGATGACTATCAGGCGTTCATCGATAATGCAGAAAATGCCGGATCGATGGAGAAAACGGTGATGTTCATCCACAAAGCAACCGATCCTGCCGTAGAATGTCTTCTTGTCCCCGATATGGCTCTTGCATGTGCTGAGAAGTTTGCAACGCAGGGGAAAACCGTTCTGGTTCTCTTAACGGATATGACTGCTTTTGCCGATTCGATCAAAGAGATCATGATCACTATGGATCAGGTTCCCTCTAACAGAGGATATCCGGGCTCCCTTTATTCGGACCTTGCATCCCGCTACGAAAAGGCTGTTGATATCGATGGGAGCGGTTCTATCACAATCATTTCTGTCACAACGATGCCAGGTGGAGATGTAACTCACCCGATCCCGGACAACACAGGTTATATTACCGAAGGGCAATTCTATCTCCATGGGGGTAGGATCGATCCTTTTGGATCTCTATCCCGCCTCAAACAACAGGTGATTGGAAAGGTAACCCGCGAAGACCACGGAGACCTTGCAAATACCCAGATCCGTCTCTATGCTGACTCGAAGAAGGCAAGAGAGAGGGAAAGTATGGGCTTTAAGCTCTCTCGGTGGGATGAGAAACTCCTAAATTTTTCTATTCTCTTTGAAAAAAGGATGATGAATCTCGAAGTGAACTACACTTTGGAAGAAGCCCTTGATTTAGGATGGAAAACACTGGAAGAGTGTTTTGAAAGGCATGAAGTGGGAATCAAAGACTCTCTATTAGATAAATACTGGCCGGAACATGGCTGAAATCAAATATACAAAGACAGTCCTTAGAGAGCAGCAAATCCGCCTATCTCAGCTGCAAAAGTATTTGCCCACTCTCCAGTTGAAGAAGGCGATGCTTCAGCTTGAGATCAATCAGGTGAATGGTGAGATTGAGCACCTTCGGATACAGCTAGAAAGCTACGAAAACTCTGTCTATAGCTATCAGCAGCTTTTGACAACTCCCGAGTCTGATGAATTCGACCAAGCTGTTAAAGTGACTGAAGTGAATAAACGCTTTGAGAATATAGCGGGAGTTGAAATTCCGGTCTTTGAAGGAATTATTTTCAGCAGTCCCACCTATGCCCTGTTTGATACTCCTTATTGGTTTGAAAGTGGAATCCATGGGGTACAAAATCTGATCGAAACCCGTGAAAGAATTACAATTCAACAAGAGAAAAAACGATTGCTGGAAAAAGAACTTCGAGATGTCTCTATCCGGGTTAACCTCTTTGAGAAGATTATGATTCCCCGAACCGAGACAAACATCAAAAAAATTAAGATTTTTCTTGGAGATCAACAGCTCGCTGCTGTTTCTCAGGCAAAGGTGTCGAAACGAAAAATCCTCGAGCGGAAGGGGAGCAGATGATTATTGATCTGAAAAAACATCTTTTTATTGGAGCAAAAGATGATCTCTCTGACTTTTTTATTCGAGCGCAGGAAGAGGGGTTTATTGAATTTATCTCTGAAAGGGGGGTTAAACCCAAAGAGCTTCCTGAATCGGTCCGTAGATTAATTGATGCAATCAGAATTCTCCGTAGGCAGCCTGTCAAAGAGCCCTATATGGGAGGAGGCGATCTTGATTTTGCGAGTGAAATTTCAACCCAAGTGTTAGACCTTACCCATGAAATTGAAAAACTGAGTGAAGAGAAGCGGTTTTTAGAGTCGGAAATTGTCCGTGTCCGCCCCTTTGGGCAGTTTTCGTTTGATGACATAGAATTCATTGAGTCGAATACGAAAAAAAAGGTTCAGTTTTACTGTGTTAAAACATCGAAAACACACGAAGTAGAAGCAGCGAAAGAGCTTATTTACATCGGCACAGATTACGATCTAGATTATTTCTTAGGTGTCAATGATAAGCCCAGGACCTATCCTGGAATGATTGAAATGCAGTTTGACCGGACAGTCGGCGAACTGAAAAACCATCTCCTTTTTGTGGAAGAAACTCTTCACCTTGTCGAGGCTGAACTGAAAGGCTACGCAGGCCATTTAGACTTTCTGAGAGAAAGCCTTCTCGGTGAACTCGATATCCATTCGATCGAAAAAACCCAAAGAGAGGTAGAATTTCCAATAAAGGGTTCAGTCTTCACCATTGAAGGTTGGGTCCCTGCAAATAAAATTGAAAAGCTCCCATCGCTCATCGATGGAAAAGCAGTTTTCTTTGAACCAATTGCCGTCGAAGTAGACGATAAAGTCCCTACCTACATGGAAAATTCAGGGATGGCAGCTCTTGGAGAAGACCTCGTCCGGATCTATGACATCCCAGCTCACACGGACAAAGATCCCTCGATGTGGGTTTTGTGGGGATTTGTCCTCTTCTTTGCGATGATTTTAGCTGACGGGGGCTACGGTCTTATTTATCTTGGCCTAGCTTTCTTCCTGAAGTACAAATTTCCAAATCTAAAAGCTAGCGGCAAGCGCCTTTTAAAACTCTTCTTCCTCCTCTCTACCGGCTGTATTGTCTGGGGTCTTTTGACCACCTCTTTTTTTGGGATTGAGGTACTTCCTACGAATCCAATGTCAAGATTTTCCATCCTCAACCATATCGCTGAGAAAAAAGCTCTCTACCACAAAAACCAAAAAGACGACACCTACCAAGAATGGGTAACAAGATATCCGAGCATAGCTACTGCAAAAAGTGGAAAAGAGATGCTCGATGGGGCTTACAAGGTGAAAAATGGAAAGAAGCAGTACGAAATGCTCGACAGCTTCACAGACAATATTCTCCTCGAGATCTCCCTCTTGATCGGAGTTATTCATATTAGTATATCGCTGCTCCGCTACCTCAAACGGAAGTGGGCTAATATCGGCTGGGTTGCATTTGCCATTGGGGGTTATCTCTATTTTCCCGACACCCTCCACGCCTCCTCTTTAATGCAATTCTTAGGGTTCATTGAAAAGGATATGGCAGGGATGATTGGGATACAACTGGTCTATGGAGGGATGGGAGTCGCTGCTGTTTTGGCCCTGGTCCAAAACAAATGGAAAGGGCTCATTGATATCACTGAAATTATCCAGGTCTTTGCCGATATCCTCTCCTATTTGCGCCTCTATGCTTTGGCCCTTGCAAGTACAATTATGGCCCGCACCTTCAACGATATGGGGGAAGGAATTGGGCTTGTGATCGGCTCGGTTGTTATCCTTGCAGGTCATGCGATCAACCTCTCCCTTGGAACCATGGGTGGTGTAATCCACGGTCTTCGTCTCAATTTTATCGAGTGGTACCACTATAGTTTTGAAGGAGAGGGAAGACTTTTTAACCCTTTAAGAAAATTACGAATAAAACAGGAGTAAAAGAATATGGATTTTTCAATGGTAGGACCGGCCCTTGTTTTAGGGCTAGGATGTATAGGAAGCTCGATTGGCTGTGGGATCGCTGGAATGGCCTCTCACGCGGTCATGAGTCGTGTTGAAGAGAACCACGGGAAATTTATTGGGATGTCTGCAATGCCCTCCTCCCAGTCAATTTATGCGTTTGTCTTGATGATCCTGATGAAGGGGAGTCTTGAAGAAAAAACTCTTTCTCCGATGGGAGGAATTGGGATCGGTCTCTCGATTGGTCTGGCTCTTCTTTTTTCTTCGGTGTATCAGGGTATGTGCGCTGCTTCTGCGATCCAGGCTTCAGCTAAACAACCGGCTGTGCTTGGAAAAACATTTGCTGCTCTGGGGATTGTTGAATCATTCTCATTGTTTGCGTTTGTATTCGCTCTGCTTCTACTCAGCTGAAATAAATACCTGAATCGGGAAACACCTCAAAATGATTAGACTACAAAAGTTGTCGGGATATTATCCATATTGTAGTGGTCATCTTTGGGGTCTATCCTAAAGGGTTTTATTAGATTGAGAATCTCTTTGTAGTCCCCCTTTTTTTTACCGATCATGTCATCCAGTACATTGATTGCATTGCAAAAGGTGGCATCTAAAATACTTGGATCCCCGCCCGATTTTAGAAGAGCCCTTACTAGGCGCTGTTCTCCGGTTTTGACCATATGAAAAGCGGAGAGATGAAGGGCTGTAAAGTTTCCCATTTTTTCGATGGCTTTTGTAGTTTGGTTGATCCACTCAGCCAAAAGCTCATTTTGCTTATTTTTCCCGAGCGGAGAAATAGCGTTCCTTAATTGAATGATGTAAGTATCTAAATAAACGAAAGCTAGGTCGATCTTCTCGTGAATAATCGCGAGATGAAGGACAGTTTCTCCTAAAAAATCCTTCGCTGTTAGATCAGCTCCACTTGCTAAAAGAATTTGGATGATTTTAGCACCATTTTTCTCAGGATAGAACGTTGTTGCAAGATGTAAAGGGGTGAGTCCTTGATTATCTTCTCTGTGGTTGGCACCCCATATAAGGAGAATTTTAACCATTTTGGCACTGCCACCCATACAAGCCCAGTGGAGGGGAGTCATCCCGTTCGGTCCAATGGCATCGAGGTCTGCCCCCCGATTGATTAAGAGTTCAACGACATCGACATTCCCTCCAAGGGCCGCCTGCATAAGAGGGGTCGTCCCAACTGGCCCCCCAAGCCACTCGATATCAATCATCTGAGTAGAAAGAGCTCTTTTTACTTCAGATAGGCTGCCTGAATGGCAGAGTTTGTTAAAGTTTTCTTGCACGTCAACATCGTAGTAGTATGATTGGTAGCTTTTGTGTGCTCCGTTTAAACTATTTACTGACATTAATTCTCCTGTAAAATTAAGAATCATACCAGGATTAAGAATTAAATCCTCTATTCTCTAATCGGATTATGAGGAATAGATCAGGTGGATATTTCATTTTTTCACATCCTCGTATATGAATAGAGTTTATGGAATTTGCCCCTTGGAAACAGTCAATTGCCGAAGTCTATACTGCATTTCAAACGGATGTGCTTGTTGGTTTAACGGATGAGATTGCCCAGAAACGAGCCTTGGAGCATGGACCGAATACGCTTCCTAGAAAAGGGAGGCTCACTTGGTGGAAAATTGTCCTTGGTCAGTTTACAAGTGTTTTAGTAGGGCTCCTTGTCGGGGCAGCAGTGCTAGCTGGTTTTTTTGGCGAAGCTGTTGACATGTGGGCCATTATTGCCATCATCCTCTTCAATGGAGTTCTCGGCTTCTTTCAGGAATACCGGGCTGAGAGCTCAATTGAAGCTCTCCAAAAACTCGCTTCTCCCACTTGTAAGGTTGTTAGAAGTGGAAACCTACACGATATCCCATCAGAGGAAATCGTTCCTGGTGATATTGTTCTATTAGAAGCAGGTGATAAAGTCCCCGCTGATGGGCGGGTCATCAACACCTCCTACTTGACACTCGATGAAGCTTCTTTAACAGGAGAATCTGTTCCGGTTAGCAAGACGATTGATCAGCTTGAAGGGGATCTCCTCTTGGGAGATCGAACAAACATGGTTTTCATGGGAACAAATGTCGTTCGTGGAAAAGGGTACGCACTCATAACAGCTATTGGCCTCAAAACCGAAATCGGTAAAATTGCCGAGGGGTTACTCGGACAAAAGAGGGAACAAACCCCGCTGCAGAAAAAACTCGATACCCTTGGAAAAAAGCTTGTTCTTCTTTGTCTAATAATTGTTGCAGTCGTATTTGGTATGGGGCTCGTTCGCGGCTCGAATATGGTAGACATGCTCCTCGTAGCTCTTAGCCTTGCAGTTGCTGCCATACCTGAGGGGCTACCCGCAGTCGTTACGATTGCCCTTTCGATCGGGGTGAGGAAAATGGCAGAAAAAAAGGCTCTCGTTAGGCGGCTTTCTTCTGTTGAAACTCTTGGATCGACAAATGTGATTTGTACAGACAAAACGGGGACCCTGACACAAAATGCGATGACCGTTCGGGAAATTTGGGTCGATCGGAATTTTATTGAAGTGACTGGATCAGGATATGAACCTAAGGGGGAGTTTAGCAGTCAAACAGACCAGCTTCAATTGGCACTCAAGATTGGCCTTCTTTGCAACAATGCCAATCTATTCCAAGAAAATGACCACTGGCGAATTACAGGGGATCCCACAGAGGGGGCTTTACTTGTTGCTGCCGCAAAGGGAGGCCTTCGAAAAATCGACGTAGAAAAAGCCCATCCCGTTATTGAAGAAATCCCCTTCGACTCGGATCGTAAAATGATGAGTGTCCTTAGAAATAGTGATAGAGGAAAGACCCTTTTCACAAAAGGCGCTCCAGAGGTCCTTCTAAATCGCGCTAAACGTTTTCTCCTAGGCGGGGAAGAGAAAGAGCTGACCCAAAATGAAAAAGAGGAGATCGGCCAAGCAAACAAACAAATGGCCTCAAAGGCTTATCGGGTCCTTGCGGTTGCTTACCAAACCAACGACCAGGCTCCACTTGAAGAGGATCTGGTCTTTGTCGGTTTAATCGCTATGATCGATCCCCCCAGACCAGAAGTCAAAGAGGCAATTGAGCTCTGTAAAAAAGCTGGAATTAAAACCGTCATGGTCACAGGAGACCACAGAGAAACAGCGATTGCCATTGGAAAAGAGCTAGGAATTACCGATGGGAGTGGTGTTGATGCATCTGAGATAGACAAGCTCTCCGATGAGCAACTTGAAAATATCACCGTTTTCTCTCGCATAAGTGCAGATCATAAACTCCGGATCATACAGGCCTATCAGCACAGAGGGAAGGTAACCGCTATGACTGGAGACGGCGTGAACGATGCACCCGCAGTACAGGCCGCCGATATTGGCATCTCGATGGGAATCACAGGAACAGACGTGACAAAAGAAAGCGCTGACTTAATTATCCTCGATGACAACTTCGCCTCAATTGTAACGGCGGTCGAACTCGGCAGGGGAATTTACGACAACATCGTCAAATTCGTCAGCTATCTGCTCTCATCTAACCTCGCGGAAATCCTCGTCATTTTTATTTCTATCCTTTTAGGACTACGTGGCCCCACCGGGGAACCATTCATCGCCCTACTCCCGGTACAACTTCTCTGGATCAATCTCGTCACAGATGGGTTTCCCGCCGTGAGCTTAGCAATGGACTCTGCCGACCCTAAAGTGATGGAGCGGAGCCCACGTCCAAAATCGGAGGGAATCTTGAACAAACGCTTCACTCTTTTCATCATTTGCATCAGCATACTTGTAACAATGGGAGGTCTCGGCTGCTGCTTTTATGGACTTAGAAAGAGCGTTGCCCTTGCCCAAACAATGACGTTCACATCTCTGATCATTTTTCAACTAGTCCGTGTGCAGATGATTCGCTACCAGTACAACCAAAAACTCTTCTCGAATCACTATCTCCTTTGGGCGCTCGCCAGCTCGTTTATCCTCCAACTTGCAGTAGTTTATATTCCTTTCCTACAACCTGTATTTGGGACAGTACCTCTCAATCTGATCGAGTGGGGAATCATTCTAGGAAGCGCTTGTATTCTTTGGTTGGTGGGGATGAAGGTTACCCGATTATTTCAAAATAATAGGACCTAGATAAAGTTGATGTTTATCTAGAAAGAAATGGCAAAAAACCCCTCCCAGATGCTTTTTAGACCTAAAAAAATCTTATGATACATGGAGGTGTTTGTTATAAATTTCCCCAAAGAAATCGAGAGAATTTTATGAAAAGATTTTTCGTTCCCTTGCTTGTCCTATGTTCTGTTTTTTCTAGTCTTAGAGGCTATGAGATTTGGGTGCCTAGTGATTATGGAGAAGAACTATCGATCGTTGACTCTTTCACATTTACAGTCATTGAGACAGTACCCCTTCCCGATGTACAAGGGGTTTATTCCTTAGCGTTTCTTCCAGATGGAACGAAAGCCTACCTTGGAGAGTATTACTATTCTTCCGTTACGGTTATTGATACGGAAACTAAAGCAATAGGACCAGTTATCCCTGTCCCGAATGAAGTTGCTGATATCGCTATTACCAATGATGGAAGTGAAGCCTATGTTGCCTGCCAAAGTGGCACGGTAGTCCCCGTAATAGATACGAAAACAAACACGGTCATTGCGACGATTACTATCGGAGATCAACCCTCAATTGTTCAAGTAGCGCCCGATACGGGTTTGGTCTACATGGTGAACAATCTGTCTGGCAGTGTAAGCGTTATTGCACCATCTACCAAAACGGTGATAAGCACAATAACTGTAGGGGGAAGGCCAATTGGTTTGGCTATTTTAAAAAATGGATCCTATGCATATGTCTCCAACCTCACTTTGCCAACAGGAAATCGTTATACAAGTGTGATTGACACAACTAGCTTAACCGTAGTTGCAACAATCACAACTCCTGACGCTTCTGTCTTCAATTATGTGGCAAGTCTCGATAATACGAGTGTGTATGGTCCGGCAGTTGGATTAGTAGACACTATTCGCACCTTGAGTACAGCTACAAATACGATCATCGCCACTACCACCTTCAATAATATCGATGGTTTCATTAACATTACCCCCGAAAACGCCTATCTTTTGCTCTTACCTCAGGGGGGAGGATCGAGTTTATATATCGTAGATAGAGAGACTCTGAGGACAGTAGCTACAGTTACCGTCGTCGATAGCGTTTGGACAGCGGAGGTCAAACCTTCTGGCCCACTGAGAGGAAGCTCTCAATCAGCTACGAATGTGTTTCTTACTCAAGCTGAGATACTCAATAAAATCAGATGGGACAAGGTCACCGATATTCCTGTCACAGTATATAATGTATACAGAGATGCCGATTTCACTGACCTAATTACCTCGGTCCCTGCTGAAGGAGAGGCAAGTTTTATAGACCACAATCTTATGCCCAACACAACCTATCATTATTACATTACCGCTGAATACAACGGCATTGTCGTAAATACAGGAATAACTTCGGTGACAACAGGCAGCTGACGGATATCAAAATAATTGGACAAATTTTCTCTCCTTTTTTCTATGTTGTTGATTCATCCCTTCATGAATACCTCAAGAAAATACGACATGCTATCTGGGCGAAAGTATTGTCATTCCTCCAAGTGTTCTTCTTGATGATAGCTTTAACGAAGTTTTGGAAAATCGACTATTGAAATGAAGGCTAAGATTTATCGTACCAATTTCGCCAGGGCTTCGGCGGCTTATTGGCTTCAGATGGGATGACGGAAATCATCATTATGAGGAGCCCAAGAACCATATAATTTTGTAGGGGAGCCTCTAAAGAGCTTCCCTTAAAGAAATAACTCAGAGCTATCAAATAGGCAGAAAGAGCAAGGTTGCATAGATGCATCTTGCTCAGCTTCTCGTAGTAGCAGATGAGGGCAAAAAAGGCGATGAGAGAGCTGCAAACAAGATCGTTTACCCAGAAAAAAAGTGCGTTGTCTGGATAGCCAAAAGTAAATGGGCTGATGGAGAGCCAGCAGGCAAGCATAAATTCAATGATCCGTGCCCACATAGTTTACCCTTTCCAATCCCGTCTTCGTGCCATTTCTAAACCAACCTTGTAGGCGATATCGTTTGGCCTACCCCAAAAAGTATCCCAGAGAGTGGAGAATTTTTTACTCCGTTTCCAGACTCGATGCAAAAAGAGGAGGCTCGACCAAACTTCGTCATAGGCAAGAACTACGAGAATAAGGGAAATTACTCCGGTGACAAGGCAGAGGAAACACCAAGATCCGACAACAAAGCCCTGCATGAAGATGAGAATAGCGCTGACAATTCCTAAGGGGATGACATCGAGTCCAAAGAGAACGACAAGCCATGGCCTGTCGTGCCATCTCCTGGTTGAGCCACCGAAAGCAAAAATAATATCCCCAAGATAGGCAAGAGCTCCTAAAATTGAATCGGGTACGCGGATCCAACTGGTGATCTTATGAGAGACTTCTGAATCGAGGACTTTCATGCTCTGATTCCCGAAAACCGGATCCCATACGCTGTCGATCAGCCCCCATTGGTAAAGACCCATGTAGGTTGCGATAAAAAATGCGATCGCAGCAATTCCTGCAATGCGCACTCGCTGGCTCCATTTAGAAGGATTGTACTCCCAAGGTTCAGGGATCGCATTTAGAGGAATTTGCTTCATATTCTTTGATATACCAGAAAATTATTTTTTGGGAAGGCGGCCGAGATAGACGATCCATATCCCCGATGCGATGATCAGAGCCATCCCGAAGTAGGCAATGGGCGGGGGAATCACCCCCCAAAAAAGAAACTCGTAGATGCCGGAAAAAATGACCGTTGCATAGCCAAAGGGAGCGAGTTGGTGGGCTTTTCCATGTTTCAAGCCGGTAAAAAGAAAGACCTGACCGAACGCCGAAAAGAGGCCAATAGATAAAAGGCCAAGAAGGGTTAGCCCATTTTCAATCTTCCAATTGAGGATCGCAAAGGGTGTTGTGATGACAAGACCGATGGTGAAGAAATAGAGGAGTAGGCTGTAGAGGTTTTCAGAGCGGGCCGTCATCCGAAGCATCACGAGAGTCATCCCTAAACAGACACCGGATAATAGGGCATAGACTGCACCTAGGTTGAGTATCCGTTTGTCGGGCTGTAAAATGAGCGCAATCCCAATAAAGCCAGTAATGATAGCCGGCCAAAGTTTATGATTGATCGGAACTTTAAGCCAAAACCAGACGATGATCGGGACAAAGAAGGGGGCGCTGTTGTTCAATAGCGTGGTATTTACAAGGGAGATCTTTTCAACAGCTAAGAAAATAAAAAATAGGTTGAGTAGACCCATGAGCGAGCGGAGAGTGACAACTTTGATGTTTTGAATTTCTAAGCTCTTGGGCCAGTATTTCACAATCCATGGAATGACGAGGAAGAGCCCAAAGATGTTTCGAAAAAAGAGCATTGTAGGGACTGTTGTTTGATCGCCGATCAGCTTTGAAATCACAATCATTGAGCTGACGCAAAACCATCCTATCAGGACAAGAACAACCCCTTTTTTTAAGTCGCGTCTGTGGAGAAGGTCGATCAGCTTCAATTTTCCTCCACAAATTTCAAGGCTGCAGAATTTAAACAGTACCGTTTATTTGTTGGTTGAGGGCCGTCGTCAAACACATGACCAAAATGCCCTCCGCAGCGACTACAGTGGACTTCTGTCCTTTGATCGAAGAGTTTGCGATCGATCTCATAGCCTACGTTTTCCGCTGAAATTGGTTTGGTAAAGCTCGGCCATCCAGTGCCGGAATCAAACTTGTCGTCTGAGCTAAACACTTCTTGTCCACAGCCTGCGCAGAGATAGGTCCCTTTCTCTTTTGTCCCATGGTATACCCCTGTAAAGGCGGGCTCGGTCCCTTTTTTTCGGAGAACATTATACTGATCGGGAGTTAGGCGTTTTTTCCATTCTTGATCTGAGAGTTCCATGATTTTCTTTATAGGAAAAAAAATCTTTTCTAGCGATTAAAATGGATCCCTAGGCGCGTTAAAAGAAATTGAACGACGAGGAGGGGGTGAGTGATTAGATACTGACAAAAAGTCCAGTAAGAGGTCTTTTGAATTTTTTTTTCGAGGACTGTCGGGAGGAATTTTAACGCATCTTCAATCCATGTTTTGTAAAAAGGGACTAGCTTTTTTGGGAGCGCATCAATCGGAAAAAAACCAATATCTCGTGTCTCTGGACCCGTTTTCAATGAGCCCTCGATGATCTTGCATTCATAAAAATTCGTTGGTTTTGTCAGGTTGTTGACGGGAAGATAGTGAGCGACTTGGCGGACGAGGGTGAGTTTGAGACCTGTTTCTTCTTGTCCCTCTCTGATCGCGGCAGCTTCGGGAGTTTCATCCGGATCTATCCCACCACCTGGCAAGACCCAAACCGGAATATCTCTTCGCTTTATCAAAAGAACTTTACGTTTTTCATCATCAAAGATGATGCAAGCGACCGATTTTGCCATTTTTCCTTGAAAAAAGGTGGTTTTCTCTAGATCATAGTACTGTTATGTATCTATTATTTCTAGTTTTCATCCTGTTTGCCAGCTGTCAACAGGGGACTCTCATGGTTCACCAACAGAAGGTGAGCCCTACCTTTTTGGCCAGTACAAATATAGGCTCTCCCGACCCGAGGACCCCTCCTAATGGACAGATGATTGTCGCTGAGTGGATTGTAGCTCCACGGGTCCTTCAATCGGATCCGATGCTTAGGCTCCAAGTGATGTTTCGGGATTATACGGAGACAACCGTTGATTTTCCGATCCACAGCAGGGCGGGGTATGAGACCTATAGCATCTTGAACAAAGAATTTAAAAAAACGGGTGGATTTCTCTCCTATAAGGCAGAGATCTTAACCGGAGAGGGTCAAGTGGTCGCTAATTGGACTCATCAGCTCTGGGTTAAACTCATCACAGTCGATGAGAGCGATACCGATTTTGTAAGCTCAATGGTTGTTGAAAGGTCGAGACAAGCATCTGTTACCGATACACCCGATTGCAATTCTGTTAATTGAGGGGGGATCAACTGTGACCCCGGCTCTAAATTGCTTTCAAGCATCATTCCGATGATATGACGGTTTCCCTTTTGGACCTGCTCCATCACATTCAGAAAGACCTCCTTTTGTTTAAAGTAGTGTCCCCGACTGTTACCGTGCGAACAGTCAATCAGAATCCGAGGGGGAAGCTCGTGTTGTCTAAGCATTGAAATAACCTCCTGCACCGACTCCCGATCAAAGTTCCCCCTTTGTAGAGATCCTCGTAAAACGACATGCGTATAGGGATTCCCTTTGCTTTTGATTTTACAGATCCTTCCCTCTTTTGAGGTGTGGAGAAAGGTGTGAGGCATCTTGGAGGCATGGATCGCATTGATCGCACATTCTACGTTCCCATCCACAGAATTTTTAAAGCCAACGGGCATCGAAAGGTGGGAGGCGAGGACCCGATGTATCTGAGAAGAAGAGGTTCTAGCTCCAATACATCCCCATGAAATGAGATCTTCAATGTAGGGGGTGAGTTGAGGAGTCAGAAACTCGGTTGCAGTGGGTATTCCCATTTCAGCTAGAGCACAGAGAAACATACGTGATTTAGTCAGGCCCAAATCTACATCATCTGATCCATTTAAATGGGGGTCGTGGACCAGTCCTTTCCATCCGGCTTTCGTTCGGGGTTTCTCTATGTAGGCGCGCATCACAGGAAAAAACTGGTCGCTCGGGATTTCTTTCAACTGTTTTGCAAATTCAATCCCTTCTTCCACATTGTGGATAGAACAGGGGCCAACAACAAGTAGTAGACGGGGATCTTGCCTATCGATGATTTTTTTGATTATTTTCCGATTTTTTTCCACAGAATTCTTTGCAGATGGAGTAAGGGGAAATTGCTGCTCTAATGCTACAGGCGAAATGAAGTGCATACGGTAAATCTATCAGAGAGAAAAATTGTACACAACATCGGGGCCCTCCTCCTCTCGGGGTAGTTTCTGTTAAAAAACAATCTTTAATATAAATTAAGAATTGGCTTTTATTGTAGTTTATTGTATAATTTATAATAGTTTATTATTAATTAATGAAGGTTTGATTGTGAGCTTGAGTATCTCTACTAGTTTTGGGAGGAGATCTCCTTTGGTGACTATTCCTGAGTATGAAGCAGTACAAAATTTCTCTTCCGAAGAAGAGCGTAAAGAAGCTCTTATTGCTTCTTTGAATAAGGTTAAAGAATTGTGGGAATCAAATGCAGGAGTAGCCAATAAAAGAACGGCATGGACCGAGCTTACCAAGGTATATCCACCAGTTTCAAACGATCTAATCGAATCTGCAGTAAAAAAGCTAAAAGAGACTCCTGGTAGTCATTGGATCATGGATGATGATGATTTTCGTCGCGAAGCTAAGCTGCTGCTCGCTCAGTTTGATCCGACAGTGATTAAATGGTATTTAGAATCCCTTGCTTCTCAGAATCGATCAATAGCGGCTTCCTGAATAGAAATAAAAGTCTTAAATTGTTAAATTCGGTCCACTTAAATCGGAACCGAAAAGTAAACGAGGATAGAGAAATGCTATTTAATCATCTGAATCTTCCAGACGGACTACCTACAATCGTAGAGAGTCCTCGTCCTGAACTAAACCTTGAAACTTCCTTACAAAAAGTCATAGATGTTTGGAAGTCCAACGCGAGTCTTAATGAGAAAACGATCGAGTGGAGAAATTTCATCACCCGCTTTCCCGAACAGGAATTAAAGATCCTAGACGCTGGGGTTGCGAATTTTCAGCGAATAAACGGACGTCCACCCTATCCAAATCTAACAAGAGAGCAACTAGAAATAAAGGTCTTTGAGTTGCTTCGAAGGGGAAACCCAGGTGTTCTAGAAGGCTATCTGTTTGATTGGAAAGTTTCGAAGAGGAATCCTGCTACTT
This sequence comes from uncultured bacterium, assembly GCA_964352505.1. Taxonomy (GTDB): domain Bacteria; phylum Chlamydiota; class Chlamydiia; order Chlamydiales; family Rhabdochlamydiaceae; genus Sacchariniichlamydia. The sequence continues at coordinate 64,339 of CAYGSB010000006.1, forward strand.
GACAGGTTTTTTTCTTGAATGTACCCTTCCGCCCTAAAAAGGAGAAGAACATGTCATTAGATGCAATCTCAGGGCCAAGTAGCTTATACCACACAATCGGGATGCCTTTTGCAAAGGCCACCTTTAGTGAAACCTACTATTTTTTTCTCAATCAGAGAAATCTAGACTATTCAGAGGGAAAATCTGACTTCAAAGAAAAATGGCAATTCCATTTTGATCACCTCCCTGAGCAGATGCAAAAGGATCTTGTGAGAGAGGCCTTACGGGATCTCGCAAGAATCAACGGTCATCTAACTGAGGATGCGCAAAACGAGTGGATTGAATCGAACCCCTATCTTCAAGAGAAGGGGAGAGCGTATGTGAGGGATTTAAATCACAGCAGCATTAATACGCCAGGGCTGAGAAAAAGAAATTGGGACCCCATGTCCGATGACGAGGTTCCCACCCTAATAGGGAAACTTGCCCTAAAAGATTAGAGCCGGTCGAGTTTTTGGCCCAGCTCTGCTAGCTGGGTCTCAATATTCTCTAGATTCTTGCGACATTCTTCTACAAGTTCTTTTGGTGCCCGCTCAAGGAAGCTTTCGTTTGAGAGTTTCGATCTTGATTGCTCCTCTTGTTGGATCAGCTTTTCTTTTTGTTTGTGTAGTCGGATGATTTCCCTCTCTCTCATTTCTGGGGGTAGGGGGATGATTAATTTAAGAGATTCAACGTAAGCTGAGGCAAAAAATCCCTCCGGCTCTTTTTCTTGGCCGAAGTGGATCTGACCAATACGGACCAGTGCTTTTAGGATTCCTTGATTTTTTTCTACCAGGGGATTGTTTCCTTGGATGTAGAGATCGGTTGCAATCCCGGGTGCAATTTGCATTTCTGCGCGGATATTGCGTACTGCATGGACGATTTGGTTCATGAACGTAAACGTTTTCTCAATCTCAGGATTGATGTCTTTTTCTTCGATCACAGAAGGGTAGGGAGCGACGATACAGGCCGGCGCACTCAGTGCTGCTAGCGTCTCTTTTATATAGGGATCGGAGCAGCTCGCAGTTAGATCGATTTTCCCTTTGAGTTGGTGGAAGAGCTCTTCTGTAACAAAGGGGATCATCGGATGGAATAGACGCAAAAGATTCGATAGGACGACAAGGAGGATGCACTGCTTGTTGTGTTTTTCTTCAGGGGTTCCTGCTTTCCCGAAAAGGAAGGGTTTCACCAGTTCTAGGTAATAAGCGCAGAATTCATCCCAGAAAAATCGATAGGTTTCTTGGGCTGCCTTATCGAAGGAATATTCGCTAAGATGGGTGTTGATTTGGGAAATGACTTGATTGAGGCGAGAGAGGATCCATTTGTCTTCCAAAGTCAGACGGGAGGGATCAATACCATTTCCTATCTCGAGATCTTCGAGATGCATGAAGACAAAGCTAGCACCATTCCAGATCTTGTTGATGAAATTTTTGTACTCTTCAAAACGGCGTCTATCGAGATCAATTTGGCGCGCATGAGTAGCAACAGAACAGAGGGCGATCCGCATCGCATCGGTTCCGTAGGTGTCGATGATCTCAAGAGGGTCGATGATATTGCCTTTCGACTTAGACATCTTTTCCCACTTCGCATGGACATCTGAGGGGAGTTTTTCTCCCAAGTCATATTTTTGCTGCTCAGGGGTGCTCAGGTAAGCAATACTACCGTCTTTGTTGTAGCGCGAGTAGGATTTTCCGTAGATAAGACCATGGAGAAATGTTTCGGGAAAGGGAAGTTTTTCTGTCGCATATTCACCCATGAGGAGCATACGGGCAACCCAGAAGAAAAGGATGTCGTGTCCGGTGATCAATACGCTATTTGGGTAGAATTTTTCAAAGTCAGGAGTTTTGCCGGGCCATCCTAGGACGCTAAAAGGCCATAATCCTGAAGAGAACCAGGTGTCGAGAACATCTTCATCTTGAACCCATTCAGGGCCCGGAGGTTCACCCTCGCCGGTATAACAGAGGATTTCATCACCCTTATACCAAATAGGGATCCTATGGCCCCACCAAAGCTGTCTAGAGATACACCAGTCGCGCAAGTTTTCGATCCAGTGAAAATAGGTGCTTTCCCAGTCTTTGGGGATGATTTTGACTTTGCCACTTTTAACCGCGTCGATGAGTTTCTCTTTAAAGGCACTCATTTTCACAAACCACTGCTTTGAGAGATAGGGTTCGATGACAGCTTTAGAACGATAAGATACCCCTACCCGGTGGTTGTAGGGCTCGATTTTTTCCATGAACCCGAGTGACTTCATCTTGTCGGAAACGGCCATTCGGGCTTCTTCCATAGAGAGCCCCGCAAACTCGCCGCCGTTTTCGTTGATTTTTCCATCGGGGGTCATGATATTGATCATTTCAAGATCGTGACGAAGGCCCATCTCATAGTCATTCGGGTCGTGGGCTGGGGTAATTTTGACTGCGCCTGAACCAAATTCTGCTTCAACGTAGTGATCGGCTATGATGGGGATTTCCCGATTTGTTAGAGGCAGGCGAATCGTTTTTCCAATAAGGGATTTATACCGCTCATCTTCGGGATTCACAGCTACGGCTGTATCGCCGAGCATCGTTTCTGGACGAGTTGTTGCGACAATGAGGTGACCACTCCCATCGGTTAAAGGGTAGCGTAAATGCCACAGGTTTGAGGCCTTGTCTTCATATTCTACTTCATCGTCTGCAAGGGCTGTTTGTGTGACAGGATCCCAGTTAACCAGGTAGTCGCCTTGATAGATCAAACCGTCATCGTAGAGCTTTTTGAAGATGGAGAGGACAGCTTTGCTTCGCGTTTCATCCATGGTGAACGCAAGACGATCCCAATCACATGAGCAGCCAAGTCGCTTGAGCTGATTGATAATCCGCTCCTGGCTGTGGTCTTTCCATTTCCAGACAAGTTTAAGGAACTCTTCTCGAGAAAAGTCTTTTCGCCTCTTCCCTGTTTTGGCCATTTGATCCCGCTCTACGACCGTTTGTGTCGCGATGCCGGCATGGTCGGTCCCGGGGACCCATAGCGCTTCGAACCCTTGCATCCGCTTCCAGCGGATTAGAACGTCTTGGAGGGTATCAACAAGGGCGTGCCCCATGTGGAGAACACCGGTTACGTTCGGAGGGGGAATGGATATGCAGTAGGGGGGCTTAGAGGAGGTGGCATCGGCTTTAAAAAAACCATTTTCTTCCCAATAGGGATACCACTTCTTTTCAACTTCGTTTGGTTCGTAGGCAGACATATAGGGTCATTATGGACGAATTAAAGATTTTTGGCCTGAATTTTGATCGCTTTTTTCAGCTTTTCATCGCCTAAGCACTCACAATAAAGTTCAATTTGCTGGAGCAGTTTGAGCTTTTCCCAGAAAAAGGCCCCTTCAATCCATCCTTTCTTCAAATTAATTCTTCCCATTAGATAGTGGGACAACAGTGAAGATGTCGGAGGGAAAGCCTTTTCAGAGATGGTCGTTAAGTGCTTTAGAGCTGCCTTTTCCCCTTTTACTTTTGCCAGGTAACAGCCGTAGAGAAAAAAGTTGGGGTCTGATTCAGAAACGATCCGTTCTTTGGAGAGTGCTCCGAGGATTTTTTTTGCCTCTTCCCATTTTTTTTCATGGATAGCTTCCCAAAGTTTGATTGGTTCCTCGGGAAGTTTAGATTCTGTCTGGAGCGCTTTTTCAAAATGCGCATGGGTGATTTCGGGTGAGGTCTTTTCCATTACCGATAGATCAGCAAGATCCTCATGACCGAGAAGAATAAGGGCAATTTGGGCATTTTGCTCATCAATGGGGTCAAGTTCTTTTTTCTCGATGAGTTCATGTAACACCATGGGCTTATTAAGCCAAAATGCGAGCTGCGTGATCAAAAACATCCTCCGGTTATCAGATGGAGCAAAGAAAGGGAGGGGTTCCAAGCTTTTTTCGAGAATATCAGAGATTTCAGTGGCTTCTGGTAGTTTCGCAAGGTGTTTTAGGACGATGAGGGCAAAGAGATAGGCAACTGTCCGCTTTGTTTGACTCGACTCGTGAAGACGGGTTAAAATGTTTTCGACCAAAATAGGCTTTAGAGGGTGTCTGGGGTATTTTCGAAGAGCCAGTTCAAGACATTTCGCTTCTTCTTCAAATTCTCCTTGAGTTTTGTAAACAAGCGACTTTCCTAAATATTCGAGGGGAGCTCCTGGGGTGTGGTGGAGCTTTTCAAATTCAGAGAGAGCTTCAGAGAAAAGTTCTTCTTTTATCGACTTGGTTTTTTGCCGTTCAGCCTTCTTTAGGAGAGTCATCCCTGCGCGGAAAGTAGCTTCTCTCCCTTCTGCTCTACCGGGAAACGATTCGGAGATTTTTCGATACTCACTCAAGGCCTCGTTGTAGTCCTTTCGAGCCAAAAATGCGTCGGGTATGGCTAGACAGTTTACCATGATATTTTGACTTCCCACAGAGACTGTTAAATTGGGGAGAAGGAAGTTCCCATCACGAAGAAGGAGGCCGATGCGTGATCCAGGGAGGGGGATGTGGCTAATGAATCCAAATTTTTGCACCCCATCGAGGAACAAGCGGACGTGGTTCTCAATGTGGGTGACCTGGACTTTGTATTTTCGGTCTTTTTCCAAACGGATTTGTTTCGAGTCAAAAACTTCAACATCGGCTCGATAAAGGCGAATTCCCTCTTCTGAGAGCCAAAGACAATAGGACTCCTCTAGACCTTTGGCGAGGTTGTTTTCTGGAATGCAAAACAGGATTCCGACCCCCTGATTTCCCTCTGTTAGGGTCAGTTCGGCATCGATCTGGATATTCCCGGGAAAATGGGCCTTGGAAATCATCAGATTAAACCACTCAACCATCTCTATCCCTCGGGTGAGAGCCCTATGCTTGCCAAGTGCGATATTTTCCTGGAATTGCCAGTCGTTTTTCCTCTCAATTTTTAGTTCTCCCGCTTCAATCCACTCGGGATTTCCCTCAATATAGTTTTCGAGTTCTTTGATGAGCTCCTCCATATTTTGGAACCGCTCACTGGGGTCTTTTTCAAGGCACTTTTTTGCAATATTGGAAAGGTGAGGGGAGATATCTCGATCAGGGGCAATTTCCTCAGGGTCAGGGATCGTTTCAAATTGATGGAGTTTTTTGTAGTCTTTTAGAGTTTTTCGATGAAAGGGGAATTGCAATGTGAGGAGTTGGTAGAGAGTTACCCCTAATGAGTAAATGTCTGTAAGTACAGAAGACCTTGCTCCAAAGGCCCTCTCAGGTGCCATGAAGAGAAGGGTTCCCGGGATTTTCCCCGGTTGTGTCAGATGGGGGCTCTCCTCATTGAAGTCGAGGCCATTATTTTCAGGTAAATCAATAAAATCTGCCAGCCCCCAATCGAGGATAATCACCTCACCAAACTTGCCCACCATGATATTTTCAGGTTTTAAATCCCGATGGAGAACCCCCTTCGAATGAGCATAAGCGATCGCGCTGCATACGCTCAAGAATATCCGAACGAGGGCTTGCACGGAGGAGCCGATGGGATGGAGGGGTTCTCCCTTATGAGCTTGCTCACGTGTATCCTTGAGGATCTGTTTTAGGGTCTCTCCTTCGATGAAAGGCATTGTGTAGTAGGAGTCGCTGATCTCAAAGATCGGGATGATGTTTGGGTGGGAGAGCTGGGCTGCAATACGAGCCTCTCGCAAAAAACGGTCTTGCATCGTTTTTTTATCGGCCCACTCTTGGCGGATCCTTTTTAGAGCGACATCCCGACCGCAAACCGAATCGTGAGCGAGGAGGACCTCACCCATTCCCCCTTTGCCGATATTCTCTAGAATCTGATAATTTTCAAACTTCATGTTGAAAACACATCACATATATGCGTAATATATGCAAGAAGTTTGGAGTCATCAATGAAAATAATTCTTACAGGAGACCGCCCTACTGGACCTCTCCATCTCGGTCACTATATTGGTTCTTTAAAAAATCGTGTTGAGCTGCAGCATAGTGCAAAACAGTTTGTGATGATCGCTGATGCGCAGGCACTGACCGACCATGCAAAGGAGCCGCAAAAAGTCCGAGCAAATGTCCTTGAGGTTGCCCTTGATTACTTAGCTGTCGGAATAGACCCTCAAAAAACAACCATTCTTATTCAATCGCTCATCCCCGAGCTCTTTGAGCTCACCTCCTACTACCTAAACCTGATCACTTGGAATCGGCTGAAGCATAACCCTACCGTTAAAGCGGAAATCACCCAAAAAAACTTCGGGGATGCCGTTCCCGCAGGGTTTATGGTCTATCCTGTCAGCCAGGCAGCAGATATCACTGCTTTCAAAGCAAATCTCGTCCCGGTTGGAGAGGATCAGCTCCCTATGATTGAGCAGACCAACGAAATCGTCCGTCATTTCAATCGGATCTATGGTCAAGAGGTCCTTGTTCGTGCCGAGGCCCTCATCCCTAAGATGGCCAGGTTGCCCGGGACCGACGGAAATGCCAAAATGTCCAAAACCATTGGCAACTGCATCTACCTATCTGACTCCGAGGAAGCCTCCCAGAAAAAAATCATGAAAATGTTCACCGACCCGAACCATATGCGGGTGGAAGACCCGGGGAAAGTCGAGGGAAATCCCGTCTTCACCTATCTCGACGCATTTGGGACAGACCAAGTGAAAATCCAAGAACTCAAAGACCACTACCAGCGGGGAGGGCTTGGAGATGTCATCGTCAAACGCTACCTCAATGAAGTGTTACAAGAGTTTCTTTCCCCGATCCGCGTCCGACGGGAAGAGTTTGCAAAGGATCCCTCAGAGGTAATGAATATTTTGAAGAAAGGGACAGAAAAAGCCCGCGAGACAGCCTCCCAGACCCTCCGAGAGGTTCGAGAGGCTATGGGTATTAATTACTTTAGTCTTTCTCCACAAGTAAAGTAACACCCTTTTTTATAAAAATTCATTTAATAGTTTTTATTTAAATCTCCCTTCGATATAATAAATGATACACGCAATATAGTTATTAACTTAATTGGAGAATAAACAATGTCTAAGAAGTGGTTCGCAGAAATATTAGCTCTCGCTATCTCTATTACTAGTGCAACGCAGCTCCATGGCAGCGATGTTACTCCTCCAGCTTCATCAAGTAAACAAGTGGTCGCCGAGGCGGAGTCCTCCTACCGCCAAGGCGCCTACGATTTATTTCTCTCACAGCTCCACGAACAGTACGAAAATGCTGGTAAAGCTGGAGCGATTAGGGGTCTTTTCGAAAGTGCAAAATCTGCGATGAAAGCCTCTCCAGAAGATATCCAGAAAAAAATTGAGAACAACCGCTCTGAAATGGCTAGGCTCAGTAGGGAGCGAAATCAAAAATTATTAGAAGCAATTACAAAAGCTCCCAATTCACCTCTTGCAGACTCGGTCGATAGCGTTGTTTCTTACGATCTTTCGTCACAAGGTGCCGAGGTCCTAGCGGAGCTCGATGGCCTCAAATACCAAATCCCCGAAACCGCTGTTGGAACAATCGATAACAAAATCTCAGCTTTAGAAACCGAGTATTATATTAAAGAACTTCTTCTAAACGTAGCATCTCATAATTCTGGGACAAAATCTGAAGATTTTGAGCAGAAAAAAATTGCAATCCAACTTGAAAAACTCGACAAAATGGAAGCAGCTGCAAAAGAAGCAGGCGATAAAATTTGGATCAAAAAAATTGACCTTGCACAGAAAGCATTTCGTGCCGAGAGGGCCTTCAACATGGATTATCAAGTACTACAAAGCCTTGCGGCTGGAAACATCACTACACAAAATCCTGTTGAAGAAAAAGTGAAACAAATTATGATGGACTTTCAGCAACAAAAAAAGGGGGCGTTTGATCGCAACCTTTCTGAAATTGCACAAAATTAAAGTAAACTGAGGCTGATTTAGGCAGGGGATTCAACATCCCCCAAAGAATAGTCTCTTTTTAGGAGCTTCCAGAGTCCCCCCTCTGGAAGCTTTTTTTTTGCAAACGGACTCTTTTATCGATCCCTGACTCGGGTTTTTGTTTTACTAAACGCTACGACTTGGCTTTAAAGAGGTCTGCAAATGGTCTTTTTTAGAAGGATCTACTTTGTTCTGGGCTTCCTGACCCCAGGCATCAGCTTCATTCCAGAGAGCTAAACCACCTGAACTAACCAAAGACCCTGCCAAAATAGGCGACCCAAAAGCAAGCAATAGGGGACCTAAAACTACAACCGCTCCTATCGTTATGACCCCTAAAGTGCAAAAACCTCCGATGTCTTTATTAGGCATTTGAGAACACATTTTGATAGCTGTAAAAAATATTAGAATCAGACTATCTACCGCTTTTCCCGTGAAACCTACGGCTTCCACTGGCATCCCATTGATTCTTGAACCTATGATCCGGGTCACTTCAGGCCAAGTATAAATTGAACCAGTAACTGCAACAGCAACACCCCCAGCAACCAATAGAGCTCCTGTTGTTTTCATTGCGTAATAGACAGCTTGATCCCGTACTGGGTGTTTAATACTTGATATACTCATAATAGTTGTCCTTTTTTATTAATTAGGATTTTTATATTATATTTAAATATATCTAAAAAGTCAATTTAGTATTAATTGGATATCCACAACTATCTTGGTTATCTGTCTCTGAAATCGTCTGTTTTGGGTTTAGGGAATCTGCTTGCGCTTTACTCCCCGAGAATCTACTGCGGAGATGATTTGGTGGAATTTTTTCGACCATTCAGAGGAATGGGAGAGGGAGAGCCCCTTCTTGGCAATTAAAGTTGCTAGCGAAGAGGTGTTTTCAGTAAAAAACTTCTGGGCAATAGAGTGGAGTACTTGGCAGCGAGTGTCGGGTTTGTTTTCAAGTTGAAGGAGCTTGGTATTGATTTGAGTTAGTAGGTTTTCTCTTGGAATTTCAAAAATTGAATTAACTGCGAGTTGAATTAGTTTCTCCCTGGTTGGGGAAGGGGAGGACTCTATTTGTAGACCAAAAATAGCCTCGCCCATTGCCCCGTAGAATAAGTTGCTCTCGAACATAGCTTGTCCCCGCAGATAGCGGAATTTTTGATTCATTTCTGGGTCTGGTGATTTTCGATTGAGTCCTAATTGGGCTGTTTTAAATACATTGTCATATTTTTTTTCTTTGAGTTGTAGTTCGGCCTCTTTCAAAAGGGAGTTGGCACTTGCCTTTGCTTGGGTCTTGGTTCCCGGAGCTTGGGGGATGCTAGGAATAGTGATTGAATAGATTGGCGTACTGCTCATGGGAATTTCTCGCAAAAAAGCTATATTCTATCAAACGGGGAAAAAAAAGAGAATGCACCTAAAATTTTTAGGTGCATTCAAAAATTAAAACGCAAATTGCAAGGATAGGGTCAAACCGCCCGTTACGAGTGTTCCACGGCGCTGGAGAAAGACATTTTCTCCTGCATTGTTCGGGAACATATTGTTGGGGTACGGGGAGTTTACCACTTCTGTATCTTTCCGGTTCACTCTCCACATTTGATTTTGGTGGAGGAAGAGATGCTCTTCCCATCCAAGGCGGGCTGTGAGGCCATACTTCCGCTCAGAAATAAGGGTTTGGTATTGGAGGCCTAGAATAATCCCAAAATGGGGGCGAGAGGCGTGGAAGCTCGTCTTTGTATCAAGCACCTTTTGTTTTGAAAATGGAGGTGTAGCGCCCCGATTGACCTCATCATGGTCAATGCGGAATCGTCCGTATAGGATGGCTGCTGATGATTCGCTGTAAAAGCTCCATCCACAACCAAGATGCCAGTTGGTCGAGAAACCAGACCGAACACCAAGTCCTTTGAAATCATTGTCGATTTTCACTTCGTTATTCATATCAGGTTGATTATCTCCATAAGAAGCACCTACCCAGTAGCCCCCCTCATGAAAAAGTTCCAATTCTTGCTCAATCCAGGCTCTTTCAAGAGAGATAAAAGGACGAATGGATAGATATCTGCTCACCCAGTATTCTCTGCCCAGCTCTAGATCAAGGAGTCCGAGATTGAGCTTCCAATTTGTGTCAATTTTATGGGCGAAAACGGGAGATGCAGCCCGAATCCCGTGAAATGCTGACCAAAGAGTTAATAAGACATTTTCCTGAACATCATCATCACCTATAGGAGCCGTTTGGATTTTTTGCTGATTAGAAATTTTGTATTGGGTCCAAATAAGGTCGATGTCCCACCCCTCTAAAGGGGCGTTGTATCCAACTTTTACTTGATACCCAGTATTCCATCCAAAATGGGGAGTTTTGTACTCAGCATTCACTAGATTGTGTAACTGGTTATCGGTTGCACTGTAATAGGGGAATATTTCGCCTTCGACACGATTATCAATTGCATACTCAAGGCCGTCTTCCGACGCTTTCCAGCTGAAAATCGATACTCCAATGACTAGGTCGCCGTCGCAGGTTTGTGGACGGGTAGGAGCATTCCCTTGAAAGGATTTTGGGCCTGAACAGTATTGATATTTCCAATCAGGATTAGAATTACATGGTGCTGGAGAGGTGGGTGGGGAGTTTTGCGCAGCGGATAGGCTGCTCAATGAAAGGAGAATACTCGGTAGTAGTTTGTTCATTCGTCATCCTCAATTGTTGAATCTTTGTCTTCGTCGAACTCTTCTTCTTTAGCCCACTTACTCTGGATCCATTCACGAAAGAAAATGTAAATCCCACCAGTTGCAAAGAGGACAGGAAGAAAGTATCTCCATTTGATATTGAATTGGACCGTTAACCATGCGCCAACAAAAACGAATAGAGAGATAGCAACATCCCAGGTACGTCCTTGGAGATATTGCCAAATAGCTAATGGAAGACCTACAGCCAGCATTATCCCGGGCCACCATGCACCTGTATAGGTGACAATCACAAGAGCGAGAATAAAGACAATGAGTGCAACAACTTTTGCACGTTTGCGAATGAGTAGTGGTTTAGCCATAAAGTCCTCCGGAAGGAACGAATTTATCTTGTCGAGGGCTTTGTTTGCAAATATTTTCCGGTTAACGAACGGTTGTTTTTTCCAATGCCTTCTGGATTTCCCTCATACAAAATTTCGCCACCGCGGATACCAGCTTCAGGGCCTAGGTCGATGAGATGATCAGCGGATCGGATGATGTCGAGGTTGTGCTCGATGATGAGTAGAGTATTGCCCTTGTTCACAAGAGCGTGGAATATCGGGAGAAGACGGGCGATATCATCGGCATGCAGTCCGATTGTTGGCTCGTCGAAGAGGTAGAGTGTCTTGCCTGTTTGCCTTTTGGCAAGCTCACGAGCGAGGCGGAGCCGCTGCGCCTCACCGCCAGACAGAGTCGCGATTTCTTGGCCTAGCTGCAGATAGCCGAGGCCTACCGACTTTAGTGTTTCCAGGATGTTGAGTGCTTTGGGGATAGGGGGAAGTTCTGTGAGGGCTTCTTCCACGGTGTATTGGAGCATGTGCCCGAGGTGTTTTCCTTTGTATTTCACCTGGAGGCTGATTGGTTTGAGGCGATATCCTTGGCACGATTCACAGAGGACTCTTATCGGGGCAAGGAACTGCATTTCGATCTTCCGTTTACCAAGGCCCCAACATTTTGTGCACATCCCTTTAATGTGATTGTAGCTGAAGTATTTTGGCTTTAAACCCCTCATTTTGGATTCGGGAAGCTCGGAGAAGAAGTGTCTAAGAGGGGTTGCGAGATCGGTATAGGTGTTGACATCGGCTCTATTGGTTGTTCCGATAGGATTTTGGTCGATGACAAGGAGTTTGTCAAAATGGGCAAGACCCGAAATCGTTGAGCCGGCGTATTCAATCGTGTCGGGCCGTTTTCTTGTCGCAAGAGATTGATGGGCAGCCGGGCGAAGGAGATCGTTCATCAGGGTTGATTTTCCCGAACCTGAGACGCCAGTGAGACAAGTCATGATGCCGATCGGGATGTCAACGCTGATATTTTTCAAGTTGTGCAATCGGGCATTTTCAATATGGATCGTTTTTTTTGAGGTCCGTCTTTTTTCAGGGATCGGAACACTTCTTTTACCACTAAGATATGCGCCTGTAAGAGAATTGGGATCCTTTTTTATTTCTGCAAGGGTTCCCTGAGCAACAATTTCTCCGCCGTATTTACCGGCAGCAGGACCGAAATCTATGATATGATCGGCGATTTCAAGGGTGAGTGGATCGTGTTCGACAAGGAGGAGCGTATTGCCCAAATCGCAGAGCTTCTTGAGAGACTGATTCAGCAAGGCATTGTTATGAGGATGGAGGCCGATCGTCGGTTCATCGAGGACGTAAAGACATCCGGTCATCCCACTTCCAAGTTGGCGGGCGAGGCGAATTCTCTGCGTTTCTCCTCCAGAGAGGGTTGGTGCAGAGCGATCGAGAGAGAGGTAATCAAGGCCGATTTCATTAAGAAAGTGGAGCCTATGTTTAAGTTGCGCATAGGTCTCGTCGAGAAAATGGTCTGAAATCTCGAGGTTTTCTAGAAAAGCAAAGGCTTCATCCAACGGAAGAGCGCAGAAGTCGGAGATCGAGTAGTCCTTGAGGCGGACATTTCGAGCGAGGGGGCTTAAACGGGATCCTTCGCAAGAAGGGCAGGTGATCTGATCGACCCAACTGCTCAGTTCCTCTTTAAGAGTGCTCGTTGCCGACTTTGCAAGTTTGGCAAAGACCGGCCCTAGGCCATTATAGCGAATTGAAAAACCCCTCTTTTTTAAGAAGACGTTTGATCCGCCTAGGATGATCTGCAATTCATTTGGGCTGAGCTTTTCAAGAGGTGTATCGGGATCGACTTTAAGCTCGTCGAGGACCATTTCAAAGAGATCGAGTGCATCATGGCTAGCGTAGTCTTTCCAGAGCTTTTTCATTAGTGCAAAAGGACTCATCCGCATAATCACCCGGTGTTTCTGCAAATTTGCCCCAAATTGGAAGCCGAGGCCGAGACAATCCATGCACATCCCATGTTTGGTATTGAACGAAAAGGTATGGGGTGTGATCGGAGGGTAGGATTTGCCTGTTGAGGGGACGGCAAAGGCTAGATTATAGAAGGTGTCCTGATCATCGTGATGGACGACGAGGGTATTGGAGCTGAGCTTTGCAGCTGTGTCGATCGCGTCGTAGATCCTTTTTTTGTCCTTTTCTGCAATCGTCAGCCGGTCAATGACGAGGAGAACTTCGTTTTTACGCCGTTTTTCAAAGGGGATATCAGCGTCAAGTTCATAGATTTCGCCATTTACTCTGACCCGTAAGAAACCCTCACTCAAGAGTCGTTCTTTAGTTGATTGGAAGTCTTCCTTGATCTCTAAGGGGGCAAGGATTTGCACTTTGGTTTTTTCAGGAAGCTTCATGAGAAGGTCGAGCACGTATTGTTTGCTGATCGACTCGATTTTTTCTCCCGTTTCAGGACAGTAGGCGATCCCTAAATGGGCATAGAGGACACGGAGATAGTCGTAGGCTTCGGTCATCGTCCCAATAGTAGACCTGGGATTGCCTGCATGACTTTTTTGCTCGATGGCGATTGCAGCTAGAAGGCCGTTGATCGCTTCGACTTTGGGTTTGGACATCTGTTTGACATATTGGCGGGCATAGGCCGACATCGATTCGATATAACGGCGCTGACCCTCCGCATACACTGTTTCAAAAGCGAGGGAGGACTTTCCAGAGCCGGAAGGGCCTGTGCAGATGGTGATCTTATTGTGGGGGATCGATACATCAAACCCTTTTAGATTGTTTTGCTCGGCTTTTTCAACTTCAATCGACTCATCAAACTTTTGAATTATTTTCTCTTTAGGAGGCGCCTTTGTTATGGGCATTGGATTGAGCGCATGGTAGAGGGCTTTTCCCGTTGGAGTTGACATCTGGGCGATTTTTTCAGGTCGATCGGCCGCGATGATTTCCCCACCGTATTCGCCTCCCTCAGGTCCAAGATCGATCACCCAATCTGCTGTTTTCACAAGGTCCATATTGTGTTCGATGACAAGGACGGTATTTTTCTTATCGACAAGCTTTTGGAGAACTTCAACGAGTTTATGGATATCGTGAAAGTGGAGCCCTGTAGTTGGCTCATCGAGGATAAAGAGGGTTTGTCCCGTTGAGGGACGAGAGAGTTCTTTTGCCAGCTTTATCCGCTGGGCTTCACCGCCGGAAAGGGTGGGAGAGCTCTGTCCTATTTTGATGTAATCAAGACCCACTTCACCGAGCATTTCGAGCTTCTTTTTGATTGGGGGGATCGCATCGAAGAAATCAAGGGCATCTCCAACGGTCATTTCTAGGATCTCGTAGATGTTTTTTCCTCGATAGAGAACAGAGAGTGTTTTTTGATCAAAGCGCTGACCGGCGCATTGTTCACAAGTCACCCACTCATCATCCATGAAATCCATATCAATCTTCACCATCCCCATGCCACTGCAGTGGGGACAGGAACCCTCTTTTACGTTAAAGCTGAACCGACCCGCCAGGTAGCCTTGCGCCTGTGCTTCGGGGAGCTTGGCAAAGAGGTCGCGGATATGGTCGAAGAGTTTGATGTAGGTAGCTGGATTCGATCTGGGTGTTCTTCCGATAGGCGATTGATCAATTGCAATCACCTTGTCAATTTGATTCGTTCCCTTAATGGATTGGTGCTTGCCCACCTTCTGTTTTCCGTGGTGGAGAAGGTTGGAGAGGGCCGGATGAAGAATATCGCTGATCAGCGAGGATTTTCCCGAACCAGAAACACCTGTGACGGCAACGAGTTGTTCTAAGGGAATTACGCAGGTGACCTCTTTCAGGTTGTGGTGTTTCGCCCCGATAATCTGGATCTGCTTTTTCCCCTTGGGACGCCGTTTTTTTGGAATCGGTATCTTCTTTTTCCCCGTGAGGTAATCAGCGGTGATCGATCGGGTATTTTTGAGGAGGTCCTCAAGTTTTCCTGAAACAATTACTTCCCCTCCAAATTTTCCAGCAAGGGGGCCAACATCTACAATGTGATCAGCAGCTAAAATCGTCTCCTCATCATGCTCGACAACGATAACGGTATTTCCTTTGTCTGTTAGAGCCCTAAGTGAAGCGAGAAGTTTCACATTATCTCTTGGGTGGAGGCCGATCGAAGGCTCATCGAGGATGTAGGTTGCCTTGGAAAGTCCCGATCCGATTTGGGAAGCAAGGCGGACTCGTTGCGCTTCACCCCCTGAAAGGGTCGGCGCTGTTCTCTCTAACGTGAGGTAATGGAGGCCAACATCAAAAAGGAAGTAGAGGCGTTGACGAATCTCTTTGACAACCTCCTCAGCAATTGTCGTTTCTTCTCTCGTTAGCGTAATTGTATCAAAAAACTCGTAGGCCTTCTCAATCGACATCGAGGTGAGCTGATGAATCGTTTTCCCTTTGAGCTTTGTAGCGGCAGGGTAGGGACGGATGCGTGCTCCTTTGCACTTAGGACAGGTTGATTCGACCATGAGCTCCTGCATTTTGCTTCGGTAGCTGTCAGAGGTTGCTTCCTGATACCTTTTTCTAGCTTCGTGAAGGACCCCTTGCCAAGAGACATATTCGGTCCATCCCTGTTTTTTTGTCGGGTGGAAAAATTGCATTTTTAGCCATTTTTTCCGGACTCCATTGAGAAAGACCTCTTGGGCTTTTTTGGGAAGGTCTTTCCAGGGGGTGTTTACATCGAAATCGTAGAGTTCTGCAAGATTGTTAAAGATGTTTCCATAGCGGACGGTGTTGTAGGAGCTGGCAACAGAGCAACAATCCTCAGCGATGCTCTTTTCTGGGTCGATCACTTTGTCGAGGTCGTATTCTAGCAGGGTGCCGAGTCCTTGGCATTCGGTACACATCCCTGAGGGGTGGTTGAAGGAAAAGTCCTGTGGTTGGAGGGGGCCGTAAGAGATCCCTGACTTGGGGCTGTAGGCATGTTGAGAGAAGAGCTGCTCCCTCCCTTGGTCTGCATACAGAATGGAGACGAGCCCCTTTCCGATTTCGAGCCCGTGGGTGATCGCCTCTACAATTCGGTTCCGTTCTTCTTTTTTAACCACAAGACGATCGATGACTATATCGAGATCATGAGTTACTTTCCCATCGACAGCGATCTTTTGCTCCAAATCGACAATTTCTCCATCGAGGCGAACTCTCGTAAATCCCTTTCTCAGAAGCTCTGCAAACTCATCTTTAAATTCCCCCTTTTTCCCTTTTGCATAGGGAGCTAGGACGATAATTTTGGACTTCTCCGGTAGGGTTTCAATCTCTTGAAGAATTTGCTCCGTGCTTTGGGGGGTGACTACTTCTCCACTGACAGGACAGTGGGCGATTCCAACGCGGGCATAGAGGATCCGCATAAAGTCGTATATCCCGGTCATCGTTCCAACAGATGACCTCGGATTCCGACCTGCTGTTTTTTGCTCAATGGCAATTGTCGGGGAAATCCCATCGATCAGCTCAGCATTTGGCTTGGTCATTTCTCCAAGGTGCCGTCTAGCAAACGTCGAAAGAGACTCGATATAGCGGCGCTGCCCTTCAACGTAGATCGTATCAAAGGCAAGAGAGGTCTTCCCTGAACCAGATACTCCAGTGAAAACGATCAGCTGGTTGGGCTCTAGAGTGAGGTCAACATTTTTTAGATTGTGGACAGCAACCTTCTTAAGAACAATTTTTTGTGCCATAGCCTGCCATAATAGCTCTCTTAAGAGTTGAGAACAAGGCCCAGCAAGAGGTAATATAAAATTATGAGAACTCGGACCAAAATTATCTGTACTATGGGACCTGCCGTCTCTTCCTATGAGATGATCCTCGAACTGATCGATGCGGGAATGAACGTGGCTCGGATCAACTTCTCCCACGGAACTCATGCCGAGCACAAAAAAACGATCGACAATCTTAAAAAGGCCAGAGAAGAGAAGAAGGTCCCTTTGGCGATCATGCTCGACACGAAGGGGCCTGAAATCCGTGTTGGAATTCTCGAAAAGGAAGTCGCTGTTGAAAGAGGGGGTCGCCTCCTTTTAGTCAGAGAAAAAGGGGAGGGGCTTCCTATCACTCCTGGGGTTGCTCTCGATCCGTTAACCAAAGGGGACTTTGTTCTCTTTGACGATGGCTATATCGGCTCCGAAGTGGTCGAAATCACATCGAAGGGAGTGGTTGTTGAGTTCCTCAATGGGGGAGTCATTAAAAGTAGGAAAGGGGTCAATATGCCCCGGGTAAATGTCCCTTTGCCTGCGATGACCGAAAAAGATATCGAAGATATCACCTTTGGTTGTCAGCAAGATGTTGATTTTATTGCAGCCTCCTTCATCCGCTCTGCAGAGCATGTAAGAGAGATCAAAAGCCTCCTCTTAGCCCAGGGGAAAGATGATATCCAAGTGATTGCGAAAATTGAAAATAGCCTTGGTGTGGAGAACTTTGACAGTATTGTCCAAGTTGCAGATGGGATCATGGTCGCTAGAGGAGACCTTGGTGTAGAACTTCCTATTGAAGACGTGCCAGTCTTGCAGAAAATGATGATCCGAAAATGTGTTCATGCCTCAAAGCCAGTTGTCACTGCTACACAAATGCTCGAGTCGATGATCCACAACCCCCGTCCCACCCGTGCAGAGGCCTCGGATGTTGCTAATGCTATCTACGACAGCACCTCATGTGTCATGCTCTCCGGAGAGACTGCCGTCGGTCAGTATCCGATTCAGACAGTCAAGCTCATGCGGAGCATCATCCAAACGACAGAAGCAGATTTTTCCTATGAAGACTTCTTTTTTCGCGATTCGCGCATCGACTCCCATGACATCTCCTCGTCGATCTCTGTTGCCTCTGTGAAAACTGCCTACGACTCGGGTGCAAAGGCGATTTTTGCTTTTACCAGCAGTGGTTCAACGGCAAGGATCATCTCCCGTTTCCGCCCAGAAATGCCGATTGTTGCTCTAACAAACAACGAAAAAACCTACCATCAGCTCGCTTTCAACTGGGGAGTAGTTCCTGTAGAACCCCAAAAAGCAAAAAATGCGCAAGAGGCCCTTTCCATTACAAGCGCCTTTGCCCAAGAGCAGGGGATTGTTCAGTTTGGCGATCTCGTAGTCGTAACAGCTGGAAGCCCTTTTGGGATGAGTGGAACAACCAATAGTATGGTTGTCGAAAGCATAGGAGAAGTTCTTGTCCGAGGAGATGAGTCTGAAGGAGAAAAGCTCGATGGGGAAATCAAAATTGTCCTTACCCCCGATGAGTATAATATCCGAGCATCTAAAGACAAAATCGTTGTCCTCTCTAAATTCACCGAAGAATATCTTCCCCTGGTGAAGGTTGCGAAAGCAATCATCCTCCAAAACCACCCTGAAGACCTAGTTTCTGAAGAAGATGCCAAAAAACTCGGCATCCCCATCATCGTCCGCGCAGACGAGGCCCTCCGCCGCCTCAGCGATGGACAGCTTGTCACCATGGACCCTGCCAAAGGGACCGTATACAAAAAAAATCTTTCTCAATAATTAGTAATAAGATTTTTTTCGCTTTTCTATATTAATTATCCGTATTTTAGTTTTGTTATTATTATGTTATATTTTTTTCATGTTTAATTTACCGAAGGTAACAAACTATGTCTAATAATATTTTGCAAAATCCTCTTTATTTCCATAGAGAATATAAAAACGATTTCCCTGAAGTCCAAAAAAACAGAGACCTCACTTCTGGGGCTTTGAGAATAGGTAAAGTAGCTCTCCCATTCATCGCCCTTTATCAGCCTTTTGGTAGGACGCTTGCTTGTGGGCTCAGCGCTTCAAGAGCAATCAACACTCTCGGAGAATGTTTCTCTGCAAAAGATTATCAGGATCTTTCATGGGCTATGCTAAGCACAGGCCTTGCCCTCGGATCTGTTGCCGGGACAATTTTTCTCCACCCCCTTGGAATGCTCATTACGACTCTTAGTGACATTGGAATGAACTTAAATCATGTTTATGGGGCAATTTCTCGTGGTGAAATGCTTGAGGCTGGTAAAGAGACCATGCGCGTTGCGAATAACTCATTCTACCTAGCTATGATGGTCACAGGTTCTGTCCAGTTACAACTAGCCTCTGTAGCTCTTCAAGTGATTGTTGAGGGAAGCGCTTCTTATGAAGAATTCAATAAAGACAACCTTCTTGAAGCTGCGGGTCACCTAGGAATGAGTATGGTTCGGATGAATCAATCCTATCGTCAATTGGGCCAGCTCCAGCAAAAATGGAAGGCAGAATCGATCTCTAAAAACCCCGAAATACGAGAAGAGGGGGTCGTTAAATCAGCTCCAGTCCACCCTTCCTCCCGCACTCCAGAAGAAACGGAAAAAATCATTGCTGAGTACAAAACCCAATTTTCTGATACCTGTGATAAAGGGGGTGCCTATGATGTAGATACGAAGGGGAATATTACGTTTGTTCATAAGGACTCTTCTTCTTCGTTGTCCCTTCATTTTTATGATGGTCAGAAATGGATTGTATATCCTAATTTTGAATTTCCTTCGAAACAAGGTACTAGCTTTTCCGATTACCGAGTGCGAAGAGATGAGACCACTGGAACAGTTTCACTACTAATCGAAGAAGTTCTAATTAGGGGTTATGAAGATGGAATTTGGGTAGGCCTATTCAATCCTAAAACCGACCAAACCTGGGAAATGCATTCAATTCCCGAGATGGATGATGAAGCAACGATCCTCGGCTTTGTCTCGCTTGGAAATGGGCAGTTTAGCGGTATTTTCAAAGGCTGGGACGATGATTGCAGTGAGAATATCAGTACCTGTTTGTTCGGTAGAACGGAAGAAGGGCTTCTTGGAAGAAGTATTGAGGGTAAGTTTTGGCATCGATACGATGTTTTGAGTTCACCAAATGCAAAGATTGATGAGGTTTGGTTTGAAAAAAATTCGGAAGGTTGCCCTGTAGTTACCTGGACAGAACATAAAGAGCTTTTCTCTTCTTTTGATGAATATGAAAATCTGTTCGATTGGCTCTTGGAGGATGTTGGCACTTCAGAGTTGGCCCCTGAGGATTTCTTTGAGAATTTACGACTAAGGGATATTCCATCTAAAGTACAAAAAGAAATCAATGCTCTTGTTAGAGAAATGGGAAACATTCTAGAAACCAATAAAATTCAGACTGCATGTTTAAATCGTGCAAACAAAAAGTGGGATACCAGTACCATTGCGAGTGGTTTCGTTAACAATCCAAAGTTTATCAAGGATGAGACAGGAACGTATCTTTTCTTTATCGGCATCGATGGGTTTGATTGGGTGATCGAAGAGTTAAAGAATTTTAGCCTCAAGGATTCTTTTGAAAGGATTGCCAATTGGAAAACTATGGAAGATGAAATTAAAGTAGCGATCAAAGGGGTAAAACTAAATGAGCGCTGGGATTCTTTGGGAAATGTTTGTTCCTTCTCCTTGAGTGAGGAATACAATCGACTTTTGGGAGACTATTCTGTAAGCAGGAATGGGGATGAATTCCAAGTTTCTTGGATTAACTAAGCACAAAAAAACACCTTGCAAAGGCAAGGTGTTTTTTTAGAATTTTCTGGGTCGCTTTCCTTATTTTCTAAGGGAATTTTTGATCGCGCTTTCGAGAAGGGTAAGTGGTCCAACAAGATCTTCCAGACCATATTTTTCTTTCAAGTCGGCTTGCTTCCTTAGTAGTTTTTCGTGAACTTTGACCTCTCCTTTTGTATGAAAGCCCTCTTCTTTAATTTTGCTCGCGAGCTGGAGTATGGGGAGGATCATTGTTTTGGATTCTTCTCGGTCCCTTTGCTCTTTTTCATACATTGCTCGTGAAGCCGATGCCATCAAAAAAGGCTCTGGAGAGCTGCTTCTCGATGAGGATCTGCTTGTCGATCCAGTGGTTGTAGGTGCTTCAGCGGGCTTTACTTTCCTTCTTCTTCTGCTTTTCTTTGCTTCTGGGACGGAAGTCGATGTCGATTTTCCAACTCCAAAAGGGCGATTTGCAGCTTTAGTAACCCTTCGGGCCGAGGCATTATTCACAGGATCAGGGCTCACTGTCCGGTTTTTCATGGTTTTGTTGCCGCTGAAAAGATTTCCAATCGATTGAAACAATAGGAGGATCTGACCAAATATAGCTGAAAAGAGATTCTTCTCTACTGGACGGGGCTCGAAATCACTAGGTCTTGAGCTCCCTGTTGGGTTAATTCTTTGTATAACCATAATTATACTCCTCTTTTTATAGTTCCTAAGCTTAGTTTAGCTTAATTATAGTTAATTGTCAAGATTTATTAAAGAAAGTGTGTAGAAGTTATTTAAAGACTTGCGAGAGGGCGCAGAGGGCTGCTGTCTCTGCGCGTAAGGTGTTGGGGTGGAGGCGGATACCCTCTGCTTTTTCGCGTAAAAGGGCGATTTCTTGGGGGGAGAACCCCTTTTCTGGGCCGATGAGGATCATCGAGGGGGCTCTGAGGGGCTTTGAAGCTTCTAAATCGCCGAAAACGGCACCAAATGGGAAAGACTCCCATTTCGCAAGGGGAGGCTTCACATGTATTGGGGGAAGGTCTAGGCGGCCGCATTGTTTTAGGGCCGATATGGTGAGGTGGCGCAGGCGAGCTGATTGATTGGGGGTGAGGCTCGTTTTTTCACTGTTTTGGGTCGGAAAAAGCCAAAATTCGGTCGCTCCCAGCTCAGTTCCTTTTTCGATGACGAGATCGAGGTTGCTTGGGCGTAAGAGGGCCTGGGCGAGGATGAGCGGTTTTGGGGCTGGTTCTTCGATGATTTCAAGGAGGGTGAGGGTGGCAGCGTTTTTTTGGAGGTTTAGGATCTTACAGGTGGCGAGCTGGCTCTGTCCATTGACGAGCTCGATGGTGTCGCCCACATTTTTGCGCATTACTTTGAGGTGTCTAAATTCCTCGCTTTCCAAAGAGGCCGTGAGCCCTTTTGAAAAGGGCTTTTCTAGGAAAAAACGGTTCTCAGGCATGTTTCACTCGGGCTTGAAGTTCTTTTAGGTTCGAGAGATGGACAATGCTCTGGGCTCCCTTTTTCTTGTAGTGACGATCGATTTTGTGACTTTTGGTCAGGTTGAGAATCAGTTTATAGCGGAGATCATCGCAAAGAACCTCGTCGAGGTGGGTATAGGGATGGATTTCTGCGTCGAGGGTGATTTTAGCGATGAGGTTTTTGGGGGCATAGAGAGAGATGTGCTCTGTGGGATAGATTTCTCGGAGCGAGGGGAGATCTTTGAGTAGGCTTTCATCGTTTGGGAGGATGAGGGCGAGGGTGTCGTGGCGAAAGGCTTTTGTTAGGGCTTTTGTTGTTTGTTGCTTCCACCTGTTGTGGATCCACATCCACTGCTCCGGGCAATTCCGAACACTTGCTTCGAAATGGGCCAGGGTCTCATGCATGAGGCGGGAGATCTCTTTCTCCATCGGTGTTTCGAGGTTGGGATAGAGGGGGTCTGAGAAGGAAATAGAGTAGCTCCCCTTTTCTCTTTTGATGGTGGCGACAAAGATGGGGGTGTTTGTCCTATATGCGAGCAAGGCTGGTAGGGGAGAGGTCCACGCTTGTCTTCCCATGAAAGTGCTGGAAAAGCCGCTATTTGGCATCCCTTGGTCGCCCACGATTCCGAAGAAGGAGCCATTTTTTAGGGCTCGGAGACCCTCTTTAATCGCATTTTTTGGCATGACGATTTTCCCGCCAAAACGCTGACGCATCGACTGGACCCATCGGTAGAGATAGCGGTTTTTGATGGGACGGCCAATGGCAACCCCTTTAAAGCGGCGGGTCCCTTCGAGAAAGAGGAGTTCCCAGTTGGCTTGATGGCCGCAAAAGAAGAGGGCTCCTTTATTTTGACTTAAGACTGCTTCTACTTTTTCGGGATTCGTGCATCGGACAATTTTTTCGATGTTTGTTTCACGAAGGAGTTTGGGGTATTCGAGTGCTGTGATCATGAGGCTTTGGAGAGAGCCTTTGGCGGTGGCGCGAATTTGATCATTGGTGAGGTTGAGGTCGGTGAGGGCGAGGTTGCTGAGGGCTCTTTTTCGGTATTTGGGGATGAGATAGTAGGCTACCGTTCCGAGATGCTTTCCGAGAAAGTGGATGGCCCTATAGGGCAAGTAGGCAAAGGGGAGGGTAAAGAGGCGGATTATGAGGTAGGTGACAAGCATAGATCCAAATAGGTGTTGAGTTGTCTCGAAAAATCGAGGTGTTTCACTGAATTGCGAACCAGTATAGCACTTTTTGGAGTTTTGGGGTGGGATAAAGCAATTTCTAGAGCCTGAGCGACAGAGGAGGGGTGGTAGAGATCTTCGATGATCACTCCAGTCTCTGGGGTGAGGATTTCAGAGCCTCCGTTGGTTTTTGAGGAGACGACGTAGAGGCCCATAGCGAGTGCTTCGACAGTCACATTGGCAAAGGGGTCGTAGTGGGAGGGGATGACTAAACAATCGGCTTTTTGGAGGAAGGGGATGATATCGGCCTGCTCACCATAGAAGGTAACATTGTTGGGAAAGCTGAGTTTTTCAAATCTTTTTTGGTGTTTATCTTTTCCAATCACGGAGAGGTGAACGTTCCGTTGTTTGAGTTTTGTCATCCCTTCCAAGAGCTGTCTTAGCCCCTTTCTCTCAAAGTTGTTGCCGATGAAGACAAATTCAAACCGGTCTGGATTGTGATGAGAGGGCCAGTCTTCGAAAGGTTTTTGCCATTTATTCCACTCAACGCCGTTGTGAACGACGGCAATTTTTCGAGGGTCGAGGGTGAAATGGTCGAGGATTTCGTTTTTGATAAGATGAGAGTTGGTGAAAATAGTTTTAACATCGGGGTTTTCAAATCCCGCCTTTTCAATGTGTAGAAGGGAGGTGTGGAGGGGGTTGAGGAGGTGGCGAAATCTCTTCCATTTCGATTCATATTTTTTTCGATTCTCTAGGTAGCTCCGATGGACCCCAGAGCTTGCTCGTAGATGTGTTTGAAAACGATTTCGATCGAGCCCCAAAATGATGTCTGGGGGATTTTTTTTTAGGTGTTTTTCACAAAAGTCTTCAAATTCCCAAAGCTTGCTTACACTCGTTTTACCTCTATATTTGTAGGAGAGTACTTTGTAGGGAAAAGAGCCTGTTAGGGGGCCAGTTGTTAAAACAGTAACCAGACATCCTCTCGCATGGAAAGCATCAGCAAGACAACGGGCGTATTTCTCCGCACCGCCTTTCTTGAAAAAGTTGGTTTTTAGAATGACGACCGACTCACTCATTTTTCAAAAACTTGGAAGAGTTGGGAAGACGAGGGGCCCCTTCTTCAAGGATGATTTTGCTGTTTTCGAGATAGGCTTGCATTTCAAGCCGTTTGTCATCTGATTGGTAGAGTTGAAAGCGGTTCATGTAGCTGCGGAATCGGTTTCGCAAGTACTCTTCGCGGACAAGAGGTTGAAGTTCGCGAACCTCTTCATCAGAACCGTCAGACATCATCAGAGATACGTAGCGATCTTCGAGGAGTCTTGGGTTGATGAATTCAATGCTCCAGTTGAGCGATTGTTTTTCTTTCGTCTGTTCAACGGTCACACTCATTTGGATCATCTGTTCTACAACACGGACAAAAAGATGAGAGACCCCTTTTGCGAAAAGAGGTTGGGAAAAGAGGTTGATCCCATTGGTCTGCTGGATCAGAGAGCTTGGTCCCCAACTGATCGATTTGGGGTTAAGGGTATCGATGTTTTCTGTTGGGAAGTACATCGAGACGGGAATTTTCGAGTTGATTGGAAGGAGAGAAACACGGACAAAGTCGATTCGGAGATCTTTTGCTTTCGGGTCATCAATTTCTATCGATGTATCGGAAAGGAGGGGGACGCTGACTCTCTTCCACTGTTCTGGCACATAGAAAGAAACTTCATCGCTATGGGTTGAGTCGGGTCGCGATCGCAAAGCATCTAGTTCTGCTTTGGTTATGTTGCTCAAATCGAACGTGAGGCGAAGCCCTTTTGCCCTTAGTCGCTTCACGGTTTCTTCGGGACCGCTGACATTCAATGTGAGTTGATAGGGCCAGATGTCAAGGAACTGGTAGTCTCTTGGCGCCTCCCCAATGGGTTGGGTGACAAAAATCGGGATTTTCTCAGAAACGAGTTTTGTCACGCGAATACTGAGTTGCGTTGTGGAGGAACTAGTGATCGCTTTGTTCAGGTCGATATTTGGGTTTAGCGAAACGAGGTTCTTCTTTGTGATATCAGCATGCCACTCTTCTTTGTGGTTGTTCGCATCGATGACAACTTCGAGGTCTTCTGCGTTGAGTTCGTCGAGGAGGTGTTTATTTCCTGAAAGGGTGAGGGTAACCCGTTTTGTGAGTGTTCCGTTGCTTTGAAGATTAGCAACAGTTTTCCCAGGCATGATGTTGATGATTCGGACCGGGATATTGCTGATTGTTTTTGAGGAGGTGAGTGACTGGCTGACCATGAACCAGATGATGATCGCAAGGATTGCAGAAATCAGTTTCCGCTGCCAATTTTGTACAAAGAATCGGTTGACGAGTGTTTTCACTTATTTATCCACTCCTTCAGACTAAAGTTGCCCTTGGTTTCTTTCTCAGGAGGGGGGGTGAAAATACTTCGGATGATGGCTTTAAATCGATCGATTTTAACGCCGCGAGTCATCACACCTTCACGAGAGATAGACACCTTTCCCGACTCCTCTGAGACGACGATGATCAGGGCATCTGTGTGCTGGCTCAATCCTAGCGCTGCCAGATGGCGAGTTCCCATCGATCTATTGATTCCAGAGCCCTCTTCAGCAAGAGGTAAGATAACGGCAGCGGCGACAATCGTCTGTTGCCGGACAATTACCGCACCGTCGTGTAAAGGGGTTGTTGTCGCAAAAATAGATTCGAGGAGCTCTGGAGTGAAGTGTGAATTGAGCGTGACAGCTTTCGCTGCATAATCGTCGAGGATATCTTCATGTTCTAAAACAACGAGTGCACCGATCCGTCTTTCTGCAAGCCGGTAGATGGTATTCGTAAGTTGGTCGAGGAACCGATCAAACTCGGAAAACTCCTTAAAACGTCTTCCCTTCAAACTCAATTTAGAAAGAGCGGCCCGTAATTCAGGTTGGAAGATGATGATGATGGCGATGAGGAGAATATTGGAAACCATCACGAGAATTTGGTGGAGAATCGGCAATTTGAGCCATGAGGATGCACCTAAAATAAACAAAAATGCAAGGAGCCCAAGAAGGAGATCTTTTGAACGGGTGTTCCAAAAGATGGAGAGCAAATAGTTGAGCATGATCGCCATGATCAACATCTCAAAAAAGGGCGTCACCGAATGAAACATTCGCAGCAAACTCCGTATAGATTATAGCCATTCTGCGGAAAATCACAAAAAAGTCAAAGGTTTTTGAAACTCTCAGACAAGAGGGTTGTTCACTGTTTCCTTTATCATTGCTTTTGAAGGAAATCCGACGACCGCTTCATAGCACTGAATGAGATGATCGACCCCGTTCATTGCTCGGTGGGGTTTTCTCTCAGGGGGTATATCATAGACTGTTGAGATCTTATCCTTGGATAGCCCAGTTTCCCAAGGAGGAGCCCCTTTTTGGATCCGAATCGCCCAGTACATGGATGCGAGATCGAGCCAGTGGTAGGGCCAGTCGAGTGATTCCTGCATATCTGGATCGACGATCTGAGAGAAAAAAGCTCGATCAAAAGAGGGGTTTTGACAAATGAAAACGGCTTTTCCCCTTCTAACCTCTTTTTGGGCGAAGGCCGTGATCGTTGCCCCGGCTACTTTTTCGATCGGAGATCCCTTGGAGACCTCTTCCCAGCGGAAACCATTGATCTGAAGGCTCGAGGGATCTGCCCTGTCCCAATTTACTTGGGGTTGGGCAATTACCGCTTCATAAGCATGACGAAGCTGGCCTGTCTCGATATCTATGATTTTATAGGCGAGCTCTAAAATCGAGTGTTTATGAGGATTTAGCCCATTTGTTTCAGTATCTAAAAATATTCCTAACATCTTTCTTGTCCAATTTCGCGATTCTAGCAAAGAGATATTGAATTTTCAATTAAAATATAATAAGCTGCAAAAAAAAGGAGGAAGTCATGGAGCTATCCACAGGAATGACAAAGGACGAGAGAGCTGTAGTGAGCGGGTCGCTCAGTAAATTATTAGCCGATACCTATGTTCTCTATCTAAAGACGCAAAACTTTCATTGGAACATCCATGGACCTGAGTTTTACGCTCTTCATAAGCTTTCAGAAGAGCACTACGAGGAAATGGCTGGGGCGGTAGATGATATTGCAGAGCGTATTCGGGCTTTGGGCTTTTTTGTCGAGGGGTCTATGGAGGCTTTTCTCAAGCTTTCCTCTGTCGAAGAGGATCACAACATCAACCCTAAAGTAAAATATTTAGAACATCTTATTCAAGCCCACGAGCAGGTGATTCGCGACTGTAGATCTTTGGGAACCCTAGCCGATACCCACAAAGATCATGCAACAGTTGATCTGATGGGGAAAAGACTTGGCTTTCATGAGAAGGCAACCTGGATGCTCCGCAGTCAACTGTAATTTTTTCTATCTATTATTTTTATCGTTTCCTGTGGTATGCTCTATAGCATGGCGCAGTCAATGCAGAAACTTCGTGAAATTGTTTTTCAACTCCTTTATAGTCGCGATTTTGAAGAGAACGACGAGGGGTTGTCTTTGGTCATGCGAACAAACGCGGTTCCAAAGAAAACAGTTCGCGAGGCAAATGAGAAGGTAGAGGCGATTTGGCAACATGTCGATCAACTCGATCAGCTGATTCGGAGTAGATCTGCAGACTACACTCTAGAGCGCATCACCCGTGTCGAACAGACAATTTTGCGCCTGGGTCTTTACGAAATTTTGCATACCGATCTTCCTTTCAAAGTGGCCATTACTGAGGCTATCCGGATTGCAAAAAAGTACTCAACCGCTGAAGGTGCCTCCTTCGTCAATGCTCTTTTAGATACAGTGTACAAAGATCAAGAGTATGAAACCCTTTCAAACAAGCAAGCCCCTGCGTGACCTTTCTACCTTTGCTATAGGTGGTATCGCCGATTTTTTCACAGAAGTAGAATCAATTGAAGAGATGAGGGAAGTTTTGGCCTACTGCAATGCCAAAGCCCTTCCATTTCACATTGTAGGGAAGGGCTCAAACTCGCTCTTTGCTGATCGGGGATTTCAAGGGCTCGCTATTTTAAACAAGATCTCCTTTTTAGAAATTCAAGATACTCTTGTGACTGTGGGCGCGGGATATAACTTCTCCCACTTGGGAGTAAAAACAGCTCGCAAGGGGCTCTCTGGCCTAGAGTTTGCTTCCGGTATTCCCGCTACAGTTGGTGGGGCTATTTTCATGAATGCAGGTGCAAATGGAGCAGAAACCGCCACTTCTTTAACAGAGGTCTCTTTCGTTGATGAGAAAGGAGAGCTAGTGATCTTCGACCGGTCACAACTCAATTTTTCCTATCGGTATAGTTCATTTCATGAAAAAAAAGGGGCGATTGTCGGGGCTAAATTTACTCTCAGTCCTCTCCCTAGCGCCCGAGAAAAACAGCTCGCCATTATTGATTACCGGATGAAGAGCCAACCCTACAAAGAAAAATCTTGTGGGTGTGTTTTCCGCAATCCGCCAGGTTACAGCGCCGGAGCCCTTATCGAAAAATGTGGGCTAAAAGGGATGCGAATAGGGGACGCAGAGGTCTCAGAGATGCACGCAAACTTCATTGTCAACAAAGGCTCGGCCACCGCTGAGGATGTGATCAATCTAGCAAGCGAGATCAAGAAGTGCATTAAAGAGAAGACTGGGGTAGAATTGGAAATGGAACTTCGGACGATTTAAGATAAATGAAAGATTTTAGAGCCGACCTACACTGTCATACAACCTGCTCAGATGGGACTTTTTCTCCTAAAGAGATCGTCGCCCACGCAAAAAAATGTGGACTTCTTGGGCTCTCCATCACAGATCACGACACGGTCAATGCCTACAAGGAAGCGATTCCTGCTGTTCAAGAAACGGATCTTGTCCTCGGTAGTGGGGTCGAGTTCTCCACGGTCAATGAAAGCTTAAGTGTTCATATTCTCGGGTATGATTTTGATATAGAAAACACCGAAATCCTGACCCTTTGCAAAAGGCATATCAAGCGAAGACTCGACCGTAATCAGAAGATTATGGAGAAGCTGGCTCAAAAAGGGATGAAGATTGACTCGGAAAAAATCCAAAGAGATGTCGAAGCAGGGCATCCATCAGGGCGACCTCATATTGCCCAGGAATTAGTCGATAAGGGGCACGTTGAATCGATCCAACAGGCTTTCAACCAATGGATAGGAGATAAAAAGCCCTGTTTCGATCCGGGGATCCCGATCACAACCGATGAAACGATCGAAATTATTCACCATGCCGGAGGGAAGGTTTTTATTGCTCATCCCCACCTCATCTATCACCATCGGGACGTTGTAAAACTTCTTGAAAAACCTATTGATGGGATCGAGGCATATTATGCCAAATTCTCTCCAAACCAAGAAAATAAGTGGATTGAAATGGCTCGAGAGAAAAATCTCCTGATCAGCGGAGGATCAGATTTTCACGGATCTATAAAACCAAACAACCCGTTAGGCTGCTCCTGGGTAAATCAACAAGTGTTTGATCAAATTTTTCAAAAACATCGATGGCATTAGTAAAAGATTACCTCCAAACTGTCCGCGAAATTTTCCAAAGAAAAGCGGATGCGCCTCATGACATGAGCCTGATGACTCAGCTTCTTAATGCCTATGGCAACCCCCACAAAGGGTACCCATTGATCCATGTTGCAGGGACCAATGGAAAGGGGCAAGTGGCTGCAAAAATTGCTTATGCCCTCCAACATGCCGGATATAAAGTGGGGCTCTTCATTTCGCCCCATCTTTTTGATTATCGGGATCGGATAACAATCAATGGGGAAAGAATCTCTGAACAGCAAGTTATCGAAGATTATGAAGATCTCTGTCTCCAAATCGAACGGCTGAAGCTAGAACCCAACTTCTTTGAGTGTACTTCGTGTATTGGATTTCGACACTTTCAAAGAAATGCGGTCGACGTTGCTGTCATTGAAGTTGGACTAGGAGGAGAAAGTGATCCAACAAATGTCATTAACCCCTCACTTTCCATCATCACCTCAATTAGTCTTGATCATACCGAGCTTTTAGGGAGCAGTGTAGATGAAATTGCCAAGGAAAAGGCGGGGATTATAAAACCGGGAGTCCCTGTTGTAGTAGGTCCTAGAGCCCAACTCCTCCCGATTTTTCAAAAAGCCGAACAAACGAAGTCTCCCGTCCATCTTGTTGAAAAGAGATCCTGTTTCTATGATACCGAAAATCAAGCAGTTGCAAAAGAAGCCCTTGCAGTCCTGTCAGAGCAATTTTGTGTAGGAAAATCTAGCATTGAAGCTGGAATGCAACACAGCCTCCCTTGTAGATTTGATAAGAGGGGAAATATCATCTATGATGTAGCCCACAATCCAGATGGTTTTGCTCGTCTCTCTGCCGCTCTTGGTCACCTGTATCCCTACCGGACTTTCCGCTTTATCATCGGAATGAGCAAAACAAAAGACATAAAAGGATGTTTAAAAGAAATTGAGGCAAAAGCCCATCATATTCACTTTGTTAAAGCTGATCATCAAAACTCACTTGAAACCCAAAAGCTCGCTCAAGTTTTGGAGTCGATCTCTCGCTGTCCTTTCACCGAAGAAAAAAGCATAACAAGTGCGATGAAGCACGCAAAAGCAGCTGGCACAAAAAATGATCTCACCGTCGTTTGTGGAAGCTTTTATATCATGGCACCAGCTATGCGCTAAAGATTTCCTCTAGCCCGCTCCTGTATGCAATGCACCTATCTCCCCTCGCTATTTCTAGAAGGATCTGCACCATCTCTTTAGAACCCATCTCTGCTTGATCGAGTCTCCTTTGCTCTCCAGGATTCAGTTTTGATCGGATGAGTTTCAGTTTGACAAGAGCCTCATTCTCTTTTTGATGATGGAATAGATCTGCAATTTCATAGAGTTCCATGGCGAGTTCTCCCTCCTCTGGCAAAAGGAAAGACTCTGCACTAGAGAGCGCTTCTCTAAGAAGGGAGCTAAGGAGTTGGATCAGTTGGAGGTGCTCTTTTGATGTTTCCCCCTTTTTCAAAAGAGCCTCTCCTACTTGATCTGATAACTTGATCACCAAGGTGATGATTTTTCTGTTTTTCAGGGATGGTTTTCTGTGTTGAAACAAAAAATGGATATTGTGGCGTAATTGATCGATCTTTCTTGCAGTAACCTGAGCTTGATTCTTATCTAATGAAGAAGAAAGTTGAAGAGCTTCATTGGAAATTAGATCGATTTCATAGGCTTCAAAACGGTCCTCGATTTGCCGATACATACTCACAATCTGCTCGTCAAGATCCTGAAATTGAACTAGAATCGCTTGGTGTGTTAGCTCGGCAGTGGTGCCGACTTTTTCTACGGAGTATTGGAGGTGTTCGAGTTCTTTATGCAAAGCGATCCGAGTTTTTGGATCAACTGGATTTTCCTCAATATTTTTTTGAACTCTTTGAGCCTTCTGGCTCAACTCACAAAATACTTGAAAAAGATTAGTATTTAAACTGTTCATCTATTTAATTACCCCTCTTTTTATCTACCCTCTTTAATTCTAGCTTATTTTTATTATCTTTACAATTCCTTAACATTTCTTGAGTTGTGAACAGGCTGAAAATAAAGGGTTAAAATAAAAGACTACTTCTTCTCGAGAAGTAAGAGAGAGGGGGCTAAATTGCGATTCAACCACTGATGGTGGCAAACATCCCAGGCAAACGGTGAGAGCTTGGCAGCCATTTCGATGAGGGCCTTCTCCTCCAATTGGCCTTCGGGGTGGCCAGGATAACAGGTGATGCTTATCATTCCGCCGGGTAGGAGAATCTCCTGGGCCCACTGAAGACTTTGAAGGGTCGAAGAGACCCGGGTTGTTAATTTTTTATTTCCGCCGGGTAGATAGCCTAAATTGTAGACAATGAGGCGGACGGGAACTTGAGTCGCAAGAGGGGGTAGTTCTGCATGACTTTGAAGGAAAAGGTGTACATTTGCCGATTGATCAAGACGCTCTTTGGTAATTTCTAAAGCTTTTTCTTGAATGTCTAAGCTGATCACCCCTTCACAGATCTGTGAAAGCTTCAACGTATCGTGTCCATTGCCACAGGTTGCGTCGATAGCCCAATCACCAGACTGGATGGTCTTCTCCCAGTACGAATGGGCTAGAGATAGATGGGTTTGCCTTTTCACTTCCATGGAAATCTTTACTAGGTTATCATAGTGGACAATTTTGTGGGGTATTAGCTCAGTTGGTTAGAGCGCCACGTTGACATCGTGGAGGTCAGCTGTTCGAGTCAGCTATACCCCATAAAACTCTTTTTCACAGGTTATGAAGCAAGCAATCAATCAAACAGGGGCTCTCCTTCTCGGCGCAGCCATAAAAAAGCATTTCCCCCATGTCGAATTCGAAGGCTCAAATGCCGATTCTGTTGAGTTTCGCTGCTCTTTTCTCGACACGGAAAAATTTGATGAATCTTACCTAGGTCTCCTCGAAAACACGATGAGAAAACTCTCCGTGGAAGAGATCGAGACCATGGAGATGGTCGCTTCAAATGCTGCAGAGCTTTTTGCCCATTTGGGCCAAAATCGCCTTGCAGAGCGGATGCGAGGGGGGAAGGAGATTGTCTCAATTGGACGGATTGGGAAGTTTGCCGACATCGGAGAACCTGGGGAACCTTGCAAAACCTTTTCTCTCCTCGGGTTTAAGCAAAGAAAGGGGAAGGTTGAAGTATACGGTGCTGGCTTTGAAACCGATCGGGATAAAAAAACCTTTCTTAAAAAACATCGGGACTATCCGAAAAAAGAGGGGCTCTTTCTAGCGAAAGAACTCGATCTCTTTGAAGGGGATTTCTGGCATCCTAGAGGGATCCTCTTAAAGAAGGCCCTTCTCGCTCGTTTCACAGACCTATTATCGGAAAACGAATTTGAAGAAGTTTATACTCCAAATGGTTATGCCTACTTTGAAAAGACCTCTCGAAAAAACTTTTACACATTTGATGGGAAAATAGATACAGTTTTCACCTTTGACTCGATTCCGACCCTCATCAAACTCCTGAAAGAGTGGGTCGAAATATGTGGTTTAACCCATCGCTGGCTCCTCCAGGCGCCAAAAAAAAACGATCCCTTGAAGAAGGCTGCTCAAGAGTCCTCTCTCGACCTTGAGGTTGAAACCATTGACGGGGGGAGTTCTATTTTGAGTTTAAGCCTTGCTGATGCTCTCGGTCGCTACTGGTCTGGACCGACCGTCCGTTTAGAAAAAAAAGGGGCCTCTGCCTCCTTTTTTGGGGACATCAAAAGATTCATAGCCCTCGTTATAGAAAATTTTGAAGGGAACCTTCCCTTCGCCTTTGCACCCGAACAAGTGAGGTTTATTCCCTTAGAAGGTGCCGATCCTACAGAGGTATTTGAAATATTTAATCATCTCAATATCCGTTACTTAGTGGATACATCTAAGGATTTATTGAAAGAAAAATTACATCGGGGATTGCGCGTGAAAGTTCCTTATGTTATGGTATTTGGAAAACAAGAAGAGAAAAAGAAACAAATGTCAGTCAGGACCTATGGCTCCAACCAAGAACAGAAAGTGACACTGGAAGCGATGAAAACCCTCTTAGCGGAGCGAAAGATTGAGAGTCAATAGGCAAATCCGCGCCACAAGCGTGCGTGTGATTGATAAAGATGGTGCCCAAGTAGGAGTAATTCCTACTCAGCAGGCGATGTCGCTTGCAGAAGCTGCAAATTTAGATCTGGTGGAAATATCTCCAAATGCGAATCCACCTGTATGTAAAATCATTGATTACGGAAAATTCCGCTATCAACAAACGAAAAAAGAAAAAGAGAATAAAAAGGCACAACACCAGGTAAAGATCAAAGAAATCAAGGTCAAGGTAAATACCGACCAACACGACCTAGAATTCAAGCTAAAACACGCTCGTGAATTCATTGAAAAAGGCAATAAAGTACGCCTTACTTGCATGTTTAGAGGGCGGCAGATGGCCTACCCTGAACTTGGGAAGAAAGTGATTCAACAGCTGATTGATGGATTAGCAGATATTGCCAACGCAGAGGGGACGCCCAAACTTATGGGCCGTAACATGTCTGTCACACTGGCGCCAGGTGCGAAGAAGCCGAAGGAGAAAAAACGTGAAAGTGAAAATGAAGACCAAAAAGGCAGTCAAAGCTCGGTTTAAGGTCACAGGGACTGGTAAACTGGTGCGTCGTCGCGCAGGTAAGCGGCATATTTTGACAAAAAAATCTTCCAACAAAAAAAGACAATTGGGGAAAGATGCGGTTGTGCATGAAACACAAACCAAAATGTACGCCACCCTAATAGGAGTATAACTATGACTAGAACAACAAACGCTGTTGCTAGACATCGCAGACGTAAACGTCTGATGAAACTTGCTAAAGGTTTTGTCGGCGATCGTAAGAACCACATCCGCCTTACAAAAGACGCGGTCATGTCGGCTCTTGCTTTCAGCACACGCCACCGCAAGTTACGCAAGCGCGATTTCCGCAAGCTTTGGATCACTCGGATTGGAGTTTCAGCGAAAATCAACGGACTTTCTTACAGCAAATTGATTCATGGCCTCGCAAAGTCGGGTTGCTCATTGAACAGAAAAGTTCTCTCAGAGATGGCGATTCGCGATCCCGAGAGTTTTTCCGCTGTAGCCAGCGAAGCTAAGCAAGCACTAGCATCATAATCTATGAGGCGGTGACTAGTTCACCGCCTTCTTTTTACCGGTTCGAATGGAAGAAAAAGTCTCCTCCCTCAAAAAAGCTTTCTCTGAAGACCTTAAATCTATCTCAGACTCTAAGGAGATCGAACAACTCAAAGTCAAATACCTCGGCAAAAAAGGGCCTATTCAGGGCCTCATGGTCGAACTCCGCACCGTTGATCCTGAAAAGCGTCCCCAGATGGGCAAAGTCATCAACGAGCTCAAACAAGAAGTCACACTCCTCTGTGAACAAGCCCTAACCGCCCTTGCGCAAGCCGAAGAGAGCAAACGGCTCGAAAAAGAACACATTGATATCACCCTTCCCGGCAAAAAAGGCTTCCTCGGCCGACACCACCCCATCCGCCTCATGCTCCGTGAAGTCATCGACATCCTCGTTGGAATGGGGTTCTCCGTTCAGTCCGGGCCTGAAATTGACTCAGACTGGTACAACTTTGAAGGGCTCAACTACCCCCCGGACCATCCAGCTCGTGACATGCAGGACACCTTTTATATCACAGAAAACCTCCTCCTCCGCTCTCAGACCTCGAATGTCCAGCTCCGAGCCATGGAAAGCCACAATCCTCCTATCCGGATTATCGCTCCGGGGACTGTCTTTCGCAATGAGAACATCAGCGCAAGATCCCATGTCTTTTTCCACCAAGTAGAGGGGATCTACATCGATGAAGATGTCTCCTTCGCTGATCTCTTCGCCACGATGGAAGAATTCTGGAGCAAGCTCTTCAAAAAGAGCATTGAAGCCCGTTTCCGCCCTAGCTACTTCCCCTTTGTCGAACCCGGCCTTGAAGTTGATCTCAAATGCACCGCCTGTGAAGGCTCCGGCTGCCGCCTCTGTAAGCAGACAGGATGGCTCGAGGTTTGTGGAGCCGGGATGGTCCATCCAGAAGTCCTCAAAAGCGGTGGAATCGACCCTCACAAGTACTCTGGCTACGCTTGGGGCCTTGGGATCGAACGGCTTGCTATGCTCCGCTATGGCATCTCTGACATCCGGATGTTCACCGAAAATGACATGCGCCTTCTCGAGCAATTCTCTTAAGATATTTTTTATTGACTTCACTTCGATTATAGGATATTTCTCTTTGCAAAAGGAGATTGTATGAAATCGTATTTTTGCTCAGGTGCTTTGCTCATGTCCTGTTTATATGCTGAAACCGAACCTTGCGAACCCTCAACCCCAGTTTGCTATACGATAGATAAAAGTGACTGTTCCCATTGTCTTGGACCTGAAAACACGATCAGTAACGCTCCAGTTCATCCCTACACATGTGATGGGGATTTTTTCATCAAGGCAGCAGCTCTTTACTGGAAGCCAAGTATAAGCGGACTAGAATTTGGTGTACTGAATGGTGTTGGTTTTTTATCTAATAATAGTGGACTTCAGACTCGAAATAATAACAACTTGATTGATGCTGACTACCTAAAACCTGTTCTGGATTTCGACACAGGTTACAGGGTTGGAGTTGGATATCGATCTTCCTGTGATGGATGGTCTATTTCAGTTGGTTATACGCATTTCGCTACTTCAAAACACCAGCTGTTCGAATCTTCAACGAAAAATATTCCATTTTTTACAAATGCTAATGAGGCTTTCACAGCAATAGTTCCCTTTTGGTCTGGATTTCAAGGATTTCGTGATAGTGGTTATCCCCATTTGCGTAGAAGCGTCACCACAGATCTTTCAACAAAAATTGACCTGTTAAGTATTCAGTTAGAGCGCTGTTATTGGGTAAGTAATCGTCTTTCTTTGGAGCCTATGATTGGTCTTGCGTATGATGAGATAGAGTTTTCTTTTAATCAGTTAGGTACAGGCAATAATTTGGAAGCAGTATCTATACAGCCCTTCTTTGCAGACTATATTGATCTTTCAAATAAGTATGAAGGGTTAGGCGTAGATATTGGCTTTTCCTCTTATTTCCATATTGGTTGTGGCTTTGAAATTTTCGCAAAAGCATCTTCGGCTATCCTGCTTGGGACGTTTTATACGAGAAATAATGAGTTTCTTCGCTCGACAACCGCTCCGTTTTCTAAAATCCCTGTACTAGAAGTTAAAGATAATTTTCGTGCATCGCGCACACAGCTTGAGTTACAGCTCGGTCTAGAGTACAAAACGCATTTTTATTCTGATGCCTATTTGCTTAATGTATCGTTGTGCTGGGATAGTCTGTTGTTTTTACATCAAAATCAGCTCTTCAGGGTTAATAGAACAGATTGGGAGAACACGTTTGTATACCCAAACAATTTAGGACAAAACGTCCACATGCAATCACGAGGTAACTTATCCACGCAAGGATTGACCCTTTCCTTCGAGTTGAATTTCTAGGGAGATCCACTCATTGCATACTGAGAGCTAGGTTCTTTGAGATATAAATCAAAGAGTTCTACGGGCTCCCCGGAAAGGACATGTGCTTTCTCGAGTAATTTTCTTAGGGAAATACTCAGCAACTGCTCAGCTGGACATTCGAAACCAGAGCGCTGAAAAACTTAATTTTTAATCGAAGACCCGACTGCTGAGTTATTCAGTCTTTCCTTAAATAGTGTTTTTCGTTTTTTTCATCCACTTGGCTATTTTTTGGATTTCACTGCTGATCGCTGTTAAGGGATTCTCAGATACGTTTAGTTTGTAAAGTCGGGGCAAACTCCCCATTGAATCAGGAAGATTGGGAAGACGATTATTAGAAAGATCACAACTCCATAAAAATTTCAAATCCCCCATTTCATTTGGGAGGGTGGCCAAGTAGTTACCTGAGGCGTTCATCGAGACCAATCTCTGCAATTGATTGATTGCAGAAGGTAATCCAGTTAAATGACATCCTTGGACGTTTAAGTATCTTAGTGCACAGAGCTCTACAATTGGAGAGGGGAGCTCATTGAGCTTGTTGTTAGAGAGATCGATTTCCTCTAGCTTTTTAAGGTGTGAGATCTCATCAGGGAGTGTGCCTAAAGCATTATTTGAAAGGGTCAATTTCTTTAAGTTTTGTAGTGCACCTATTTCCATGGGAAGAGTTTTGATCGTGTTATCGGATGCGAAAAAATGGACCAGTTTTGTTAAGTTTCTAGTCTTCGCTGGGAGTGCAGTTAGCTGGTTGCTCGACACGTTAAGCTGAACTAGAGTTCGCAATTCAAAAATTGGATCAGGTAGCTCCGTGAGTGCATTGTGAGACAAGAAGAGAACTGCCAATCTCTTAAAACACCCAAATTGAGTGGGGAGTGTTTTAAGGTGGTTGTGGGACAAATCCAGGTGAAAGAGGGCTGAAAGCCCCTGTAAGTTTTCTGGGAGTGATTCTAAGCAATTATTTGCAACTTGAAGTTTGCTAAGGAGTCTAAGGTTTTGGATCTCTGCGGGCAGTAAGGGCAACTGATTAGAGGTGAGGTTTAAACTAGACAGATTCCTCAGCTTACAGACTCCTTTAGGCAAAATTCTTAGCTTGTTACCTGACAAATCTAAGGTTGCCAGACGGGTGAGGTTTCTCGTTTCATCTGGGAGTGAGGCCAGCTGGTTATCCGAAAGCTTTAGAGAGGTCAAGTGACTGAGAAGGCCTATTTCAGGAGGAAGAAAACCGATTCCAAGATTTGAGAGATCAAGAGAGGTGATAGCCCGCAGAGAAGCTCGATTACTTCTGTCACT
Organism: uncultured bacterium; assembly: GCA_964352505.1. Lineage (GTDB taxonomy): Bacteria > Chlamydiota > Chlamydiia > Chlamydiales > Rhabdochlamydiaceae > Sacchariniichlamydia. Next base: position 102,618 of record CAYGSB010000006.1, read on the forward strand.
TAGAAAATTCTTAGCAGCCTCGCTATTTTTGAAAGGTCTATGACTAATAGATAATGGAAGCTCAGTTCCAAATCCTTCTTGTTTTCCAATGAAATTGGCAATCAGTAAAAGATCAGCATCTTTTTTCTTTTGAACAGCCCTTGCAAACTCCCTACAAGCGAGTGTAATGCTTAATCTGGGTGCTTGCTTTCTAAAGGAGGAAAGAACAATTGATGGGATTCTGGATACAAGCAACGTCCGATCAATCAGGGCTATCCGTTCTTTGATCCCTTCCATCAACTCGTCCCTATCCCGTCCTGTTATGCCAAACACTTTAGCAACCACTTCAAAATAGTTGCGACTAGCCTTGTAATAATTTTTAGAAACCAATGAAAGATTTGCTGCATCGCGAATCGAGAGGGGGCCTCTAAAAATCGCTTGAGCTACTTCTAACGGAAGAAAGCCGATGGTCATTTTTATCACATTGAGATAGATTGGAGGGAAAATTATCCGTTAAATTACATTTTTTTTAAAGTTTCGTATTTTTTTATGGATTACAATACTGGCAATTAGCTGGATCAGCCGATTTAAGGCCGTCTTCTCGATTTTTGACTTCTCTATAGGTACACTTTACACATCCAAATATCTCTGAGCGGATTAACTCGGTTTGCATTCCACAGAGTGTGCACTCTAGTCCCTTGATTAACTCGATTAAACCCCACCCTGGAAGGCCACATGAGGGACAGAGTGTAGCCAGTCTTCTCGCAAGCTTTGCTCCCGCCTCCTCGATAACTTTCATCCGGGTTGGATTTAGATGAGCTCGCATGTCTGTTTCGACCCATACGAAGCGATCAGGTGTTGATTTCTGTATCTTGGTGAAAGCATCCTTTAGCTCTATTTCACTTTGGAGTCCCTTGTAGATGGGGCCCTTCATCTCATTTCTGTTTGCTCGCAAGATTAGCGCGTGGGACGGGAAGAGGGTGGCTTTTGCAAATTCGAGCAATTTTTCTAAGGTATCAACCCTTTCCATCTGATAGTTTGTCTCTGTACTTAAATAGGAGATGTGGAGATGAAAATTTCGTCTCTGATCGATAAAATAGAGGATTTCGTGATCAGAGGCAGCAAAAGGAATTAGTGGGTGGGGGCCGAAGCTCCCTTCGCTAGCTAATGCAAACTCGATCTTGCTACCTGGAATTTCTAAAGCAAGCTCACATTTCTTTTTTGCACATTCCAAAGCAGTTTGTTTTCGCTCAATTTCACCCGAAAAAGTACCGAGTTGATCAGTGTCAACAACATATTCGAGAAAATTCGCTTTGAGGTATTTCTCAAAAGGTTTACCAACAGCAAGAGCTTTTGCGTGTTTTGTGGTGAGAATGATCCATTCCCCAGCGTATAGTTCTGTCTCTAATCCATTTTGACCCATTCGAGATCTCTTTGTAAAAAGGATATGTCGCGACTTTCTGGCTCAATGCAAACAAGCTGGACCCAACCATTTTTAAAGAGCTTTTGTAGGATGGAGTGCTTCTCAATAATCGGTCCAAGTTTAGCCCTTGGTGCATAGACAACGGTCATCAGCCTTTGGGGTTCGTGATACCGCTTACAATCACTTGAATATACTGACTGAAGAGGGAGACCTGTCATTAAGTCACTCGCATTGCCTTGCATCATCCCTATTTTACCTGTGATGTTCGCAGTGACTTTACTCCCACCGCCGAACGAAACGTTATCCAGGGTTGAGAAGAGATATTGACTGTTGATCCACTGTCCGACGATCATTGGGGCTGTAAGGATGGTTTCAAGCGATTTCCCCTCACGATCTGTAGAGTAGTCGTAGGAGTGCAAAAAACACCTCGCCTCAAGATCAAGGCTTTTCGTTAGACTGCGAGGTGCGACGATAAATGCTGCATTTTTTGCCAAACCCCACTCTGGCCGAACTTGGGCCCAGTCTTTTGATCTATTCGATACATCAGCTTTTGAATGGGGGGTATCTAATGATTTACCCATTTTTTTTAGACGAGCAGCGCTAGTCACTATTTGAGCCTTTTCTAGATCTTCTTTTAGTTTGATCAGAGGGGGTGATAGGTCTGTATCGTGAAGTGTTATCTCATCTGTAGTGGTGTTATGGTGTCCTCCTATAAATAGGGTGGTTTCAGGGATCATGAATCCCTGAAGTTTAAGGTGGTGTCTCACTTCGGGCCGGTTCATGATGGCAGCGAGTATTCGTGCATTACTTGTCCCATGCCTACCCCCGCAAGCACCACAATCAAGCGAAGATGCATAGGGGTTATTTTCTGTGCTACTGCCATGACCACAAAAAACAATGATCGGTGCAAAAAGTTCGGTCAATCCAATCATTCGCAGAGCCCCTTCAGCATAGGCGCACTGGTCGTCGAGCGGGATATTTTCGATTGAGGGCTTTAGATCGATATCATTTTTGATCAGATGAGTAAACCGTTGTTTGAGTTTAGAGGCGAGGCTCGGTGCGAGTGTTCGTAAACCCAGCCAAAGACCTGTAGTAGCCCCGAAAGCTTCAACGAGTCCAAAGGGGCTTGTGAATGTATACTTAATCGATTGATAGAGTTTTTTTATCGTAACTCCCCGCTGATAGTTCGCCCTGTGGTAGTGATGGTCCTTACTTTTATCGCTCGGAAACTCGGTGATTTCGTGCTTTGGAGAGAGCAAGACTGGGCAAGAGGGGCAGGATTTTTCAGTTATACTATTGGTTATTTGTGCGGGTATGCCGAAAAATCCCGCATATCCAAATGTCTCATAATTCCCAACAGACTCCAAGGATCTCCGAAACTGTTCTGATCGGACATCGATGCAAAATACAAGTTGTGCTGAGGGAGCTGGCTCGTTTTGGATCTTTTGGTTTCTTAGCTCATTTAAGAGGGGATACCGATACTTTTTCTCAAGGGTTTCGATCTCCTCAATTGGGCTTTTGCCAGCTTCGAGATTCTCCAGGTCAAGCAAGTCAATCGCCCCTGGCCAGAGAAGATAAGCGATGATGCTTCTCATCGCAAGGTAGTCTATTTGCGTTGTTGAATGGGTTTGTTTACATTCGGGGATTCCCCACTCAGTCAGATATTTTATATAGCTTGCCCAACCTGGTAGGGTGGTGAGTAGTCGCTCGAGAAAGAGACCAGTGCCCTCTTCAGGGATTCCCAGTAAGGAGAGAGTTAGTGTGAGGGCTTCGATCGAAGATTCAGGGAGTGATTTCAACCACTCGATTTTTTTCGTTTCATTTTTATGCAATGAGGGGTCGTGGATCGCGAGTTGTTTCCAGGCAAGGTAGAGCCCCAATCGTTTTGAGGGCATTTTTATTGTAGCCTGACCCTCATCGAAGAAGGGTTGCAGCCATTTGATGGTTTCTTTATTAATCTCTTCTATTTGAGTAGGTTGATTGAGGTTTGAAAAATGTGCTCCACTTTTCAAAAGGGCCTCTTCAAAAGGTAAGTCTTCCAAACCCTGTAAAGGATTAACACCGATCAAGTTTTCTAGGGGCCAAAAGGGGGCTATTATCTCCCAAGATTTCGTTACTAGCTCTCGAATTTCCCCGCTTAAAGGGTCTTTCAAGGGTCTATTTTTGATTATAGTCGTCATCTTAGCCTCATAAATATTTATAGTTGTTCCGCTGGGTAGTTACTGTTGCTCGGTGAGGTTGGCTGGCATTGAGTCCTTTTACGTACCATTTATTCAGTGAAGGGAAAGGAAACCTCAGTTTTTTCGTGTTTTTGAAAAAAAGGACCGACAGCCAAGATAGAACGAGAAGGGCTATTCCCAAGAAGTGGAAAGTGTTTAAAGTCTGGGTCTCTGTGAACTCGATAGGTCCTAGAGACTTTTTAACAAGCCCTACCGTCGATCCATAGATAAAGCTCATTAGGGAGCTAACAAAAATCGCAATCGGGATCTTGAAACGGACGTTCAATGATAAAATTGTGAGGGAGAACTGACTTGCCGTTACAAAGGAAACAATCATAAGAACCAGGGTTGTGTTTCCGGCGAGCCATGAATAGCCCGTTGGAAGAGAGAAGCATAGGCTTCCTATGAAGCCACAAATTAAAGATAAAATAAAATGAGAGGTTTTTGGAGGATAGTTGAAATCGTGCCTTTTCTCTCTTGCAGCGGATCCCGAACCAAGAAAGAGATAGGCTTTAAAAATTCCGTGGGTCAGGAGGTGGGCAATTGCAGCTGAAAATAGCCCAAGGCCACATTGCGCTATCATAAAACCCATCTGGCCCATCGTCGAGCAGGCAAGCATCCGTTTTACGTCGCTTTGCATCAACTTCCAAAAAGTGCCAAGAAGTGCGGATGTCATCCCGATTAGAAAAATTGCTGTCAGTAAGCTTGTTTGGTTGGAGTAAAGAGGGGCAAAACGAATGAGCAAGAAGCCTCCTCCATTCACAAGGCCTGCATGCATAAGTGCAGAAACGGGAGTAGGGGAGTTTAGGGAGCTAATCAACCATCGGTGGAAGGGGAAGATGGCCGACTGGGTCATTGCCCCAATTAAGAGCAAAAAGAGCGCCGGCATCAAGAGATAATTTTCAAAGGGAGTGGTAATCAAGGCCCTGATAGAAGTCTCGTTTGCTTTGAGGCTGAGAATTGCCAGGCCAGCACCGATGCACAAAGCCCCTAAAATGAAATTTTTCCCGGCTAATACCCCCGATTTTAGGGCTGGAACCCAACTTTTTTTATGAATCATTAGTCTTACGAGAAAGAGGTTGCTGAGACACCAACTGATAAAAAACAGCCCTATGTGGTCTGAGCAAACCATCGTTCCAATTGAAACCATCAAGAGAGCGAGGTAAAGAAAAAACTTCTTATACCGGGTATCTCCTTCCATAAACCTGCTTGCAAAACTGCCAATGAGAATACCAATAACAGAAACTAAAAAAATCATTAATAATGAAATGGGATCTATATTGAAGAGTGATTTAAAGTAATTAAACATCTTGTAACAAGCCTGGTTCTCATTTTTTGTTTGACTCTAAATTAATGAGAATTGCAGTATAAGTAAAACGAGAAATACTTATCTCTCATATAAGAAAAACTTATGGACTTGGACACCTTTCTATTTCAGTGCTTTATAGCAGTTGCAGAAACAAAGAGTTTTACCAAAGCAGCTCAAAGGGTTAGGCGGAGCCAGTCGGCTATTAGCCAGCAAATAGCTAAATTAGAGCTACTTCTTGGTAAAAAACTCATTTCTCGCGGTAAGAAACTTGATCTGACTCCAGATGGTGAGATTTTTCTTGGCTACGCAAGGAAAATTTTTACTCTCCACTGTGAGGCGATCGATCGGTTTAGAGAACCGGAGCTCGAGGGGGAGGTGCGTTTTGGATTGCCTGAGGATTTCGCTAGTTTGTTCTTGTCAGATGTCCTTGCAGACTTCTCTAGGTTACATCCGAGAATTTTACTCAATATTGAATGTGATCTCACACTCAATCTATTTGAGCGGTTTAAAAATAGAGAGTTTGATCTTGTTTTAGTGAAGATGAATCGTCCCGAAGACTTCCCCGCCGGTCACGATGTTTGGTCGGAGCCTTTGAGGTGGGTGGGTGATCCTAAGCTGCTAGATCCTGATAAACCGGTTCCTCTCGTTCTATCTCCTCCTCCCTGCGTTTATCGGACTTCCGCGATCAACTCTTTAGAAAATGCAAGTCGTAAGTGGCGACTCATCTTCACCAGTCCTAGTTATTTCGGGACGGTGGCAGCTGTTCGCGCTGGGATTGGAATCACGATTATGCCTGATATTATGATTCCTGAAGATTTACACCCGATTGATTTGGGGTTGCTCCCTGAGCTTTCAGACGCTCACACATCGACACTTAAGCATCAAACGAATAACCCGGCGATTGACACCCTAGAAGAATTTGTCATAAGAAAAATAAGGCCTTAGTCGAAAGAAAGGATCGTTTCCTATACTGGGATAGCTTCGTCTGATTTTCATCTGTTTCACCTTGCTAATTATTCAATGATAAATTAGTCCTTGTATAGGTGGCCATGGTTTTTGAGATTTTCACAACAGTCATTTTTTTTCTTGCAGTTTCGCATATTTTCTTTTCGAACTACTCTCTGAAATTAGCCCACTCGTTGACGCTTGCTCATGGGAAGAATTCGGGTGCGGCAGCAATATACACCTTTCTGGGTAATCCAGCTGTTATTTTTGGTCTTTGGCTCATTCCCATATTGATCGTTATGGCAGTCAAGGAAGGGGGAGCAAATACCTATGAGTTTCTCGCAGTCTTTGACCTTTTAGAGCCCTTTGCCTATTTTGTCCTGATCGCTATAGCTACCGTCCGCCCCCTCCAGAAGCTTTTCAATGCCCTTCTCTTTAAGGTGGGTAAGCTTTTTAAACGCCGTCTCTATTTCTACTGGCTCGGTGTTATTCTAATGAGTAGCCTCCTATCGGGGGTGTTTTCTGAAATTGCAATCATGACCCTTGTATGTTCTCTCCTTTCAACATCGTTTTTTAAGCTCAGGCCTAGCTCAAAACTCACCTATTTTACCTTCACTCTTCTTCTATTAGCGATCTCGATGGGGACAACGATTCTGCCATTGAACTTCAGTTTTTTTCATAAGCTACTTAATGGAAGTTGGGATCGTACAGAAACTTTCCGATTGTTTGGCTGGAGGGTTTTTGTTGCCTTACTATGTGTTTGTTTAGGAGTCGGTTCTTTATTTAAGCGAGAATTTGCAACACTTCAGAAAAAATTCGTGATTTCCCCCAAAGAGACGACGATCAGTTTCAGAGAAGTATTCTATGTAGCTCTTTTTATCCTGGCATGTTTTGGAAAGGGAAACGCCTACATTCTTTTGATGGTTTTAGCCACAATCATCATCCTCCATAAACCTTTTCATAGAATCAAAGGCGAAGAGGGGAAGCTCCAGTTATATTTTCCGATCATTGTCGCATTTTTCACCTATAGTTTGGAGATCCATACATCGCTCCAAAAATGGTGGGTTGTCCCTCTGTTTGAAAAGACAACAGGAATTGTTTCGTATGGGTACGCATTTTTCTTAACGGGTTTGAATGAGCATATCCCGCTTGAAGGTTTGAAAAGTACTTTCCAAGGTCTTTCCGCAGACACCCAATTCTTGAGTTTTCTTGGAGTTCTTGCGGGCGGGGGGCTCACAATCATAGCTAAATCAGCCAATATCATTGCTAAGTTGAAACTCAGGGGCCATTTCCCCCAAGGGGCGATTTCACCACTATTACATCTACTCCTCGCGATACCTTTAGGGCTCTTGTTATCCGCAATCGTTGCATTTCTACACTATATTGGAGGAGCTCCATGAAAGAACACTACTTAGAGATAGAAAAAAGGGTTTCCCTTTATTTAAAGGACCGTTCGATTCCTCTCCTTCGCTATGCGATGGGAATTATCTATTTTTGGTATGGAATACTCAAAGTGATTGGTATTAGCCCTGTAGAAGAGCTTGTATACAGAGCAGCGAGCTGGATAGGTGTCCACAATTTTGTCATTTTTTTGGGGGTCTGGGAGATGGCGATAGGCCTTTGTTTTTTCTTCAAGCCTCTCAAGCGGATTGGATTATTGCTCCTCTTTTTGCAATTTCCGGGGACGTTTCTCCCTTTATTTCTCAATCCTGAAGATTGCTTCACCGTAATTCCCTACGGATTGACTTTAGAAGGGCAGTATATATTCAAAAATCTAGTTTTGCTCGCAGTTGGACTTGTTCTTATTGGCTCTCTTCACAAAAAAACTCTTCCTAGCCAGGAAAATCCTACTAATCCTCGCTAAGAAAATAATGCTAATCTAAGGGAAAAGAGCTAAGAACAGGCTCATTCGGAAGTGTTAGAGTAGGAGAAGTTACTATTCATAGAGAGAATTATAGGACTAAGAGTGGTAAAAACATAGTAGTTGTGAACTATCTTGATTGAATAGAGATGCGTTTTGGGCCGTTTCAGCTTTCTGAAAACGGCCTTTTTTTAATCGCCCGTAGTGATCGAAATACTGGCTTCGGCTATCGATACGCCCGATTGGTTAAATCCCACGATGAAGTAGGAATAGGTGGTGTTTGGTCGTCGATTATGATCTTTGAACTTCAAAGGAGCACCTGCTAACACTGTTCCAATCTGGTCCTTGTGTGCTACATCGCGATAAATCCGGTATTCAGCAAATTGAGATAGGTCCTCGGAGCACCAGGTAATTTCATTGAATAGCTCAGTTTGCGTCAAAAACGTATTGCTACTAGCTGACCCTGAAAGAAAGATGCTCGGGCTTGGACTTGGACCTTGTTCGGGTTTAAAGGCGAACGCCCAAGGTATACCTGCTGGAGAAGTCGTGATGGTTGAAATAACAGTGAAACTTGCAGTATCGATAATGGATACAGAAGGAGTTCCCCCTAAAAGAGCGGTATTTGCAAAGTAGAGCAACGCTGAGTCGGGTGTAAAAATTGTATCCACCGGAAAGGCACCAACAGTTATTGTTGCTAGCTGTACAAAAGAATTTGCATCTATGATAGCAGCATTATTTAAAGCAAGTAATGGAGCTGATAAGTAATTTCCGTTTGGGCTCACGTCTATGATTGAGGTTGAGCCACCAACCGTAATACTTGCGATAATTGTGTAGGATTGCATGTCTATAACGCGAACAGTGTTCCCCCCATCTGTACCTATAAATGCATAATCTCCATTAGGGTGAATCGCTACCCCTGTCGGTGTCGAGCTAGTTGAAATCGTTGCGATTACAGAAAGTGTATTCACATCGATCACATTTACATTGAGCGATTCATAATTTGTTACAAGGGAAGTGTCCCCACTAGGGGAAATAGCCAGCACTTTGAGATCCATTGAGCTAGCAACAGTGATAGTAGCAATAACAGTGTCAGAACCAACATCGATAACTGCGACGTAGTCTGGAAAAACTGCCACTAAATTCATGCTCCCATCAGGAGTGATACCCATTCTTTGCGGAGTGAAAAAGCCCAGGTTTTGAACATCAACTTGAGTAAGAAAAGAAAAAGGTGAGGTTTCAAAAACATTAATAAATGAAGTTCCTAAATCTCCAATGTAGCTTTTAGCCCCATCAGGTGTAATAGCGATGTTGAATGGGGAAAAAGAGAGTGGTATCGTAGAAATGACTGCGCTTGTATCTGTATCGATGACAAAGAGATTGAAATCATACGCATTGGTCAGATAAAGATCATAGCACTCAGCTTTTTTACCAAAAACCAAACAGAAAAAGAACAGAGCTATAAATAAAGCTTTTTTCGTCATAAACCCTCTAAATAATTGAATTTCCTCCATTGTCCTCTGGGGAGAAAATCTACATTCAAGATGTATAGGACATAAGTATAATCATAATTTCGTAAAAAAAAACATTTTATATGAGTAATCTATTTTGAGGAGCAAAGATATCTCTATGACAAGGTGCTAGGAGGTTCGAATCGTTTGCGTTTTCGGAAAAGAAGGGATGGAATCGAGCTTCGCCTTCGGCCCTTCGAGCCAATCGCTAAAGCGCCCTCTCAGCCCTTCGGGGGTACGAACTCAAGGGTTCTCTCATCCCACCTCTTCCGAGAAAAAAAACACCCATAAGGGTGTTTTTTGGCTCGAACCCGACAGGGACCAATTCGCACCTCATCCCTAATCCCTTGTTTTTTCTTCAAGCCTCTCAAGCGGATTGGATTATTGCTCCTCTTTTTGCAATTTCCGGGGACGTTTCTCCCCTTATTTCTCAATCCTGAAGATTGCTTCATCGTAATTCCTTACGGATTGACTTTAGAAGGGCAGTATATATTCAAAAATCTAGTTTTGCTTGCAGTTGGACTTGTTCTTATTGGCTCTCTTCACAAAAAAACTCCTGCTAGCCAGGAAAGCCCTACTGATCCTCGCTAAGAAAATAATGCTAATCTAACGGAAAAGAGCTAATCCTAGCAGTTGATGTGGGTTTAAACCCCGATTTCCCCACTATGGTCAGACATCAACGAGCTAAAGGTACTCGTTGTCTCTATTTTTTTCCTTGAGGGCAAAAGAGTGTGATCGAAAATTTTAATTCCCTTGTAGGCATCTCCTCTCATCTATATACGATGAATTAAGTGGGTTTAAAAAAGGAGACCTATATGTTAGCAACAATCTTAATTGTCGTTTTAGTTCTAATATTAATCGGAGCATTTCCCAGGTGGAATTACAATCGGGGATGGGGATATGCCCCTTTTGGTCTTTTGACAACCATCCTGATCATCCTCTTGATCTTGTGGCTATTGGGCATAATCTAGACACTTTTCACAACCGGGAACTGTCTTATATATGAAATCTAGGTAGCCAACCCGTTCCGACAAAAAAAACACCCATAAGGGTGTTTTTTGGTTCGGATGAGGTAGGATGGGACTGCGGCTGAATCCTCCGGTCCTTCGGACAGATCGCTAAAGCGACCTTCCAGCCCTTCGGGCGTACGAACCCAGGTGGGTTCAAATCAACCTCTTCGAATTGAAAATTCGGAAGAGGTAGGATGGGACTGCGGCTGAAGCCTCCGGTCCTTCGGACAGATCGCTAAAGCGACCTTCCAGCCCTTCGGGCGTACGAACCCAGGTGGGTTCAAATCAACCTCTTCGAATTGAAAATTCGGAAGAGGTAGGATTCGAACCCACGGTACCTTGCGGCACTTCTGTTTTCAAGACAGACGCAATCGGCCACTCTGCCACTCTTCCATGATGTAGCAAGCCGTAAGATTAGGGCTTTTAGGGGTTAAATTTCAAGGGTTGCATTGATGATCTCGGGATTTTTTTCACTCGGTGAGAGGTGAAAACCCAATTTTGTCAGCATTTTTTTCATTGCGACGTTGTTCGAGAGGATCTGGACAAGGAGGGTTTTGAGCCCTTCTTTCTCTGCGATGGTGAGGATGGCAGAGAGGAGTTTGGAGCCAAGCCCCTTTTTTTGCATTTCGTCGATGATGAGGATTTTCAGGGTCCCTTTGTTTGTGAGGGGAATTTTTGTGAGACGGACCACTCCGATGATTTCCCCCTCGTTTTCGGCAATAAGAAGAATTTCCCGGTCATAGTCAGTGTGGGCTATCCGGACAAGTCGACTGTGGCTGATCCGCTCTTCAAGAGGTAGGTCTTCGAAATAGCGAGCATGAACAGTTGCTCCTGAAAGTTTTTGGTGGAAGGCGGCAAAGAGGGGCTCATCTTCTGCACGGACAGGACGAAGGGTGATGGGTGTTTTATCATTCAGGGTGTAGGTCTCTATGTACTGACTGGGGTAAGGACGGATGACCGGTTTTGCAATTGGTTCTTTGGAGAGGACGATCCGAGCATCGAGGGCGATGAGTTCTGTTTCTGAGGCTAGCATCGGATTGATGTCGAATTCGATGATGTTTGGGTGGGCGATGACGAGTTCGGAGAAAGAAATGAGGATTTGTTCGAGTTTTGCAAGGTCAATCGCTTTTTGTCCCCGGACACCTTGGAGCGCTTCGTAGATTTTTGTATGGCTCATAAGCCGGCGGGCAAGGGTAGCGTTGAGCGGGGGGAGTCCAAGGGCTCTGTCTTTGTAGACTTCAACGAGTTTTCCTCCTGTTCCAAAGAGGACAACCGGTCCAAATTGTACATCTAGGCTACTTCCGAGGATGATTTCATAGCCATCGAGATTGACCATTTTTTGGACGGTGACTCCGAGGAAGTCTTTTGCAGTAGCTTTTTTGGAAACAGAGGCTTTGATTTGATCAAAGGCTTTGCTGACACTTTCTTGATCGCGGATGTTGAGAAGGACGCCCCCTACATCGGATTTGTGAGTGATGGTTTCTGAATGGAGTTTGACAACAACAGGGTAACCTATTTTTTCTGCTGCTTTTGCCGCTTCTTCTTTTGTTGTAGCGACGATGGTTTGGACTGTCGGGATCGAGTAAGCGAGAAGGACCTGTTTCGATTCGTCTTCAGTCAGGAGTTCTCGCCCCTCTTTTAGAGCGTTTTGGATGATTTTTTCTGTTTTTTCAACGCGCGACTGAAAGCTTGCGAGGTCCTCTCGGATTTCCGGGGTTTCGTAGAGTGCTTGCAGGGCATAAGTTTGTTTCCACATGCTTGCAAAGGTTTTGCTCGCGCTGTCGGGATAGAGGAACGTGGGGATGTTCGCGCTACTTAAGATGTCCGTTGCTTTTTCAATGACTTCACCTCCCATCCAGCTTGCAAGAAGGGGTTTGCCTGGAATTTTTGCGTAGGGGAGGAGGCAGTTTGCCGTTCCTGTGACGTCGGTCATGTCTTGCGGAGAGAGGATAGCGAGAATTCCGTCTGTATTAGGGTCTTTTGCGACGATTTCAATTGCTTTGGCATACCTGTCGGGTCCTGCGTCACCGAGTAAATCTACCGGGTTTGAATGGCTCCATGCCGCAGGGAGGATTTGGTTGAGGGCGTCGATTGTTTCTGGGGCTAGCTGAGCAATTTCTGCCCCATACCTGGCTGCAGCATCGGTTGCGAGGACGGCAGGGCCGCCTGCGTTGGTTATGATGGCGAGGTTGGGGCCTTGAGGGGTGGGTTGCTTGGCTAAAACCTCGGCCATGTCGAAAAGGTCTCCGATTTCATCGACCCGCAAGACCCCGACTCTGCGCATCGCAGCATCAAACACTTCATCACTCCCTGCAAGAGATCCTGTATGGGAGGCAGCGGCTTTGGCTGCCGCTTCTGTTCTTCCGGCTTTGATGACGATGATCGGTTTGTTGAGGACGACTTCTTTTGCGGCGGAGAGGAAGTTTTTCGCGTCACCAATGCTTTCCATGTAGATGAGGATGCTGTTTGTATTCGGATCGTTTCCAAGATAGTCGATGAGATCGCCCCAGTTGACATCGGCCATCGATCCGATCGATACAAATGCACTAAAGCCGATTTTTTGTTTTAAGCTCCAATCAAGGACCGCTGTACACATGGCTCCTGATTGGCTGATGAAGGCGATGTTTCCCTTCAGTGCCATCGAAGCTGCAAAAGTTCCGTTGAAGTTGTTTAGGGGGTTCATGATCCCTAAGCAATTGGGGCCTACGATCCGCAGATTTCCTTCTCGTGCCCGTCTGAGCACTTCATTTTCTAGGTCGAGCCCTTCTTGACCGAGTTCTTTGAAGCCTGCAGAGATGATGATAGCCCCTTTTGCTCCCCTGGAAATACATTGATCGATGATTCCTGGAACGGTTTTTGCAGGGGTGATGATGATCACGAGTTCTACCTGATCGGGGATCTGGTCAAGAGAGGGGTAGCATTTAAGATCGAAGAGGGTGTCATATTTAGGATTTACCGGGTAAATTTTTCCCGAAAATTGCCCTGAGACGAGGTTTTGCATGAGGGTGTTGCCAACGCTTTTTGGCGTTTTTGTAGCCCCTACAACTGCTATGCTTTTTGGGTTAAAAAAAGACTCAAGGGGATGAGGGCCCCTCTCCAAGAATGCATGGGAGGGATCTACGTTCATTGCTTCCATGTTTCCCCCATAGGTTTAGCGTCGATGGTTACCACCGCGGTGGCTTCCGCCATGATGTTTTTTATTGTGTCCTCCGTGATGCCTCTTGCCTCTACGACCATATCCATAGTAGGGATAGCCATAGTTGTAGCGGGGGCCGTAGTAGTAGTAGCCGGGTCTCCCTAAATAGCATCGACCTCGGTAACTGTAGTACCCCTGTGGGCAGGGTGGATAGGAGTAGTAATACCCTCCATAGGGATAGACTTGGATCCGAAATCCGGCTGGCTGAATATCAGCCTCGACCGCGTTTATCGGGCTGAAAAATAAGATAATAGCATTGATAGCTGTAAGCAAATTCATAGTTTTCGAACTCCCCCTATATAATTATTATTATATGATTAAAATTGATTAATTATAGATTAAATAGGAGATCGAAATGCAACTAATTCAAGTTAAAGTGGTTTTTTCGATTGTTAAAAACCCAGTTGATAAAAGCTTCCCAATTTCTCTCTTCAATGAGCTTCTTCCCTTCCAGGTAATCTAGGGATAGGGCTTTGCAAAAGCCCGAAAGAAGGGGAAGGAGAGTTTCCTCTGATTTGCCAAAATCTGCTCCTAATCTACGGAGAAATTGTCTCCAAGCAAAGGGAGATTGGTGTTTAAAGTGATTCAGGTAGGAGGTTTTGGTTCCATTAAGGAGGAGGTAATACAGGAAGGTCAGAGGGGGAGTATTAAAGGCGACAACCTCGCTCTCTCTTTTGTAAATAGCTACTCCACTTGCTACCCAGGAGTAGTAGCTTGTCGTCCCGAGGATTTTAAAGAGCTCGGAGGTTTTCTCAAACGCTTTTTGGTTCTGAAAGAGCTGGTTTTCTAGCAATTCTCTACTAAATACGGACCTTCTAAACGGGTCGCTTTTAGAGAGCGTTTTTGGGGAGATTTCAGGGATGTTTTCACCCTGTGAAAGGGTGGGGTTGAGTCCACAAACAAAGAGGTTTTTCACAAAAGCAAAGATGTTCGAGAGTATATTCAAGACAATATTCAAAGGCTTCGCTGCTGAAGAAGAGAGGGTGGAGGTGTATACTCCAGGGGTGGGACGATAGGAATGATGCTGTACTACACTGTTTCGCGTATTTGGTGAAATAGGATAAATCATAAAGAAAAATTTAACAGATTGCTCCGTTTTCCTTCAATTCTTATCTCTCAAGATGAGTGTCTTAGGTAAATAGTAATAAAAAGTACAAATTTGTATGTGATTAATTGGGTTTTTGATAAAATAGAACGAAATATAATACTTTTGGAGGGTCCTTTGATTAAAAAGAGTTTTTGGAAAAAGTCCATTCTTGTTTTGACGCTCATGAGCCTACTTGCCGGGTCATTTGCCTACTATTTTATTCCTTCAAAACCGAAAACCGAAGAGGCCTATTCGCTTGATGATAAGCGTTTTAAAGCCCAGTTTCCGAAAGATCCCAAAGCAACCGCTGAAGAGATGGAAGTTGCCAATAATAAAATTGAATATCACGAGCTGAGCGTTCAGGATAAAAACTCCCTTTTTGCTGTGAGTTTTATTGATTTTCCAGGGCATTGGAAGCTTTTGGGGACCGATCATCTCCTAAATAAAAGTTTTGATGGGTTTTTAGAGAGCCAGAAAGATGTTGGAGAAGTCCTCCAGAAGGAGATTACTACACATAATGGGAATCCAGCTCTTGCCTATAAATTTAAGCAGGCTGGAAAGGAGATCCAGGGAAAGTTTGTTATTGCCGGTAACACCCTCTACCGTGTCGCCGTTACCTACCCGCTTGCTGCTGCTCAAAAGATCAAACCAGAGAACTTTATCAACTCTTTTGAGGTCCTCGGTTAATCTGAGTTTTTCTATAGCCGGGTTCCTCTTTTTTGTGAAACGGAGATCCTGGTGATTTTAAAGATTGCGGTAAGAGTGCTTTAAATTTTCATTTGCATCTAATAAACATTTTCGTATGATGCGCTCCTTTTTAATGAAAACTGGAGCGAATATGTCTACACAGAACCCCTCAGAACGAATACCCCTTGATTTTGGTCTCAATTGTTTGCCTGTAACGTCTTTTCAGGTGGTATCACCACCAGAATCCCCCATCCGCTTTGATAAGGTTTTAGCCTGTCTTTACAGGTTTACTTCGGAGGGGGTCTTTGAAGTCCTTTCTTCAAGTATTGTAGAAGGGTCCTTTGCCCTTCTCAATACATCTCAGTTTGATAGGAGCCCAGACGTTCAATTTTGTGTTTGGGCTGTTTTCAAAAATGTGGTTGTTGGCCGCTTGGGTCGTTCTGCTGTAGATCTAAGATTGCATGGAGAAGAGGGTACAGTTGTTGATGGAATTGCTGTCAGCCCTGTTCAGTACCCTGATCTAAATCCGATGGCTAGAACAGAAAGACAGATTTATCGACTGCTTAATTCAGAGTCAGTGTAGTAAAGAGCTGACTCACCTTGAAAGTTGCCCTCTTCATCTTGGTACCACGTTTCCATTACTGAGTTGTCCACCTTATAAGGCATTCCAGACATTGGATCCCTAAAATAGGACTCGTTTTCTCCTATGTGATCCACAACGATCCAGTGACCATCTATGCGGGGATGGGTGATCGCTGTGATGATAGGGAGACCTGTTCTTTGAATCAGATTTTGTATTTCCTTAAGAGGTTTTTCGATGGGAAGGGTTGTTTTTGAAAGTGGAATCCCCGCACACTCAAGAGCTTCTTTTTGAATTCTATTTGCGTTCCAAAGGGAAACGTTCGTGAACCTCACTGCGAAGTTCTCATCGATTGTTACAGGTTGTTTGTGTCTAGCTATATCACTGAGCAACATCAAAAAAGCAGGTACTGCGCAATCTTTGGTCGACTGTTGCTTGTAAAGACTATGTGTCCTCCCTCCGATTGAATATACTTTGCCCGATTCAAAAGTTTGTTCAAGAGCCGTTGGGATTTGAAAGGCACTTGGGTTTGCCCCTGTCTGAACTGGCTGTGCATTTTCGAAAAAGGGTCTCTCAGGACCTAGATTTAATTTTGAAGGTCCAACAGTGCCAGGACAAGTGGTCAGGGTAGATACATAGGGGGTTCTAGGAGAGGGTTCGGATGAGCGACTTGAGCTTGAGGGGGGCGGGGTAGAAACATCAATTGCTTTTCTCTTACGACTAGCTGATGGTGGAGGGGAGGAGATCGGGGGCAAAGAGACTGAACAGCTAGAGCAAGACATAG
>CAYGSB010000007.1:0-117008 GCA_964352505.1 uncultured bacterium
GGGCAACAGGGATCATTAGAAGGGGGGCAAGGGTCATTGCCCGTCAGAGGAGACAGAAAAATACTAGTAATTGCTAATATTTTTAGTAGGTTCCTTTTCATTAGTCTCCCTGTCCTTCCATTTTCATATATTCATTTTTCCCCTAATCTATATAAAAGGGTCAGGGCTCTTCGCTTTAGCTTGTTTAAAAATCGAAGCGCGTTTTAAGCGTTAACCCCTGTAATCCTAAATTTCCTGAGCGCGTTTCTATCGTTGTATTTAGGAACTGGTTTTGATCTCCCCACCACTGTATCTCCCAACCGAGTTCAATGCTCCAATGGTACTCATCGCAGCAAAACCAGTCTTCCCAGCGGAATCCAATATATCCTTCTAGAACGGGCTTGATCGAATGGAACCGGTCATCTGCATGAAGAGGAACGGTAAAGAGCTGTGTCGCTTGATTTTGAATGACGACAGAAGCGGCTGAGTCAAAATATTCCCAAAGAGCTGTTGCAGAAAATTCTCCAAATATACTCCAGCAGGGAGTGAAGTGCCATGCGGTATCTAGTCCAGATCGGATTCCTATTCCCCAACTATCGAGGGTATATTCTCCCTGGCCAACTGCAGCTTGCACAGTTGAACTCGTGGCGCTCAGTCCGGTCTCCTTAACAGTCATTGTCTGCTTTTGCCAAGATCCTTTCATGCCAAGATGAGGACGGAGATGTAAGCATGTGCTAATAAAGAAATTGCGGCCTAGCTCGAGGTCGAGGGTGTTAAATTTGTGTTTCCAATTACCGGAAATTTCAGAAATGGAGGTGATGTATGGATCGGTCGAGTTCTGGATCCATCCGAGGTCTACGAGTGTTTTTGTACTTGTTGAAGTAGCCGTTGTTTTTGTTCGTCCTGTTTTCAGCCAAGTATAGTTGGCATATATGTCCCAGCCATCGCAGTCAAAGAGCATCCCAACGCCTACCTTGAATCCCGGTTTGAGTTTCCAGTTGGGGTGGATCACCTCGCCCTTAGAGGTTGAAGAGAGAATGGCATCGGTTGAGGTCTGCTGCTTTAGGGCAAAACCTAAATGATCTTCTCTCGCTGTCCAGGCTATGAACTCAGCTGTTAGAAACATGTCCGAGCCGCAGGAAACACAGGGCCCAGCACTAGATGTAATTGTCCAATCAGGGACGCGACTTTCGGTGAGTTGCACACACTTGATGGTGCAATCGGTCTCTTCTTCTGGTTCCTCGCAGTCGCTTTCTTCGCAGCAGGATTCCTCCATCGGACATTCTGATGACTTAGAGGGTCTGACGTATTCTCTATCTTCCCCTTCAGGTTCCTTCAAAAAAATCCCAGCGATCATTGCGAGAAGTGTGAGTGAGGTGTGCATAGCCAATGCTCCCAAGCTAATTCATCTTAGTTCGCACCATAAAGAATTAAAAATATTATTGTACACTTAAAAAAGTGAGAGACGAGGAGGGGGAACTCTACTAGAATTGAAAACGCGCCTGAATAGTAAGACCTTGCATCCCTAAATCTCCTAGGCGGGTTTCTGTCCGGGGAGCAAAGTATTGGTTTTGACCTCGCCACCATTGCATTTCCCACCCAAGCTCAAGACTTAAGTAATAGTTATCGCAGCAATACCAGTCTTCAAAGCGGATGCCTAAAGCAGCTTCAAAAACCGGTTTATTGGTTTTTATATCATTTTCGACGTAATAGGAGGGGACAGTGCTTGGAGAACGGAGCAAGTCTTTTTTTGTAGAATCAAAAGTTCCCCATAGAATACTTCCCGCAACATTGCCGTAGAGGCTAAAGCATTTCGAAAAATTCCAGGATGTGTCTAAGCCTGATCGAATTCCAATTGCCGCCCAATCGATTTTATAAGAAGAGGAGTTTGTGATGTTTGCATCTTCTGGGTCAGCAAAAGCAATGACATCGTTTTTTTGATCAAACCAGGCTCCTTTTAGCCCAAAATGAGGACGGAGATAGAGGCATTTGCTAATATAGAAGTTTCTTCCGAGTTCGAAATCAAAAATATTGATGTTCATCTTCCAGTTGCTGGTGATCTTTGCCGTAAGGCCGTTTACATCTACGACCCAATTGGCAATAGGGGAAAGAATAAAATCAGTTGTTGGAGCATCCGAGGGTTTGACGCTTTCTTTTGTATGGTTTGGGCGAAGCCAGGTGTATCGAAAGGAGAGATCCCAACCGTCGATGCAAGTAAGCCAGCCAAGTCCAACTTTAAAGCCGGGTTCCATTTTCCAGTCAGGATGAAAAATACTCCCTTTTTTACTCTCAGGTGAGGAGACATTGGTGGCTGGATTGCTCACCTGCGCAAATCCCATTTTATCTTGTCGCACTGCCCAATAGATAAAGTCGGCCGTTAAGAAAAGGTCGATATTGCTGCTTACGCAAGGTCCAGCTCCGGGGGTGACGATCCGATCGGGGCCCCTAGTAGTCCATAACTGGGCGCATTTTCCGCAAGGATCTTTTGGAGGGGAGCAAATTGTGCAGCAGGGATCACAGCAGCTTCCACTATCATGTCTTGAATTGATTTGGTTGGAATGGGAGTTTTGATCGGAGAAAAGGGGTGATAGTCCAACAAAAAGTAGGAACTTTATAGTGATAAGAGGGCGAAAATTCATCCTATTCTCCAGATATTTATCGTTTTATACTCTTTTATTCCTCAAGGTCAGAAATCAAAACGCACTTTTACCGTTAAACCTTGGAAAGCGAGGTCGCCCATCCGTGTTTCTGTAACTCGGTAATAAAACTGATTCTGATCCGCCCACCACTGCTCTTCCCAGCCAGCTTCAATACTCCAGTGGAACTCATCGCAGCAAAACCAGTTCTCCCAGCGAAGTCCGACATAGAGCTCCAGGACTGGTTTAATCGTATGGAATGTATCGACCGTATAGAAGGGGATGGAGAAGAGGCTTGTCGTCAAGTTTTCGTAAACGCTCTTTCCTTCCGACTGAAATCGCTCCCAAAGCGTTGATGCTGCCACTTCCCCAACAAAGCTAAAGCAGGGGGTAAAATGCCACGCGCTATCGAGTCCTGCACGGATTCCAATACCCCAATAGTCGACACAGAATCGCCCTGTTGCAACAATACTTTGGAGAGTGGTAAGGGAGCCCGTTGTTCCTGAGGTTACAACATCCATACCCTGCTCTTGCCAGGTCCCTTTCAAACCAAAATGGGGGCGTAGATGGAGACATTTGCTGATGAAAAAATTCCGACCAAGTTCTAGGTCCAACACGTTTAGATCAAGGTCCCATTTTCCAGAAATACTCGCGATACTATCGAAGTTTGTGCTCTCATATGTCTGGTTCCAATTAAGTTCGGCAAGAGTTTTATTTCCCTTGGGATAGGCGGTCTCTTTTTTTGTGCTTGGACGGAGCCAGGTATAGTTTGCGTAAAGATCCCATCCATCACAATCAAACATTAGCCCAAGGCCTACCTTAAAACCAGAGCTCATCGACCAATCTGGACCAATGACACACCCTCTTTCAATCTCTGTAGTTGTCTGATTTTGGACGGTATCATTGAGAAGGGCAAAGCCCATATGTTCCTGTCTTGTTGCCCAGTAGAGATATTCTCCAGTAATAAATAGATCAGCGCCGCAAGATACGCATGGCCCTGCATTCGGAGTGATGATCCAGTCGGGTCCGCAGGTGGGCCAAAGTTGCGCGCATTTTGCACAGGGGTCTTTAGGAGGGCACTCCTCGCAGCAAGGATCTGGAGCGCAGCTATTATCGGATTCCTGAGCGGACCAAGCCCTGGGCTGTGCAAAAGATAGAGTCAGTAGTAGACTTGAAATAATAAACTTTGCTGCTTTAGCCATTGCTGTTTTCTCCGTAAGTTTTAGATAATTTGCAATTACAAAGGGAATATTAGAAAAGAAGATTTTATTTCCGCAACACTTTTTTTTCTGACTAGACCTAAAATCCTCAATGAACGCATCATTGTCGTTAATGAAAAAACAACAACGATATTACATTGCTTGTTTTGGAGTTATACTTAGTGTAATTGCATTATTGTTTGGGGTTGAAAATAAGAGGCGCCCAGGCTTTTCCTTGGATAAAATCCGCTCTCCGTTTGATGTTAGTCCTAAATGGGCAATTGAAAATATATCCAACAAAGAAAGTGCAAAAATTAAGAAAATCTTGAATCAAGAATTCAATTATCTCGGTTCTGGCGCTCAGTGTTATGCTTTCTTGTCAGCCGATGGAAAGTATGTTTTGAAGTTTTTTAAAATTAAGCATCTTGTCCCGAAACAGTGGCTTAAAATGATCCCATTACCTGGTTTAGCAAGGTATCGGTTCAATAAAATTGATAAAAGAATTTCCAGACATCAACAGCTCTTCTCGAGCTATAAAATGGCCTATACCCAGTTGAGAGAAGAAACGGGCTTAACCTTCATCCACCTCAACAAATCAAAAAATCTGCACATCCGGACAAAACTCTATGATCGTTTCCGCAATTGCTATATTGCAAATCTGGATGAATATGAGTTCATCGTCCAAGAAAAAGCCCAACTCGTAAAAGATAAAGTCACCTTTTTGATGCAAAAAGGGAAAAAACAGGAGGCTGTTTTTGCCCTCAGTTGTTTGTTGAATCAGGTTGTTAACCAGTGTAAGAAGGGGTTTGTCGACCAAGACAGCGGAGTGAGTCACAACTATGGTTTTGTAGGGGATCGGGTGATCCACTTTGATGTGGGAAGGATTCTCCAAGATGATCGGGCCAAAGAGCCGTCTCATTATCAACATGAGGTTTTAAGGGTGGGAAAAAAACTTGAAGAGTGGATACGCCTTCAATATCCAATCCTTTTAGGTGATATGGAGGAGGTGATTTATAAGATCATCAACCCTTCGGAGGAAACGTCACCCCTTTCCCATGGACAATCGTGATAATCCCCCCTGTGCAGACAATGATAATTCCGACAACGGTCATCCAAGTTGGCAAAATTCCCCATAGAGCCCATTGAATAATTGCTCCGTAGACAACAGAACTATAGTTAAATGAGCTCAAAAAAGAGGGCTTTTCGTAACGGAGGGCATTGAGAAAGAAAATCTGTCCTGTAACAAATAAGATCCCAATCAAAATGAGGAGTCCAAACGTTTGCCCATCAAGGGGCTTCCACTGGTCAATACAAAAAGGGATACTCAAAATCGTTCCAATTACAAAGTAGTAGAACAAAATGGTTCTGACAGGCTCCGTTTTTACGAGCCGCCTTTGCGCGATCGTTGAAATGGAAAGCATGATAGCTGATCCGATGGCAAAAATTGCCCCAAAGTTGAACATCTCTCTACCCGGTTTCAAAATGAACCCAATTCCAATAAAACCGATAATAATACCGACCCAGAGCCCTTTACTGATCTTTACTCGTTTCCATAACCAGATCACAAGTGGAATGAACAGGGGAGCAGAATTACTCAGCAAAACAGTGTTGACAAGGCTTATCCTCTGGACGGCAAGGAAGGTAAACGCATACCCGCTATATCCAGCAAGAGCCCGAATGGCAAGAACTCCGATCTTGTTTAGACGGAGGCTATCGAGCCCCGCCTTGACAATCCAAGGGAGCATCACGAGCATGCTGACACAATTCTGAAAGAAGAGGACTGTTGGAACAGAAGTTCTAGAACTTACAATGCGGGCTAGGGCTACAACGGAGGTCAAAAATAGCCACGAAATTAAAATGAAGATGATCCCTTTCTTTCGATTCGGAACTGGTTTTGGGTGGGCTGGTTTCTCTTCCATACCCTGCCTTTTAACAGGGAAGAACAATACTGAAAAGAAGATTCTAGTAGAGTTTAACAAAAGTTTTCAGAGCAATTTTGGCGTCAGAGCATATACAATTGAGGATCGCAAATTGATCTGAAAACTTTTGTTAAACTCAACTAGTTTGGACCGAATGCTGCGAAGGCGTCGTCTTCTTTGTCTGACGAGAGCGCCGGCGTGTAGTTCGCGAATTGTCCCAGCTCTTTTCGGAAGGTGAGATTGACGCTCCCAACAGAACCGTGCCGATTTTTGCCTATGATAAGCTCTGCCATCCCTGGCTTGTCGTAAGGATCATAGTATTCTCTCCGAAGGAGAAACATCACGATATCACTATCTTGCTCGATCGAACCACTCTCCCGAAGATCGCTCATCATAGGACGGTGTCCTTGACGCTCTTCGACTTTTCTAGAGAGCTGTGATGCACACAGAATAGGGATATTTAGCTCTCGGGCAAGATTTTTCAGCATCCGAGAAATCTCAGAAACTTCGTTTTGTCGATTTTCCATGCTCCGAACTCCCCCAGATCCTGAGATCAATTGAAGGTAATCAATGACGAGAAACTCGATTCCATAGACCTCTTTCATCCTACGGGCTCGAGCCCGAAGATCGGTGATTTTTAGCCCCGGCTGGTCGTCAATGACCATTGTGTAATTTTGTAGATGATTTACGGTAGAAACAATCCGCTGGTATTCGTCCCCACTTAGTGAGCCGTTCTTGATTTTATCCGATTCGACATCTGACTGGGAACAGATAAGCCGGTGTAGCAGCTGCTCGGCGCTCATTTCAAGGGAAAAAATTCCAACAGGCATCCCATTTTTGAAACAGATATTCTCTGCTAAATTTAAGGCAAATGCGGTTTTTCCCATTGCGGGTCTTCCGGCAATAATCATTAAGTTCGAAGGGGAAAATCCTCCAATCATTTTATCAAAGTCGATGAAGTGGGTTGAAATACCACTGATCCCTAAAT
Organism: uncultured bacterium; assembly: GCA_964352505.1. Lineage (GTDB taxonomy): Bacteria > Chlamydiota > Chlamydiia > Chlamydiales > Rhabdochlamydiaceae > Sacchariniichlamydia. The sequence goes on from CAYGSB010000007.1 coordinate 6,722, forward strand.
CATCGGGGCCTCTGGTCCGGAAAGTTTCTTGTTTTTGTTGCAACTCTTCTAAAAAGGGGAGCTCAGACAGGCTTTGTTTGCCGGACAAGAGATCAGCGATCGTCTTCCCATCTTTTGAGTTGGCACTTTGGCTAATTTCGAAGAACTTTTTCTGGGCTTCATCTAAAGAGGCGGTCACATCTTGGGGATCTTGAAGGGCTGTTTTTTCCACTTCTTGCGCAGCGAGGATCATCCGTCTAAGAAGGGCTTTGTTGCGGACTAACTCGGTATATTCCTCTATATACGCAGCAGTACCCGCGTACTGGGCCAGGGTGGTCAGGTAGCCAACACCACCAATGCCCTCTAATTTGTCTTTTCGTTTGAGCTCTTCTGCGATCAAATGGACATCGGCAGGCTTGTCTTGTCTATACGCATCCTTCAACACCTCGAAGATTGTCTTGTGTTCCGAGAAGTAGAAGTCTGAATCGTTGAGGGCGTCTGCCGCTACATTGAGATTGTTGATGTTGGTCAGCATCGAACCGAGAACCATCATCTCCGATTCTTTTGAGTTGGGTGGGATTTTTACTTTTTCAGTCATAGCGCCAGTTTACGCAAAAAACAGGATTGATGGGAAGTGAATGAAAAGATCTCAGAGGAAGTAAAAAACTCTCTTTCTTTCAAAAAAAAGCCCAGCAAAAAGTTGTGTCTTGTGAAGCTCATGGGGTGGGTTTGCCCTTCCTCGGGGACTGAGGTCTCCCGTTTCCAGGGCCGGGCTGCGTCATCTTCGCTAAGGCTCAGATAAGCCTCCGCCATTCAAATCCCTCCCGCAAGTGAAACGGTTCACTTGCTTCTTCCCAAAAAAAAGCCCAGCAAAAGCTGGGCTATTTTCGGAAAGAGAGGGATTTGAACCCTCGGTACCCGTAAGGGTACGCGTCCTTAGCAGGGACGTGCCTTCGGCCACTCAGCCATCTTTCCATTCATCAAAGTTCTAGGGAATCGATTTTAACGAGATGAAGTTTTTAAATCTACTGATAGAAAGGGGCAGGGGGAAGTTCTGTCCCGTTGAGGGCATTAAAGTGGTGAGTTCGCATGGCCCCATCGGGATTCTGGACAATGATTCTATGGACGGGTAGGTAGATTTCTGTCTTTGTTCGGATGGAAAAATTCTCGCCAAATGCGACCTTTGCAATCCTTTCGATTTGGGAGGGGGAAAAATGATTTGAGGCTCGTTGGGCTCTTTTATGGGGCCTCGTCGTCAGCTGTTCTTGCAGTTTGGTTTCTGGAGCACCGGTGAGTTTTGGGTTTTCTAGGTGGAGACGGTACTTGTTTGGCCCAATAGGGATGACAAGATTTTTTTTCATGCAACTGCGGAGCAGAATTTCAAGAGTGGGCATTTCCACCTCAATCTTTTCTAAAATTGTTGAGAGGTCACACCCTCCTTTCGTCGATAAAATCCGGAGAATGTTGAATTCTGCAGGTTGGATTCTACTGACTATGCAGTCAGCAAATCCATGAGTTTTTTCCCAGCTCTTGGTGTTGAGGACCATCTCTCCATCTGTGAGATCCCATAGGATGAGGCTTTCTTTTGTTTTGTTTTTCGCATCAAGGTATTTGATCTCCATGAGCAGGAAAGGGAAAAATTTGAGCTCGGGATCGAGGTAGCGAGCCCCCTTTTCTTTGAGGAGTGTTTTTTGATTTGCTTCCATGATTTGGGTTGCATCAAAGCGACATTCTAGGGCGTTTGTCGTTCTGAAATCGAGCACTTCTTCTGCACGCTGTTTAAGCTCGGGGTTTTTTTCAGCGAGCCAAAAAAGGCCGTAGCCTCCTGCAGCAAGAGTAAATAAGGTGTAGAGTAGGCGCATACGCTCAGGATACTCGAAAGCGGAATTTTTTTGAAAAAACACTCTCTTTGTGCTAATTTAACGCCCTGATGAAATGTAAAATTTTTAGTTTTGTTTTCTTTGCCTCCCTCTTATCCTTAGGGATTTGTATTCAGAATGAAAAAATTGAATTAAAAAAGGGGAAGCAGAAAATTTCTCAGATGACCGAAAATGGGCCATTTTTGACGTTTTGTCAAACGGCTACACTAGATCCAAAGACCTTTTCTCACTTCAAACGTCACCCTTTATACACGATTTTCCATGAGAATAGGACCTATCATGAGGGAGCCGGGGCCCTAAAATTGATCCAAAGGGATAGTCCTGAGCTTTTAGAAACAGATATTTTGGAAAACGTTCGAAGACTCGACTGTGTGGGTAACCCTCAGGTACACACGTTTGAACCTGTTGGTCCTTTTTCGCCAACAACCCTCATCTATCTGAAAGTAGCGGCGGATCTTAAAAATCTTGTGGGTTCAGCTGGCGATTTGAGAGTGATTGAGGTAGGAGGTGGTAGTGGTGGTCTTTGCAAGGTTCTTCATGATGTACTCGATATTGAGCACTATACAATCGTCGATCTTCCTGAGTCGGCTGAACTGGTAAAAAAACATCTTCAGGTTTTTGGATTGGATCACGTCCACTTCATCACTCCAACTGAGGTTAATTTAGAACCCTATGATCTTGTAGTTAGCTATACTGGCTTTACAGAAGCGAGTAGCAGTTTGCAGAAAAGGTATATTCGAAAGCTTCTTCCCAATGCATCGATGGGATATTTGATTTGTAATTTTTATCCAAGGCAAGTTTTTGCGGGCGCTTTGAATAAAGAGGAGTTAATCCAAAAGATCCAAGCAAAGTGCGGCATGATTGATGTGGCAAGCGAAGAGCTAATACCAGATGAAAATAGTTGTATCATAAAATGGGGAAAATAGTTGTTTAGGAAAGGGGTTGTTTTACTGTGTTTTTTAGGGAGTGTTCTTTTCAGCGAGGAATTCGCTTTCGAAGGGACCCATTTTTTGGCAAGCTACATATCCTGTGATGATGAAGCTCTTTACGACATCGCAACCTTACAAGAAGTGTTCTGTGAAGCGGCTGAAATGTCTGGTGCAACAATTTTGCAAACGGCATCCCATGAATTTTCTGAAGGGGGGTTCACAATGGTTATCCTCCTATCGGAAAGTCATGCGAGCATTCACACTTACCCAGAACATGGCTCCTGTTTTGTCGATTTATTTACATGCGGAACCAGTTGTTCTTTTGAGAGTTTTGATTATATCCTCCGGTTGTATCTTAACCCTAAAAAGGCTTCAACAAAAACGTTATTCCGAGAGCAGAAGATTCATGATTTTTCAAAATAGAAAAACAGCAGGACGGAAACTTGCAAAACGGTTGGAAGACTACCGGTCGAAGGAGGGTTTTGTCGTAGTTGGAATTCCCCGAGGGGGAGTAGTTGTTGCTGCTGAGATTTCCAAAATATTAGACCATGACTTGAACGTTGTCGTTGTTGAAAAATTATCGGCGCCAGAAAATAACGATCTTGGAATCGGGGCCGTTACCCCTATAGGTGCAGAGGTATACAACCACCATTTGATCTCTCTTCTCGGCCTTTCGAAAGAGTATCTCAAAAAAGAGTCATTGAGAAAAAGAGAAAGGGCTCATCAAGAGTTAGAATTCTATACCGCTTGTAATGCCCCCTTAGATGTAAAGGGCAAGTCGGTCATTTTGGTTGATGAGGGGGTTGCAACGGGTGCTACGATTCGGAGTGCGATACAAGTTCTCCGAAAGGGTCAGGTAGAAAAAATCATTCTGACGGTCCCTGTTGGAGCAAGCTCCACTTTGAAAAATCTCCAATCAGAGGTTGAAGAACTGCATTGTCTCTTCTCCCCAGCACACTTTGAAAAAGTAGGAGCTTTTTATAAGGATTTTGGTCGAGTTGAAAATGATGAGGTAATCGACTTATTAAAGTGGTCCACACTTAATACGAGATGAGTTTTTCAAGATCTTGCACCGAGCATTCGCTTAGAGCCACTTTTTCTCCATTAGGCAGCTCCAGTGCCCTCAGTCGCATATCAATTTCTCTAAGGGTATAACACTCTCTGTTTGTCAGTTGTTTAAGAATATTTACTCTATTTTGGAACGCCTCTAACGCATCTTCCATCTCAAAGAGATGAAAGTGCTTTTCTATCTCACTTTCTGGGAGGGAGCCGATGACTTTGCAGAGCGATTCGGAAGGTCTGTTTTTTGCATGAGGGAAGAAGTAGAGGGCATTGAGGAGGTGGTGGTTTTTATCGGGAAAGGTGAGGCCATTATCAACTTTTAATAGGTGGTATTTTCCGTTGCCCAGATCCTTTGCGTAGAGATTTCCCGCATGGGCATCTGTGTCGTAAAGTAACCAAATGAGCAAAAAAAGTTTTTCAAAATTTTCTTGGTCGATTTGCGCACCTATTTCTTCTTCTGAGAGGTTGTCACTGAGCCACTCTTCAACAAGGCTGTATAAGGTTCGGATATTTGGGATGTATTTTTGTACACTGCACAGCTTTTCTTTATCGGTATTTCCAAGATTTTGTGTTTCTTCGCTATGTATGTCTGGATCAAGCTGCTCTGAAATATCGAAAAACTTTTCATGGTGGAGGACGGCAATTCGGGTATCGGGAGTGAGGTCTTCATATCCCAAGATTTTGGCTATCGATGAGGAGAGGGCTTCCGCCTGCGCCGACCGGTAGAGGGGGATATGGTCCCTAACCCGGAAGGCAAGGCTGTTATAAGGAGAGGCGAAGAGTTTCCGGTTGTTTAGACAGAGGATGTCTTCATCGATTGGTTTGATGACGTACTCGGGTTGTCCTTCCTTGTTACACAAAAAATAAGCAGCCCCACAGCCGTAGTCGGATGGGGTGAGGGTCCCCTTAGAAGTTAAGGAGGTAATCTTAAGTAAAAAGTCTTCCTCTTCATACGAGGAGATTTTTTCCTTCCAGTGGATTTTCTGCTCTAAAATCTCCTTTCGCCTAGCTTTGATCATCTCATATAGTCGCCCCGTTTTTTCTAGCTGCTTGATCTGTTGCCAAAGCCTTCCGAACTTGAGCTTGTCAGATCCTTTGGGGGTATAAAGAGGCGGTGTTTCTTCAGAGCAAAGGGTAGATTGAGCCGACTGGGGGCTGATGAGCAGTGGAGCAATCCAAAGGAGAGTTCTAATGAGTTGTTTGTTCAGATTCAAAGTCTAAGTACACCCTATCAAAAAAGCCGTTGCCAATGGGTGCCAATCCAAAGCTTTTGATATGGGGCTTACAGATATAGGCAGAATTCCAGTGGTAAATGGGAGCAACAGGCATTTCGTTGATCAATATAGCTTCGGCCCGTTCAAGGAGTTCAAAGCGTTCCTCATCGGTTCTCGCCTCACAGGAGAGGGTGAGAAGTTCAGCGTACTCGGCATTTTCCCAGTTTGGGTAGTTTTTTACATTATCTCGATACTTGAACCGTTCAAAGATGTTCATCGGATCGTTATATTGAGCCATCCAGAAGCTTTGGGCAATTTGGTAATTTCGGGATTTGAGTAGATGCATGAGAATTTTTTTGTCGACACTTTCTAATTCCACTTTGATCCCGAGGATTTCGTGCCATTGTTGTTGGAGAGCTTGGGCGATTTTATGGTGGGTCTCTGAAGTTGTGTAGATATACTTTACCGGGGGAAATTCGTCTGGGGTGATTCCGAGTTCCTCCATACCCTGAGCAAATAGTGTTCGAGCAGCTTCTATATCTGCGTCCCTAAAAAAGGGGGTCGTTTTCCGATTTTTCTTTAGTAGAGGAGGGATGATCCCTAAGGCGGGGAGTTCGTTGAGCTGGGTAATATTCTTCACAATTTGCCGCCGATTGATCGCATAGCAAAAAGCTTTTCTGATCTTCACATTGTCGAATGGGAAATCGGAAACGTTAAACGAGCAAAAGGTTGTCGCTGGAACGGGATGGATGTGGAGCTGCTCCTTTTTTACAATTTCTGCAATCGCGTCTGTTGGCAAAGGGACCAAGGGTTGTCCTAAGATATCAATCTGCCCTTTCTCAAACATTTGAAGGGAGGTCATCTCGCTATCGATCATTGCAAGGTGGATTTCTTGGAGGTGAATCTGAGGGTTTTTGTGGTAGTAGGGGTTTTTCTCTAGAATAATCTTGTTGCTCCTTCTCCATTCTTTGAGGATGAATGGGCCGCTACACACAAAGCTCCTCCCCCCATTTTGATCCCACTCTGGGTGAGAGTGATCAATTTCCGCATTCACAGGAAAAAACGAGCAAAAGGCGAGGATTTCTAGGATATAGGGAGTGGGTCTCTCCAATGTCACTTCAAGAGTGCGGGCGTCGAGAGATTTAATTCCAACTTCACTGAGAGATGTTGATCCAAGCTTTGCCCCTTCAGCATTTTTAATCGGATAAAACAAGTGGGAGTTCATGGCCGGAAAATCAGGGTGGAGGATATCTTTCCACGACTTTTCAAAGTCCCACGCGGTGATCGGTGTTCCATCGGACCAATCTGCTTCCTTTAAATAAAAAGTGTAGACTGTTCGATCGTCAGATATGTCAATTTTTTCTGCGAGCGACGGGGCCACATTGCCGTTATCGTCCATCCGAACCAGCCCATCAAAGAGCAAAAAATGGAAAATTGAGGAGAGCAAATCCCCTCCTTTTCTAGGATCAAGGGAGGCTGGATCGGCCGGGATATTTAGATTTAAGACCTGGGGGGTCTGGGGAGGAGGGGAGCTTTGCTTACAACCAAAAAAAAGACATAAGCAAGCGAAGGCCAAAAAAATCTTTTGCACTTTTGGGTCGCCTCCAACGTCTTGACACAAGAAATTTACTCCGAATCTGAATAATTGTAAAGAAAGCGGATTTCGAAACAAGCGTAATTACATCGAAGAAGCTGTATAAGTAAATTCAATTTAATAACTAGTCGTGTCGAGCTCTACTTTTCCGCGGAATGTCCTGTATACATAAAAACCATAGGCAAGAACAAGAGGGACCCCGACACCTGCAATGATCAGGAGGACTTTTAGGGTCAATTGTGACGATGCAGAGTTGAAAATCGTTAAGCTATTCGACTCGGTTGCGATGGTAGAGCGGACCATATAGGGATATGTTCCAATGGCTGCAAGAGAGATGAGTGTTGCAATGCTTGTACAGGAAGCGATAAAGGCCCAGCCATCTTTTTTTCTTTTCATCAGAAAAGGAACCGCCAAAATGGCAAGGATGCTCACAAAGGGGACTAAAAAGAAGATGGGGTACTCGATCATCCTCTCTGTCATGTGGGATTTTCCATAAATTGTTGAGACGGTCACAATCAAATACATCGCAAGAAAAAAAGTGATGCAAACCGGTACCCAGCGCCGAATTTGTTCGTGGAGCTTCCCTTCTGTTTTCATAACGAGAAAAATGGCCCCGTGCATCGCAAATAGAGCGACAGTCATCACCCCTACAAGGAGGGAGAAAGGCTGAAAGAAGCTGGCATATGTTCCTGTGAAATTATAATTTTCATCGAGTGGAAGGCCTACTACGAGATTTCCAAGGACAACACCTACACCAAAGGCGATGATCAGGCTCCCAAGGGAAAATATCCGGTCCCAGGCGGATCGCCACCCCTTTCCTTCTCTTTTGCTCCGGAATTCAATCGAAACAGCGCGGAAAATAAGGCCCATTAAAAGGACCATTACAGGGAGATAAAAGGTTGAAAATATAGTGGCAAAAACTTCCGGGAATCCCGCAAAAAGTGCTCCGGCTACAATCACGAGCCAAACTTCATTGCCATCCCATACGGGACCGATAGAGTTGAGCATGATCCTCCGGTCATTATCCTCTTTTACAAAGAGATGGAGGAGCCCTACTCCCAAATCAAAACCGTCTAACATGGCGTAGCAAATCATAGAAAGGATGATGACCAGATACCAGATGATCTCAAGATTCATGGGCTCTCCTTAAGTTTTGCTATAGATCGCATCGACTTCGATTCCTTGCATAGGGCCGTGCTTGATCTTCCGGTCGAGAAGAAAGAGAAAAACTGCGAGTAGTCCACAGTAGATGATCGCGAGCATAATCAAAGATCCGAGCACCTCACCTGCAACAATATTCGGGGAGACCCCTTGAGGTGTTTTGAGGAGTTTCCACACAACCCAGGGTTGTCTCCCGATTTCCGCTGTCATCCAACCGGTCATATTGGCAATTTGGGGAAACCCGACGGAAAAGATCAAAAACCGGAGAAACCACTTGTGCTTCTCTATTTTGTTTTTGCGCATCCAATAGAGCCCTAAACAGGCTCCAAACACCATCAGAGTCCACATATAAATCATCATATGGTAGGTCTGAAATACGATTGCAACAGGGGGCTGCTCGTCAGCTGGCACTCTATCCAATCCTTCAACAGGGGTTTTAAAATTCCCAGACACAAGAAAACTCAAAAGACCTGGAACTTTGAGCCCTTTAACTGTTTTAGTTTTTTTATCGACCCATCCGATGAGAGTCATTGCCGAGTAGTCTTGCGTTTTGTAGACCCCTTCCATCGCAGCGAGTTTTGAAGGTTGGTTTTTTGAAACCCCTTTTGCCGTGGAGTCGGCAGAAATCAGTTGCATAACAAGGACCACGGCTCCGATCCAAAGAGCGATTCTCATCGATTTACTTGCAAATTCGCGGAATTTATTCTTTAGGATATAGTAGGCACTAATACTCACAACCAAAAAGGTCCCAGCAAGCCAGCATCCCAAAATGACATGCACTAACCTGTCTACGCTTGACGGATTAAATACCATCGCCCAAAAATCGGTCACAACAGCTCTGGCTTTTAAGCCAGATCCGACAATTTTAAATCCAGCAGGGGTCTGCATCCAGGAGTTGGCTACGACGATCCAAACTGCACTGAAATGGGCTCCAAGGGCAACGCAGATTGTCGAAAAATAGTGCATCTTCGGACTCACCTTTTTCCATCCAAAGAGCATGATCCCCATGAATCCAGCTTCCAGGAAAAAGGCAAAGATCCCTTCAGCGCCAAGAGCGCTTCCAAAGACATCCCCAACAAAACGGGAATAATTTGCCCAGTTTGTCCCAAAACCAAAGAGTTGGACGAGCCCGGTTGCAACACCTAGCGCAAACGTGAGGGCAAAAATATTGACCCAAAACTTTGTCATCTCAAGATAAAGGGGTTTTTTCGTCTTCAGGTACATCCCCTCAACGATGATCAAATAGAGGCCAAGACCGATACTCAATGGGGGATAGATATAGTGAAACATACTGGTCATTGCGAATTGAATTCGCGAAAGCATAACAACATCCATAGCTAAGAGATTCTGCATCAAGAAAAATTTAAAGTCCAAAAAAACGATTGGAAAGTTTTTGAAATTCGTTTAGACAGAGATAAATGGAGGATTCAATATGTATAAATCGCTGTTCTTAAGTTTAGCAGTAGCAAGCACAGCTTTTGCAAGCTGCGAGCCGGCGTCTCCAGCCAATTGTAATTTAGATACGTGCAGCACCTGCCATTGCCTCGGTCCTGTAGACATAATCGCTAATGCCCCCGTAAATCCAAAAACCTGTGATGGGGATATTGTGATCTCTGCTGCTGTCCTTTACTGGAAAGCGAGTCAGGATGGGATGGAGTATGCAATTGAAGATTCTATTTTTCGAGTGACATCGCAACGTGTTTTAATTGATGCAGACTTTATGTCGCCAAATTCTAAAAATGATTTCGGTCTCCGCTTTGGGTTAGAATATATTTCCCCTTGTGATGGGTGGAACTTGAGTGTCAAGTGGACAAGTTTTCAAGGTAAAGCATCTTCTCATGATTTAATTTATTACAATCCAGATTCAGCTCAAAGTATCGAAAATCGCGACCTTCTAGCTATTTGGAGTGCGTTTCAAGGTTATTTTGAAGGTTTCACACAAGCGAACTTTTGTAACAATATTACAACGGATTGGTGCGCAAATTTTAATTTATTAGACCTAAATTTAGGGAGAGTTTTTTGGACGAGTCGCAAACTCTCTTTTTATCCATTTATTGGTTTAAGATATGCCCGGATAGATCAGTCTTTTGACCTGCTTCAAAGAGGTGGTTCATGGGCAGAAGACATTAACAACCAACCGCCTTACCAGGATGAAGTTGAGCTAAGAAACGACTTTGAAGGAATTGGAGTTGCCAGTGGGTTTGGGATGAATTGGCATTTCGGTTGTGGGTGGAGCATAATTAGCATGGTTTCAACATCTATCGCATATGGTCATTTTTCCATCCGCCATGATGAGCAGGTGAGGGAAGTACAATCTCCCTTTGCAAAGCAGAAAGTCCTTGAGACAGAGAATGCGTTCAGAGCTTCCCGCCCAATTCTCGACTTAGCCTTAGGGATAGAGTATGCTTCACTGATTTGCGATTCAAAGTATGGGGTTTCTTTACAATTAGCTTGGGAAAAACACCTGTTTTTTGATCAAAATCAGTTGTGGAGAGTAAATCGCGTAGCTGTAGAGGACTCTATTAATTCCTTTCCGGATAATAATGGCAAAAATGTTTTTTATCAGCGTCGTGGGACACTTGGGACTTCTGGTTTGACCTTTTCTTTCCAATTTGCATTTTAATTTGTTGCAATAATTTTTTAGATAATTTATCCATAGGGAAACGGAGGTTTTCCTATGCATAAATCAATTTTTTTAAGTCTTGCAGCTGCGAGTAGCGCCTTTGCTGCGCCCTACTCCTGCAAATCAGCACCCCCTGTGGAGTGTAACCCAGATACCTGTAGACCCTGTTTTTGTCTTGGTCCAGATGAAATGATTACGAACGCTCCTGTGAATCCACGGACATGTAGTGGAGATGTAACAATCACTGTTGCCGGTCTCTACTGGCGTGCTGATCAGGATGGGATGGAATATGCTGTAGAAAATACAGTCGATTCTCTGAATTTTATTGATCAGTCCAATAACTTGATCAAAGCAGAGTATAAAACACCAAAATCAAAATGGGAAGGGGGCGCCCGGGTAGCTTTGAGCTATTCCTCTGCTATTGATGGATGGGACATTGGATTAACATGGACCTATTTTGATGGACAAGCATCTTCGCTAAATCAAACACAGCAGACAGACAACACCGTTTTACTCCCCTTATGGTCAGCGTTTCAAGGATTCCAGGAAACGGGTGATTTCCAAGGGAACACAGCTACTGAAATTAAAGCAGATTGGGATGTTGATTTTTATCTACTCGATCTCGAGCTGGGAAGAAGCTATTGGACGAGCAGGTATCTCTCAATGCGCCCTTTTATTGCCTTGCGCTATGTTGATATTCAGCAAGATTTCTCTATAACTCATTCAGGCGGTTCATGGAGCGATGATATGCAGGATCCGTTGAATGATCTGGTTGATTTAGATAATGATTTCAAAGGAGTTGGTCCAAGAATTGGATTCGATCTAAACTGGAACTTTGGTTGTGGATGGAGCCTTTACAGTGAGCTAGCCGCTTCAATTATTTATGGACGATTTAGTGTTGATCACGATGAAGACGTCCGTCAGGCAGTATCTCCATTTTCTAAAGGGGCTGTTCTCGAGAATAGCTATAGATTCCACGCATCTCGTGCGATTGTCGATCTAGGTCTTGGGGTACAATACGCAACACTGATTGCAGATAGTGCTTATGGGATTACTGTCCAATTAGGATGGGAACAACATCTCTTTTTCCACCAAAACCAAATGTGGAGAGTAAACAGGATTGGAAAGGGTGATAGCCAGGCTTCATTCAGAGAAAACTCTGGGGAGAATGACTTTACCCAAAGACGAGGAACGCTTTCAACACACGGTTGGACTCTTACCTTTAAGTTTGACTTCTAAAGAGATTGTAACGTTACCTAATTTAGGGGCAGCTTCCACTTAGGAAACTGCCCCTTATTTTTGCCTGGTTGGGATTAGTCCTTCATTGAGAGGAGGAACTCGACGTTTGAATTTGTCTTCTTGAGGCGGTTGCGCAGTAGGTTCATCGCATCAAGGGGCGATAGGTCTGAAAGTGCTTGTCTCATGAGATAGATCTTCTCAAGCTCTTCTGCATGATAGAGGAGGTCTTCTTTACGGGTACCACTCTTAATGAGATCGATCGCAGGGTAGACCCGCCTATCTGAGAGGCGCCGGTCGAGGACAAGTTCCATGTTCCCTGTTCCCTTAAATTCTTCGAAAATTACCTCGTCCATGCGAGAGCCTGTATCGATCAGTGCGGTTGCAATGATCGTGAGCGAGCCCCCCTCTTCAATATTACGAGCCGCTCCGAAAAAACGTTTTGGCTTATGGAGGGCATTTGCGTCGACACCCCCTGTTAGGATTTTTCCTGAGTGGGGTTGAACGGTATTGTAGGCGCGGGCAAGACGGGTAATCGAATCGAGAAGGATGACGACGTCGTGGCCGTATTCGGCAAGGCGACGGGCTTTTTCAATGACCATCTCGGCGACTTGAACGTGCCGCTCAGGGGGCTCATCAAAGGTGGAAGCAATTACTTCGCCCTTGACGTTCCGGATCATGTCGGTGACTTCTTCAGGGCGCTCGTCGATTCCGAGGACAATCAGTTTTACTTTTGGATTATTGGTTGAGATCGCATTGGCGATCTCTTGCATCAGGATCGTTTTTCCCGTGCGGGGAGGGGCGACAATCAGAGCCCGCTGGCCTTTCCCGATAGGCGCTGCTAAATCGATTACCCGGGTTGTGATGTTTTCTTTGGTCGTTTCCATGACGAGCCGCTCTGTTGGAAAGAGGGGCGTGAGGTTTTCGAAGAGGATCCGGTCTTTAGATTTTTCGGGCGATTGATTGTTGATTTTCTCAACTTTGAGCATCGCGAAGTATTTTTCTTTTTCTTTAGGGGAACGGATTGTTCCGTAGATGGCGTCTCCTTTTTTGAGATCGAATCGTCGGATTTGTGCAGGGGAGACATAGATATCTTCAGCAGAAGAGAGATAGTTGTAGTTTGGTGAACGTAAAAAGCCAAAACCATCGGGTAGCACTTCAAGAACTCCCTCTGCAACGAGGACTTCATTGGGGCTTGCCGACTTCTTTTTGACGACTTCAAAAACCATCTGGGATTTCGTGAGGGAACCGGTGTTGGTGAGGCCCATGTTTTTGGCATACTGGTTCAGCTGGTCGATATTCATCCGCTGAAGGTCGGCAATACGGGTGATGGAGACATCTTGTGTCGGTGGTGTATTCTCTTCTACGACCTTTTGAGGTGCTTCGTCGTCTTGCTGCATACTATTCCTGGGTTAGCATTTTATAGAGGGAATCAACCTGGGCTTCTAGTTGGCCTAAGTCCCCGTTGTTGTGTATTGTGAAATCAGCTTTTGCGTTTTTTTCTTCTGGAGGGAGTTGGTGGATCATTCGGTTATCAAATTCTTCTTCTGAGAGGGTTGTTTTATTTTGAAAGCGCATTTTAGCAATAGATGGATCACAGGTGACTGCGATGACTTTGTCGAAAAGATGTTGGCTATCAATTTCATAGAGGAGCGGGATTTCTGCGATAAAGAGGCGTGTGTTTGTTTGATTCTTTGCTTCGTTATATTGTTTTTCTATCTCTTCTAAGACAGCTGGATGCAGAATTTTTTCCAGGTCTTTGAGTTTCTCTTTTTTTTCAAATACAATTTTAGCGATTTTCGCTCGATCTAATTTGCCCTCTTCTACAACCTGGTCTCCGAGTAGTTGCACAATCGCTTTAGCAGTAGAACTGTTTGAAGAGAGGAGGTCGTGGACTATCTTGTCGGAGCTTACTACAAAGGCCCCTTTTCTCTTGAAGATCTCACAGACTGAGGACTTCCCGCAAGAGAGTCCACCCGTTACGGCGACTTTCTCCAAAATTAGCATTCTCCCCAATTTTTTCCAATAGAAATGTCGACGACAAGTGGAATTTTTAATTGCATAACCCCCTCCATCTGCTTCTTAACTATTGTGCTCAAAGAGGAGAGTTCGCTATCTGGGACTTCGAAAATCAATTCGTCGTGGATTTGTAAAACCATTTTTGTAAGTGAAGAGTTCAACTCGGCATCAATCTGGATCATGGCCATTTTAATCAAGTCTGCGGCAGTACCTTGAAGTGGGGTGTTGATCGCTAGCCGTTCAGCAGCTTGGCGAATAAAGGAATTTTTATTGTCCATTTCTGGAATCGGGCGCTTCCGGCCGAGGAGGGTGAGAGAGTATCCGGTTTCCCTGGCACTTTGTTTGCAGAATTCTAAGTAGTCTCGCACTTTTGTGTATCTTGCGAAATAGGTTGCAATAAAGGCTTTTGCCTCTTCGACAGAAATCCCGATCTCCTTGGAAAGGCCAAAGGCCTGCTGACCGTACAAAATGCCAAAGTTGACCGCTTTTGCGGTGTAGCGCATGTGAGAGGAAACTTCTGAAATGGGGAGGTTGTAGACAAGGGACGCTGTATAGGTGTGAATATCCTCTCCTTGATTGAAGGCGCTGATGAGAGTTGGATCATCGGAGAGATGGGCAAGGAGGCGAAGCTCAATTTGTGAGTAGTCGGCAGAGAGGAAGCTCCAGTCGGGCTTCTCTGGAATAAAAGCCCCTCTAATTTTGCGCCCCTCTTCAGAACGGACCGGAATATTTTGAAGGTTTGGGTCTTGGCAGGAAAGGCGTCCTGTGGCTGCGACAGACTGGTTAAATGTACAGTGGATCCGATGGGTCTTGGGATTGATCTGTTCTGGAAGGGCATCGACATAGGTCGAGCGGAGTTTTTCTAGCGTCCGATAGGCAAGAACTTTTTCGATGATTGGAGAGGTCTCTTTAAGTCCTTCGAGGACATCGGCGCTTGTCGAATAGCCGGTTGCTGTTTTTTTTGCAGGTCGAATTTCCATCCGATCAAAGAGGACCTCTCCGAGCTGTTTAGGAGAGTTGAGATTGAATGTCTCCCCAGCAAGGGTATAAATTTCTTCGCTAATCAGATCGAGTCGTGACTTCAGAACGGTGTGCATTTCAGAGATTTTGCTCTGATCAATAAAAATTCCCTGTTCTTCCATTTTCAAAAGAACGAGGATTAGGGGGAGTTCGATCTCTCGATAAATATCGAAAAGGCCTTTTTTTTCAACTTCTCCCTCAAAAAGTTGTTTCAAACGGAAGGTGTAGTCGACATCTTCGCAGCAATATGCGGCCACTTTTTCTAAAGGAACCTCTTCCATTGAGATTTGTTTTTTCCCTTTGCCAATCAGATCGGAAATCGGAGTTTTCACTTTGCCAAAGTGTTCAAGAGAGAGAGCGTCGAGGCCGTGCCTTTGCTTTTGGGGAGCTACCACGGCTGAGGCGATCATTGTATCAAATCCCACCCTTGTGATCTCAAGGCCTGCGTTGCCGAGAACATGGAGGTCGTACTTGATGTTGTGACCAATGAGGGATAGGTGGGGATTTTCTAACAGGGGTTTAAAATGATCGAGAACTTTTTCACTTGGGATGTTTCCATTGAGAGGGATGTACCAAGCTTGTTTGGGCTTGCACCCTACTCCGATTCCTACAAGCTTCGCTTCCATTGGGCGGATTGAGGTTGTTTCCGTGTCGATACAGAGCTCTTTTTCCTTTTGAAGCTCCTCTATTAGCTCTGCGAGTTCATTTTCACTGTTGATCAAGGTGTAGGAAACGGATGTGTTGTCTACGCCAAAATCGAGGTCTAGTTCCTCTTTGTTTTTTTCAGGTAGCTGCAACTCTTTGAGGAGGGTCATGAAGTGCATCTCTTGGTAGAACCCCTTCACTCTATCTAGATTGGGCTCTTTCAGCCGGAAGAAATCAGGATCTGTGGGAATGGGTAGATCTGTATCAATGGTGGCGAGCTGCTTGGACATGAGGGCCGAGTCTTTATTCTCTAGAAAAATATCCCGTCTTTTCCCTTTCAATTGATCAATGTTTTCGTAGATCTTATCGAGGGTTTCAAATTCATTGAGAAGCTGGGAGGCCGTTTTCGGACCGATTCCGGGTAAGCCCGGAATATTGTCTGAGGAATCGCCCATCATCGCGAGAAGATCGATGATCTGCTCGGGAAATACGTTAAAGACCTCTTTTACTTTTTCTCTGTCGAGAATCAGATTGTTTTTGTGGATGTTGAGAACAAAAACTGCATCGGTCACGAGCTGAGCCAGGTCTTTATCGCTTGAACACAAAAAAGTTTTCACTCCTTGGTTTCCCGCCCATTTTGCGACACTCCCAATCACATCATCGGCTTCTACTCCCGGCTGGACAAGTAGAGGGATCCCGGCCATCTCGCAGAATTCCATTGCCCATCCTAGTTGAGGGACAAGGTCATCAGGCATTCCACTCCGATGAATTTTATAATCAATATAGAGCTCTTTGCGACTCTTTGTGTTTTCTGGTCCGTCAAATACGGCGACAAGATGTGTTGGGGAGTAGTCCTTAATGATTTTGAATACAGAGCGGATGAAGCCAAAAAGAGCTCCTGTTGACTCTCCCTTGGGATTTGTCATCCCGCCGATGGCGTAATAGGAGCGGAACAAGAAGTTAACCGCATCAAGAACGTAGATTTCTTTCACGAACCATTAGGATTCAGGGTTGGTATAAATAGAGAATTTGCCCACTCATTTCAGTAGTGGTATAAGCTCCTGTTGGGAAGACATGGTGGATTTTTCCCTTAAGAAGACTCGTGTTTGTTTGGGCTAAATCTTTGATGACCGACTGGTGAGGCTCAATTTCTAAAACTTGATATTTCCCATTGATCCCTGTCGTTTTCACAAGCTCAGAAAGAGCGAGATCGTAACTGGCATCTCCGTTATCAATGTAGCCAAGTTCTTCCGCTTTTGGTGCAATAAAGATGCTCGCGCCATACTCGTTGATCAGTTTTTCCTTGTCGATCCGCTTTCTCGCTTTCACGACCGTATTAACAAATTGCTCGTAGTCAACCGCAAGGCCGTTTTTAAATTCTTGTGCCTCGTCTTCTTTCCAAGGGCGGAAAGGATTTAAGGCATCTTTATTCTTCCCTTCAGTCAACGTTAGAGATGAAATACCAACTTTTTCCATCGCTGAGGAAAAGTTAAACGCAGGTCCAAGTCTCGCTCCTACCGATCCGATGATACTGCTTTCGCTGGCAAAAATCTTTTCGGCTGCGCAGGAGATATAGACCCCACCCGATGCGCTCATTCCATGCACATAGGCATAAATAGGGACTTTGTATTTTTCTTTATAGTCCATCAGAAGTTGGTAGATCCCTTGACTGTCTGTCGAGGTTCCTCCAGGAGTATTCATGTGGAGTAGGATTCCCTTAACCCGGTTTTTTGACAGGGTTCCTTGACGGGAGTCGATGAGCATGTTTTTTACTTTTTCTGTTCTCAAATTTCCTGTCCCGATCACCCCATGGATATCAATGCGAAGAATTACAGGTGTGCTTTCCGGGAGGAGCTTGCAATTCCATTCCGCATCTGGACTCACTGTGAGATCACTTTTTTCAGGAAGATCTACAGAGTTTGAGATAGTAGAGACCCCGAGCATCAGGACAAAGACACCAAGAGCGATGCCAATCACTACGGCAAAAGATTTTAGGAGGCCCCGGAGAGCGGTAATGAAAATGGATTCGTTTGTGAAGTTCATTTTTCAGATCTTATCGGATGATGCTTTTTAAATTCAATTCTTATAGAATCAGAGGAATGGATACGAAAGAACTTTTGGCAACACACGGTGTATGGTTATTAGAGGTATCAATAGGGATAGGAATCATCCTCGTATTGAGCCTTGCTCTAAAAAAAACAGTCTCAATTATTCATGAGAAAGTCTCAACGAGGAATGGATTTTGGAAGAAAAGAATCCATAGAATCCTTCACATGCCTTTGCAAATTGCGATTTGGGGTTTTGGGCTTGCTTTTGTTTTAGACGTCATTGCTACCCATTTTGGATTAACGGCTCTCACAAAGTATCTAGCTCCCTTGCGCGTGGCTTTTATTGTAGCCTGTTTTGGCTGGGTAGGGCTCAGATGGGTAAAAGAAGGGTTTAAGCACTTATCTGATAAATCAGAAAAATACGGAGTGGCTCCGGGAACAATTTATGCTCTGAGCAAACTCTCCTCTTTCCTCGTCTTAATTCTCGTAATGATGATCATCTTTAGAGTGTTTGGTTTAGATATCGCCCCTCTAATGGCTTTTGGAGGTATTGGAGCGGCCGGTTTTGCGTTTGCTGCTAAAGACATCATTTCTAATTTTTTCGGGGGCGTCATGCTCCATTTTACCCGGATTTTTTCCATTGGCGATGAAGTCGTCATCCCTTCTAAAGAGGGGTTTGAAGGGGTGGTTAAGGAGATTGGTTGGTATGCGACCATGATTGAAGACTACTACCGAAGACCTGTCTACTTCCCGAATGCCCTTTTTTCAAATTCGCAGGTAATCAACGAGTCGAGGCGATCGCACAGACGGATCAAAGAGACCCTTTCGATCCGTTATGAAGATATGCCAAATCTCGAAAAAATCATCGATGAAATACGAGAGAAAATCGCTGCACACCCTAGTGTCGACAGCAAACAGAGTTTTTCTGTCTCTTTCAGCGGATTTGGACAGTACGGGTTGAATATTTTCATTTATATCTTGGTTTTTAGGGTGGGATATATTAAATTTTTAAGCATCAAACAGGAGCTCTTCATTACCATTCAGGAAATAATGAGTAAATATGGCGCTGAATTTTGCTTTCCTACGACAAACATCAACCTCACTCAGCAGCCTCCTAAACAATAGAAAAAAGGGAGAAAGCATATGGTTACTGCAATTTTTAGGTGCCTTAGCATCTTATTTTTCGCGTCAGTCAGTCTTTTTGGAGCAGAACAGGGAAACGAGCGGCATCAGCTCAATCAATCTAATCGGTTCCAACCTGCGAGAAGGGCGGGCGATAAAAGCCCTACAATTCTCAGCAAAGCCCCTCTAGAGGCAAAGCAGATTGCTAAAACGCCTCCTACCGAGTTGGAGCCTGTCGATGCAAGTACATTGATTGCAGCTGCTTCAGAAAAAGCTAAGCCGGCTGAAGTCAAGCCAGTGATTGCAGCTGCTCAAGAAAAACCAACTCTTAACCCCTCTTCACAAGCTGAACAGCAGCCCGTTTTGTGCAAGCAAAGTGGGGGTGTTAAGGTGCCGACCCAAGCGGAATCCGCAAAAGGGCATGAAGTGAGTTTAGACTCACCTCCTCCTCAAAGGCTAAAAGAAGTTGTTGTAAAAGCACTTCCTCTCAAAAAGCCAGAGCGATTTTCACTTCGTAAAAACCCAAGTGCCAGGTTTGCGCTCCTCACCTTTCCCGGCTGTGGCAGAACATATCTAGAGACGTTTTTTTTCCAATTAACTGGGAAAACGTCGACTCCAAAGGCTGATTTTCAAAAGTGCAAAGGGGCCGAGTTTTGTCCTCCTCGAATGAAAGAGAGTAAAGACTCACTTGTAAGTATTATTGAGAACTTCTCAAATGCAAATCAGAGCTTCTATCCTTCGAATTTTTTTAGTTTTTCCTATGTCTATCGCCACTTTATCCAGGAGTATCCTGGAACAAAGATCATCTGTGTTATCAAAGATTTGCGAGATTTAGCCGTTGAGCTAGCCCTCACTGAGGGTGAACGGATTGAAAAGTCTTTGGGTCGATCCGCAAGTGTTGAAGAGAAAATTATGTGGATCATAACCGATGGCTTTGATAAGAAAAGAGATCATGTATTTTCATTAAAAGCGCAGGCTACAGAGGCTCTTCACTGGATCAGGAATCCAGATGTGCTTTTTGTGAGGGTTGAAGATTTGATTGGGCGGAACGCTCATAAACCAGCGATTGAACAGGAGGAGACTTTCTCGAGAATTGCAAGTTTCTTAGACCATGACTTAACGAGGAGAGAACTCGGCCGTCTCGAGCTAGCCTTTAACGCTGAGTTGAAGCTTTTGCAGAAGAAAGGGCTCGATTTAGACCCAAATTGGGTAAAGTACTTCACTGAGGAGCACGTTGCAGAATTTAAAAGGCGCCTTGGCCCCTATCTTATTGCGCTGGGTTACGAGGCAGATGATAATTGGTAAGGGATGTTGAAGAAGCTACTTTTTTTTTCTTTGTTTGCATCTTCCCTACTCCACAGTATCGACGAAAACTTGGTGAAAGTAGATCTGCAGCAAAATGGAGCTCATTTACAAGAGCTCCGTTGCTATCTAGACCAAATTGATCAGAAAAAAAAGGAAGCCCTTTCCTTTCAAAAAAAAACAGATCAAAGATTTGCCCTTTTAAGTATTCCCGCTTCGGGCGCTTATTTTCTACGCAAAGTTCTCTATCAGCTAACCGGAAGAGAATCAGAGGAAAAAGTAGAAGCAGAGTTCCCTATGCACTACCTCGATTTCTCAAATCTTTACCGGGAATATTTTGAAGATACCCCTAATACAAAACTTATTTGCCTAATAAGGGACCTGCGAGATGTTTTTGTCTCTTTTGCGTTGGAGCATGGTGAGGGAAATACAATCGATGAAAAGCTCCTTTGGATGATCACCATTGGATTAGACTCTCCAGAAAACAAAGAGCGTTTTATGAAGGGGCATGCTTTGGAAGCACTTCGTTGGATGCAGGACCCTAACGTACTCGTCTTCCGGTATGAAGACATTGTAAAAAGGGAACACGATGAGTTGGATATGAGAGAGGAAACGGTTGCTCAGCTCGCTCAGTTTCTTGAAATAGAGTGGTCATCAGAAGAGAAGAAGAACCTTTTAAAAGAACACTGGGGCAAAGTCGATGTTTCCGGGTCGGGTGATAGTTTCCCCAATGGGAAAGTTGGGTCTTGGAAAAAACACTTTAAAGAGGCTCATATTTGTGAGTTCAAAAAGCGGTATGGGGCTTATCTCATAGCACTTGGCTACGAATCGGACAATAACTGGTAGGATTTGAAATGAAAAAACGACTAATTACAATGCTGTGTTTAGGTTTAACTGCGATGGGATTTGCAAAAGAGTGGGAGTTTTCTGCTGGTCCTCAATTTAACTACGTTCGTCTCGAGTTCAATAACCCCTCCTATCTTGACGGGTACGCGGGAGGAGTCGTCTCTAGAATCGGGTATCATTGTAATACGTTTTTCGGGAATCTCGATTTTGAAGGGACTTGGAATGCGAGTAAAATTACAGGGGAGCCCTGCCAAAGAAGTAGCCTATCTGAGTATTTTCTCAATCTTCAACTCGGAGGGAGCTTCCCTTGGTGCAGTATGTGTTTCGACCCCTATATTGGGTTTGGCTGGGATCGTTTTGAGAACACACAAGATCCAAGCACAGCAAACCTTTGCTACCAGTACGACAAGCTCTTTATCCCGGTTGGCTTCTATTATACCTGGGCCCTTTGTTGTACAACATTTACCCTTCATTTTGAATGGAGACCGGATGTCTGGTCCCGTCTAAATCTATTTTCTATCCATATGTCACCCGATTGGGCATATGCCTTCCGCGCAGAGGGAGTATGGAAACGATGGTATCAGTCCGAATCTTGTTGTTATACATTTAGCTGGATTCCTTTTTTTGATTGGAATAAGTTTGGAAAAGTTCGTGAAAAGAATTCTGTGGGAAGTGTTCTGACTGTCCCCGAATTAGTCCGTTGGAATTTGGGTCTTAAAGCTGTTATTGGAATACAATTTTAAAAGGAGCGCAATATGCTAAACCGGATCTGTTTTTTTGCTTTCGCCATCCCTATTGCCAGCTATGCAATTTCTGATGCAGAGTTTTTTGCAATCCAAAGGGCGCAGAGGCAAGTCGATGCCCATGCCGTTAAGGCAAATGTAGCCGGCTTTGATGAAGCTAAGCCTATCCCGCAACAAGGGATTAATGGAGATGAGGCAAAATTTGAAGACAAACGGGGAAGCTTCAATAAGGGGCTTCTACACCTGCCGAGCGGATTTCCCAACGCAGATGCCTTCGACTCCCTGGTTAAGGCTCTATTGAATCAAGATTTTTCTGGGTTTAATGCAATCCAGATTGGAACAGGTTTAATGAAATTGGTTAACCCTCAAGGATCTTTAGCCTATTCCCTCTCTGCAAATGATGGATGGATCAATGCAATTCCTCCGGCTCCCACTTTCGAGTCAGAAGAAGCCGCAGGTGAGATGGTTGAACTCTATTGGACTGTACTGGCGAGGGATGTCCCTTTCAATATGTTTTCCACCGATGCTACCGTTGCTGCAGCTGCGGCAGAACTTACAACAATACCCTCATTTAAAGGACCGAGGGATTCGGCAGGAGATGTAACTCCAGAAACGTTTTTGCGAGGTAACACAGTAGGAGATCTGATTGGTCCCTATATTTCTCAATTTCTTTATCAGCCGATCCCCTTTGGGAACAACCTAATAGATCCAACAACTCTTACAACACCATCATCCGGCAGCGGAAATGATTTCAATACGACCTTTAGTGATTGGTTTACCGTAATCAGTGGAGGGACAACGGGAAATTCAATAGCATTTGGAGCAGACTCTTTTATTAGAACTCCTCGAGATTTAGCTGAATATGTCCACCAGGATAGCCCTGGGCAAGCGGCAGTTGGAGCCCTATATCTTCTAAATTCTTATGGATCGGATGCTCTCGATCCTTCAAACCCCTATCTAGCAAACCCAACCCAGGGTGGCTTTGTAACTTTTGGAATAGCACAAGTGACATCCCTTCTAGGAAAAGCCATCGAGGAGTCTTTGAAAGCCGCGTGGTTCCAAAAATGGCAGGTAAATCGGCGCCTTCGTCCTGAGGAGTTTGGATTTTATGTCCAAAAACAGGTAGGGGAGGGTCAATCTCTTGGGATAAATTCTGCTCTTGTGGATTCGACAGTACTTCCAATGATTTTTTCCACATACGGGAGCTACTTCCTCCCGGGGGCTTATCCTGAAGGAAGTCCAGTCCATCCTTCATATCCTGCAGGGCATGCAACCTTAATGGGGGCTGCAGTGACTATCCTAAAAGCTTTTTATAATGAGGATTTTGTCATTCCATCTCCGTTGGAGCCAAACCCTGCAAATACTGCTCTGATTGCCTTAGCAGAGACATTAACAGTGGGAGGGGAGCTCAATAAGCTTGCTGCGAATATTGCCCTCGGAAGAGATCATGCAGGGGTTCACTACAGGAGTGATGGAGCCCAGGGGTTGGCCCTTGGTGAACAAGTAGCGATCGATATTCTCAATAATGAATCTTTCCTCTTCAACGAAGATTTTGAAGGGTTTACTCTGACAAAATTTAATGGTCAGAAAATTCGAGTCGGTAATAAAAAGACCACCGTAAAAAACTGACGGAAAGACTGAATAACTGCTCGCTTGGAGATTGAAAATTACGTTTGTCAGAGATGACTTTCAATCGAAGAGCCGACGGATGAGTTGTTCGCTACTCTCTAAACAGAAATTACAGGTTGAGGTTTTGTTGCTGGTGAATTTTTAAGTGCTAGTCGTCTGTTTTTTTACAAGCTGGAAGAGTTCTACAAATGCGAGTAGCCCAAAAACGATGAATATTGCGAAGGCATATGGGGGAATAGCTACCTGCGTTGTCAGGCAGATGAGGACAATGAACTGAAAGACAGTCGTTGCCTTACCCCACCTGATCGACCGAAACTGGTAAGCACGCCATTTGCCGGAGAACTTTAGGTAGACGCCAAAAATACAGAGAAATACGTCGCGGGTGACCATCGCAAGGGCTTGCCAGAGTTCAAACTTCTGTTCATAGAAGAGGACCCCAAGAGCAATAAAGACAAATAGCTTGTCCATTGCAGGGTCGAGAATGGCCCCTAGCTGTGTTGTCGAGCGCCTTCTTCTTGCAAGATAACCATCTAAACCATCAGTGAACATAGCCATTACGATCGCGAAGAGCCTTACTGTGACACTCTGTGATAAAAAGAGGAGGGCAAGAGGTGCCCTTAAAAGCGACAACCCGTTCGACAGGCTAAACATTTTCTTCCTTGGCTTTTTTCCTTTTTTTATACCAGATAGAGCCAATTACCGTCACACTGAAAGCGATAAAGATGAGCAAATTAGCAAATTTTACTTGAGAATAGATCGTGTCGATGTTTTTCCCAAGGGTGTAGTAGAGGCTAAAACTTAAGGCAGCCCATAGAGAGCAGGCTAGCCCATCACATAATGCAAATTTTGGAAAGGACATTTTGCTCATGCCGACGGTCATATAGAGGCAATTGCGGACTCCAAACGGGATAAAACGACCTATCAGAAGGGCTGATAACCCCCGCTTTTGAAAAAAACTTTCTACTTTTGCCATTCTTTTTTCACTCAACATTTTCGAAAAATAGGAGTTTTTTAGGAGCTGAGAGCCAAGTTTTCTTCCTATCCAGTAGGCGATCCAAGCAGAAACCGTGCATCCGACTAGCATCGCAAAAAATAGGTGGTACATATTTGCCGTGTCCGCACTTGCCGCAAGGGTCCCAGCCACAATCATCAGAAGGTCAATACTAATTGGAACGCACATCCCCGCCAGGATTGATCCTGTGAAGAGGAACAGAGGTGCGTACTGGGCATGATGTTGAATATATTCTATCCAGGTATTCACGCTGTTTTTCCTTTAATGGCTTGATTCTGAGGTAGCCAAGGCAGGTTCTTGCTTCTCCTTCTTTTCCTCTGGGGAAAACTCGAGTTTTTCGTCAGCCAAGGTAAGTTTTTGGAACTCTTTTCCGAGCAGTCTTGTCGCAGCCATCCAACCTCCTACAGCGAGTACAAGGATGCCTCCTACAAAAGGGGCGCTAAGAGAGATAGAGCCGAAAACCATAATTAAACTCTGGTGGATAACGGAGGCTCCTGATTTGCCGATTCTTGAGCCGAGTCCGTCAATGGCCGCTTTTCCTTTCATTCGGCTCTCTTTGCTCAAGGGGATGAAGGATAGTTCCTTCGTTGCATCAAAAAGCGTGTATTTAGAGGCTCTGGCCAGCACATTTTGAAGTGAGCCGAAGAATACTCCTACTGCAATCGGTGTACTCCCAATGATGAGGGCTAGAGAGGCGAGAGCTGTGTCTTTGAAGAGGAAGAAGGAGAAAAACCCAACTCCTGTAAAGAGAAAAATTACTGGGGGGATCATTGCGCTCGTTGTCCATGAAAAGCGGCGCATGATCGACCCTGAGATGAACGCTCCAATGGTTGCAATCACTCCAATCCAAGTTAAGACATTACACATGTAGGCGTTGAAATCATTTGGGTTGGGGTAGAGTTGCTTGACTTGGTCTTTCCAAACAACTTCAATCAGGGTTAGGGCGATGTTGAACATGACGACAACTACTGCAATGCAAATTAAATACTTGGATTTTGCAAGGTACTTGAAGTTCTTTCGGATCCCCATCTTAATTTTTTCAGATTTTTCAGATTTCGTTTGCTCAATTTCGTTATAGCCGAGTCCCTGGGCGTGGAGCCACCGAAAGATCCCCATACAAACAAGACCGGCAAAGATGATGATCCCATTGAGCATGAAAAGGGCTTGCCCCCAGCCGTCTGACCCAAAGGGGAGGTTGGGGTTATATTGATGATGAGAAATAGCGTTTGAGAGTGTGCCTGATAAAATCGTCGCTAGATTGGCTCCGAGGCCTAAAATGGCGTAGTACCGCTTCGCATCCCTAACGGAGGTGATCTCATTGGCAAAACCCCAAAAAAGGACCGTCATAATCATTGTGCTCCACATCTCCGACATGATGTAGAAGGTTGTATAGGTCCAGTTGCGGAAAATTGCGATCATTCCTGAAAACCCCTGAGGGAGGATGGCTTGGAGCTTGTCGGAGAGCTCATTTGGGTGCAAAATATCTCGATAGGGGAACAAGAAAAGAGTAAATATGGCGAAGAATCCTAAAAAGATGCTCATCAAGGTGTAAAAAACCCGCTCTCGGGAGAACCAGTTAGAGAGCCGGGTAAAAATAAATGTGAAGAATAGCGCCGCGGGAAGGATCGCCCAAACCTTCAAAAAGGGGAGGGCTTCAGCTCCCGATGAAGGGGCTGTAACGATGAGGGAGTCTTTTGTGGCACGAAGGATACTATAGTTGAAACAGACAAGAAAAAAGATCAGAAACATGGGGACGAACTTCTTGTGTTCGCCGGCATAAATAGGCCAGAGAAGAGACCTTACTTTACCAAACCCTTTGGGTGTCGACATATGTCTCCCGATAAAACCTAAGGATACCCTAAATCTGAATAAGATTAAAGGGGAAAATAGGCCTATTAATTATTTTAGTAACGCGTCAATTCCAGGGAGATTTCCTTTCTCAATATACTCAAGAGAGGCCCCTCCACCTGTAGATATATGAGTAAATTTTTCAGTTAGACCGCTTTGATTGATCGCTGCGACAGAGTCCCCGCCGCCCACAATTGTGATGGCCTCTATTCCAGCTAAGGCGTTTGCAATTTCTAGGGTTCCTTTAGAAAAATTCGACATTTCAAAAACCCCAAGCGGCCCATTCCAAAAAATCATTTGGGCGGTTTTCAACTTATCAGACCACTCCTTCTGGGTTTCGGGACCAATATCCATCCCCTCCCAACCCTCAGGTATTCCTTCGACCACTTTAATAACTTTTTTTTCAGAGTCATTCGAAAAATTCTTTGCTATTACAAGGTCTTTAGGAAGAAAAATCGGTGCTTTCGCTCTCTTTAAAATATTCTTTGCGGTTGGAATAAGGTCCTTTTCACTCAGCGAATTTCCGATGGAAAATCCTTGGGCCTCTAAAAATGTGTAAGCCATAGCGCCCCCGATGAATAGGGCGTCGATCTTTTCTAGAAGAGCTTGGATAACCCCCAGTTTAGAGGAGACTTTGGCTCCCCCAATAATGGCGTAAAAGGGGTGTTTTGGCTTATTCAATGCTGAGCCAAGAAAGGCAATTTCTTTCTCCATGAGGAGACCAAATGCTGCTTTTCCTTTGAAAAATTGGGTGATTCCTACAATGGAGCTGTGGTTTCTATGTGCCGCTCCAAAAGCGTCATTCACGAAAACATCCCCCAGTTTTGCAAGCTCACTTGCAAATCCCGGGTCGCTCTTCGGATCTTCTTCGCCTTTATGGAAGCGCAAATTTTCAAGGAGAAGAACCTGCCCAATCTTTAGCTGACTGGCCATTTCTTCTACTTTGCTCCCGATGCAGTCGGGCGCCATGAGGACAGGTGTTTTGAGAAGCTCCCCTAGCCTTTTTGCACAAGGCTCGAGAGAGAATTTTGCATTTTTCTCCCCTTTTGGTCTCCCCAAATGGCTCATTATTATTGGTGTTCCACCGTGATTTAGGATGTACTCAATTGTAGGAATTGCAGCGCGTATCCGGGTATCATCGGTTATGGTCCCTTCGTCGTTAAGAGGTACATTAAAATCTACGCGAACGAGGACTTTTTGATCTTTGACGAGATGGGGATTTAGGTTCATAGGTCTGCAAAGGGGCTTGTTGCTTGTTGAAATTTTTGACCTTTTTTTCTCTGTTTTAGCTCTGAGCGGATAGAGAACAAAAGATCCTGGTCAAAGTCTTTATGAGCTGCCCACTGTAAATATTCAAGAGGGATATCTTTAAAGGGGCGTCCCTTGTGCTTCCCTAGGGGCATCGCTTTGAGAAGAATGGGTTTTTCCATTCTCTGCTGGAGTTCTTTAGTGGTTTTAAAGCTTTCTGCAAGGTATTTAAAGACTTCGATATTTACAATTACGTCGCTCATCGCTCTATGAGCTCCCTCTTCAGCGATATTGAAGTGTTGGCGGAGTCGTTGGAGAGAATTCACAGGGCTTTCTCCATAGAGTCTTGCCATTCGGAGGGTGTCGATGAAGGGATTTTTTTCTATCGTGCAGGGAATTTGTCCCCGTTTACACTCTTGTGAAATGAAGGCTATGTCCATTTGGATTCCGTGCCCGATGATGATGTGATTTCCAACCATTTTCAAAACGGTGCGCAGGACATCTTTTGCTATAGGCTTGCCTTCTACCATTTCATCGGTGATATGATGAATTTCTGTGGTATAGGGGGGGATAGGGATTTCGGGGTTGATGAGAGTTTCGTAAGACTCTTTGATTCCTTCAAAGGTGAAAAGGGTTACTGCAATTTCAATTAAACGATCATTTTGGGGTTCGAGTCCTGTGGTTTCACAGTCCAAACAAATGAAAGAATCCTTGTGAATTAATCCCATTGAACCTTCTTCTTCATTTCATAGATCAAATTTTTTCGAGCTTTTGGGTCTTTAATCGAGTAGACAACATATGGTACAGGTGTATCACCAATTTCTTCAGCGAGCAAGGTCAAATTTTGGTGAGTGTGTTTTTGGATAACACCTGGTTTAAGTTTGTCAGACTTCGTGAAGACGATCAGCAAAGGTTTTTTAAAATGGATTGCCCAGCTCGCAAAGAGGAGGTCATCCTTGGTTGGTGGGTGGCGCAAGTCGATGAGAAGAAGGACGAGAGATAGCCCTTTTCTACCCTCCAAATAGGCTTGGATCAACCTTCCCCATGCATCTCTAACAGATTTAGAAATTTTTGCAAAACCGTAGCCGGGCAGGTCGACGAGTGTTAATCCTTCATCTACCTCAAAAAAATTGATCAGCTGTGTTTTTCCCGGTTTGCTTGAAACGTGGGCCAGCTTACTGCTTTGGGTCAAGTGGTTGAGAAGGGAGGATTTCCCTACATTGGATCTTCCAACGACGGCAATTTCCGGAAGTTCTAAGTCGGGGAATTGCTCAGGTTTAGCAGTTGAGAGGAGGAATTTAGCCTTTGTGAACATCGATCCTCCTCCCTTGGTCTTCTGTAGTTAATCTAATGTGAAGAGTCTTGCTAGGCAAAAGACGAGAAATCCTCTCTGGCCACTCGATGATACAAATACCTTCGTCATCAAAATAATCTAGGAATCCCATTTCAATAAATGCGTCCACATTCTTCAATCGATAGAGATCGAAGTGGTAGATAGGAAAAAGATCAGACTCATATGGGTTTACATAGGTGAATGTTGGAGAGGAGATCTGATGGGTGGGTTGGCCTGTAATAGAAGAGATGATCCCTTTTGCGAGAGTGGTCTTTCCAGCGCCCAAATCACCATGAAGGGCAAGTACAGATCCTTTTTCGAGCGTTTCTGCAAACTCTTTGCCGAACTGTAACGTTGAGCTCTCTGTTTGAGAAATCATTATCCGGTAGCTTCTTCTTCGAGCCATCCACCCACAAACGAAGTGAACTCAGGGAGTTTAGAAAGTGCTTCAACGAACGCTGAAATTTCTTCTTCCTTGAGTTTCGACTGAATGAAGGAGAGGAGTTGTTCGGCTATTTCAAACCTGTTTTGGCTTGGAACTTCGACGAGGGGGATTGACTTGATCTGGTTTTTAGTAAAGTCATCGATAACGCTAGCTTTGCTATTGAATAACTTTCCTGTTACGGCAGATGAATAAACAATTTTTGTGATTGGCTCGCGTCTTTGGATAATATAATTTTTAATGACTTCAGGGTCTTCTGAGACAAAAAACCGCTTAACACGGAGGCCGTCCATCCGCTCAGTGTTTTCAGGGCAGGTTGAGACCCAATCATAAATTGCGTCTTGAGGGTTCGCATGAGTGTTATTTCCGAAGACTTTTCCTGTAAAAGGGCATATATAAATTTTGGTTGTCTGGTCGTTAACGCTTTCTTTTTGAAACTGGATTTTGATCTCTGTCTCGCGCCAAAGCTTTCCTTGACCTTCTAAGTGCTTAATTAGCTCTTCTTTACCTTGGTAAATCTTTTTTTCACGAATAAAGAGTACTGGCTTAATTTTGAGTTTCTTTTCGAGAAAGTAGAGATAAGAGGTGATTACGTCGGCTTTCTTGTTGTTGCCGAGAAATTTTAGGAGCTCATCTTTTAGGTTGTCTGAAATTTGCATTCTTTCCTCCGGAAAAGAGTCAGAATACCACTGGCGTAGGATATTCTTCAATAGCTTTTTCTTTACCAGCAAAATTTTTAATAATTGATTAGCCTCTATAGGAATTAACTAATTGCTTTTTGAATCAATAAGGTGTAGAATAGAGTCTCTTTGTTTCAGGAGGTTTACCCATGCCCACAGTTCTAGACGAGCAGCTTTCTTTAGAGGAAATTTCGGTACCCGGATACCACAGAGTGGTTCGAGCACGTGACCCAAGTTCGGGCTTGGACGCGATTATTGCTATTCACGATCTGCGCCTGAGTAAGGCCGCACTCGGAGGGACAAGGATCCATCCTTATGCAACCTTCGAAGAAGCTCTTACCGATGCAACGAGGCTTGCCCGTGGAATGACTTTTAAATCTGCCGCTTCCCAATGTGGATGGGGTGGAGGAAAAAGTGTGATCATCGCTGATCCGCGCAAGGATAAAACAGAAGCTCTTCTCAAGTCTTTTGCTGAAGCAGTGAATAGACTTAAGGGGGCCTATATCTGCGCAGAGGATGCTGGATGCACCCCCCAAGACGCAGCCCTTATAGCTGAGCACACACCCTACGTGGTCGGTCTCCCAAGCGAAAAAAGTAGTGGCAATCCCTCCCCCTTTACTGCATGGGGAGTCTTTCGTGGAATTCAAGCCGTTATGCATCAACTTTTCGGTTCTGATTCGGTAGAAGGAAAAACGGTTGCCATACAAGGCCTCGGAAGCGTTGGCGCAACTCTCGCTCAACTTCTCTTTTGGCATGGCGCAAAGCTGATTGTTACTGATGTTCATATGGATAGGGCTGAGGGTCTTGCAAAGCAGCTAGGAGCTAAACTTGTCGAGCCCGATGCGATCTACGAAGAGCCGTGTGACGTCTTTTCCCCTTGTGCTCTTGGTGGGATCATTAACCCCGTGACCATTGAAAGACTCCGCTGCCGAGCAATTGCAGGTGCTGCAAATAACCAGCTCTTGACCGAAGCAGATGCAGAAGAGCTCCGTCGCGTAGGGATTCTCTACGCCCCAGACTTTGTCATTAATTCTGGCGGTCTGATCAATGTCACACAAGAAACTGTCAAAGAAGGTTACTCTCCTTCCGCTTCCAGAAATAAGGTGGATAAGATATATGATCAGTTGAAGCTCATTTTCTCTATTGCGAGTGAAAATGCGATTTCAACACAGAAGGCCGTCATGCAACTGGTTGAATACCGGCTAGAGTATGGAATTGGTCGACGTGTTGACCCAATTTACATGCACCATGCTGGAATCAATTACTAATGCAAACAATTGCTCAAAGGCTTGAAGACAAAGTTCGGATTGCCTTAGATCAAGTTTTTGGAAAAGCTCTTCGGGGACAGGATGATCTCCTTGTCCCTGAGCTGACACAGGCTACCCAATCTAAGTTTGGCCATTACCAGTGCAACAATGCGCTGAAGCTCGCGAAGGCGCTGAAGAAAAGTCCCCGCGCGGTGGCTGAAGAACTCATTGCAGCCCTGACTCCCAACGGAGAGGCTTCTCTTATCAAAAAAATGGAGGTAGCAGGTCCTGGGTTCATCAACATCACCCTTAGCAACCAATTTTTAGAGCAAGAAATTCACAACCTCCTAGAAGACCGCCATCTCAGTGTCCCGAAATGCAAAGAAAAAAAGAAAGTCATTGTAGAGTTCTCTTCACCTAATATTGCGAAAGAATTGCATGTCGGCCACCTTCGCTCAACAATCATCGGGGACGCCCTGGCTCGCCTTTTTGAGTTCCTTGACTATGAGGTTTTGCGCCTCAATCACGTTGGCGACTGGGGAACCCAGTTTGGGATGTTGATTGCTTATCTCAAGCGATTTCAGCCCGACTTCTTTAAAGGGAAAAAAACAGCAGATCTATCTGAGCTCATGCACTGGTACAAAGAGTCGAAAAAACTTTTTGATGCTGATCCAGAGTTCAAAAAGGAGTCCCAGTTAGAAGTTGTGAGGCTTCAAGGAGGAGACGAAGCCTCCTTAGAAGCCTGGGAGATGATCTCTGACATCTCTAGACGTGCTTTTAAAGAAATCTACCATCTTCTCGATATCAAAATTGAAGAGAGGGGAGAGTCATTTTATAATCCCTACCTCGCCGAAGTTGTCGATAATCTCGATAAAAAGGGGCTAATTACCCTATCGGAAGGGGCTAAGTGCGTTTTCCTAGAGGGGTTCACAACGCGTGAAGGGACACCTCTTCCGATGATCGTTCAAAAATCTGACGGTGGCTACAACTACGACACTACCGATATGGCTGCCATGCGTCATCGGATTGAAATTGAAGGAGCCGATCGAATCATCGTCGTGACCGATGCAGGCCAAAGTCTCCATTTCAAAATGATCGAACAGACCTGTGAAAAAGCAGGATATCTTGACCCAAAACAAACCCGTTTTGATCACGTTCCATTTGGAGTGGTTCTCGGTCCTGATGGGAAAAAATTCAAAACTCGCTCCGGTGAAACAGAAAAACTCATCGATCTAATTACACAGGCGACAGCTAGTGCAAAGGAGATCTTCAAAGAGAGGCTTCCCGGAGCAACGAATGGGGAAATTGATGAGCTTGGAACGATTCTAGGAGTCGATGCAATTAAATATGCCGATCTCTCTTCGCACCGCCTAAAAGACTATGTATTTAGCTATGATCGGATGCTCCGTTTTGAAGGGAATACCGCTGCCTTTCTTCTCTATTCTTATGTCCGGATCCAAGGGATCAAGCGCAAATGTGGGAAAAAGGTCGATGCGCTTATTTCCTATACGAAGATCCACCTGAGCGAACCATCCGAAATCGAGCTAGCCCTTCATCTGCTTCGATTTGGAGAGACACTTGAGGTGATGGCAAAAGACCTCCTCCCCAATCGCCTCTGCGAGTACCTCTATGAGCTTGCTGAAAAATTCAACATCTTCTTCCGCGATTGTAGAGTAGAGGGTTCTGAATTTGAAGAGAGTCGACTGCTTCTTTGTGAGGCTTCTTCTCGCATTCTCGAGAAAGGCCTTCAGATCCTCGGGCTCAAAACACTCTCAAAAATGTAATCGCTACCAGGGGTCTTCCAAGGATTTGAAGGTGATAAATGGCCCTTTTATAAACTCTTTAACAAGTCGCGCGATTGAATTTTGTAAAGCTTGAGAACCCAAAGCTCCTAGTTCTACTGCGTTTTGATGGTGTCCTAATTCTATACATCCAATCGCGAGGATTTTAAGGAGTAGATCCCTTTTTTCTGGGGCAATTTCTCCTCTGGTGATTTCATCTGCTTTTAGATAATCTAACGCTCTGACGTGACGTTCCACCTCAATGCATTTTTGTTCGAAGGGTGTTCTTTGTACATTTTCTGGAGATTGGGTGGGATCTTGGGCAAAATGTGCAATGAGAGTGAAAAGGCGATCTTTTAGCCATTCTGATGGGAGTGATTCGCAGAGCTGGGTAGCCCGATCAAAAAACCCGTCCTTAAGAATTCCATGTTTAAAAATCGCGGTGATAATTTCTCTTTGTTTATCAACGGAAGAGATTCTATTTGCAGTTGCAATCGCTTGGGTAAAGTTTTTTTCTCCACATAATGATCTAGAAAGATAGGCGAGATAGTGATTTTTCAAGGGAGAGGATAGAATTTGAGAAGCAGCATCTCTTGCTTGCGGGACTCTTTTCTCTGTCATGAAGTGTACAAAGAGAGACGAGAAAACTTTATCCCACAGAGCTGGGCTAATGTCGGGCCTATACAGCTTAGCTAATGCTTTCGCTTCGACTAAACGCCTTTGATCAATAAGTTCAGAAAAGATGTTGGTCAGGAGTGCTTGAATATTTTGACAGAAGACGTAGGGGGTTATCTCACCTTCCTTCCAGTCTCGGATGTGGATCACCGTCTGAGAGGTGGGTGAGAAAACTTTAGTAAAGTAGTCGAGGCTTGGATTACTTTCTTCAAAGGCTACAGCCCATTTCTTGAACTCTGCTTTGTCAAGTTGAAATAGGAAACAGAGAATAACCCCTTTCATCTCATCATAGCTTTGTAACTTAAACCTACTGAGTGCTTGATTTACTTCTTGAACTCTTGGGTCTGAAGGGGGGAGCTCCAAAAAAGTGATGAGCGAATGAGCGGCCAATTCAAGTTTGATTTTCACCCACTCATGGGTTAGTGGCCTAAATGCACGGATGGAACGATCGGTTAGTAAAAGAGCGTTCCGATCAAAGGGCCGCAAATTGTTACAAATATTGCCAAAAATCGCTAACGTAAGTTGAAGAAATGGGTTCGAAGAGCGAGCGTCAGGGCTGGCATAAACCTGATTGGCCGGTCGCATGGTAGCGTTTACATTTTGCGTCATATTTTCTCTCGAACTATTTCGAAATCAAATTGGCTTAGATTTCTTCAGGACTACGGGGCTGCTTAGGGGCAGGGCTAAAAAAAATATTTCTTTCACGAAGCGGCTTTCTTGTTGGGGTATGTTTAGGAGACTGGTGGGGGGTTGTAGATTTTACCCCATTTTCTCTTGCAAGTCCCATCAGCTCTTTGGCTACAGCTCTGGGAATAAGGCTCCCATGAGGGATGTCGACCGATACTGGAGGTTTATTCCATGTTCCGTTCTTTGGATTCGTCCACCCATATCGCCTAAACACACTTTCAATGACTTCCCGTTTTATAAACAGTTCCCTGCCCGGCGTTGTGGCAGCTGAGCTTGGGCCTTTTTTTGGAGTTCTCACGGCTCGAAAATCGCGTGCGCTAATCGGTGAATATGTCGGTGATCCAACGGTTGGTAGGCTCATTATTTACTCCTTATTTTTAAGATTCCATTAAGTTTAGCAGAAGAGGTAGATTCTCTTAAAGGATGGTTTCTTAAGAAGAGAGCGTTACAGAGGCGTTTTGTTCTTTTCCTTCGGGATTTCTTGGACGTAGGATGGGATTGCGTATCCAGGAAGAAAAGCTCTAAGACGTTCAATCAATTCCTTCCCTTTTTCCGTTGACACCTCAAAATGGGCGCTGCCCGCCACTCGATCGAGTTGGTGGAGGTAGTAGGGGATGATTCCATTTTGCGAGGAGAGTTCAAAGAGGGCTTGCAAGGTAGAAAGGTCGTCATTGACTCCTTTCAAGAGAACTGTTTGAAGAAGGGTAGGGATCCCGAGTTTTTGGATTGTTTTGAGTGAAGAAAATACATCGGCGTCAAATTCGGTAGGATGATTGGCGTGCAGGACAAAAACGATCTGTTTTGTCGAGGAGGCGAGGATAGAAAGGAAACTCTCGTCGATTCGCTCAGGAATTCCGATGGGAAATCGGGTGTGAAAGCGGATGACTTTGATGTGCTCAATTGCAGAAAGAGATTTGAGGAGTGATGAGAGAACTCGGTCGCTAAGGGAAAGGGGATCTCCTCCACTCAGAATGATTTCCGCAATGGTGGGATCTTTTTGAATGAGGGCAATTTCTTCTTCAAAAGCGCTTTTTTCTGCGTAATCAAAGTTTTGGCGGAAGCAGAACCGGCAATGCATAGCACACGCCGATGTTGTAAGAATCAGCGCTCTACCTTGGTATTTTTGAAGGAGCTTATCTGTCTTGCAAAAGCTTGCATCTTGAACCGGATCAGAAGAAAAGTTTGGGAGTTTCTCGTTTTCCTCGGGAAGGGGAACAAACTGCCGAAAAAGGGGGTCGGAAAGAGAGTTTTTTTCAATTTTTTTTGCAAGGCGCAAGGGAAGGTTTAGGGCAAACCGGGGGGAGGAGGAAAGCTGCTCAGGGTCAACTTCCAGAAATGCGGCGAGCTTCTCTAAGCTCCTAAAGTTTGTTTTTTGAATTTCTCTCCAATGCATGGGGATAGAAGAGTACCAGAAAATGGGTTACAATTCAACGGAGGAGAGGGACCGATCGCTCTACGGCGGCCCCCAGGCTTTGGAGCTTCTCTGTGAGGGTCTCATAGCCCCTGTCTAGGTAGTGGAGGCCAGAGATGGTGCTTTCGTCCTGTGCAATCAATGCTGCAAGAACATAAGCAAAGCCTGCTCGCAGATCTGGAACAGTGATCTCCTTTCCAAAAAGGGGAGTTGGTCCTTTGACAATAGCGCTGTGATGAAAATTACACTGGGCAAAACGACAGGGCTTGCCTCCGAGACAGTGGGTGAAGAGCTCGATATCTGCCCCCATCTCTTTTAAGGTATGAGCATAGCCAAAGCGATTCTCGTAGATTGTTTCGTGAATGATAGAGCTCCCTTCAGCTTGGGTCATCAAAACAAGGAAGGGTTGTTGCCAGTCGGTTAAAAAGCCGGGGTGTACATCAGTTTCAATATGAAGGCCTCCCTTTAATGGCCCCTGAGCAAAAAATTCGATTCCGTTATGCTTTACATCGAATCCGGCTCCGAGCTTTCTAAGCTTGTTGAGAAAAGCGATCATGTGAAGGTGCTCCGCACCTTCGACGAAAACGCGACCACCCGTCGCAATTGCAGCCATCCCAAAAGAGGCCGCTTCAATCCGATCAGAAATGACTGTATGCTCAACTTCATAAAACTCTGTCGTCCCCTCGATCCGAATTGTCCGATCGACATCGACAGAAATCACAGCTCCAAGCTTCTGCAAGAAGAGGATCAGATCAATGATCTCAGGCTCCATTGCCGCATTGTGAATAATTGTCGCTCCTTTTGCGCGAACTGCGCCGAGGATGCTATTTTCAGTAGCGCCAACGGATGGAAAAGGGAGGGTAATTACTGCCCCTTTGAGTCCATTGGGATTTTGTGCAAAGTAGACCCGATCGCTGTGCATTTCACGGTACTCGATGACTGCACCAAGAGACTGGAGGGCTTCGATGTGAAAGTCAATAGGCCGCGGACCAATTTTACATCCCCCAGCAATCGGCACAATGACGGGCTGATCGGTGCGGCCAAGAAGAGAGCCGATGAAGAGAATAGGAATACGATTCGCCCCGGAAAAGCGTTGTGGGATTACCGTTGTTTTGAGGTGTTTGGTCTGTATTTCGATCGTTCGATTTTCTTTGTCCCAAGAAATATCACTCCCAATTTCTAAGCACAGATCGACTGTGATTTCGACTTCGCGAATATTGGGAACATTGTAAAAGATCGATTTTTTTGTCGATAGGAGAGATGCGACAAGAAGTTTCGTGATTGCGTTTTTTGCCCCCGCAGCACGTACAGTGCCTTCGAGTGGAATTCCACCGGTTATCTTTAGTTGCTCCTCTGCCATGAAACTCATTATTTAACAGTAATGATTACCTGTCTAGAGAAAGATCTCCCAGCGAGAGATTGTGGCAAAGGAGTTGGTTCTTTTGAGGGAACATAAGAGAGCTTAACCTCTTTTTCGGGGTGGAATTTTTGCTGAACCATCAGAGTAATTAGCCCCATTGTTTTTCGTGCGTTGATTTCTACAATTGGTTGCAACTGATCACCATTATAAACCATCGCATCGATACCAACCTCTCCGTAGAAACCCATATTGGCCATCTCCTGGAGGACTTCCATGGCTACCGCTTTTTGTTGTTCTACATAAGTAGGGACTTCCATCCCTGCGATGTTTGCTTCGTGGACCCCTTTTGTCGATGTTTTACAAATTGTAGCGCCAATAAATGCAATTTCTCCGCTATTTGAAATGACCCACTGTGTGCTGAAGTCGAGATCTCGTTTTACCCAGGGTTCGCAAATAACAGGGAGTCCGAGTTTCCATTGCTTTTGGCAGAAGAGCAGTGTTTTTGCCCCATCTGAAAAGACTAGGCCCCTCCCTGCCATCCCAAAACAACTCTTCAATACGCAATTTGGCAAAATTTGATCCCCCTCATAGAGAAGTTTAGCTCCGGGGAGAGGACTTCTCGCAAAACTAAATGCTTTAGAATTGACCATTTTTACCACCTCCCAAGGGGGCATCCGATAGGGGATGTTTCGTTCTTCGGCCCACTTTTGAATCAGCTGGGAATAGCCCCAGCTTTGGATGTTTTGGATGGGGGGATGATCTTCCACCAAAAAAAGAGGGTGTGATCCTTGTAGGTCGGGGTGCTTTGAAACGAGGATAGAATCATTCGGGCTTGCATAGACAAGAGGGAGGAATTGGAGCTGCTCGCAAATAGGGTTGATCGCAAGAGCAGCTTCGAGTGTTTCCGGGGTCTCATTTGCAAGTTCCCACTCGAAAAACGTATTGCAGATGTGAAGAATTGACATAGTATTGTCCCTTTTGTCATTATCATCACCAATGAAGAAAAAAATCAATGTAGCTCTTCTTTTCGGGGGAAAATCATTTGAACATGAAGTTTCTCTCCTCTCTGCGCGGAGTGTATTGCACGTCATTGATCGGGAAAAATACGAGCTCACATTGATCGGAATCGACAAAGAGGGAGTTTGGCATTTTCTCGAAGAAGGGAAACATTTCGTCCATGAGAATAATCCTGAAGAAATTGGACTTGGTCTGAGTAGGGGGCTTGTTGAAGTCTCCTCTTTGAAAGATTTTGTTGATGTGGTTTTCCCCATTCTTCATGGCCCTAATGGTGAAGATGGGACTGTCCAGGGTGTCCTAAAGGTTTTTGGTGTTCCCTATGTTGGAGCCGATATTTTAGGATCTGCCATTGGGATGGATAAGGATGTCTCTAAACGGCTTCTCAAAGAAGCGGGGATTCCAGTAGCCAAATTTTTGACAATCCATCATCACGAAAAAAATTTATGGCCCGTTGAGAAAGTGGGAGAGAAACTCCCTTTCCCCCTTTTTGTAAAGCCGGCGAATGCGGGGTCATCAGTTGGGATCAGCAAGGTGAAAAACCCCTCCCAATTCGAAAAAGCTGTCGAAATTGCCTTTCGTTATGATCGCAAAATCGTTGTTGAGCAGGGGATCAAAGGGACGGAGATACAGTGTTCTGTCATGGGCAATGAAAAGCCCCTTGTTTCTCTCCCCTGTCAGATTATCCCAAAGGGAGAGTTTCACTCCTACTCATCTAAATACCTCGATGTCCAAGGAGCCGAGTTTTTTATTCCTGCGAAAATCAGCCAAGAAGAGACAACAAGAGCCCAAGAGCTTTCTTTGGCCACCTACAAAACCCTTTGTTGTGAGGGGCTTGCTCGGGTAGACCTCCTTCGATCAGAAGAAGGGGAACTGTTTGTCAGTGAAATCAACACAATCCCCGGACTTACCGAGATTAGTCCCTACACAAAAATGTGGAAAGCAAGTGGAGTGAGCTATCTTGCTTTGATAGATCGACTCATCGAGTATGCGTTAGCTAGACACTCGCGAGACAACGCTCTTAGTAGAGACATTGAACAGCATGAAAAAAGGGCGGTCTCCCATGTCTAGAACTCGAGTTGGTGTTGGTCAAGATAGCCACCGCTTTTTGGGAGAAGACTCCTCTAAATTATTCGTAATGGGCGGTGTGATTTTCGAAAACACACCAGGTCTTTCTGGAGATACCGATGCAGATGTGGTTTTTCATGCGATCTGCAAAGCGATCGCCTCGTTAACCCATATCTCGATCTTGAGTGGTATCGCCATTGAACTCCGAAAGAAAGATGGGATCACTGATAGTTCTATTTTTCTTAAAGAAGCACTTGCCACCCTTGGGCGTCAAAAGGTTGAGCATGTCGCTCTAACGATTGAAGGGAAGCGGCCTAGAATCCAGGGAAAAATTGATGAAATTCGGAGCAGTGTTGCTAAAGCAATGAATATCGAAGTGGATCAAGTAGGATTAACGGCTACTTCTGGGGATGGACTAACTGATTTTAGCTGCGGTGATGGCCTTCAATGCTTCTGCATCTTAACTACGGTAGAAGATTAATAAACGTCCAGTAGATAGCGGCCCGTTTTCTTCAATAATTTCAGGTGATCTTTTGCTTCTGCTAGGCTGATCTTTTTCTTATCTGAAAGGATTTTTCGGAGGATCTCATCGACATCTCTTGCCATTTGCTTCGCATCTCCGCAGACATATAAATGGGCTCCGTTTTCTAGCCATTCATAGAGCTCATCAGCACACTCTTCGATTTTGTGTTGGACATAGATTTTATCTAGTTGATCTCGTGAAAAAGCGGTATGCAGCCGTAGGTCTTTGTGCTCCTTCCATTCTTCTTCATAGAAAAAATCGCTCCTTGCATTCCGCTCACCGAAGAAAAGCCAGTTCCTCCCTTCTGCCCCGAAGTATTTACGTTCTTGCATAAAAGCTCGAAAAGGGGCAACACCAGTCCCAGGACC
The DNA here is from genome assembly GCA_964352505.1 of uncultured bacterium. Lineage (GTDB taxonomy): Bacteria > Chlamydiota > Chlamydiia > Chlamydiales > Rhabdochlamydiaceae > Sacchariniichlamydia. Next base: position 46,471 of record CAYGSB010000007.1, read on the forward strand.
TACCATAATGATATCCTTCGAATGGTCGGTTGGAAGACGGAAATGATTCGCTGGTTGAACGTAAAGGGGGATGGGGGTCTTGTCTACTTCAGCTAAATGGCAGAGAAAATGGCTTGCTACTCCATACCGCTTCTCATCTCCTTGCATCCAAGTAAAGAGAGCAACGGTCAAGTCAAGGGTATCCCTTTGGGTTTTTAGGGACGAAGCGACAGAATAAAAACGGGGTAGCATCGGTCCGAACTGATCACAAAGGGTTTGGAGGGGAAGTTTAGCATTTGCGTAATCACGCAAGAGGAAAAGAGGGTCATTTTCAGCCAAAAAGGTTCGCATCTTCTCTTTGTCTGATAAGACAGACTCAATTGTAGAGCAGGGGGACGTCTCGTGGATAAGTTTGAGGAAAGATGAGGTAATCCGCGAAAGATTAGCGTGAAAAGAGAGAAACTCTTCTAGGGTCATTAGATCGCCTGTCTTCTTTGCGATGACAAGATCAGAAGGACTAGCCCCCATTGCATTGATTAGATGGTTAACGAGCTCGGGGTCATTTTGGGCATAAATCCCAACTGAATCGCCCGGGTGAAAATCAATGTCCGCCCCTTGAAGATCCAAGGTCACGTGCCACGTCTGTTTAGATGATCCCTCTTTAGATAGGGGATACCGGTCTTTTACGGTAACAGTGGCTAGATCATTGCGTGGAATTTTGCTCATAGTGTATTAATAGAAAGATATGAAATGGCTACTTTTGATCATCCCTTTATGTTTTTTTGGTTGTACCAATTACGGCTCCCACTCCCACTATATCATCTCTCAAGATGAAGTGGAGCTGCAGCAACCTGTTCGCTAAATTTCTTCACAGTTTGCGGCTTTCCAGCCTTTAACGAGGAGAGCCATTTTTTTATTGGAGATTCCCCCGAGAAAATCGATCGCTTGAAGAATACGGGCTCTTGTCCGCTCTTTCCCTAGGATCTCGACTGAATCGAAGAGAGGAGGACCTTGTAATTTACCTGTAAGAGTTGTGTAGAGGATAGGCATAATCACTTTTTTGTGATGGACTGAAAACACCTCAGCACATCGCCTGGTTGCAGCCTCAAATCCATCTCGCTTCCAGTTTTCGCCCTCATCCATGCTCCAAATCATTCCCTGAAGAATAAATGCTACCTTCTCTCCACTAACCCCCTTTGGACAGAGGTTTTCCTCTGAAAGAGGGATGTGATGGATGAAAAAGAAGCCACAAAGCTCGATGAACTCGGCAAATGTTTTAATCCGCGTATGACAAAGGGGCATGAGTTTTTGCATAAACGGGTCATTGAATCCCCACTCTTTGATCCGTCCCCAGAGCTGGTCTTCTGGGATGTTATTGATTAGATATTGCTGATTGATCCAATCGAGTTTTTGTACATCGAAGAAGGCACCTGAGACTCCAATTCGCTTAGGATCAAAAGTTTTGATGAAATGATCAAGGGTATAAATCTCTTCGTCGTTGAGCATACTGTAGCCCATCAAAGAGAGAAAATTCATAAATGCTTCTGGGAGATAGCCGCTATCTCGATAGTAAAAAATCGAGGTAGGACTCTTTCTCTTGGAGAGTTTTTTGCCATCTTTACCGAGCAAAAGGGGCATATGCATAAAGACGGGCGGCTGCCAGCCAAACGCTTGGTAGAGCATCACGTGCTTGGGTGTTGAAGTCAGCCATTCATCTCCTCGAATAACGTGGGTGATTTTCATTAGATAATCATCGACGACATTTGCTAAGTGATAGGTAGGAAACCCATCTGACTTTAACAGCACTTGGTCATCAACATCAGCCCAAGGGACAACAATTCTTCCCTTAATTCCATCTTCGTAAACGCACTCCCCGGTGAGGGGAACTTTCAATCGGACTGTGTAGGGCTGCCCTGCGTCTTCGCGCTCTTTAATCTCTTCAGCGCTTAAATTCCGGTATCTCCGGTCATAGCCAATCCGTTTTCCCATTTTCTTTGCTACTTCTCGCATCTCGTCGAGCTCTTCTGCTGTAGCAAAGCACTTGTATGCCGTATCACGATCGAGCAATTTTTGGCAGTACTCTTGATAAATTTTGGTCCGTTCTGACTGGCGGTAGGGGCCAAAATCGCCTCCCACATCTGGACCTTCATCCCACTGAAGACCAGTCCATTTCAGGGTGTCAAAAATACTTTGTTCATATTCGGGACGGGACCGGGACTGATCGGTATCTTCAATACGGAGAATGAACTGACCGCCGAAGTGACGGGCAAATACGAGATTGAAAAGGGCCATATAGGCAGTCCCTACATGGGGATCACCTGTTGGTGAGGGAGCTATACGTGTGCGGATCGTCATAAGGATGCAAGTATACGCTGAAAGGGCCTTTCACTCAAGCGGCAGGAGCTGCCGAAGAGGGGATCTCTTGGGGGAAGTCCTGCATCAGTAGAATCAAATCTTTCATAATATTGGTTGTTTCAACGAGCTGGAGATCGGACAGGCCATAATTTTCTACCGCTTCGGAGAGAGAGTCTTTTTTTGCTATTTCCTTGATGAAATTCTGATAATTTTTATTTTGCTCAATTCTCAGACTAGAGTTTCTTTCTAGGGTTTTCAAATAAGGGGAATAGGTGTGGAGGATCGGTTGGAGGTCGAATTTATACAAGCGGACAATTTGGTTTCGATGCATGGGAGGGACATCGGAGAGATCATCTTCAAAATTGGCCGCAATCTGCTCATTTTCCAGCGGATATTTTGAATACTGCTCCCCAATCTCTATTTCTGAGAAAAGGCCGGGGACGACAATATCTGGGATAACGCCCACAAGTTGAGGGCTTTTTCCAGAAACTGTGTAGTAGCGGCCTCGTGTGACCTTATACTCACCTTTTTGATTGATCTTTCCATAATTTGCCGATTCGAGGGTGAACGTCTGGAAGGTCCCCTTCCCATAGGTTGTTTTATCTCCGACGACAATAGCTCTTCCATAGTCTTGCAGTGATCCAGCGACGATTTCCGCAGCAGAAGCACTTGTTTTACTCGCAAGAACAACAAGGGGGCCATCCCAGGAAATCTTCCCATCAATATTGCGAAGGTGCTGTACCATCCCGGTATTGTCTTTAACAGAAACAACAATTCCTTTTTTAATAAAAAGTCCAGAAACAGCGACTGCCTGTGGGAGAAGTCCTCCTGCATTATCCCTAAGATCTAGGATGATTCCCTTTAAATTATGCTCATTTTTTAGCTCCTGGATCGCTTTTTCGAGATCAGAGGCTGAAGAGGTTGTTGAATCTTGGTAAAAAGAAAAGAGGTGGAGAATTCCAATCACACCATCGCCAAAGGGCTCGTAGCTTTTTTCTAGCCGTGACTCGGTTAATACCACCTCACCTCGGCTGAGTTGAACCTCTACTTTTTCCTCTTTTTTATCGGCCCCTTCACCATGTTCCCTGAGCAGCGTCAAAAGGACTCTGGATCCTTTAGGGCCTCGTATAAGCTCAACAGCTTCAACGATATCCATCCCAACTACGGGTTCATTATTCACGGCGATGATCTTGTCATTCAGATGAATTTTACCACAGTCCTTCGCAGGCCCCCCTTCTAAAAGCCGTAAAATACGAAAACCATCTAAATCGTCGCGTAGCTGGGCACCAATCCCAAAAAGTCGTTGTTGGACTTGGATCATGAACTGGTTGGCCTCAGCGGGTGTAAAGTAGGCGGTTTGTGAATCTAGGGCACTGCTCACAGATTTAAGGACTAGCGAAAGGACAAGCCTTTGTTTGTCCTTAGATTCAGGAAGAAGCTCCTCCTCTCGTTTTAGTCGCCTTTTTTCAAGTCTCTTCATGAACTGGGACTTAATATCATCACTCAGCTTTTCAGCGGCACTAACCTGCAAAGAGCGGATGCTCAGGATCCGATTTTCCAGCTCTTCTTCGGTTTCTGTCCACTCAAGGTCTTTAAAATCAGAGGGTTCGATATTTGAGAGAAGCGTTGCATTTTCGAGCTTTTTTTCGATAGCGTTTCTCCTCGCAACTGCTGAACTCAGTTGGGCGTGAATAGCCTCAAATTCGCTGAAATTTTCCTTTTTCATTGCTCCGACAGTAGCTTCTAAAAGAGTTTCGCTAGGTTCAGACCACTTAAGAACTTCATCCTTAAGGAAATAAGTCTTGCTTGGGTCGATTTCTTCGAAATAATTATTGAAAGCCCTCTTCACGATCTCAGGGCTTAGTTCATGGTAATTAACATGGGCCTTTAAAATTTCATAAATTTTTGCGCGAGTATCCTTAGGGGATAATTGAGGTGGTTTCGCTGCAGAAAGTAATACTAATAGAGATAAAGTTATGATACGAAAGTACATAAACCGCCTGTTATTTTAGGTTATTTGCAGCATAATCCATGGAAAAGTTTGTTTCCACGAAAAAAACTCGCCACATGTTTTGGGGATATATTGTTCATAAACTACTGATAAATAGCGACATAAGTCGACGCGTCTTAAAAAAAATTTCAAGAATAACCACCTAAATAAAAGAAGGTTAACAAGTTAAAATTAGGGGTTGATTTCAATTCAATTTTATGGGAAAATAATATTCTACTTAAGCACAAGAATAATAACTAAGTTTAAGAGGAGAACGCTTTTGCAGGGCAAAGGCTCCCTTATAAGACTCTCAGCTGGAGGATATAAAAAATGGATCAAGAATTTAAGCAGACAGAAAACGAGACTGCTTCCACACATGGTCAGAATTGTGAAACACATGTTGAAAAACAGTCTCACAATAAAAGACTCGTCTCGATTACAGAAGCAGCAAAGATCAACAATGTCACAAGACAGGCGATCTACGTTGCAATTAAGCAAAACAAGCTTAGAGCAACAAAGCATACGACAAGATGGACAATCGATCTTCATGACTTAGAAGATTACCGCCGTCAGAAATATTCTAGAACAAAATCAATGTTCGATGGAGAACTTCTCTTTGATAACCGAAAAGGATACTTTTCAGTGAACCAAACAGCAAAAATGCTCGGCGTTCCTGCACAGAAAATCTACTATGCAACTCGTGTTGGCCTATTAAAAGCTTCACGTAAAGGTGCTGCGTGGGTCATTCATACAGATGATATCAATGGTTACAGAGAAAACTATCTAAGTAAGCAAGTAGAGAGCTCAAACGCTATCTAATTGTTGCTTAAGAACTACGTTTCTTAGATCGGGCTTGAAAATTTCCCCCCAAGCCCGATTTTTTTTGCCCCGATTTCTCAACGGGGCAAAGGCTACCCGCCAGGTCAGTCGAGTCTCTGTTTGCCAGGGATCGTTCTATGATACCTGAGACCATAGTCTTTCCCTACGCGATGTAATTCGAAATACCCAACGTGATCCATTTTTTGTAAGGTGCTTTCATCTATGCCTGCAAGGTGTGGATCTAGATTTCTTTTTTTGATAGGAGTCCAAAACCCCTCTTTTGGGATATAAAAACCGTTTTCATCCTCCATGAAGAGGCAGGTCCTGTTTATTTGGCCGGATGGAGTCAGGTTTGAATATTCTACTGCTGGAATCAACATAGGGAACTCTCCGTTTAAGAAGATATTATGCCGAAGGCCCCTGTTTTTTTGTAGGGATTAGCCATCTTCAAGGATTTTGAAGTCGCGGACTTGGAGTTGAATGCTCGATTTGCTCAAGAAAGTGTTGATTTGAGGAATGAAAGCTACGCGGAGGAGGAGATTCTTTTTCAAGAGCTGGGCTCTTCTGTGGGCCATGTTGAAGGCAATTCCTTCAAGCATTCGATCATTTTGTTCGAGGTAGAATTTCAGGTGTGTTTTCCCGACGATCTTTGGGGGCCAGGACTGACGGGCGTCGGTGTAGAAGATCGGAGGAGGGTTTTCATTCCCAAAGGGTTCTAGAAGGGAGAGGGACTCCATGAAGTCGAAGGTTAGGTCTTTAAAATTGATTTTCCCGTCGAGTTGGAGTTTATATTGGATGTCTTGAGCAGCGAGCCGTTTATCTGCTGAAGAGATAAACCGCTTTTTGAACTCACCGATTTTGTTGTGCTTGATCGTCAGTCCTGCTGCATAGTCGTGGCCCCCAAAATTCTCGAGAAGATCGGCATTTTCTCTGAGAATAGGGAGGATGGGGAACTCAGGAATTGTCCGGATAGAGCCTTTCCCCATCCCATTTTCAACAGCGATGATGATACAGGGGCGGTTGTAGAGCTTAGCCGTACGGGCTGTGATGATGGGGATGATTCCGGGATGCCATTTGTCCGAGTAGAGAAAGAGGGCTCGATGGTTGAAGATTTCCGGGTTTTTCTGAATGTACTTTTCAACGTCTTCCGAATCCTTTCTCTCGATTTTTTGTCTTTCCATATTGTTTAGATCGAGTTCTTTCGCAAGAATTTCTGCCGAGTCGGAGTCTTTGAGAAGGAGGAGTTCTACCCCTTTATTTGGGTCTGCAATCCGCCCAAGGCTGTTGAGCCTGGGTGCGACTTTTGAGGCAATGTCGAGGGGGGTGATGTCGGCTGAACTGACTTCGCAAACTCCAAAGAGCTTTTTTAGCCCAATCCGTTTCCCCATTCGCATTTGCCGGAGTCCATATCGGACGAGGATCCGATTTTCTCCGAGAAGTGAACCCATATCGGCGATCGTTCCGAGGGCTACTAAATCAAGATACCGTTTTAGGTCGACCTTGCTTGGACTCATTTCGCCGCTGGTGATGAGTGTGTTGGTGATCCCATGAGCCAGTTTGAAGGCTACTCCTACTCCAGTAAGGTCCCGGTTTGTATAGGTGCTCCCTTTGAGTTTTGGATTAAGGGTCGCTACGCAATGGGGGAGTTGGTCGGTCGGTTCGTGGTGATCGGTGACGATCACATCAACTTTCCTCCGAACTGCCTCCTCGATTTCAGCAGCAGCTGTAATTCCACAGTCGACCGTAATGAGTAGTTTGCAGTCGTGCTTCGTTGCATATTCAAGGGCATCGATCATCAATGTCTGACTTAGGGAAGTTCGATTGGGGATATATCCATAGGTCTTGCACCCAACAAAATTGAGAAATTCGGTAAGAAGAGTCGTTCCTGTGATTCCATCGACATCATTGTCGCCGTAAATGAGGATTGATTCTTTCTTTTTTTGAGCTTGGAGGACCCTCTCGACAGCTTTGTCCATGTCTGGAAAAAGATGGGGGTCTAGAAGATTAGGGAGTTTTCCGTAGAGGTAGTCGTGTATTTGATCGAAATTTGTAAAACCACGTGATACGAGGACTTGAGCTGTAACCGGATGGATACTCAGCTCTTTTATGATTGACCCGCTCCACTCTGCATCTACTTGAGGGTATATCCATAGGGATTCATCTTCGCGGAGTGTCGTTTGTTGCATGGTTCACTATACCTTGAGAAAGGCCAATTGCTTAGGTGCATAGGAGGATGACCGATTTTTTTCATCAAAAAATGGCAAAGTCGCGTCGGGTCGTTTTGCAACAGGTTCTCTCTTCTTTGTTTATTAAAAAACTTTTACTAGCCCGCAATCTGAGGCGCTGCTTTCCCTTTTTCTTCTTGCCGCGCGTGGAAGTAGTTGAGAATTGGCGCTGCAATAAATAAGGAGGATAATGTTCCAAACACTACGCCGATGATCATGACAAGAGAGAAAGCAAAGATTGTGCTTCCACCGAGGAAGACCAGCGGGAGAAGAACGAGCAGCGTAGTCATCGATGTCATGGTTGTTCGGCTTAATGTTACGTTTAACGCATGGTTGATAATTTCTACAAATGAGGATTTTCTCATCAGGCGTAAATCTTCCCGAATTCTATCAAACACAATGATTGTATCGTTGAGAGAATATCCAACGATGGTCATGAGCGCTGCGATTGTATTCAAATCTATCTGAATCGGAAGGCCAAAGTAGTTAAGAATAGCTATTGATGCAAGGGTGATTGCAATGTCATGAGCAAGGCAAAGGGTAGATGCAATAGCATATTTGAATTCGAATCGAATCGTGATATAAACCAAGATGCACAGGATTGCGATTCCAAGACCGATAAGGGCGCTGTTGCGCATAGAGTCGGAAAGCTGACCGCTGATTTCGCTCCAATTGTGGTTGAGCGTTTTTAACGCATCTTTTGATAGGACTAACCCGGATGCTTCAATTGCTTCAACAGTCCATTGAATTCGAGGGTTTGTTTGGTAAGCATATTTTGTGTCGGTCCCTTCACTTTCTAGTGGCATGCCGAAGAAGGGCTTGCCCTCTTGCTGCATCCCTTTGCTCAAGAAAAGTCGAATGTGGTTGGTAGGCGTTAGCTGGCGAACCTGGAAGTCCTGAGGGGCTGCCCCTTTGGCCACAAGAGCATTTTCTATCGCTTGGCGATAATTAAAGTCATTTTTTGGCTCGAGTTCTAGGTTGAGGGAGTAGCCACCTGTGAAGTCCATCCCCATGATCGTGTGTCTTTGCTGAACAAAGAGGAAACCACCTGCTAGAATCAAAACACTAGCAGCCCAAAAAGCAACTTTCGAGTATTTCATGAAGTTGAAGTTCGCCGACTTGATCATCTGGGACATATTGAGCTTCGTGTGCTTGGGGTTTTGTACCCAGCCGGAGAAGAAGTACCTTGTCATGAAAAGAGCTGTAAACATTGATGATGCGATACCAATGATTAGAGTGACCGCAAAACCTTTAATCGGTCCCGAGTCAAACTGGAGAAGAACCAGCGCTGCGATAATTGTTGTTACGTTCGAATCTAAAATAGCAGAGAAGGCTTTTCGGTATCCTGTGTGAACAGCTGAAGCTAGTCGTCCAGATATCGCAAACTCTTCCCGAATTCTCTCAAAAACCAGGACGTTAGCATCGACTGCCATTCCAAGAGTGAGGATAGCACCTGCGATAGAGGCAAGAGTGAGCGTTGCATCGAGGTTTTGGAGTGTTGCCCACATGATGAGAAGGTTGACGATCACGGCGATTGAGGCAATAACTCCACCAAAGCGGTAGTAGAGGATCATACATAGGACAACAAGAACGAGCGAGACTACTGTCGCAAGAATCCCGAAGGTGCGCTCTTTGGCTCCTAGTTCGGGGCTTACATTTTTCTCAGAAAGGATCCGCGGTGTAAATGTTAGCGATCCAGCTTTGAGGTCTGCTTCGAGTTGATTTATTTCGCGTTGTGTAAAGCTCCCTTCAATGACCCCACCATCTTTAATTGGGTATCCCAAAGCGGGAGAGGTGATGATAGTCCCATTGAGCAGGACGGCCATTCTCCATCCTTCGTTGCTTGAGAACGAAGCGTTTGGAGTTCCGGCAATCTTATCTTTCGAGAATTGTGATGTCCATGCAAAGAGGTCATCACGAGGATTGACTCGCTCACCAGATTTTAGGGTTTCTTTTCCCTTGATCTCGAAATTGAGGAAGTTGCCTTTTTTCTGGTCGTATCCACCTTGGACATTCTTGAGGTTAGATCCTTCGACTGCATAGTTTCTGAAAGTGATTACGAGAGGATGCGTTTTACCCTGCCACTGTGTGAAGTCATCTCCCCTGAGGAGCGAGATCTCAGAGAATATATCGCTGAAGATGTTGCTGGCTGGCTGGTCGTGGCTGCTTGCAAGACGAAGCCCGTTTTCAAAAAGGATCCGTGCAGATTCGCTTCTAGGTTGGATGACGTCAGCGTCTAGGGAATCTCCGTGGATATGACGCCAAGCAATTTGATTGATGTCTTCGCGGCTTTTCTTCCCTGTGACGACGGCTTCATTCCAAATATCCTGAAGGAATTGATTGCTCGCCTCAGCAAGAGAGGGGTTTCTCTCGTTGAATTTTTCATTAATGATGTGGAAATACATTGTTGATGCTTTGATCAATTCATTCGCAGAAAGACCCTGTGAACCCGGGAAATCTAGAGTGATGAAGTTCCCCTCACGGCGGATGCTTACTTCAGACACTCCCATCTTATTGACCCGCTCATACAGCTCATTGATGCCTTGGTTGATGTCGCTATCGTTTGTGACGAGGCGGTTACTCTGGTCTCGGAGTTCGATTTGTACAGTTTTCCCACCGGAAAGATCGAGGCCCCATTTTAGAATTTTACGATCATCGCCGCGGAAGTACTTTTTGAAACTTAGCTTGATATTGTCTAAGAGTATGTTGTGTGTCGGTTTTGGAACGTCGTAAGGAGAGACTCCTCCGAGCGAAAGTTGGGCTGCGTAGTAGTCATCACGCCATTTGAGAAGGTCTTCGTGGACCCGGTTTTCAATTTTATTTTCGGTTAAGATTCGCTGCATGTTGTCAGTAAATTCTAAAACTGCATAACGCCGTGTGCCGTGGACAGTAAAATCTTCCCTAGTAGCTTTGAGGACTGGGAGGTAGAAGTCTTCTGCTTCGAATACATAGTGGTTCGCTAGCTCTTGGCTGGGTAGCGTGCTTCCCGGATATCCGAACATGCTATTTTGTTTTAGAAGTCCTTGCAGGGCATTAAAGTCCTTGAAGAATTGCTGTGAATCTTCAGATCCTGGAGTGACCTGTAGTTTTTGCATGATCTTATCTAGCCCTTTCGCAACGACGTAGATTGAGCTGTTGTGAAGCCCATATCTTGGCATTTCTGAATGCATTGCTGGGGCATAAACCAGAAGGCCTAGTTTTTTTTCATGGTCGGGAAGGTTTTTATAGGTTTCGTAGTTCCAAATTGGAAAAGAACCCTTTTCAAGGTCAGGGTGTTTTGGATGCCAATGAGCAAGGATCATTTGTTCTATTTCGCTAGCTCTTGCTGAGGCGATTTCAGAGAGACGAAGTGCTAGGAATCCATTGCTTCCTTCGAGGTTGTTCAGCTTGATTTGAAACTGGTTGCCGACGGGCTTGATGATTTCGCCGGATACTCTAGCATCGTTTGCGATCTCATTGTAGATGAATTGATCGGCTTGTTCTTTTAAGAATTGGTTTCCTTGTGCTAGGTGTTTTTCCTTTGCTGTGACGAGATCTGGATAAAGGGAGATGTCGATGTTTTCTCCACTCCAATCTATAATAAATTTTTCGATGAAGGGATTTCTCGATTCGAAAGAGAGAGTTTGCAGGGACGAGTTTAAGTCGAGGGAAGCAATATAGCTTTCTTCGAGTTTAGAGCTGAGGGTTTCTAATGAAAAGGGGTTTTTCCCAGCGGCAAATGCCGATTTATGTTTTTTCAAAAGGGCGTCTGCATCCTCTAGCATTTTCTCGTAGCTAGAGAGTTGCTCAAGACGTTGGAGTTTAGCCGTCTCCAAGAAGTTGCCTTTTGCTTGTAGGCTTTGTCCTTCGGATTGAAGGCTGATTCTCTCTAATTTGAGTTGGTCTTTTGTTTGTTCGAGAGTTTTAGAAAAATTTTGAATTAATGCTGCCTTGTCTTCAACAGCTATCTGGGAGAAAGAGGCAAAATAGCGTTTCGAGAGTTCACTTGATTGACCAAAGACTTTGACGTAGGAGTTTAGGTTTTGAGCTAATCGGAGAGTTAGATCCTGCTTTTCTTCGGGGGATTGGGCTGAGATGGCTGCATTGACAAGTTTAGCGTTCTCACTCGGGCCACCAATCGCCATCGCAAGCTGTAGAGCGCGGTCAAATGTTAAGGCACGATAGAGGGGAGTAGGAGCGTGGTTTTCGTCATATTTATGAGAAAACTGGAAGTAGCTCTCCTTTTTTTCATTTTCAAAGCGGAGGGGAATTTTTCTTTGAACAACGACTGTTTTCGTGAGTGTGTCGTCTGTGTTGTAAAGAGAGAGTTGGCTAGGAACGAACGAAATAAGAGACCCTGCCCTGGAAAGGTGTTGTCTGAAGGTGTTTGCATCACCAGCATTTTTGAAGGTTAAAGAAATATGTTGCGGGTTTTGCTGATCAATAGTGATCGATTGGGGCTTAAGCTTAAGGAGTTTACAAAACGAGGTGAGCCATGTCTGTGCGTCATCCTCCAAGTGGTTTACCCGCTCCATGATATCAGAGGCAATTTTTGTCGCCTTCTTTTCGTCTACTGGGGTGTTGAGGGGTTTAGTGTAAAAGAAGACGGTCGGGAGAATGTTGTAGACCGTCAAGAAAAGAACACCTAAAATGAGGAGTCTCTGCCAACGCTTTCTTTTTTCCATTGATTTCCTAGTAAATATAAGATCCTAATTTTGGCTAGCTTATCCTATCAAAATGGAATTTGTCTACTCAAAAAAACCTTCTTACAAACTCGAGTTGGATAATTTTGTCCTTTCATTTCATTCTCAGGGTGTGCTAAATTACACTCTTTGAAAAGATAATTATTTATCTTATGCCAGGAATTATTGTAGTTGGACTCCAGTGGGGAGATGAAGGAAAGGGGAAAATTGTTGACCTGCTTTCCCGTCAGGCATCCCATATCGTCCGTTCACAGGGTGGCTCTCATGCCGGCCACACGATCCAAGCGAAGGGAAAGGAGTTCTCCCTTCAGATGGTCCCTTCTGGGATCCTGAATCCTCATGCCCATTTTTATATCACCGGGGGATGCCCTATTGATCTAGGTGTTCTCACGGGAGAAATTCGGGTACTTGAGTCGGAGGGAATACATCTCGTCGACCGTCTTCACATCTCTTATCACTGCCCGATAGTTTTTCCGTTAAATCTCGGAACATCTAGCATGGCAATCCGCATTGGCGATTTGATCTACCCGGAAATTTTCGAGGAAAAGTTTAAAAATTTTGCCGCGCTTGTCAATTTTTCGTCCGAGGATGTAACTGCTGTTTATGAGCAATATGTTGAGCTTGGACAGGTTATTCGCCCATTTATTGGGGATGCAGAAGCAGCGATTCAACAGGCTCTTCTCAGAGATGAAACGGTTGTGATTGAGGGGTCGCAGGGGACTCTGTTAGATATGACTTTTGGAACCCACCCTTATGTATCGAATCTAACAACAACTGCTGCGGGAATTTGTAACGGGGCGGGGATTAGCCCTGTCCACGTAGAAGAGGTTTATGGTGTCCTTAAGGCATATGCTTCCCGAGTAGGAGAAGGACCATTACCTACGGCAGTTGATCCAGATACAATGGACGAGTTTCGCTCTATTAAAGACCTTGGCGAGCAAAAAGGATGTTTCGGATGGCTCGATCTGGTCCTCGCCAAGTACTCAACACAAATCAATGGAGTCGGTCAGATCGCCCTTACTAAGCTCGATGTATTTGATCGTTTTGAAGAAATTAAGGTTTGTATTGGATATGAACTTCATGGTGAGCAGATCGATAGGCCACCAACTGTTTTAGAAGACTGGAACCGACTCCAGCCGATCTATGAAACCCTTCCCGGTTGGGAGTGTTCTACGCGAGATGTCAAAAACATTCGAGATCTTCCCGAAAATGCAAGAAATCTGATTGACCTGATCGAAGAGTATACGAATGTTTCTGTTGGTCTATGTTCTGTGGGGCCAAATCGAGAGGATACTATTTTTATTGACGAGGAATGGGTATGACAGCGGCTGTCCTTGAGCAAAAAATCGAAAAGAAGATTTTTACGGTTGGTGAGCTAGCCTCGATTGACAGGTCCCGTTTTCCCAAGCACGTGGCCATCATGATGGATGGGAACCGGAGGTGGGCACGAAAAAGAGGGATGCCTAAAACAGCTGGACATTGGCGTGGAGCTGAGGCTCTTGTCAGAATTGTTCGAGCTGCTCATGAGTTGAACATAGAGGTGTTGACTGTATACGCCCTCTCTACTGAAAATATGAATAGGTCTCCTCTAGAAGTAAGAGCTCTGATGAGGGTCTTTAAGGCACATCTAGTCCGACAGAGGAATCTCATGATAGAGCATGGAGTTCGCCTCGGCGTGATTGGAGATGTTTCGAAGTTGCCAGAAGATGTGCAGTTGATTTTAAATGAGACGATTGCAGCAACAAAAGATGGAAGGGAGTTAGACTTAGTATTAGCGATCAATTACGGTGCTCGCGATGAGATAAGGCGGGCAGTTTGTAAAATAGTCGATGATTGCCTTGAAAAAAAAATCGTGAAGGAATCAATTACCGAAAAAGATATCTCAGAGTATCTTGATACAGCAAAATGGAAAGATCCCGATTTACTCATTCGCACAAGCGGAGAGAATCGGATCAGTAACTTTTTACTATGGCAGATTTCTTACTCAGAAGTCCTAGTGACAGATGTCCTCTGGCCCGACTTTTCTGAACGAGACCTACTAACTGCTATCCTCGAATATCAACAAAGAGAGATGAGGAGGGGGCGATGAATTTGAAAAATTTTACCGACTTAAATAAGCGGTTTTTACTCACCACAATTATTTTGTGTGTACTTGCTGCTGTCGTTACATTTGCCTATAACCCCTTTGTAGAAGGGGTGGTTGTTGTCGGTGTTTCTATAATGGCTGCGATTGGGGTTTGGGAATATGCTAATTTAGCCAGAACCAAAGGGGTAAAGCCGGCTGTCCCTTTAATGGTCATAGTTGCTGCTTTAGAGGTGATTGCCTTTTTTATTGCCCACAAGTGGATTCATAGCCAGGAATTGCCTGTTTTTGTTTTTGCCGTGGGGGTAGGGCTGTTTTTTTTAAACCGATTTCGGAAGTCGGAAGAAGCACTTCTCAATGTTGCCGTTGAATTTTTTGGTGTTGCTTATATAGCAGTTCCGCTCAGCTACATGCTAGCGATCCTCTATCCAATCCAAGCTTCGGTTTTGGATGGGAGATGGTGGCTGCTCTATTTGATTTTGGTTACGAAGATTACTGATGTCGGTGCTTATTTTATTGGGCGCATCTGGGGTAAACAGCCCTTAGCTCCAAATTTAAGCCCTAAAAAAACAATCGAGGGAGGCGTGGCGGGCCTACTTTGCGCAGTAGGGCTCAGTATGGCTATGGTCTATATTGGAAAGACCTTTGCCGGTAAGGTGTTCCCCTTAGAATATCTCGACGCGCTTTGGCTGGGTATTCTCCTTGGCGTCTTTGGTCAGATCGGTGATTTAGCAGAATCTCTATTAAAACGGGATGCTCATGTAAAAGATAGCAATCGCATTCCAGGGCTAGGTGGGGTCCTTGATATGATCGATTCACTGATTTTTACAGCGCCGATCGTATATTTCTATCTCAGATGGTATACGCAGCAATGAACGATTCCCCGGATGTAAAACCAAACTCCGATCGGATCTTTGCATTTGAAGGTTGGTTTTTTCTATGATCATTACGATTGATGGTCCATCTGGAACGGGTAAATCAACCGTCGCTCGTAAAGTGGCAGAGACTCTTGGCTTTACCTATTTTGATACCGGGGCGATGTATCGATCTGTTACCTGGGCACTTTTACAAAAAAAGATTCCCCTTTCAGATCTCGCATCAGTCGAAGCATTTCTCGCGCAATTTACCTTTGATATCCGGATTCAAAATGGACGGCCCCACTATTTCGTAATGGAAGATGATGTTACAGAAGTCATTCGTTCACAGCACATCACCGATGCAGTTTCAGAAGTTTCAGCTATTCCATCTGTTCGGAAAGCTTTATGGAAAATCCAGAAGGCATATAGCGAAAGGCAGAGTTCTGTTTTTGAGGGGAGAGATTTGGGAACAGTGGTCTTTCCTGACGCCGAGGTGAAAATCTTCCTCGATGCGAGTCCTGAAGTCCGAGCGAAACGACGCCTTGCAGAAATGCAGCAAAAACGTCCTGATGAAGCAGCATCCTTTAATGAGAAAAGCATGCAGAAAGAGCTTGAGCGAAGAGATGCTTATGATGCTAACAGAGCGCTCGCCCCTCTTCGCTGCCCAAAAAATGCTCGTCGAATCGATACTTCTGAGTATACAATCGACCAAGTTGTTGAAAAAATCATTGATGCCCAGTCTAAATATGTAAGAGGGCTTTTGCCGACATGGCTCTGCGCTAAACCTATGCGATTGCTTTATCGGCTCGTCATCTTATGTGCATGGCTTCCCACTCGAATTTTCTATCGACATAAGGTCTATGGATTGGAGCACTTTGTTAAGCGGGCAGCGATTATCGCCCCTAACCATACTTCCTATTTAGATCCTCCGTTGGCTGCGATATCGTGGCCGAGAGAGATGCATTTTCTTGCCCGAGAGGGGCTTTTCAAGCCATTTCTTTTTGGATCTTTTATTCGTGCGCTAAACTCTCACCCTGTTTCTGGGGATGTTGGCGATGTTTCAGTGTTCAAAATGCTCATTCAAATTCTCAAAGAGGGGAAGCAGGTCGTCCTATTCCCCGAAGGAGAAAGAACGGACGGGAAGCTCGGAGAGGTCAAGCCTGGAATCGGGATGCTTTTAATGCGTTCTCAATCTGCGATCATTCCTACATATATTCATGGTGCTCATGAGGCATGGCCCCGAGAGAAGAAATTGCCAAAACTTTTTGCGAGGACGGCCTGTGTTTTTGGTCGCCCCCTACTTTGGGAGTCATTTTCCCATCTGGAAAAAAAACAGGCCCAGATCGAGATTTCTAAAGTTTTGAGAAAGGAAATTCTCGCTTTGAAAGATTGGTATGAAAAAGGTGCTGAAGGGATTCCTCCCTGACCCCTGGTAGTAGTAAATTCAACGGATGTGTTAGAATTAGGAATACTATGTTTTCGGAGGAGTAGATGAGCGAATCATTCAAATTGTTGACAGAAGATAATTTTGCAGAAGGGGTCCTAAACGGATTAACCCTTGTCGATTTTTATGCAGACTGGTGTGGCCCCTGTCGGATGCTTACTCCTGTCCTCGAAGAAGTGGCAAAAGATGTTGCAGGGAAGGCCTCAATTGCAAAAATTGATATTGATAAGGCTCAAAAAACCGCATCATCTTACCAAGTAACCTCAATCCCAACTCTCATCCTTTTCAAAGATGGGAATGAAATCGGACGTCTTGTAGGTCTTCGTGACAGAGAGACGATCAAGGACTTTATTCTCACTGGCGAAGTTGCGTGACTGCTTCTGTTTTTCCTGTCGAAAAACTCTCTCAGGATGAAATTAAGCTAGGAGCCCTCGGTTCGGCTTTAGCTCTTTCTTCTGGTTATGTTGCGATGGAAACATCGGTATCATTGATGAAGCGATGGGGATTAAGTGCCCTAGAGCCTCAAACCTTCTTCCAATTTTATGAAACCCTATCTCAAATAAGTAGTAGCCTTCTTCGAGGAGTTTTCAAGTCAATTGCCGTTGTTTATGTGACTTTGATTGTTCCGATTGTTGAAGAGTGGTTTTTCCGAGATCTCCTCTATTCATTTCAAGAAAGAAATAGTTACCCATCTGAGAATTTAGGTCTAAGAGTCTATAGAGTTATTTCAAATGGAGTCCTATTTGGGGCTTTCCATGTGAGTTTGTTTCAAGGTTGGGCAAACATCCCGATTTTGACTGTTACAACAATCGTTGGAGTGGTGTTTGCAGCCCTGAGAGAGGTAACTGGCAACGCGCGCGCATCGACTGTTGCCCACTGTTTCAATAATTCTTTCTTTATGTTAATGAAATATCTAAAAGCTTAAGGAGTAAACTATGACCCGTTTTTTTATTGTCGCCCTGATGGCAGTTGTTGCATTTTTAGGAGCAGAAGTTCGTTTGGTAGAGCAGGAGAATTTCCAAAAAGAGATTGCGAGTGGGACTGTTCTCGTTGATTTCTATGGTCCCTGGTGCGGTCCTTGCAAAAGAATTGCCCCTGTTTTAGATCAACTCTCTCAAGAGATGGAGGGGAAGGTCTCCTTTATCAAAGTCAATATTGACAAAGCGCAGGATCTGACAAATAAGTATGAGGTGACAGGGGTTCCGGCAATTGTTCTCTTTAAAAATGGAAAAGAACAGGGAAGAGTCGTCGGATTTCATGACAAATCATCCCTTAGAAAATTCATCGAGTCGGGCGGCAAGGGCTAAAAGGCCCCTGCGTCATTTAGGGAAATTAGTTGAGCACATTGTCGATGAACGACCATCTCGTTGCTGGCGGGGCTGCTGCTGCTGTTTTGCCCAGGATCCAAAGGTTGTATTGCTCCTCTTTAAAACCCTCATTTTCTTTTAGGGCAAGCCAGGAGTTGATGTAGCAGAGAAACTCGGGATCACCAAACTTGATTGGATATCCAAGGGTTTCTTTGCCGAGATTCGGCTTTGGATAGACCACCTGGAAAGGGGGGTGCGCTACTGTCCAAGCAATTGCCTCTTGCTCTTCCCATACCAGGATGTCTGCAGGAGGGTTTTCTTGATTAAACTCATCATAGCTCTCCAATAGAACTACTTGGTGCTGAGGAAAAACTTCATAGGCAATCCCCTCATAGGCTGTGTTGACCAGAGCCGCGATTTTCAATGACTTGTTTTCTTGGACCGCTTCTACAGAGGAAACCTTATTTCGGAGTTTGTCTTTTGTGACAAAGACGATACGAGCTTCCAGGAGAGGTTTTGGAAAGCACATTTTTTTCAGCCGCTCTTCGGAGATCGAGATGGCCGACATGGCTATGTCAAAGGTGTTATTTCCCAGTTGTTCGCCGAGTTTCTTATAGAGGATAGGGATGAACTCAATTTGATCACATCCAAGATCATATGCGAGCTGATAGGCATAAGCTACATCAAATCCGACGAGTTTATCGTGGTTGTTGAAGAAACAAAAAGGGGCAGCATTGGAATCGTAACCAATGCGTAGTTTTTTAGTTTTTAGGATTCTCTGTAGGGTAGATTCTGAAGACTTCTGTGTAGGTGGATTTTCTACAAATTCACCTTGTTTGAAAACACGGACGCTTACATCCGATTCAATTGCAAGGTCGTAAATGGTTTTCGCCTCATTTTTGATTCTTGGAAGCGGGTCAAAGAAGTTGAGCCCTCCGAAGATGAGGAATACCGGGATAATTGTGAGGATGCTTCCCAGCGTTATTTTCTTCCAGTCTCTGGTTAGGAGGTTGCGACTCGCTAGCATAATCAGGAAGGCAAGAGTTGTAATCGTCATTGCAGAGACCATTGATTGAAATCCAGCAGTGAAAGGGACGATAGCGAGGTACATGTTGATCGAGTCGACTGGGAGGGCTAAGGCGTCGAGAATAAATGTTAGGCTGTTGAGCCATGATCCCAATCCGACGGCGCCTAGACTTGTGAGGAAGGTGGTGACAAAGAGTTTGACATGATCGGAAAACCCGAGCTGAACCGAAAAAAATACGGCTGTAAAAAAGACAAACGCTGCCGTAAAAATAGACCCGAGGGGGATATTAAAAATAATCGAGACAGTTCCTTGGATTTGGTTTTGGACGTTTTCGTCTTTTGGGTAGAGCATCTGTGTTTCTCTACGGATGATATTAATGATGTAGGGGAGCGCTACAATCGTCATGGTTGTTGTGTAGGTCAAAACTAAAATAGGAATCAAGTTCTTGATCCAAGTGAGCGTTTTCATCGGGGTGAGAATCCCAGCAAGTCTGGGGATGATCCAGAAAGTGACGATACTTGTGCCGATCATGTAGAGGATTATGTACGTGCTCATTTGCTTGATGATTGAAAAGTGGACTGTTCCAACTTGGTTGGCCATGATCAGAAATGTTCCGATAGGGGTGATCCGGGCAATCCAAGATGTGACTTTTGTTAAAGCATCGAGAAGAGTTCGAAGTCCAGACATCACGGTTTGCTTATCAGCCAGCTGCATAAGGGAGATACCGAGCAGGATGGAGAAAACAACGACTGAAGGAATGAGGTTGTTTGCAAGAGAGTTAAATATATTTTCCGGGATGAGCATTTTTGCAAAGTTTAACGAGGGGACATCCTTGAGGACGTAGCCAATTTGCGAGGGTCCTTCTGCAAGAGGAAAGCTCCATTTAATGAGATAGATGACCCCAATGTTGATGAGGAGGGCAAGGGCGATGAAAAAGGACCCTTTTTTCAGGATTTGCATCGCTTGTGCGCGGTTAAGGAGTCCAATACCGTGAATAATCGCTACAACAAGGTAGGGGATAGCGGTGATTTTCAAGATCATTACGTAGGCAGAGGCGTACTGGGCGAGCACTGCACACCTCTCTCCAAAAAAGAGGCCCACAAGGATCCCAAAGAGCGTCGCAATGGCCATTTGTAAGGGAAATGATGTGCGGAAGGGATTCATACTTGTATTCTACTTCATTACAAAGTTTTGTTGCCTCAAGGCCTCATATAACACAATGGAAACGGCGTTGGCTAGATTTAAACAGCGCGTTTCTTCTCTTTGGGGAATTGTGCAGAATTTTTCAGGCCATTTATCCCAAAATTCCTGCGAAAGACCCGACGTTTCAGAGCCGAAAATCAAATAATCGTCTGAGGCATAATCCACTTCTGTATAGTATTTCGATGCATGAGCAGAATAAAAGAAGAAACGGGCAGATGTATTGTCTAAAAAAGCAGGTAAATCGTCAATGAAGTTCACGTCAACCCCTTCCCAGTAATCGAGACCGGCTCGTTTTAACCGCTTACTAGAGACGCTAAAACCCAGCGGCTTAACAAGGTAGAGGTTGGCTCCTGCAACAGCGCACGTACGCACAATATTCCCCGTGTTTTGCGGGATTTGCGGCTGGAAAAGGATGATATTCATCGGACGTGAGAGGCTTTCTCTTCCTTTGTATTTTTCGATTCAACAGTGAGTGAATCGGATAGTTGTTCTTTCGGGGTGGTTGCTTTAACGATTTCAATTTCGAAGGCTAAAAGTGAATTAGGCGGCAGAAAACCCTGTGTGCCGTAACCATAATCGGGATGGATGTAGAGGGTTCGTTTTTCCCCTTCTTTCATTCCGACCAGTCCTTTCTGAAATCCTGCAATTGTTTCATCAAGTGAAATTGTCTCATCTTCCTTTGACTCGCCAAAGACAGTCCCATCTATGTACTTGCCGACATAACGAATGACCGGGTTGCTATGATCTTCGACTTTAGCCCCTTTCCCCTGTTTTTCGACTTTATAGACAATTTTGCCTTCTTCTAGAGAGGTGAAGTTTTTGCACTTTGCTTTTTCTTGGAGAAAAGATTCGGCTTCGGCAAGATTGCTGCTTGATTTTTTCTTGAACGCAGCTTCTTGTACAGCTGAGATAGCTTCTATGCATTCTGCCTCAGTCATAGGGGAGTTTTTGCCGCTCGTAGCATCTTTAAGCCCTTTTACAACGAGTTCCATATCGAACTCAACGCCCAATGTGTCTATGTTTTTTCCAATCAGGTGTCCAAAGGCTTCTGAGATTTGAGAAATTTCCTTCTCCACTTCAGCACTTGCAAAGGCATAAAATGAGGATGAAAAGATAATTGCAAAAAGAATACTGCGCATAAAAAAGCTCCCGTTTTTCAACTAATCTAACTTAGATTTGCTTTCTGAGCCAGGAAGAAATTTCTTCGAAAGGAACGGTCGTTTCCTCACGTGTGGCTAGATGTTTGATTTTAACAGATTTTTCGACTAACTCCTCGTCTCCAACGATGATGGCATAGGTAGAACCAAGATGAACCGCTTGCTCGAGAGACTTTCCAACTTTCTTCGAGTTGCAGTCAATTTCAGAGGGGATGTTTTGATGCCGGAGTTTGTAGACAAGTTCTATGCAGACCTCTTTCGCAGGATTTCCCATGGGGATAAGAAAAACTGTTGGGTGTGGTGGTGATGGGAGAGGGACGTTTTGCGCAAGCATTGTTTGTAAAATACGTTCTAGACCGGCTGCAAATCCGACAGAGGGGAGGTCAGGACCACCGAGTGTTGCCGTCAGCCCATCGTATCGGCCTCCTGCGCCGATAGCGTTTTGGGATCCGAGTTGTCCCGAAGTTACTTCAAAAACAGTTTTGGTGTAATAATCTAGCCCCCGAACCAGTTTGGGGTTGATTACATAATCGATCCCTAGCTTGTCGAGAAGCTCTTGAACTCTTTCAAAATGTTCGCGCGCGTCTTTACTCAAAAATTCCAAAATCGAGGGAGCTCCTATAAGAAGTTTTTGATCGGTGGGATCTTTTGAGTCGAGGATGCGGAGGACATTTTTTTCGAAACGAACTTTGCTCTCTTCAGAAAGCTGGTCGATCTTAGGTTGAAGAAATGAGCGGAGCGCCTCTTTATACTCTTTACGGGATTGGCCATCACCTACAGAGTTGAGCATGACGCTCAGGTCCTTTAAGCCAAGTCTTCGATAAAGCTCACAGAGAAGGTCAATCACTTCGACATCCTGTTCTGGAGAGCCGTCCCCGATGGCTTCAACCCCAAATTGGTGGTGCTGTCGATAGCGGCCGGCTTGAGGCCGTTCATAGCGGAACATCGGTCCAATGTAATAGAGTTTTTGTTTGCCCGGTTTTTGGTCGAGGTTTTTTTCGATGAATGATCGCATGACCGACGCAGTCCCTTCAGGGCGTAGCGTCATCGATCTTCCCGCTTTGTCTTCAAAGGTATACATCTCTTTTGTCACAATGTCGGAGCTTTCTCCTACCCCGCGAATAAATAGCTCGGTCCGCTCAAATATTGGGGTCCGTATTTCTCTGTATCCATAGGCTTTGGCCAATGTGTGGATGGTTTGCTCGAGAAATTGCCATAAATGGGTTGCCCGCCAGACCCCCTCGGGAGTCGGATCTTCAGGTAGTAGGTCAAAAGTTCCTTTAGCGATTGATTGTTTCATCGAGCTAAATCATAAAAGAAAGGGGACTTTCAGGGTAGTTTAAATGGGATGTGTTTTTTTAAATTGGAGGTGACGATGTCGACGAGGTTTAGCCACTCTGTAAGGGAACTTGTTTTGGGATCGGCGATGTGGTTTTTGTGGAGCGATTCTAGCATTTCCATAAAGGGGAAGGGTAGCCAGTCTTTTCCTGCATGTTGCAGTAGATAGTACCCAAAATGATGATCAGAGTCGGGAGGATAGTTTTTCACCTTACCCATCATTTCTCTAAACTGGGCGACATCTTGGAGGTTTTTTCTTTCGAGAACTTCAATGTTGTCGAAGTCTTCAAGGAGGAGGGACCAGATATTAGATAGTTCATCTGCATAACTTGCAGAATTGCTCAAATCTTGCTCGCAGAGTCTCTCTAGTATTTTTTTGAATTGCTGCAAATGTCCGATGATTGTTTGTTGATCGACAATTTTCCCAGCAAACTTTTTTGATGGAGAAAAGCTATCAAACATTTTTTTTAAGTAGGAGAAAAAAGTTGCCAGAAGGACTTTTTCCTCTTCATTAGGGGGCTCTTTGGAATATTTGCCCTTCTCCTTCTTATCTCTCTCAATCCGAGAGGAATAGACCCCGTCATCTCGTGGGCGCTCTGTCCTTTCTACCATTTCCGTTTTTCCTTGCTCTTTTCCCCTATTATATAAAAATTTTACTATCAATATCAAGTCCCAATTTGATTGACATTCACCCTTTTTTTAGGTACGATTGACAATCTGCATAGGAGCAAAATGTATGAAATTTCTCTCCTTTTTCAAGCCATCTGCTCCTAAAGAGGAGATGCAGGACGCAGGCGCTGTAAAAAAACATTATAAGTATTGGCGTTGGCGTACCTTTTACGGGATGTACATTGGATACATCTTCTATTACTTCTCCCGTAAGTCTTTGACTTTTGCTATGCCTTCGATGATGACCGAATTAGGCTTTACAAAAGGAGACTTAGGGATACTCATCAGTATTCTTTCTGTAGCCTATGGTGCAAGTAAATTTTTGAGTGGGGTCCTCTCTGATCGGGCTAATCCCCGCTATTTTATGGGGATAGGCCTGATTGTCACTGGAATACTCAATATTTTCTTTGGGATGTCCTCTTCTATCCTGTTTTTCGCGATATTTTGGGGTTTGAACGGCTATTTTCAAGGGTTTGGCTGGCCCCCTTGCGCTAGGCTCCTTACCCATTGGTATTCGCAAAAAGAGAGGGGGACCTGGTGGGGTTTCTGGAATACTTCCCATAGCGTAGGAGGGGCCTTAATTCCCCTTATTGCTGCATTCTGTGCGCAGATGTGGGGCTGGCGTTTTGCGATGTATGTTCCGGGTGCTTTATGTATTTTAGCCGGCCTTTTTGTCATAAATCGTCTCCGCGACACCCCCCAGTCCCTTGGACTCCCCCCTATTGAAAAATACAAGAACGATTATCCTGATGAGAAGAATGAGCCCGAAAATGATCTATCGGCTAAGCAAATACTATTTAAACATGTGTTGAAGAATAAATTTATTTGGCTTCTAGCCGCTTCCTACTTTTTCGTATATATCATCCGGATGGCCATCAACGAATGGGGAGCGCTATTCTTAATTGAAACAAAAAACTACTCGATGCTCACCGCTGGAGCCTGTGTATTTTGGTTTGAAATAGGGGGAATTTTTGGCAGTTTGACAGCAGGATGGGCCTCGGATAAAATCTTTGGAGGGCGGCGCGGTCCTGTGAATGTTCTCTTTAGCCTGGCTGTCATTTTTGCTGTCGCTGCCTTTTGGTTTTCCCCGGCTGGTGCAATTGCTCTTGATTCGATCCTCATGTTTTCGATTGGATTTCTGATTTTCGGCCCCCAAATGCTCATTGGAATGGTGGCAGCAGAGCTAGCAGGGAAGAAGGCTGCCGGCTCAGCTACCGGTTTTGTTGGGCTTATTGCCTATATTGGAGCGGCTACTGCCGGCTATCCGCTCGGGAAGATTTGTCATGAATTTGGCTGGTCAGGGTTTTTCTTATCCGTTGGCGTATGCGGAATCTTATCAACGCTTCTTCTTATTCCTCT
This sequence comes from uncultured bacterium, assembly GCA_964352505.1. Lineage (GTDB taxonomy): Bacteria > Chlamydiota > Chlamydiia > Chlamydiales > Rhabdochlamydiaceae > Sacchariniichlamydia. Next base: position 70,965 of record CAYGSB010000007.1, read on the forward strand.
TTGGAAAACAGGGGGTAGGCAAAAGAGTGAAGAGCCTATCGAATACTATGAAGAAGATGGTCTAGAAACCGAAACCACGAACTAGTTGTTGCTTTTTTGAAATTCTGCTAGTCTCCTGACTCATGTCTTGGGTCTCATTGCACACACACTCTCAATTTTCGATTCTCGATTCGACAGCCTCTGTCAAAGATTTGGCAGCAAAGGGGGCCGCGTATCAGATGCCAGCCTTGGCGTTGACCGATCAAGGAAACTTACACGGCGCTGTTGAATTTTATAAAGAAGCTGCTGCTCAAGGGATCAAACCAATCATTGGATGCGAGCTTTACATTGCACCCCAATCCCGTTTTGATAAAATGCGGATCAGCGGTCACCGTCCTGGATATCCAATTGTTTTACTCGCAAAAGACAGGGATGGATATAAGAACCTGTGCAAGCTCAGTTCGTCAGCCTATCTAGACGGGTTTTACTATACTCCCCGGATTGATAAAGAACTCCTCTCCGCACATGCAAAAGGGCTCATTTGCCTATCTGGTCCTATGCGGGGGCGGATTGCCGATTTGATTGTCCAAGAAGATGAGGAAGGACTCCAAGCTGAAATCGATTACTACCTCGATCTCTTTGGCGAGGATTTTTACTTTGAACTTACCCGTCATCGAATGAGTGAAGAAAAAATGCGCGAAGACGGGATGGATCGGGAGTCTTGGCTTTGGCAGGAATCGGTAAACTTTCAGGAAAAGCAAGAGCGGGTTTTTAACCGACTGGTAGCCCTTTCCAGTGAAAGAGGAATCAATGCTGTAGCAGCAAATGATTCTCGTTACATCCAGCGAAGCGATTGGCGGGCACACGAAGTTTTGATGAATATCTCTTCAGGAGAGCCCTGCGAAATCTGGGAGCGCGATGCTCAAGGGAACCCAAAAAATCGCGTCCTCAATCCAAAACGGAAAGTTCAGCTGACCCATGAGCTCTATTTCAAATCTCCCGAAGAAATGGTTGAGTTATTTGCTGACTTCCCTCAGGCCATTAGTGAGACCCTCAAAGTGGCAGAAAAATGCCAGTTTGAAATGGATTTTACATCCAAATACTATCCTGTCTTTATCCCTCCCCATTTAGAGGAAACGAAATACACAGCAGACGAGCGTAAAGAGGCCGCGGAAGATTTCTTGCGAAACCTCTGTGAAGAGGGGATAGTAAAGCGCTACACAGAAGCCGCCCTTGCAAAAGTTGCTGAAAAATATCCGGGAAAGGAACCGATCCAAGTCGTTCGGGAGCGTGTTTCTTATGAACTAGACCTGATCATCTCCAAAGGACTTGGAGACTACCTTCTGATTGTTTACGACTTTATCGCCTGGGCGAAAAAGCAGGGGATACCCGTTGGACCCGGTCGAGGTTCGGGAGCTGGATCGATCGTTTGCTTTCTGACCGGGATTACCGATATTGAACCCCTCCGGTTCAACCTCTTCTTCGAGCGGTTCATCAATCCAGAGAGGGTTTCTTACCCCGATATTGACGTCGATATCTGTATGGATAGGCGATCAGAGGTGATCGAGTATACCATCCAAAAATATGGGAAAGACAATGTAGCTCAGATCATCACTTTTGGTACGATGAAGGCCAAAATGGCCATTAAAGACGTAGGGAGAGTCTTGAGTATCCCTCTTGCGAAGGTCAATGGGATCGCAAAACTTATCCCTGAAGACCCAACGATGACGATCGATCGAGCTCTTGAGCTAGACCCGGAGCTTTCTCAGATGTACAAAACGGATGAGGAGACGGGGCGGCTGATAGATCTTGCCAAGACCCTTGAAGGATCTGTGCGTAATACAGGGATCCATGCGGCTGGATTGATCATCTCTGCCGATCCATTGATGGAACATATACCCGTCTGCAACGCAAAAGATGCAAATGTTGTGGTCACCCAGTATGCGATGAAGCCGGTCGAAGCTGTCGGGATGCTGAAAATTGACTTCCTTGGACTCAAAACTCTCACAGCGATTCAGCTAGCCGCTGATGCTATTTCGGAAACGGAAGATATAAGAATCAATTGGATTGAGCTTCCACTCGATGATAAACCGACCTTTGATCTCCTCAATCAAGGGCGGACTCTTGGTATCTTCCAGCTCGAATCGAGTGGAATGCAGGAGCTTGCCAAGCAACTTCACATCGACCGTTTTGAAGAAATCATCGCCGTCGGCGCTCTATACCGCCCAGGCCCTATGGAAATGATTCCCTCTTTCATCAATCGAAAGCATGGCCGTGAAAAAATTGATTTCGATCATCCTACGATGAAAGACATTCTTGAAGAGACCTATGGAATCATGGTCTACCAGGAACAGGTGATGATGATGGCCCAAAAGCTCGCTGGATATAGTCTTGGTGCGGGTGATGTCCTCCGAAAAGCAATGGGGAAAAAAGATCAAGAAGAGATGGCTCGTCAACGGGTGAAGTTTAGGGAAGGGGCCAAAGAAAATGGAATCGAAGAGGCCATCTCAATGGCTATCTTCGACAAAGTCGAGAAATTTGCTTCTTACGGATTTAACAAATCACACGCTGCAGCCTATGGCTATTTGAGTTACGTCACTTCGTACTTCAAGGCGAACTATCCGTCTCATTGGATGGCTTCTTTGATGACCACCGATCGGGATGACTTGACGAAAGTCACGAAAATTATCCGTGAGTGTCAAGCGATGCAAATCGCAATTCTTCCTCCAGATGTAAATGAGTCGGGGAGTGCTTTTGTCGCAACGAAAAAAGGGATCCGTTTCGCTATGACAGCAGTGAAAGGGGTCGGCCAAGGTGTTGTCGAAGCTATTGTCGATCAGCGGGGCAAAAATGGAAAGTTTTCAACCCTTTACGATTTTATCAAGCGAATTGATACGCAAAAAGTCGGGAAAAAAATGATCGAATGTCTCATCGGAGCCGGGGCTTTTGATTTTACAGATTGGAATCGTGCACAACTTCTCGCAAGTGTAGAACCGATGTATCAAATCGCACAAAAAGAGCAAAAAGAAGAGGCCCGCGGCGAACTAAACTTCTTTTCTCTCATTGAACAGGAGGATAACCGTTTTGATGCTCCCCCAGAAGTTCCTCTCCTTACAAAAATGGATATCCTTCGGAAAGAAAAAGAGCTTTTGGGTTTCTATCTTACAGGACACCCTCTCGATGATTTCCGCGATAGACTGAGTCAGCTTTCCTGTGTAGGGCTAGACCAACTCGACAAATTGGAAAAAGGGGCAATTTTTCGCGCTGCGTTTGTGATAGAAGGGGTCAATGTACGGCTGACAAATCGAACAGGTAAAAAGTTTGCTATCTTAATCATCGGTGATCAGGATATCCGTCTAGAGCTACCCGTCTGGTCTGATATTTTTGAGGAAAATGTCCATCTCCTTGTTGAAAATCAGCTCATCTATTCCGTCCTTCAAGCAGATAGGGACGAAGATGGAGCTCTTCGGCTCCAATGCCGCTGGATAGATGACTTAACCAGAGTGGATGAGCAAATGCTCAAAGATTGTGATCTAGCCTATGACAAGGCGAGGGTCCAAGCAAAAATGTCTGCGATGCGCAAAGCCAATCCGAAAGACTCCCGTAGAGAGAAAAAACCTAAGCAGGAAGAAAAAATGCGAACGCTAATTATTAGGGTAGATGCAAAAAAAACACGCCTCTCGCACATTCTAGAAATCAAAGAAATTTTTGGAAATGAAACAGGGAAATCAGCTGTTGAATTAGAGTTTCTTGACGAGAATCGAAAAGTTGGAAAAATTTCTATAGACCCCAGCTTGGGAGTCAACCTTACGCAAGAACTTAAGCAGCATCTTGAGAAGTTGCCTGTTGTGATTGACATCTTGGCGGAATCCCGATAACATTTATAGGTATTATGCGACGAATAATTACTCTTTTTTTGACTGCATCCATCTTCTGCTTTTCCGACTATACCTTAAAAGACGGAAAGCTCGTTGAGCGAAAGCAAGTTGCCACGAAATCTGCTCCTGAACACCACAGCACGCTCTTGGATTTCTACCAGAGCAAAGATTGGGCAAAACTCGAAAAAGAAGCTACGGTCGTCATCAAGAACTTTTCTCCTTCTCCCTTTGCTCGTGACGCGGTCTACTTTTTAGGCGTTGCCTACTTCCATCAGGAAGATTACGAGATGTCGAACTATCAGCTCACCGACTATCTAACAAGTCAATCTACTCCAAAATATTTTGAGGAAGCCATCCAATATAAGTTTGAAATTGCTGAAAAATTTCGCCAAGGGGCTCGCGCCCACATCATGGGATTCAAAAGCATGCCTAAGTGGATACCCGCTCATTCCCAGGCAATTTCCATTTATGACGAAGTCATTTCAGCCCTACCCCATCATGATCTTGCCGCTCATTCTCTTTATGGCAAGGCTCTGGTACACGGGAAAAACGAAGATTGGCGTTCATCAATTGAGTCTTACCAAACTTTGATTCGTCGCTTCCCCAAGCATCCTCTAGCTATTGAGAGCTTCATCGGAATCGGAGATGTATATCTTCAACAGTCAGAAAGCGAGTTTCCAGATCCAGACCTTCTCGATCTCGCTGAATTGAACTTGCGCAAGTTCCGGAGTGCTTTCCCTAGAGAAGAAAAGGTTGCTGTTGCTGAAACGACCTACTCCAAAATGCGCGATGAGTATGCCCTTAGCCTCTTTGAAACAGCTCGTTTTTATGAGCGGACAAAGAAACTCGGAGCTGCCAAAATTTATTACTCGAAGATCATGAGTAATTATCCTACTTCCTACGTTTCTGTCAAAAGTCAGGAACGGCTGGAAATCGTCCAAGAAAAACTCGACAAAATTGAAGCTCGTAAAGGGAGAAAATGAAACCCTTCTTTGCCCTCCTCGGACTCATCCTTTTGTGTGGATGTGGGTATCGGTATGATGGACAGGACAAGGTTTCTGTTTGTGTCCCCTATGTTGTTGGTGACTTTGAAGGCGAGCTAACCGATGCGATTATAGAGGCTCTATCTCAAACCGCTAATTTCCGATACACTAGGGGTGATGGAGATTGGATTCTTAAGGCAAATGTAAAAGGAGCAAAAAACGATAGGATTGGCTATCGCCGGGATCGTCGGGATAAAAGCGGAAAGCGGCGAAGGAATGTTATCGGTACTGAAAACCGGCAGGCAATTTCAGTAGAAATTTCTATTGTCAATGCGACGACGGGGAAACTAATTTTAGGTCCCCAGACGATCAGGGCAGATGCTGATTATGACTACGTCGACCCCAATTCGCTTCAGGACCTCTCATTCATCGATCCTGCGACAGGAAACCGAACTACATCGATCGCATTTTCGCTCGGTCAGCTCGATAGCGTAGGTTCTGCTGGCCAAGATGCCATCTACCCAATTTATAAGCGTCTTGCACAAAAAATCGTTGATGGTATGATCGCATCAAGCGATGAAAAAAACGAATAAACCCTTTCCGGCTACTCTAACTCATCTTCCGAAGATAATGTCATGGGTGCGCCTCCATATTGAAAAAACAACTCTAAGTTCAACAGAAAAAAAGCAGGTAGAGCTCGCCCTTGAAGAGGCGATCGTCAACATCATCAAGCACGCAGATGTTGAAAAAGAGTTCAGCTTATCATGTACACTTGAGCCGAAGAGGCAGATCGAGTTTATCCTTACAGATCCGGGAAAGCCCTTCAACCCACTTGTTCAAAAAAGTCGACTCGACCCAGAAGCTCCCTTACATGAGCGTAATGAGGGGGGGCTTGGGATCGTTTTTATGAAAAAATATATGGACGGTGTTCTCTACCGGCGTGAGGAGGACCAAAACATCCTCACTCTGATAAAAAATCTTTAGAGAAGGTCTCTTCATTATTTACAGGTTGTAGAAATAATTCCTGAGCTGGCTGGCATCGAATCACCCTCACCAACAACAAAATAGGTGTAGGTCTCTCCTTTTTTTAAGTTGTGGTCTTCAAATTTTATCAGAGGTAGAGCTGGAATTGTAGCAATCAAGTCGGTCAATTCCGCATTCCGATAGATTTTAAAAAGGGTGGTGTTCCTAAACCCGCCTATTGGCGTAGACCAAGTTAGGACATTATAAAATTCCTTCTGCGCGAGAAAACTATTCACCTCACAGGAGATTGTAATTGCCAAAGGAGTGACGTAATCTGGGCATGTGGCAAGATTCAAAATAGACGAAACTGATCCGTTGACTGTAACAGTTGCAATTGTCTTGCTGGTTGAAACATCAATAACGCTAATATCCAAAGTACTGTTGCTTGCTGTATAAGCCCTTGTTCCATCGGTAGAAAACGCGACTGCAGAAGGTTCGCTACCCACAATAATTGTGGCGATAATCACATCAGAAAGGGTGTCGATTACACTCACAGCATTCTTTTCAGCATTCGTAACATACAAAAGCGGTAGCCGGAGGTTCATTGCGCAGGGTTCTGGACCATCCCCCGCGGTGATAGTGGCAATGATTGTATCACTGGATGTATCTAGAACAAGAGTCGCATAATTAAGTATCGAGGCTTCAACGGGAATGTAGGCTTTTGTCCCGTTAAGGCTAACGCAAATACTTCCAGGAAATAAGATCGAAAGGGGAGTCACCTGATTAATCAGATAGGTTGATGTATCTATTACAAGATAAGAGGGGGATTCTGTTATCGCATATGCTTTGGTATTATCATTGGTAAAGGCAACGGCTGTAGTACCTACGCCGGTGGCTATCGTAGCGATGATTACATCCGATGTTGTATCAATGACAGAAATATTGGGGTCTAGATTTGTGATAAAAGCCCTTAGACCATCCGAGGTTATACGAACTGCTGTAGGCATACCACCTGTTGTAATCGTAGCAGTGACGAGATTTTTTGTCGTATCGATGATACTCACATTTCCGGGGGTTTGGTTAGGAACGTAAACCTTGTTGCCGAAGGGGCTTACAGCTAGGGCGTCCGGCAGGCCTCCTACAGTTATTGTTGCAATAATGAGATTAGTATCGAGATCGAGGACTGTCACCTTCCCATTATGTGCATAGTAAGCATTGTTGACAGATGCCCCGTTTAGATAGAGACCAAAACTTATAAGCAAAGCTGCAAAAAATGCCTTCAATCGATCACCAAAAGTAGGTTAAAAACAAAATACTAACATGATGTAACTATTGTTGCTAGGGCAAGTCACGGTAACGCAGCCCCTAGATGCTCAGCTGCTGTTGCTCTTATAGGTCACGTAGAAAAAAGCATATGAGCCCCGCCGATAGGGAGCCCTGTTGTTTTTCATGAAAAAACGGAGAATAAAATATTTTTTTCGGATTATGTTTTCTTGCCGATGGAAGAAATAACAGCGTCCGTGTCGACCACATCAATAAGAAAACGTTGGAGAACTTTGAGGATAAATTTCGGGGTATTGTAGACCCCGGCAGTGGCATAAACAAGTTCAAGGTGGGGTTTTTTCTTCAAGACTTGAGAAAGATAGGTGAGAGTTGTTGGGAGTTCATCAACAATTTTTGGGACGATCCAGATAACGAATTTTTCGTTATGGAGGGTGATTTTGTCGGGGGTTTCCACAACATGAAAGAATTGGGTCACCTCATCCGGTTCTTCTTCATCAAAGTCTTCTCGGTTAAGAAGTCCCATCTCGGCAAGAGTTTCCAAATCGATCTGTATGATCCCATCAGGCACCCACTTCTGGAAGTTTTCTGTGAAATTTTTGTAGATTTCTTCAAGTTCGCTGGGTGTCATTTTACTCCCTTATGGATAGACCGAAATTTGCAATATTGGATAGTACTTCGCATTTCTCTAGCATTTCCTGTTTCGGCCTATCCTATTTTGAGAAAAACTCGTCGGTAGGGTAGACTTGCGATCTAACCTCGGCCGGTACCCTCATATTGAACATATCGGCCTTTTTTTTTAAAGAGATTTGCCCCGTGAAAGTGACAAGATTTGTGATTGGATTTTTTCTGCTTACCTGCTCAGTTGTTAATGCTGAGCAGCTTAAGGCTAAAGTGAGAGCTAAGGCGGCGATCGTATATAATCCCGACTCCGGCGCGGTTTTATTTGAAAAGAGAGCCAAAGAACCCCATTATCCCGCCAGTATCCTCAAAATCGCCACTGCTTATTTTGCCTTAGAGGAAAAAAAACTCAACCTGGAAGAGACTTGTCAGATTACTGACGACGTACTGGAGGTGATGCACGCAGATATAAAGCAGGCTGATCCCACCCTATACCCGGCTCATGTACTAGAACATGACGGGGTTACGATGGGATTAAAAAGAGGTAAAAGCTATCGGATGAAAGACCTTCTGCATGGGCTCCTGCTGGTTTCAGGCAATGATGCGGCCAATGCGATAGCCAAACATTGCAGCGGATCTGTCAAAGACTTTATGAATGAACTCAATCACTTCCTCGAAGATAAAGGAATTCACCAGACTCGCTTCCAAAATCCCCATGGACTCCACCATCCAGCCCAAATGACAACCGCCTTTGATATGGCAAAAATCGCGGGGCTTGCCTTCGCGAACGAACAATTTTTAGAGATTTCTAAAACCCCTTCTTTCCAGCTCGAAGGTGGGGGGACCATAAAGAATACAAACCGTCTTTTGAAAGAAGGGAAGTATTTCTACCCCAAGTTCATTGGCGGCAAGACGGGCTACACCTCGAGTGCAGGCTACAACCTAGTTGCTGTAGCGGAAGACAAAGGGCGGAGGCTTGTTGTCGTCCTTCTGGGGTGTGAGGATAGCACTAAGCGGTTCGAAGATGCGATCTCTCTCTTTGAAACTGCCTTTAGAGAAAAGTTGAAGAAGAGAATCCTCTTTTCGAAAGAGCACGAGCCATTCACAAGAAAAATAAAAGGGGGTAATCGCCTTTTACGTGCTCATATTGATAGAGATGTTGAAATTGAGTATTACCCTTCAGAAGAACCAAAGCCGACTGCGCGCCTAGTATGGAAGCAGCTCCCCCTTCCGATAGAAATCGGAGAGGTGGTTTGCCATCTAGAGGTGAAGGATGAGCGGGGGAATCTATTAGCTTCTACACCTCTGTTTGCTGATGTGGAAGTCAGAAAGAATGCAACTAGGTATGTTTTTTGGACAGCCCTTTGGGTTGGACTAATGCTTGCTGTTTTGGTTTTTTTCAAAAAGAGACGCAAAGTCCTTAAGGGTTAGTTCTCCAGGCCGCATTGTTGCAAAACTGCCAAGGAGTTCTACTGGGTAGATCTCCTTTAACGAACTTCTAAGCATTTTCCTCTTTTGTTGAAACGCTGTCCTTGTAAATCTAAAAAAAGCTTCTTGATCAAAAGTAAAGGGGAATGGATGCAAGGGCATGTGGATTACGCAAGAGTGGACGGAGGGAGCCGGATAAAAGGAGGTAGGTTTAACAGTAAAGGCATATTTGGGCTTCCCATAGGCCTCTAAAAACAGGGTGAAGCTGCTGTACTCGGGGGTATTCACCTTCGCTGTCATCCGCTCTCCGACTTCTTTTTGAACCATGATCGTCAGGGATTGGACTGTGGGATAAAGAGGGATCAATCTTTCGATGATAGGAGTTGTGATGTGATAGGGGAGATTAGCCACAACTTTTGTATTGGGGAGAAGACTTGATGCGTAGGGATAAGTAAGGGCATCATCCTCAAATACCTTTAATTGATCAGTAGGGAACTCCTTGGAAAGGTTGTCGGCAAGTGCTTTGTCTTTTTCGATCGCAATCACATTGGCACCAGCCTTTAAAAGGAATTCAGTAAGAGCTCCAGGACCGGGTCCAATCTCAAGGACAGAGTCTTCCTTTTGGATATCTGCTGTTTTGCAGATTTTTTCGATGATGTTGCGATCGATAAGAAAATTTTGTGACAAACCCTTCTTAGGTCTAAAGCCACGACCATGTAGTTCGGAGGGGCGATAGATGGGCATTATCTGAGAGAAAAAGGCTGAAAGTCACTCGGAATTGCATCGAGCTGACTTTGATCAAAATTGAATTGCTCGCGCAGCTTCCGTAAATAGGGAGGAAACTCTTTAGAAATTTCCTTTTGGACCAGTTCATCGTGCAAGTTATCAACCATGGAATCAAATTTAGGAGGCGGGGTTAAAATCCGTTCTTTTAGATAAAAAATCCTATGGACTACGCTTTGGTCTCTTCTACTGACTTGAGGGATTGGATCACTGTAGTTTCCTGGGGAAAGTGAGCAGAGAACTTCTTTGTGTGACTCGGACAAATTTTTATCTTCGACGCTATATTCTTCTGAAACGTTGATTGTAATGCTAGAGTCGATTTCTTTTTCTTCTTTGAGTCTTTTTGCGAGAACTTCAAAGGGAAGGGGATCATTACGAATGAGTGCGTGGGCTTTTTGGGCGTATATGCTGCCCAGTTGTTCAGTTTTAGCGCGTATCGAAAGAACTTGGTACTTCCACTCTTCTTTTGGGGGATTTGTAATCAGGCTGTCTTTGTAAGCAACCTTAATGTCTTTCGGTCCTACCCTGCCGAGGGCTTTTGAATATACGCGGAAGCCAACCATTTGTTGTACCGCTTTTTCTGAGTAGACCATTTGCCAAATTTCATCAAAAGTCACGCCAAGATCATCAAGGGTAGCCATCACATTTGGACCGAATCTTTCATGGATCGTTTCCCGGATATCAGCATCTGAAATTTTCACTTCTAGTCTCGATGCATCAGCAAGGATTAACTCATTTTCGATCATCTGATCGAGTGTATGGCGCCAATTTTGTGAGAAAAACTGGTAACGGTGGCTAGGTGAATCAGCATATTCAGGGTAGGCACGTCTTAAATGGACATCCATTTTCTTCATCACATCCATCACCGAAATCGTTTTCCCATTTACGGTCGCAAGAATACAATTACTAATGACAATTTCTTGCCCTTGTGGAGGAGCGAAGTCTTGAGTAAAGGCTAAGACCGGAAATAAAAATAAAACTAGACGAATATAAAATTTCATAGTTCCTATCATAATCAAGGTAGTGTTTATTTTGCCAGGAATTCTGAACTGCGTTTCAGTACTGCGCCATAGAATCCGTCCATCTCGTTCTCCTTAGGTAGAGTTCGAAAAGGCCTTTCGGCAAGATCTAGGCCATGCTCTTGTTGAAAGTAGTCGACTTGGTTGTCGTTTTCGTGGGGGAGGACACTACACGTTGCATAGACAATCTTCCCATTTTCAGAAAGGTATTCGAGGGCTTCTTTAAAGATAATTCTTTGTTCTTCGACTAGCCTTTCGAGCATCTCTTCAGAAAATTTCCATTTCATGTCAGGGTTGCGCCTTAGGGTTCCCGAGCCCGAGCAAGGGGCATCAACCAAAACCCAATCCATCTTACCCTTTAAAGATTTCTTGTGAGGGGAGTCGAAATTGAGAATTTGAGCGTTTTCAATCCCAGCTCGCTTCAACCGCCTCTTTGCTTCCATCAGAGGTCTTTCCCGAATATCGTGGAGGTAGATCTGCCCTTTCCCCTGTAGTTTATGGGCAAATGCAAGGGTTTTCCCACCAGCACCGCTGCAGAAATCGAGGAGTTGGTCACCTGGCTTTGCATCCACGAGATTAGCGATGAGCTGGCTTGCTTCATCCTGCACTTCAAAGTAGCCTTTTTGAAAGTCCTCAAGCGTTTGAAAGTTAAAGCGCTCTTTAAAATTTATTCCCCATACAGAGTGTTTTGTTTGGGCAACTGAAAACTGGTCCTTCCACTTAGTGTAGAGTGTTTGCCTTGTCGTTTTAAGGACATTTGCACGAACCGTGATAGGGGCAGGAGTATTGCTGATATGGCAAAATTCGAGTGCTTTTTCCTCCCCAAAGTGGTTTGCAAGTAGAGTAAAATAGGACTTGGGGAAGCTGGCACGGATGTGGATAGGGATCGTTTCATCGACAAGACTTTTTTTGACATTCAGCTCCCGATAGACATCGCACCGAACCTCCCATCCATGGGAGTCCTTACAGTAGTAATCGACCAAACCCAACCAGCGGATCATCCCATAGAGGGTTTCGCCAATGAACCTTCGATCTTTAGAGCCAAGCGCCTTGTTATTCCTGTAGTACTGGCTTAGGTGTACATCCATCGGGCCTGAAGCAAGTTCAAATGAATCTAAAAATTTTAGTAGATGATATTCGCGAAAAGTTTTCTTCATATTGCCGTTTCATTATACTCTGAAAATAGACTAAAGTAAAGACTGGGAGCGTGATATGCAAAGACTTATTGGATTTTTGGGGAGGGTCTGTTTTAGTTTGATCTTCCTCATTTCTGGGGTCCACAAAATACTTCATTGGGACGCTACAGAGCAGCATCTGGTAAACCAAATGCTCGATGTCCTCAGCAAATCGTATCATCAAGGCTGGGCCCAGTCACTCTTCGATCAGATTCTACCACTTGCCCCAACACTTTTGCTTATTGGAACAATTGCCGAGCTTGTTGGCGGCCTTTTGCTTTTACTGGGGTTGCAAGTGCGTCTTGGTGCTTTCATCCTCTGTATTTTTCTAATCCCAACAACCTTTTTATTTCACAATTTTTGGACAATGCAGGGAAATGAACAACAGCTTCAGATGATCATGTTCTTAAAAAACCTCAGTATCTTTGGAGGAGCTCTGGCCTTCCTTGCCTATGGGAAAGGATCAAAAAAAGCAAAGAGTCAAGGGTAATCCATGCGAGCAGAGGTTTTTCTCCAAGCTCTAATCAGTTTTATTATCGTTGCGTTTGGCCAGCCAAGTTTTGGCCCTTGGATAGGACCTATAGCGGCAATGGCAGGATACGCTTTTTTTTGGCGGGCCATACGGATCTACCCCTTTAAACTTCAACGATTTTGGCGGGGAGCCCTCTGGTATGGATCTATAACACTTGTCCAGTTGAGTTGGATGACCTCTATCGAGTTCCAAGGAGCCTATATCTTACTTGTTTGGATAGCTCTGAGTTTGTGGATGGCCGTCCAATTTGGTTTTCTCACCCTGCTCATTCCCTATAACCGACATTTGAGTTTTCCGAGAATTCTTGCAATCGCATCTACATGGGTATTCCTTGAGTGGTCCCGTTACTATGTTTTGTGTGGCTATAGCTGGAATCCTTCAGGCTTGGCTTTATCGAATACCCAGGCTGTGCAAATGGCCTCAATTTTTGGTATTTTGGGACTTTCTTTTTGGGTAATCTTTGTCAACCTTGTAGGATTGAGGGCTTTGCTCAGGAAAAGAATTCCCCACTACGTAGTTTGGATCGCCGTAGCATCGCTGCCTTACCTATATGGAACTTTCCATCTCTCTTATCACGATAAACAGATCTTAAAACAAAAGAATTTGCAAACAGTGTCATGTGCCCTCGTCCAAACGGGGCTTCTTCCGCCAGAAAAAATCCCAATTCAAGGTAAAATCCGCTCGTTTATCTCGCCCTATCGTCAGTGGGAGAGAATGCTTACATTTTTGCATCAGCAAAGCAGCAGATCACCCGACCTCATACTTTTTCCCGAGGCAGCCGTCCCTTTCCCAAGCAGTGCCATGATTTATGAGCAAGGTGAAGTTGAGTTGATTTTTTCTAAAGTATTTGGCCCGATACCAAAAAATGTTTACCCCAAGAACATCTACCCTTATGGAGAAAAGGGGACTCGCAAAGTTTCAAATGTTTTTTGGGCGCAGACAATTGCCAACCTCCTTAAAAGTGAGGTTGTGATTGGTTTCGACCACGAACTTCCAGATGGAATATCTCACAACTCTGCGTTTCATGCCTGTCCCGATTCAGTTGAAGTTGGTCGTTATGACAAACAAATTTTAATGCCTCTTGCAGAATATCTCCCTTTCATTTGGCTTGGTCCTCTTGTGAAAATTTACGGGATCACTGATTTCTTTGCCCCGGGAAAAGGGGCAAAGTTGTTTCAGGGGAAAGTCCCTTTTGCAGCTTCAATTTGCTATGAAGAAACCTTCCCTCAAAAGGTAAGGGAGGGGCGCCTCCTTGGGGCACAACTTCTAGCTAATGTCACCAATGATGGCTGGTATCCCTCTTCAAGTCTTCCAAGTCAACATTTTGAGTTGGCGAGGCTGCGAGCCGTAGAAAATGGTTGTCCGCTGATCCGCGCCTGCAATACGGGTGTGACTGCCGCTATAGATGGTTGTGGAAGAGTCATTGGGAAAATTGAAGAGAGAGATGTGGGGAAAAATCTTCAGTCTGGGATTCTTTTTACCGATGTTCTTATATATGATTATAGCACCCTCTATACCTATTGGGGGAATTGGGGGATATTAGCACTTTCTCTTATATTTATTTTGATCTTTGTTTCGCTAAAAAAGACTTTTCGCTGGTAAATTCGCTTGCTAAAATCGCGCAATTGGGATACCTTCTTCTAATTCAGAGTCGGCGTAATTTAAATAAAGGAGAACTGTTTGGCCGTTCCTTACTCAGCCGTGATGGAGCGCTCACTTACATCGAGCCTCGATCCCCATAAACAAAAAACTCTCGGAAAGCCCATTTCTCTCACTGGTAAAGGGCTCTTTACTGCTGAGGACGCCACTCTAACAATCTGCCCAGCAGAACCAAATGCTGGAATCGTCTTCCAAAGATCGGATCTACCGGGTAAGCCAACAATTCCAGCCGATTTAGATCACGTCGTCAGCACTCCGCGCTGCACGATTCTTGGCGATAAGCACTGTTCGATTCACACCGTGGAGCATGTACTTTCTGCTCTTGTTTCAATGGGAATTGACAATGCCCTGCTCGACCTAAATGGCCCCGAAGTTCCGATAATGGATGGAAGTGCTCAAGATTTTGTTGAAGCCATCCTTAAGGCTGGGGTTGTCGATCAAGATAGCAAAAGAGAAGTCCATTTTCTACAGCAACCTGTTTGTTGGTCAAGAGGGGAAGTTCATCTGGTAGCAATTCCTTCTGAGTCCCTTAGAATCAGCTACACATTGCAATTTCCCCACTCCGAAATACTCCATGCTCAGTACTACTCTACGCCGGTTACTCCCGAGCATTTTGCTAAAGAAATTGCCCCTTGCCGCACCTTTTGTGTCTATGAGGAGATTGCCCCTTTAGTTGAAAAAGGGATCATCAAAGGTGGAGGCCTTGACAATGCGATCATCATCAAAAATGATGTGGTCGTCAATCCTGATGGCGTCCGCTTCTCAGACGAGATGGTCCGCCATAAAATTTTAGATTTGATTGGGGACATTTCTCTCATCCCAATTCCTTTTGTTGCCCATGTGATTGCAATCCGCTCTGGCCACGCATCTAATATTGCATTTGGATCTGAGCTTTATGAGCAGATCCTAAAGGAGAAGGCCTCAAAATGACCTCCAATAATCCTCCAATATTTGATATTAAAAAAATTTCAAAAATTCTTCCACACCGATATCCGTTCTTATTGATTGATAAAATTATTGAAATGGATCTTGTAGGGAATAAAATTACTGCCATAAAAAATGTCACCATGAACGAGCAGTTTTTTCAGGGGCATTTTCCCGGAGTCCCAATCATGCCAGGTGTCCTCATTCTCGAAGCTCTTGCTCAAGCTGGTGGAATCCTCGTAGATCAGAAGACAAAAAACTCCAAAATTGCTCTCCTGCTCAATGTGAATAATGCGAAATTTCGCCGTCCGGTCGTTCCCGGTGATGTGCTAGTTCTTCAAGCAGAAGGACTCCACTTCAGTAGCAAGGGGGGGAAAATACTAGGTAAAGCCCTTGTTGAGGGGCAAATCGCCGCACAAGCTGAAATTGGTTTTGCCCTTGTCGAAAAAGAGCAACTTTAAAAAGGAACTCCAGAATACCAATGTCAAATAAAACTCACATACATCCAACTGCAATCATTGAACCAGGTGCAACGATCGGTGAAAACGTCACCATCGAGGCATACGCTGTAATCAAGGGGACCGTAACTCTAAAAGATCATGTAGTTATAAAGTCCCATGCCTACATCGATGGATACACGACAATAGGCGAGGGAACAATCATATGGCCCTCTGCGAGCATTGGCACGAAAACGCAAGACCTAAAGTTTCGGGGGGAAAAAACGTACGTTGTCATCGGCAAAAACTGTGAGATTCGGGAATTTTGTACCATCAACTCCTCCTGTATCGAAAACTCTGTTGTGAAAATTGGGGATAATTGCCTCATCATGGCCTATTGCCATGTTGCCCATAATTGTGAAATAGGTAACCGGGTAGTTATGGCGAATAATGCAAATCTTGCTGGCCATGTAATTGTTGAAGACTTTGCGGTAATCGGGGGGATGACCCCTATCCATCAGCACTCTCGGATCGGAGCCTACTCAATGGTTGGCGGCTTCAGCCGGATCACCCACGATGTGCCTCCCTACTCAATCGGAGCTGGTGTACCCTATAAGCTTGGAGGGCTCAACCTCGTTGGCTTAAAGAGGCATGGGTTCCCTCTAGAAGTACGACAGGCGCTCACCCGCGCTTTTCGATTGACCTTTAGAAGCGGACTCCATCTAGATGAAGCTCTTGAGAAAATTGAGAAAGAAGTTCCCTTAAGTTCTCATGTGCAGCATTGGATTGATTTTTGCCGGAGTTCCCGTCGCGGTCTCATTGGTTTCCAGGGATCTGTCGTCGAGCCTCAAGAAGACTTCTCTGAGTACGAAGAAGTTCTCGAAGAAGTCTAACATTGCTATAAGGAGTCATTTTTGGATTTGAAAATTGTCTTCTTTGGCACTCCCCCTTTATCTGCAACAATCTTGGAGTATCTGATTGATCAGGGGCTCGATATTGTTGCAATCGTCACAAGGCCTGACAAGCCTCAAGGGCGCTCACAAAAAATTCTCCCCTCCGCTGTAAAGGCCCTTGCCGAGGAAAAATGGCCAAAAATTCCAGTGTTCACACCAGAAAAGGCCTCTACAGAAAATTTTGCTGAAAGAATGAAGGAATTCAATCCAGATGTATTCGTTGTTGTTTCTTATGGCGAAATAATCAAAGAAAACCTTCTTTCGATCCCTCGGAAAAAATGCATAAACGTTCACTTCAGTCTCCTCCCAAAATATCGAGGCGCAGCACCGATGCAGCGGTCCATCATGGAGGGGGAAACAGAAACGGGGATTACTTTGATTGAAATGGTCTTAAAAATGGACGCAGGGGATATCCTCGAAGTGGTCAAAGTCCCCCTTCGAGAAGACCAAACTTTTGGTGGGCTACAGCAGCAACTCACCGAACTTTCTGGTCCGGCACTTGTTGCAATCCTTGAAAAAATAGCAATCGATGAGGAAAAGCACACCCCGCAGGACCACTCCGAAATGACCCTAGCCCCTAAAATAGCACTTAACGATCGTATTATTGATTGGAGTAAGAGCGCCAGAGAAATTCATAACCAAGTCCGAGGCCTCTCTCCCTCTCCGGGAGCATTCACCTCTGTTGAACTTGAGGGGGAAGTTAAGCGGCTAGGGATCAAGCGGACAAAAATTTGCCAGGATCTCTCTGGAATTCCAGGTGAAACAATTGTCTGGGATAAAAATCAGTGGATCGTAGCTTGTGGGAAAGGGGCTTTGGCGCTCCTCGAAGTACAGCTGGAAGGGAAAAAAACTCTTCCTATTCAGGACTTTCTCAGGGGCCAATCAAAACCACTCCTACTCAGAAATTAAATTTTAGTATCAGAAAAAGATTTGCCTGAGTATAATTTACCCCTCCAAAACCTTCTACCAAGGACGCGATATGGCATCCCTCGCAGGCATCTCTTTACGTGAGTCAGGGACTCAGCATACTCTTCAAAAAGAATTCCGCCTTGACCCCCTCGACGTCGGACTTCATTTTGCGAATGAAAAACCCTATACGTTTTTAAAAGCCTTCTACGTATTTAGTGAACTTCTTGGTCATCTCGAATATCTTCCGAAAGATAATGAGAGTCTCAATAGTGCTTGTTTAGGAGCAAAAATAACCAAGCTTTCCCGCAGTCCATGGGAATTTATTAAGTATGCAACAAGTACTAGATCTAAAGTTGTTAACTGGATGGAAGGGACAAAAGACAGCAAAGGGAAAGATGTTGGAGTTGCCGGGATCATCCGGGAAGGGAATAACCTCGTAAGCCCTATTCGAGAAATGTGGGAGCTTGCGATCAAGGCAACCTACATTCCTAAATCTGCTCTTTTCGAAACATTTAAGGGAGTTAGTGGGGCCTCTCTCGTCTTAGGAATGGGATGGAATGCGATTGATGACCTCCAAAAACTTGAGAAAAGCCCTCTTGCCAAACTCAAAGGG
This sequence comes from uncultured bacterium, assembly GCA_964352505.1. Lineage (GTDB taxonomy): Bacteria > Chlamydiota > Chlamydiia > Chlamydiales > Rhabdochlamydiaceae > Sacchariniichlamydia. The sequence goes on from CAYGSB010000007.1 coordinate 89,102, forward strand.
AAAGCTCGGTCTGATGAGAGCTTCCGAGTTGCTGGACACCTGATCAAGCTAGCTAAAAATGTATCCTATGTAGCTTTGGGAGTAATTTCTGTTCTCTCCGTGTTTTTCCAGTTTGTGTTCGCTCCGTTTACCGCCTGTGTGATCTCAGCGTCAACAGTCGTGTTCACCATTTTAGGGTACTATCACCAAGAATTAGGACAACCAAAAAAATTCAACTAAGGTAAGGCCATGGGAAATATTTCAGCGACAGCACCAGAAACTTGGGTTCGCCCTAGTGATTTCATGAAAGATGTATCCGATTACGTTAACACAGCTGATGGAGCACAGGACACTCTCGATTCCATCATCAACTGCTTTGATTGGATGGCTCACCTTGGGATCAATGAAAAGTTCGCTAAACATTCGAGCGAAACCTTTGAACCAATAAACCAAACTCTTTCAATTCCCCAATTCTTTGGAAACGTCTCTAAACTCCGCGATCATATTCAGAAGTTTAGCAACTCGGACGACACCGATGCAACTCGAGATATATTTACCTCGAGTATGTGTACAGCAATTCACGGAGCTAAATCTTGTATGGCCCTTGATAGCTGGGGTGCTGTATCTCTTAAAGAAAGCATGAAAACTGTCAAGACGGTCTTTTGGACATCCCTTTTCAGTTTAGATGCAGTTAACCTCTACTTCGAAATAGGGGAAACAGAGCATTTGAAAAAAACAATTGATTGCACGAATGACCCGAAGTTAAGAGGGATTTATGAGCATAAACTGCAAAACACCTATCTCAAAGTACTGAAAACAGCCGTCATTGCAGTTGCGATGGCTCCTCTTTGCTTAATCTCAATTTTGTTTGCGAGCATGGCTCAAGGCCTTCTATTTCATCCAGCAGTGATGCTTTCACTATCTTCAGCATGGTGTGTCCTCAATTTTGTCACATATTTCTATGAGAGATCAATTGAGCGATGGGAAAACGACTATCATATGTTAAAGGCGTAAGAATCAAATGGCAGTTGCAGCAACTTCAACATCATCCTTCATTGACCGAGCGGCAGTAGTTTTTTCGAGCACGGAAAATGTGATCGAAGGAGCATTCTGGTCAACTTGGTGTCTTTTTAGCACTAATCAGCTAAGAGAGGCAATTTCCAGCAAGCAAGAGTCATCGACAGATCTTAACCCGGAAGAAAAAACCCAAAAAGCATGGGATGCTAATAAAAATTTAGTTTTATCTTCCTGCTCATTTGCATCAGGGGTTACAATGGTTCTTTCATGGGCCAATCAGGTTGATTTATTGCCGCTTGGTAAACTTGCTGGTCTCGTCGGTGCTATTGGCTTTGGTGGCAGTGGGGTAGTCTCTGGTGCGAATCTTGTTGAAAAATGTCAGATGCTGAACACTCAAAAAACTGCCTATTTTAATGCTGTTGATCCTAAAGAAAAGAGTAACATGGCCCTAGACGCCATCTCTACAATGATTAAAGTCGCTTTTTTTGCTGCGATGACTTCGTGGGGCATACTAGGGGCAGCCTACTCTCTCTATGGTGGGGCTTCCCTGTTTGTCGCTCAAGACTTGGCATTTTACTACTGTGTGGTGACATTTATTGGGTCAGCAGCAACAGAAATCGTTATTCCGTTAGCAAAGAAGCTCCCGTGACCTATTTTGAGCGGCTTTTGTCTACTATTGTATTAGGTTTTTTTGGAGTAACCGTATTGGTCGCTCATCCTTCTAAATTTCAAGGAAAAAATATAGATAAAACCATTGATACACTAGGGCAAAAAGCGTCCAATATAAGCCTTACTAGGGTCACTAAGAAAAATTCATTGGTGGAAAATTAACATTTTTGGTACGCTTTGTCGTCTTAGTGCATTTGTATAAGTGATCTAAAAGAATCTCAGTAAAATATCTGAGAGTCGAGAGTAGCTTTCTCTCTGGAAAAGAGCGAATAGAAGGAAAAAAGAAATGTCTTTAAAGTTGATGGGAAAAAAGGTCGGAATGACCCGAATCTTTGATGAGAAAGGAAATCGTATAGTATGTACGGTCATCGAGACTCCTCCTAACGTCGTCGTCCAAATGAAAAACACCGAGAAAGACGGCTATGAAGCAGTGCAGTTAGCAGGAATCAAGGTTGCTCCGTCCAAGCAAAGAAATGTAAAAAAACCTTTAAAAGGTCACTTTGCAAAGGCAAAAGTCGAGCCTCATAAGCACCTAGCAGAATCTTCGATTCCATCCGGGCTAGAGCTTGCTGTAGGCCAAGAAGTAGGTCTTGAATACTTCGCTGAAACCTCCTTTGTTGATGTTGTAGGCGTCACGAAAGGAAAAGGGTTCCAAGGGGTTATTAAACGTCACGGATTCAGTGGAGGCCCCGCGTCCCATGGTTCTGGCTTTCACCGGACAGCAGGATCGACAGGTTCGAACACAAATCCTGGAAGAACAATGCCTGGCCTAAAAATGGCAGGTCATATGGGCAATGTTCAACAAACAGTGCAAAATTTACGTGTGGTCAAAATTGACCAAGAAAGACAAGTTATCCTTGTTAAAGGGGCTATCCCTGGCAGCCGAGGAAGCCTTGTCTATATTCGCAAATCGAGAAAACGTTAGAGGAAATCGTGGCAACGCTAAAAAAATACGATCTAACTGGCAACAGCAAAGGAGAAGAGACTATCAATGATGATCTTCTCACAGCTGAAGTCAACTCCCAGATGATCAAAGATTATCTAGTAGCTCTCCGCGCAAACAGTAGACAATGGTCGGCAAGCACTCAGACCCGCGCAGAGGTTAGTCACTCAAAGAAAAAACCATACAATCAGAAAGGTACCGGAAATGCTCGTCAAGGCTTTCTTGGTTCTCCGCAATTTCGGGGTGGTGGTCGAGTACACGCTCCTCGCCCAAAAGTGGATCAGCATGTGCGTATCAACCGAAAAGAAAAACGCTTGGCTATTCGAAAGCTTCTCAGCGACAAAATCAAGGGCTCTCAAGCACATGTTCTTGATTATGCCGCTCTGCAAAATCCGCATACCAAAACACTAGCCCAATTCATTAAATCACTTAACCTTGCCGGGAAAAGAATCTTGTTTGTGGCGGAAAAAGGCGATATAAACTACGAAACGCTTTCAAAAAGCATCCGAAATATCCCAAGAACCGCATTCACTTACATGCCAAATGTAAGTGGATATGATCTCGCCCTCTGTCATGAGTTAATCATTCTTGATACAGCCCTTGGCGAATTGAAAGAGACATTAGGAGGAAAGAAAAGTGCGTAAAAAAACTCCCTATGACATCATTCAATCTCGTTATGTTACAGAAAAGACCCGTGTTCTTGAAGAGCTGAAAGATAATACAAGCAACAAATCTGTAGCTGCTTGCAAATCTCCGAAGTACGTTTTTCTAGTGGATAAAAAAGCCAATAAGCATGAGATCGCTCAAGCAATTGAAGAAATCTACGCAGAGAAGAAAATCAAGGTCAAAGGGGTTAATACCGTCACAATTAAGCCAAAAGAAAAGCGAGTTCGCGGAAGAATTGGCTTTAAACCAGGGTTCAAAAAAGCTATTGTAACTCTGGATAAAGACGATGAACTTGGAGAAAGTATTTAATCATGAAAAAGTTTCGACCAACTACAGCTGGACAGCGTTGGCTAGTACTCCCTGAAAACAAAGAGCTAACTCGGGAAGGGAAAAAAGCCATTGGCCCCCATAAGCCTCTACTTGTAATCAAAAAGAGAACAAGTGGTAGAAATCACCATGGTCACATTACCTGTAGACATCGCGGTGGTGGACATAAGCGCTTTTATCGCCTGATTGATTTCAAACGTGATAAAGAAAACATACCTGCGAAAGTCGCTTCAATAGAATATGATCCTAACCGTACTGCACACATCGCTCTACTCCACTATGCAGATGGGGAGAAACGCTATATTTTAGCACCTGAGGGTCTTAAAGCTGGCGCTACGGTCATGACAGCTGATGCTCCTCCGTATGATGTTGGATACTGTATGCGCTTAAAGTCGATTCCTCTCGGCTCTATGGTTCATAACATCGAGATGGTTCCAGGAAAAGGGGGAAAGCTAGTTCGTTCCGCTGGAATGACAGCTCAGCTAATGGCCCGAAGCGGTGGATATGCCACGATCAAAATGCCATCAGGTGAAGTTAGACTCATCAATGAAAATTGCCGTGCGACTCTAGGGAAGCTTTCAAATAGCGAGCAGCTACTACGCGTTGAAGGAAAAGCTGGAAGAACACGATGGAAAGGATTCAGACCTACAGTCCGAGGTACAGCAATGAACCCCGTCGATCACCCTCATGGTGGTGGCGAAGGAAAACACAATGGCTACCTCCCTCAGACTCCGTGGGCTATGTATACGAAAGGATTTAAGACACGTCCTAAAAATAAACCCACGAAGTGGATTGTAAAACGTCGGAAGAGGAAGTAATAGGAAGTTTTATGGGAAGATCTCTGAGAAAAGGCCCTTTTGTTGACCATCATCTACTTGAGAAGGTTGAAAAACAAAATAGAGAAGGGACAAAAAAAACAATTAAAACATGGTCGCGACGATCTATGGTAATACCAGACATGGTAGGACACACATTTGAAGTCCACAACGGGAAGAAATTTATCGCTGTTTTCGTATCAGAAAACATGGTTGGCCATAGGCTGGGAGAATTTTCCCCTACGAGAACATTTAAAGGGCACCCCGTTAAGAAAGCGGTCGTAGCTGCAAAGAAAGGGTAATTAGGTATGCAACAATCTAGAGCACTTACAAAATACCTGCGAATAGCACCCCGCAAGGCACGCTTAGCTGCTGGTCTAATTCGTGGAAGAACCGTAGAAGATGCTATGGTACAACTACAGTACAGCGGGCTTAAAGGAGGCAGACTCCTCCTAAAGACCTTGATGAGCGCTATCGCGAATGCTGAAACCGTTCACGGAGCTCAAAGAAGAGACTTGAAAGTATACGAAGTTCGTGTAGATCCGGGCCCAATCATTAGAAGGGCTAAGCCAAAAAATCGTGGTGGAAAAGTACCTGTGAATAAACGGACAAGTCATTTTACTGTCGTAGTCGGAACGGAAAGTTAGAAGGAGAGGAGAAATACTCATGGGACAGAAAACATCCCCAATTGGTTTTCGATTAGCGCTTACCAAAAAATGGCAATCAGTTTGGTTTGCCAACAAGAAAGAATTTGGAAACCTGCTAGATGAAGATCGCACAATTCGTTCTTTTCTCGCAAAGCGACCTGCATGTGTCGGTGCTTCACAGTACATCATTAAACGGATGAGTGGAAAAGTAGAAGTAACAATACATACAGCCCGTCCTGGTCTTGTTATCGGGAAGAAGGGAGCTGAAATCGAAGCCCTGAAAAAAGACCTCAAGCGGTTAACAGGAAAAGAAATCTGGATCGAAGTTGAAGAGATCAAGCGTCCTGATTTGGATGCAAAGCTAGTTGCTGATGGAATCGCCAAGCAGATCGAGCGACGAATCCCTTTCCGCCGAGTCCTAAAAAAAGCTCTTTTATCCACAATGGATGCCGGCGCTGCTGGAATCAAAGTGCAAATATCAGGCCGCGTAGGTGGAGCTGAGATCGCAAGAACTGAGTGGTACAAGGAAGGTCGGATTCCTCTTCATACTCTCCGTGCAAATATTGATTATGCAATGGGTCGTGCAGAGACAACGTACGGATCGATTGGAGTGAAAGTATGGATCAATAAGAATGAAGAAACTGGTGGGAGTAAATAATTATGGCGCAGATCCCGCAGAAAACTAAATATCGTAAACAACAGAAAGGGCAACATAGAGGCCTCAGTAAGGCTGCATGTTTCATCGATTTTGGTGACTTTGGTATGCAAGCCCTCGACAGAGGACGATTAACACACAAGCAAATTGAAGCATGTCGTGTAGCCATCAATCGACACTTTCAGAGAAAAGGTAAAGTTTGGATCAGAGTATTTCCAGATAAGCCAGTTTCTAAAAAGCCTGCTGAAACCCGTATGGGTAAAGGTAAAGGCGCTGTTGACCACTGGGTAGCAGTTGTCCGTCCTGGCAGAATTCTATTTGAAGTAGGCGGAGTTGGTCGTGAAGAGGCGCAGGTTGCCCTTCGACTAGCTGCTGCAAAACTCCCGATTAAAACACGATTTGTTGAACGGGTAGAGAGGGTATAAAAATGGATAGACTAAAAGAATTTAGAGATCAATCTGTTGAAGAGCTCCGAGCGATCTATCACGACCTCTCGAGAGACCTTTTCAACCTAAAAAACGAAATAAGCACCACACGTAAGATCGAGAAACCCCATTTGCTCAGAAAGAAAAAAAGGGATCGTGCACGTGTACTCACCCTAATCAGTCAAAAAGGTGAAAGGCTCTAATTCGAAGGAAATACTATGGAAGAAAGAAAACCCACTAAAAGAAAAGTTCGTGAAGGAGTTGTAGTCTCCAACAAGATGCAAAAGACGGTAACTGTACGTGTAGATAGCAGAATGCGCCATCCTGAATTGCAGAAGGTTGTCGTTCGCGGGAAGAAGTACTACGCCCACAATGAAAATCTAGAGATTTCCGTTGGCGCAAAAGTTCGCATCATTGAGACAAGACCCCTCTCCAAGCTGAAGCGTTGGAGAGTTTTGGAAGTGTTAGCATAAAAGGTAAGAAAAATGATTCAACAAGAATCCGATTTACAAGTAGCAGATAACACCGGCGCAAAACGTGTCAGATGTTTTAAAGTTCTCGGTGGCTCTAAACGGCGCTATGCGGGTGTAGGTGATATCATCATCTGCTCCATCAAGGACGCAAGTCCGGATGGGAGTGTTAAAAAAGGGGATGTTGTCCGGTGTGTAATCGTCCGAACAAAGAGCTATATTCATCGTAATGATGGTTCTGCTCTTCGTTTTTACGATAATAGCTGCGTCATCATCGATGACAAGAACAACCCTAAAGGGTCAAGGATTTTTGGTCCTGTTGCACGGGAAATCCGTGAAAATGGATTTGTGAAAATCACTTCACTCGCGCCAGAGGTCATTTAGGAGAGATAATGAGCAATAAATGGATACGTAAAGGTGACAAAGTCACAGTCATTGCAGGTAATGAAAAGGGACAAACAGGCAAGGTTCTTAGCCGTAGTGAAGATCGGGTAGTAATTGAAGGCTTGAACATTCGTAAAAAACACGTAAAGCCTAAACAGAAAATGCAACCTGGTGTTGTTGATATGGAAGCACCGATTCACATTTCTAATGTAAGCGCTTGCAATGAGCAAGGTAAAGCGATCAAAGTGAAAGTGAAAATAAGCAAAGATGGAAAGAAACAGCTCGTATATGATCAAGCTGGAAAAGAAGTAATTTACCGCGAAGTAAAAAAGAAGAAAAACTAAGCTATGTCAAGACTACAGAAAAAATATAGAGAAGAGATCAAGAAAGCCCTACAAGAGCGCTTTGCTTACGGAAATGTTATGATGATTCCTGAATTAAAAAAGGTGATCATCAACATGGGAGCTGGAGAAGCATCTAAAGACAAGAACGCACTCCAAGATTGCGTTAAAGAGATGAGGATGCTTTCAGGGCAAAAGCCTATCTTAACAAAGGCTAAAAAAGCTGTTTCTAACTTTAAAACACGAGAAGACCAGCCGATTGGAGTAAAAGTCACTCTGCACAGCAAAAGAATGTACGACTTCGTAGATCGATTTTGCAACATTGTATCCCCACGAATCCGTGACTTTAGAGGTTTTTCTCCTAAGTGTGATGGTCGTGGTAACTACTCACTCGGGATCAATGACCAGCAGATATTTCCTGAACTCAATCTTGATGAAGTTAAGCGGACTCAAGGAATGAACATTACATTCGTTACATCGGCTAAGTCTGATGAAGAATGCTATGAGCTCCTTAAGGCGCTCGGAATACCATTTAAAGAGGGTAAATAAGCTAATGTTACATGATCCAATTTCAGATTTTCTAACACGTATCCGCAATGCACAGGCACAAAAACACAGATATGTTGATATGCCTTTGAGCAAGCTTAAGGAACAAATTGCAAATATTCTTCTCGAGCAAAAGTTCATTGCCGATGTTGTGGTTAATAAAGAAAAGAGGTTGCTGCGCGTTGTACTGCGCTACGCGGCGAATCGAGCCCCTGTAGTGAATGGTTTAAAGCGTGTCTCTAAGCCAGGATTGCGCAGATACATTGGAAGCAATGATATACCCAAAATTCTAGGAGGACTTGGAATTGCAGTCCTTTCGACGAATAAGGGAATATTAGAGGGAGAAACAGCCCGCGAGCAAAAACTCGGCGGGGAACTACTATGTTACATTTGGTGAGGTAATCGAATATGTCGCGATATGCAAGAACGCCTATCCCTCTACCAAAAGGGATTGAAGCAAAAAAAACGAATTTAGTTGTTACTGTTAAGGGACCTAAAGGTCAGCTTGAGTTGGAAGTTAAAGAGGGGATAGGTCTTACTGTTAATGACGATCACCTGCTCATTACTTTGGACGAGAAATCTAAGCTGCCGCTAGCTATGCACGGACTCTATCGTTCTTTGGTAAACAACATGGTTATTGGTGTGAGTGCAGGGTTTGAAAAACGCCTTTCGCTAGTCGGAGTAGGATATCGTGCAGCACTTGCTGGAACCCAGTTAGATATGCAGCTCGGTTTCTCACATCCAACTAAGCTCGATATCCCTAAAGGGATTGAAGTTAAAGTAGATAAGTCTACAACAATCATTATTCAAGGCGTAGATAAGCAACAAGTTGGCCAGTTTGCCGCTTCTGTCCGCTCCCTACGTCCACCTGAGCCCTACAAGGGTAAAGGCGTGCGCTATGAAAATGAGTACGTTCGTAAAAAAGCAGGTAAGGCAGGGAAAGGTAAGTAATTATGGAAAGTCAGTTAAAGCAAAGAAACGTCAGACGTAAAAGAAGAGCGATGCGCGTGCGTAAAGCTGTCCGTGGCTCTGATACTAAGCCCAGGCTAACTGTTTTTCGCTCGAACAAGCATATTCTAGCACAAATCATCGATGATGAAAGCCATGCAACTCTTTTTGGCATCGGAACGATGAGCAAAGATTTCAAGGGAACCGAGTTTTCAAAAAAATCTAAGAGTGCAGCTAAAGAAATTGGTAAGCGGATTGCCGCTGAGGCTAAGAAGAATAAAATTGAAACCGTTGTTTTTGATCGCGGTCACTACAAATACCACGGGCTCATTGCAGAACTTGCAAATGCAGCTCGCGAGGCAGGACTAAAGTTTTAAGGAATCACCTATGGCAGATAATAGACGCAAAGCAAAAGCTGAAGAGACACACAGCGAGTTCGACGAAAAAGTTCTTTATATAAACCGCTGTTCGAAAGTGGTCAAAGGTGGTAGGAAGTTTAGCTTTTCAGCGCTAATCCTTATCGGCGACGGCGACGGACGTATTGGTTTGGGGTTTGCTAAAGCCAACGAAGTTGCTGATGCGATTCGCAAAGGGACTGAGGCTGCTCGTAAGAATGTGCTTAAATTTCAGATGGAAGATGGGACTATCCCCCACGAGATCACTATGAACTGGGATGGAGCTCGTATTCTCTTGAAGCCAGCCCCAGAGGGTACAGGTGTTGTTGCGGGTTCCAAGATGCGATCTGTCTTAGAAATGGGCGGGTTGAAAAACATCGTTGCCAAGAGCTTAGGGTCTAACAACCCTCTGAATATTGTACGTGCTACTTTCAAAGCCCTAGAAAACTTGAGAAATAGAAAAGAGTCCCTAGAAATTAGAGGAAAATAATGAGTTACTTATCCAATCTTCAGAACACTCATCGCAAAGTGAGAGTGATACAGCGCGTAGGAAGAGGCCCAGGGTCTAACCGGGGTAAAACTTGTAATCGCGGATCGAAAGGTTCAAAGTCCCGGTCGGGATATAAGCGTCGTCGTCCGCAAGAGGGGGGACAGCTTCCATTCTTCCGTAAACTACCAACACGGGGCTTTACTCGTGGCGCCTTCATCAAAGAGAGCTTCTCAATTAATCTTGGATTGATTGAGGCACTCTACAGTGATGGTGAAACTGTGAACTTCGAGTCGCTACGCAATAAAGGACTTGCACCTCGCTTACTGCCTGGTGGAGTTAAAATTCTCGGTAATGGAGAGTTGAAAAAGAAAGTCACAATTGAAGCGCGAAGATTTTCAGCATCAGCTAAAGAAAAGCTAGAAAAAAACGGAATCTCTTTTAAGGAAATTGGCTAATGCTATCGAGCCTTGCGCGTATCTTTTCTGTTCCTGAACTTCGGCAGAAAGTTGCATTCACTTTGCTCATGTTATTTGTCTGCCGGATAGGTGCTTACATCCCTGTTCCTGGAATCAATGGCGATCTCGCTGCTGAACTCTTTAGAAAGGCGACAGGTGGCAGCCAAAACCTATTCCAATTGATGGATGTTTTTTCCGGTGGAGCTTTTGCCCAGATGACGATCATCGCTCTTGGTGTTATGCCTTACATTTCAGCATCCATTATCATGCAGGTCTTCATGGCAGTGATTCCTTCACTTCAGAGAGAAATTAAGGAAAACCCAGAAGTAGGTAAGAGAAAACTTGGTAAATGGACACGCGTAATCACCATTATCCTTGCAGCATTCCAAGCAGGAATCTTTGCTAGATATGCTTTGGGCCTAAATGCAAGCCAGCCTGGTATTGTTGTTAATGAAATTTTAAATGTCACCTTATTCGGTTTCCCTCTTCTTTTCTTTCTTGTTGTCATCGCAACCATGACAGCCGGTACTATGCTACTCATGTGGATAGGCGAGCAAATCACTGAACGGGGCGTTGGAAACGGGATCAGCTTAATCATCACATTAGGTATCCTCTCCTCCTTACCTTCGACCATTGGTGCCATCGGAAGAAAGTTGAACCTTGATTCACAAGACCCTGGACAGCTCTCTTTTACCTCGATTATTGTCCTCATGACCCTCTTTGTTTTCATCATCATTGGAACAATACTCATCATCCAAGGGCAACGTAAAATCCCTCTTCAATACGCCAGACGTGTTGTAGGTCGTCACGAAACACAGGGTGGGAGAGCCTATATCCCTTTAAAAATTAATTACGCCGGTGTAATTCCCGTTATCTTTGCCTCCTCGGCCCTTATGTTTCCGGCAACAGTCGGTCAGCTTTTAGGGCAAAATAGCTGGTTTGGGAACATTGCCAAGTTATTGTCCCCTGGCACTACACCCTACTCAATCCTGTATGTACTACTCATTATTTTCTTCACCTACTTCTGGACTGCTACGCAATTTCATCCTGAGCAAATTGCTTCTGACATGAAAAAAAATGGGGCATTTATCCCAGGGATCCGTCAGGGACGACCAACACAGGATTTTTTAGAGTCAACCATGAATCGAATTACTTTTGCTGGGGCCATCTTTTTGGCGACCATAGCTGTCCTCCCTTCGATCATCGGGAAACTTCTCAAACTCGACCCAAGTATAAGTTATTTTTTCGGAGGGACCTCCCTCCTCATTCTCGTCGGTGTTGTGCTTGATACATCGAAACAAGTAGAGTCCCATATGCTTATGAAGCGTTATGAAGGCTTCATGAAGAAGGGAAGAGCAAGAAGGTAAGTTAATTTTTTATAATGAGGAAAATCTCACTTGAAAATAACCTTTCAATGTGATAAATTTTCCCCTTATTGGAACAAAAGGAAGCTATAAATGCCACGAGTCATCGGAATCGATATCCCAGATAAAAAACGGCTAGTGATTAGTTTAACCTACCTTTACGGAGTAGGACCAAAAGTTGCAGTGGAACTCTGTGAGAAACTAGGCCTCAATCCTAGCATGAGAGCACACCAACTTACTGAAGAAGAAATCGGGCGAATCAATAGCCTCCTTCAGTCTGAATACACCGTAGAAGGGGACTTGCGCAGGCAGGTTCAAAACAACATTAAACGACTCATCAGCATTCACTGTTACCGAGGGCTTCGCCACCGCATGGGCCTTCCAGTTCGAGGACAAAGGACTTGTTCTAATGCTCGAACTCGTAAAGGAAAAAAGAAAACCATAGCCGGTAAGAAGCAACCCGCATAATTCAAGGAGTAATGTTTGGCTAAGCAAGAATCGCAGAGAAAGGGTGCAGTGAAAAAAGCCCCTGTTCGTACTAGAAAAAAACAGCATAAAAGTATCCCAAGCGGGATAGCTCATGTTAGTGCTACATTTAACAATACCATCGTCAGCATTACTGACCTCGTAGGCAACGTAGTCTCTTGGGCATCTGCAGGGAAAGTCAACTTTTCAGGTTCAAGAAAGTCTTCAGCCTTTGCTGCAACAGTTGCGGCTCAAGATGCTGCCAAAGCGGCAATGGCCATGGGAATGAAAGAAGTAGAAGTCAACTTAAAAGGACCTGGTGCTGGTCGTGAATCAGCTGTTCGCGGTCTACAAAGCGCTGGATTGATTATTTCGTGTCTACGCGATAAAACCCCGGTTCCTCATAACGGCTGTCGTCCACGTAAACGACGCCGCGTTTAAAGAGATATAATAGGAGAAAATTATGGCCGTGAGATATGGCAAATTTGAATTGCCCAACAAAATCGCACTTGCAGAACAAACTAAAGACAAAAGGTTTGCACGTTTTGTCGCAGAGCCTTTTGAGCGTGGCTTCGGGCACACCATGGGTAATGCTCTTCGCAGGGTGATGTTGAGTTCTCTCGAGGCTCCAGCAATTGTTTCGATCCGTATTGAGGGGGTACCTCATGAATATATGGCAGTCGAAGGGATCATCGAAGACATGACCCACATCATTCTCAATATTAAGGGAGCTTTGCTTCGAAAAATCATCACTGAAGAAGATGCAGGCGGAAGACGTCCAAGAACATACTCAAATATATTAGAAGTCACTGCTGATCAGCTTGATAAAAATGGTGGCCAACATCCAGTAACTCTCGCTGAGTTCGTCGGGAAAACCGATCTCGAAATTGTCAATCCTGACCTTGTTCTATTTCACGTAACGAAGCCGATGACAAGAAAAATTGATGTTAAGATTGCCTTTGGAAGAGGATATGTTCCTTCTGAGCGACATGAATTTGAAACAAGTGTCGATGAAATTGTCGTTGACTCGATTTTTTCACCAGTAAGGCTTGTCAATTACTACGTTGAGAATACACGAGTAGGCCAGGTTACTGACTTTGATAAGCTCATCATGGAAATAACTACAGATGGGCGGATCACTGCAGAAGAAGCTCTCTCTTTCGCTACACAAATTGGTATTCATCACTTTGAGATCTTCAAAGAAATCAAAACTGAACCGATCACATTTGATGAAGGCGAAGAAGAAAACGACACAGATAAAGATGCACTAATGCAGAAGCTTGTGCTCAGGATCAACGAGATTGAACTGTCCGTTAGATCGACAAACTGTCTAGCAGGTGCAGATATTGACACGATTGCAGAACTTGTGATTATGCCTGAGTCGGATATGCTTCGATTCCGAAATTTTGGTAAAAAATCTCTGAATGAGATCAAAGCTAAACTTGAAGAGATGGGACTCCATCTTGGAATGGATTTAAGCAGAATGGGTATCACACAAGATACTGTGAAAGACGTTGTGCAACAATACTTAAGCGAAAGAGCAGGATTAGAGGTATGAGACATCGCAAAAACACATTCAAACTCGGCCGTAATGCAGGTCACAGACGCAGTCTTGTTGCAAATATGCTAAAAGCTCTTATTGAGAATGAGCGTATCGTAACAAGTACCACGAAAGCAAAGATCTTAAAAAGTTACGCTGATAAAATGGTCACGCTGGCAAAGAAAAATACTTTAGCTAGCCGTCGTCAAGCTATTGGTGAACTCATGATCCGCTTCAATTCACTCACGCCAAAAGAAGCACGTAGCGCTAAAGAGGGAGATACCTCTGCTTATAACGGTGACCGTAAAATCATCAGTAAGCTTTTTGGCGAACTTGGCCCACGCTTTGCTACAAGAAATGGTGGTTATACCCGCCTCATCAAAACAGCAGCCCTTCAAAAAGGCGATAATAGCGAAAAGTGTATCATCGAGTTTCTCGCTGACTAAATTCAAGAAAAACCTGCGAAAGCAGGTTTTTTGTTTCTTTACTTCTCCAAAAAAATGTGATATATTTGATGCAAACACGTACCGTTGTTTATGCAATTTTGCAGGAGAAACTTCATGGCAATCCGAGTAGCAATTAATGGTTTTGGACGCATTGGGCGTCTCACTTTCCGCATCATCAAAGAAATGCATCAAAATGTTGAAGTTGTTGCCATCAACGACCTCGTGCCAGCATTCAATCTCGCCTATCTTCTCAAGTACGATTCTGTCCATCACCAACCTAAATTTGCTGTGCATGAGGAGGGGGACTACCTCGTTGTAAATGGTCACAAGACGAAAGTCCTCGCTGAGAGGGATCCTGCTAAGCTCCCCTGGAAGGAGCTAGGTGTTGACTATGTCATTGAGTCGACAGGGCTCTTCACAAAAAAAGAAGACGCTGAAAAACATCTGCAAGCCGGAGCAAAAAGAGTCATTTTATCTGCTCCTTCCAAAGGGGAAGTTCCCACCTTTGTAATGGGAGTTAACCATGAGACATATGATCCCTCTAAAGATAAAATCGTCTCCAACGCCTCTTGCACTACAAATTGTTTAGCACCCCTAACCAAAGTTGTCCTCGACAATTTTGGGATCGAAGAAGGGCTTATGACTACTGTTCACTCTCTCACTGCGACCCAACCAACAGTAGACGGCCCTTCTCATAAAGATCTTCGCGGTGGAAGAGCTGCTGGTATTAACATTATTCCCTCCTCAACAGGTGCTGCAAAGGCTGTAGCTCTTGCGATCCCTGAAGTAGAAGGAAAACTTACCGGTATGGCTTTCCGCGTTCCCACAATAGACGTTTCTGTTGTGGATTTAACAGTCCGTGTAGGAAGAGACACTTCATATGAAGAGATCTCCGCGGCAATGAAAACGGCTTCTGAAGGCTCAATGAAAGGAATCATCCAATATACTGAAGATCCTGTAGTCTCGAGTGACTTTATTGGCAGCCATTACTCCTGTATTTTTGATAAAGGAGCTGGAATTGCCCTCAATAGCCGTTTTTTCAAGCTAGTTGCCTGGTATGACAACGAAATGGGTTATTCCCACCGGATTGTCGACCTCCTAAAATACATGGAATCTAAAGAACAGTAACCAGGATATATTCGTGAACTTTACTAGAGAACCAATCATAGAAACAATCATCACCCCCAAAGAGGGGCACAAATTACTCGTCCGCAACACAAAAGGAAGCAGTGCAGAAGAATACATCGTTGATGCCTTGGAAGTTGTCTCGTTTGGACAATCATTCTTTTTCCGCTCTCTTGAACGGCCTAAATCCTTTCTTGTTCCAGTTTCTGATTACGAAGTTTCAGAAACAAAAGAAACGCGTGTTGTTCTAAAAAATGCAACATTCGAGCGGAACATCAAAATTGGAGGAGGGGCTAAGCCTAAAGAGAAGGCTGTCGTTGAAACCGATGAGCAAGAGCCCGCTGCAGTTGAACAGCGTCTCGATAAAAAACGAGAGCGCCGTCGTCATCGCCGCCGCCGCACTACAGATGAAATAAAAGAAACAGAAGAAACCAAGACCACCGAGAAGCCCGTGGCAGAAGGGGGTGGAGCCGATGATGAGATTAAACCCTCATCATCGATAATCAAAAGACTTATCCCCCCACCACCAGGGCTCATCTCCGAATCCATCTCCAAAGCAAAGGCTCAAAATGCTCCAGAAGCTGAAGGGAATGTTCTTCCCGAGCCAGTAGAGGAGAAGGAAAAGCCCAAGCCACAACCTAAAAAGAAGGAAGAAGTCGAACCTCCTAAGGAAACAGAAGGGGGAGAGGCGCAGAGGGTAGCCGTTGAAGCACCCGAAGTTGTTACAAGCACTTCGTTCTCAACTCTGACAGAAAATGCTCCATTTGGAAAAATTTGGTAGCCCATAACCTGCTTCTTCAGTAAAATTGCCTTTTCCTTTCGTGGGAAAAGGCAATTTTTTTGCTCGGGTGGTGGAATGGTAGACACAAGGGACTTAAAATCCCTTGAGGGTAACCTCGTGCGGGTTCGAGTCCCGCCCCGAGCAATTCACAGAGGTAACCATTTTGACTTCTATGACCTCATCTACTGATTCGCAAAGCTTGACAAGGTGTATTCCACCTTGCCTGCGCTTTTTAAATCCGTATCTCAGCCCCTATAAGACAAACTGATTTACCGCTGTTCATTGCTCGGGGCGGCCCCGAGCAATTTTGTGAAGATAGTGGCGGCGTTACTTTCACTTGCGAGTACCGCGTACCCGCTGCGTTCAAATGCCTTGCCTTTATCACCCAATATTGCTCGGCACGCCGAGCAAATATGTATTGGCAGCGCCTTTGATTTATTCTGCTTGATCTGCTCTACGATCAGCGCTTCACAAGAATGAGGAAAATAACATGAAAGATTTAGCTCCAGACATTACTCGCAAAAGGTTGATAATCGAAGGATACTTTTCTACTGAGGTTGTCCGTTCGACAATAGAACAATTTTTCGATAGCTTGTGTAGCGCACTCAATCTTAGAAAATATGGTGATCCGATTATTTTTTCCCCAGGTGGAGAGGGCAAAGAGGAAAACCAGGGCTTTGATGCATTTATTCCTCTCATTGATTCTGGTATCAGTCTTTACGTTTGGTCAAACAAGAAGTTTTTCTCCTGCATTATCTTTACATGCAAAGACTTTGATGAAAAGCGGGCTATAGCTCATGCACAAGAGTTTTTCAAAGCGAAAACTCTTGAATATACGTTGTTTTAAGAAAACACGGAATAACTGCTCAGATGGAACTTCTCGAGCGTTTCCTGTCGAGTCTTCGCCACTTTCAATCTCTTCGACTATTAATTCAGTTAAGTGATACAACGAAAATGGTTCTATATCTGAGCTGGGAGCTATTGATTGGTATGTGTCTCAAATCTGTAGCTTCAGAGAATAACTAGGATTATTTTACTCATTATTCTTGAAAAATTGATTGTCTTTTCCATTCATGTGTCGTTGAAAAACTTGATCGATTTGTCTTTGATCTAGCTTAGAGATTTTATTAGGACAGGCCATCGGATCCTCATGCAATGAGTTTAGGTGGTTGTCAAGAAAAATTAGGATCATATATGTTCAATGTAGAGGAAAATGGGGTCTTCATGAAAAGTTTTCGGATGGTTTTTTTTGGTTAGTAATTCTATTTTCTTCGATTGGGTATAGCTCGTGTGATACAGCAAATACTGTTGTGGCGACAATCCCTGTTGGTGATACACCCTCTTTTTCTCCCCTTTCTTCTGACGGATCAAGACTCTACGTCCCTAATATATTGTCTGGCAATTTAAGTGTTATAGACACCGGTTCTAACGGCGTTATAGCAACCATCACGATCCCCGATCAACCCTACGAAGCCTCTCTTTCGGTGGATGGGACTCTTTTATTCGTCCCTAGTCTGAACACTTCTTCGTTTAAGATCGTTGACGTCGATTCACTGACGGTTGTTGCAGATATATCTCTCGGCGGTCAGGGGCCTCCTCAAGACGCGACCCTCTCTCTGGATGGACAGACTCTTTATACACCTAATCGAAATACTGCGAGTGTTTCAGTTATCGACCTGGGTACCTTTACCCTTATCGATACGATCCCTGTTGGTGCTTCTCCCAGACCCTTCCCAATTTCTCCAGATGGACTTCTATATGTGCCAAATCAAGTTACGCTTGGAAGCATTTCTGTGATAGATACCTCTGCGAACACTGTTATTGCAACTGTAACTGTTGGAAGTAGACCCTCAAGAAACCCTGTAATTAGCGCCGATGGAGCGCTCGTTTTTGTCCCAAATTTTGATGATGAGAACCTCAGTATTGTTGATACCGAAACGCTAACTGTTATTGCCACTGTTACCGTAACAACAGGGCCCCAGTTTCCAATATTAATTGCCGATGGTTCAAGAGTTTATGTCCCTGGAACTTCTTCCTATTACTCCACAGTCATTGATGTCGAAAGCCTTGTCGTGATAGCTACTATCCCTGTACCTGGAGCAGGCTTCAGTGTTAATTCACCAGACGGCCGTTACGTCTATTCTGGGGGAGCATTTGGCCAGCTCTTTGGGATTGATACAACTACATTTGCGGTCAATCCACCTATTCAAATAGGTTTCAATCCGACTCAGCCTGTGCTCTCTCCATCGGGAACCAAACTTTATATCCCTAGCCAGACAAGCGATGTCGTTAGCGTGGTTGATATAAGCGCTTCTTGTATCCCTGCAACTGGAAAGTGCAAAACGAACAAGTTTCTCACCCAAATTGAACTGTTCAATCAAATTACCTGGGAAAAGCCGGTTGATACTGATCAAGAGTTCGAGTATCGGATTTTTACAGACAGCTCTCTTACAAATCAAATTGGTACAGTCGTAAGTAGTGATTCTCAAGTGTCGTATATTGACCACAATAAGAGGAAAAGATCGATCACTACCTACTACATCCAGGTCCTCTACCCCAACGGGGAAGAGGCATTGGGCACATTAACTGTCTTTTGTGATTGATTCGATTGGTTCGTCTTTTTTCTCTGAGTCTCTCGAATGAATAGAGCAGGATCATTTTTTATAAGGATATATTCTACATATTGAGAGAGACCTGATGATGTTCTCTTCTCAAAGTGTCGATATAAGAAACGATCTTGGTAGCTTGTTTGATCAAAATTAAATCGGAGTCCCGCCTTTGAGTTGGATGACGCATTCGACGTGGGAGGTTTGGGGGAACATGTCGAACGGTTGGACAGCTGTAACTTGGTAACCTTGGCTAACTAGGTAGCTGGTGTCTCTGGCAAGCGTTGCTGGGTCGCAGGAGACGTAGACGATTGTTTTAGGAGCCAGTTTGGAGAGGGCTTCGAGGAAGGATTGCTCACATCCTTTCCGGGGAGGATTTACGACAGCCACATCAACTGATTTTAGCCCTGCTATGTACCCCTCTGCTTTTGCGCAGGTGAACTGGGCGTTTTCAATGTTGTTTCGCTTTGCATTTTCTTTTGCATCTTCGATGGCTTCAGGGACCGATTCTACGCCTAGTACTTTTTTAGCATTTTTAGAGAGGATGAGGGCGAGTGTTCCTACACCGCAGTAGCTGTCGAGGACGATCTCATTTCCCGTGAGCTCGGCAAAATCAACGACTTGCTGGTAGAGATGCTCGGCCTGGTAGGGGTTAATCTGAAAGAAGGAGGCTGCCGAGATGCGGAATGTCAGGCTGTGGAGGATCTCTTCGATCCAGTTCCTTCCCCAGAGGGTTTTAAATTCTTGTCCCAGGATCCGATTGCCACTCGAGCGGTTGATGCACTGTACGATTCCCTTTACTTCGGGAGGGAGATTTGGAGGGATGAAGGGGGTTTCTGTGACAAAGACGAGGAGAACCTCATTGGTTTTAACACCGGTCCGAATCAGGAGATGGCGAAAGGCCTCTACTTCTGGAAAGGTGCGTATCCATTCATAGATTTTCTCTCCAAGTGAGCAGTGGATATAACATTTTTCCACTTCGATCACATCGTGGGATCCTTTCGCATAGAGACCTATTTTTCCTTCTTTGACGGGGAGTTGAATTTTATTCCGATAGGCTAGGGGGGTGGGGGAGGGAATGCATTTTTGGACATCGACTTGTAGTTTCCCGATTCTTTCAAAGGCATCGATCACTCGCTGTCTTTTGGCATCAAGCTGTTTTTCGTATTTAAGGTGCATGATTTGACATCCGCCGCAATGGCCAAAAAGAGGGCAGATAGGATCGATCCGGTCGGGGGAGGGGCGAAGGATTTTTCGAATAAGTGCCCTCCCAAAGTTTTTCCGAACTTCGGTAACTTCACCGAGAATGAGCTCGCCGGGAAGGGCCCCATCAACAAATAGGGTGAATCCCTCAAAATCGCCAACGCCCTCCCCGCTAATACCGAGACGGTGGATGGGGATTTCAATTTCTTGGTTTAGATCTATTGGCATAAAGATATCGAAAAAATTGTCTCACGTTTCGAGATTCAATGACAGCTCATTTGAAAAATACCCCCTTTACTCTCCATGAATTAGGTCGTAAGCACGGTTAGCAAAGATGATGTGGGCAGCCCCGGTTGGGTGGAGGCCGTCGAAAAATAGGTGCTGATCTGGAACGACGTTGTCGATGAGTTGGCTGGTTTTTGGGTCAATGGCCGGGTAGTAGGGTTCGGTCATCCCAAATTGGGTCGGATTCTCAGAGATCTCTTCGATGATCGTAAACATATCAAGTCGGTAGATGGTGATGTCGTAATGGCGTTCCAATTCATCGAGCATTCTCCCGAGGTGGTCATTGTGCATTTTTGAAAATGCATTGGCGCTTGTGAAGGCTTGGATAGTAATCTCTTCAAAAGTTGGAATGTCTTGCTCCATGAACGCTGCGATTCTACTTGAGATGTCTTCTACCACTAAAGGAAGGTAGGATTTTAGCTCTGGCATAGAGGCTTTAAGTGTTGGAAAGAAGCCTTTACACATGCTAGCAAGGGGTTTGCCTAGCTTATACTCGAAGAATTTTTCGAGTTGCTCATCCACTATCTCTACAATGCTTTCTTCGAGAAGGACCGGAATTTCGTGGGTAAAGATGGGGGCGCGCCCAAGGGCTGGGAAATTGGGGACAAGGATGTGTTTTGCACCTGCGTCGGCGAGGTCGATGATGTGTTTTTCAAGGTTTTGGACCGTATAGAAAAAGGTCCCTCCTAAAAAATCATTTCCACCGCCGCAGACGATGTAGAGAGATTCTGGGTTTGCCCTTCTTTTTTCTTCCAAAAATTGTTTAATCTGTTCTCCAACATTTGGCTTTCCCGCCTTGAATCCATCTCCAGTACGGGCTCCTCCATGGGCGTAGTTGGTCCCTCCGAGGCGACTCGGTTTGAGTTCGTCGATCCCCATCATTTCAGCGAGGTGTTCGACCCAGACTTTCCCGCTGCTGAAGCGGCCTTCAAAGTAGGGCTCTTTCGGAAAGGTGCCGTTAGAGTGGTGGTAGACATTGCCCTGGTCGGAAAGGCTGTCGCCAAAGACTATGATTTCGTTGAAGGTAGGTTTTCTTTCTTTGATTAGAAGGTATCCGACTGTCCCAACTACAGAGATAATAAATAGGAGGTATAGTAGCTTATAAAAAGGCTTCATCTACCCCAGTATAATCGAAGATAAAACAGGATGTCACTAGATAAAATTCTATAGAGAATCTAACGACGCTTGTGACGAGTTTTCTTCCATTGCGATCCCCGCGTTTGGGGCCGTTGGATCGACACCATATAGGTCGATAAATAGAGAGCTTGCGCCAAATTTTTCGGTGAGCTCTTCAGGAGTAACTTTTATTTTGAATTGAAGTTTGTCGCCCCTAAGTCCTGGCTCGGAAAGTTCAAGAGAGACCTCTTTCATTTTCCCTTTTTCTGCGATAGAAAGGGTAGCTGTAGGAGGAGTTGCTTTGAAGCTCGTCGACCCTTTTTCCCATTTTGCAATGAAATCTTTGAGGGGGAGATGTCCTGCTACTCTGCTAGGATGGTCAGAAAAATAAACGACCAGCGGTACTGAGTCAAGGATGAGGACCTTGTCCTTTACCGATCCAGAGTAGGAGTTGATGACATACAAATAAT
Organism: uncultured bacterium; assembly: GCA_964352505.1. GTDB lineage: Bacteria > Chlamydiota > Chlamydiia > Chlamydiales > Rhabdochlamydiaceae > Sacchariniichlamydia. The sequence continues at coordinate 110,675 of CAYGSB010000007.1, forward strand.
GTCCCTTCTGAGAGTGATCGATGATGTGTTTTTTGTCTGTTTTCCCTGAGCAAGCTCCTAGGAGGAGCAATAGTGCTAGTGCATATTTCTTCATATACTTTGTTTTAGCGAAAGGGGATCTTTTCTGCAATATTTAAATGGGCCGCCTCCAAAATGAAGGCGGCTTTTGTTGGTAACTAGAAGCCAATTCCGTAAGACACGGTCAAGGTAGGTTTGGAAGCGACGGAATTGATTTTCCATCGGGATTCTTGGTCAAACTCTAGTGGGAAACCAACCTTTGCTTGAACGAATTGCTTGTTAGCAAAACTTCTTCCAAGAAGGAGGTTTCCTGCTCCTACGATTTCATTAGTGTCGACATCACGTGCCATTTTTACACCACCTGATGCACCAGCTCCTAGATAGAAGCTCGCATCATTTGTCCCCTGAGGGAAGAATAGGTAGTTCGCGTAGCCTGTGAGCTGTGTCACATCACTAAACGCTTTGCGCAAGGGTTGAGTGGTTTCGCCGCTGATTCCAACGTCAATACCATTGTATCCCCATTGTTTTCTCCCGCCTAAATTTAGGCCAAGATCGGGGTTCCCAACGCCCACACCTACATATCCACATGTATTTGTTTCGTTGATTGTCTTTGGAGAATAGCCGTCAAAAGAACGGACGTCTGCCGTAGCAGCTGTTGTTCCAATGATTGCAGTTAATAAAGTTAGTAGTTTGATTTTCATTACAATCCTCCTTTTTGAGGTTGCATAATACTATTCTTATCTGGATGTTTTTGTCCATTCTAAAAAATTGAACTAATTCATTGGGTGATCTATACTTGTAATACAAAGTAAGTTCTAACAGAGGAACCGAATAATGTCATTTGACTATCAATTGTACAGAAAGCAGCTGAGTTGTTTATTACAGAGAATACCTAGTAAAGATTCTTCAGAGCTTTTGAGGGAACTCTGTGAGCGGATAAATCCATTGGTGTCAGAGGCGATTTTACAAGGAGCGACGACTCATCTTAAGCGGCACTCATATGTAGAGGCTGAGACGTTGGTCTTAGAAGGGCTTAAGATAGATGGACTCAGTGACGAGATGTTGGCCCGACTTCATGCAAAGTTAGCGGCTTCTTATATCGGCCAAAGAAAATTTGGTGAGGCCCACTCGGAAGCGCTTCGCGGTTTGGGAGTCTGTCCTAAGAGTAGCTCAGTCCGTTGTTCTCTAGAATCCCTCATTGGTCTTGTTTCTCCGCATTCGTTGACCCGTCAAAAGAAAACATGGTAGAAAAAAGCGCTATTCATTCTCTCAGAAACTGGCTGTTTTATCGAGGTGAGTGGTATATTCTTATTTAAACCAATCTCATTGGATCTTGTGAGAAAATTCTTGATTCTATTTTTTTTCACCTCACTCTATGGAGGCAATATGGACAAAGAATCTCTTTTTGACACCCCAAAGGTGATTTCAGCAAAAATTGCACCCGATGGGAGGTTAATTGCCTATATTGGTGGTGATTCGAAGTCGGTTCCCAATGTTTTCATCTCAAAAAATCAGATTTTGGGAGAGGGAGAGCAACTTACTTTTTTTGAAGAGCCCGATATCATTCAGTTTTTTTGGGCTGCGGATGGAAAAACTCTGTTAATTTTGAAGGATAAAAATGGAACGGGAAGACTTGGTCTTTTCGGGGTAAATGTTGCGTCCAAAAAGGTTCAGGAGTACACAAAAAACGATCCTTTGGCTCAGTCTAAAATCTTTTCTGTGAGTCGAAAGGAAAATAGAGCAGTCGTTGGGATAAATACCCGAAATCCGAGCTATCATGATCTTTATCTTTTAGATTTAGAGACGGGAGAGAGAGAACTACTTTTAGAAAATAGAGGGTATGAAAAATTCTTGATTGGCGATGATTTGCAAATCGCTTTGAAGATGAAAATCAATGCAGATGGCTCTTCGACGGTTTTCGATCGTCATGATCAGGTTATTTTGAAGCTTTCCGCTGAAGATATGTTCCAAACGGAGTTTTTGGAATGTAATGGAGATCTTGTCTATTTATTAGACAGCCGGCACACCGAGACAAATCAGTTAGGGATTATTTCTCTCGATCGATCGACTGAAACGGTTCTGGGACATGTGAAAGAGAGCGACGTTGATGATGTTTTGTTTCTCGATGGTAAACCTGTAGCCTTTGCTTCTTACTATCTCTATAAAAAATGGCACCTCTTAGATTTTCGAGTTGAGGGGGATTTTCGGCTGTTGAGAGAAAATCTGGGTGAGGGGTTTACAGTCTTGAATACGACAAACGATGCCACCAAATGGCTGCTCGTGACGCGAGTCCCCAATGAGGGGTGTCGCTTTTGGCTTTACGATCGAGAAGTGAAGAAGCTCTCATGCATCTTTCGGCAAGGGGAAGTGCTCCTCCATAAGATGGAGCCGTTACTGGCCAAAGCGCGCGATGGGAAAGAACTTATCTGCTATTGCACCCTTCCAAATGATGTTGAGGGCCCTTTGCCGCTGGTGGTTGTTCCTCACGGCGGGCCATTTAAGGTCCGAGACAAGTATGAGCTTAATCCCTTTCACCAGTGGCTAGCCAATGCTGGTTATGCTGTTTTAAGTGTGAACTTCCGCCTTTCATCGGGTTTCGGCAAGGAGTTTGTCAATGCGGGCAATGGTCAATGGGGGAAGAAGGCCCACTTAGACGTTGTTGATGCGGTCAAATGCTGTATCGATCAGGGGATCGCACAAGAGGGGAAAATAGCAGTTCTAGGTGGAAGTTATGGGGGCTTCGAGGCGCTAGCAGCCTTGACGTTCACTCCCGAATTTTTCACCTGTGGAGTTTCAATTTGTGGTCCCTCTAATCTTTCCACTGTCCTATCTAAAGTTCCCCTCTACTGGGAGTTCACCCCGAGTCCTCTTGCAGATCGGATGATGTTTTTCACTAAAGCGGCGTTCATGACTAGTATGGGAGGAGATCCGAATAACCCTAAGGGAGCTCAATATCTAGAAAGTTGCTCTCCGCTCAATTATGTAGAGAAGATTACAAAGCCCCTACTCTTGATCCATGGGGCCAATGATCACATTGTCCCCGAAGCGGAAGCAATCCAAATATTTGAGGGATTACACAGGCAGGGGAAAGAGGTCTCTTTTCTCTCTTTTCCAAACGAGGGACATAGAATTGGGAGGTTTAGCAATAAACTCCAGTTTCTCGATGCTGCAGAAAAGTTTTTAGCTGACAACCTTGGAGGGAAGTACTATCCCGTTTCTGAGGAATCGCTTTTAGAGTCGAGCGGAGTTTTTATGTCCAACTCAAAAGTTTCTCAGTAATTAGATAGCCACAGCCACTCAAAATTAGTCATTCTTATTCATTTTCTTCTGTCTAGGTACGAAAATGAAAAAAAGGGTTTCAAAAAAAACCTTTATCCAATATGACGAGGTTATAGATATAACACCTCTGGAGGGGATGTCTTATGAAAACACTGGATGTTATTGTAGCCGTTCTGATTGTTATCGGTGGATTAAACTGGGGACTCGTAGGGTTCTTCAATTTTGATCTCGTTGGAACAGTTTTCGGTCATATGTCTGCACTTTCACGTTTGATCTACTGTGCTGTAGGTCTTAGTGCTGTTTACTACGTTTTCCAATGGAAATCGATGCAAAAGCGGGCAAAAAGAAAGTAAGCTTTTGCTTGCAGACTCTTTTGAAGAAAGACACGCTCTTTTGAGTGTGTCTTTCTTTTGTCCGTAGGTAATCAATTTTACAGAAGAAATTCTAGGACTTTTTTACAGGTAGCCTCTGGATTTTCGTAGTTGAACATGTGCCCCATCTCTTTGAAGATGTGCATCTGGGAGCTAGGGATCTGTTTTTGGATGTACTCGGCGCAGTAGGGCGGGGTGTCGATGTCGTGCTCGCCCACAAGAAGGAGTATTTCGTGGGGGATTTTTTGGATTTCATTTCGCAGGTCAGCTTCAATGAGCGCCTGAGCTTGGCTTAAAATCCCTTGAGGGGAAGAAGGGTAGGGGTTTGCAGCAAGGTCTTTAAGAAATCGAGTGATGTTTTCAGGAGAGCTTAGAAATTTGTTGCTGAGGAGCCAGGCGGCGTTGAGCTCCATGAGATCTGCGATAGAAACTCCCTTTGTGGTGAGTTTGAGCTGAGTGAGGATGTTGTGGACCGCGATGTTCGGTAGCTTAGCAAAGGGGGCGCAGAGGATTGCTTTTTTGACTCTATTCGGATGGTCGATACACAGTTTTTGGACGATGAGCGTTCCCATCGATGTTCCGAGGAGGTGGGCACTATCAATTTCTAATGCGTCGAGAAGGGCAGCTGTATCTTCCACAAACATTTTGAGGGTAGAGGGCCCTTCTGTCGAATCTGATTGTCCCGAACAACGGTTATCCATGAGGATTACCCGAAAGTGTTTAGAAAGGGGGGCGATGAAGGGTGCGTAGGAGAGGGAGTTTTGGTTGAATCCAGTGATCAGGACAAGGGGAGTTCCTTCTCCATGGGATTCGTAGTAGAGGCTGATGTCATTGGCTGTAATAAAAGGCATACCCTATCTATATAGGGGATTTATTATGAAAACAAGCCTTTGACTTTATCGAAGAAGGTTCTTTTACGTGGGGAGTTGTGGCTCCCTTCGAGTTTTGCGAAGTCTTTCAGAAGAGTTTTTTGTTTCTCGCTTAAGCCAACTGGAGTCTCAATCGAAACTTTTACGAGAAGGTCTCCTTTGCCCCCACCATGAACATTGGGAGCCCCTTCGCCCCGTACGCGAAAAGTTTTCCCATGCTGAGTTCCTTCCGGGATGGTGATCCGTGATTTGCTGCCGGTAGGGGTTGGCATTTCTTTTTTGGTGCCAAGAGCAGCTTCAGAAAAGCTGATCGGGAGTTCGATGAGGATATCATCTCCATCCCGCTCAAAAAGTTCGTGATTTCGGACAGAAATGTAGACGTAGAGGTCTCCAGGGGGGCCTCCCCCTTCGCCGGCGTCGCCATACCCTCCCATTCGAAGGCGCATTCCGTTATCAACGCCTGCCGGAATTTTAATTTCAATCGTCCGCTTTTTCTTTTCCCGTCCACTTCCTTTGCATGTAGTGCAAGGATCGGTGATTGTTTTTCCCTGCCCGTGGCAGCCAGGACAGATGGTGGACATGCTGAAAAAACCGCGTGTCTGGTGTACTTGCCCAGCCCCGCCACAATGGGAACAGGTTTTTATGGCCCCTGGGCTCGAAGCCCCTGATCCGCTGCAAGTCGAGCAGTTGATGTAATTGGTGATGGTTGCTTCTTTTTCGGTCCCTCGGATGGCCTCTTGAAAAGAGACTGTGAGGTTCATTTTCTTCGAAGCGCCTTGGCGCATGCCGCTTGATCTGGGGTCAGAGTCGTAGCCGAAGAAGGAGTCGAAGATCGATTCGCCGCCACCCCCGCCGCCGCCGCCGCCGAAGGCTCCCATGAATGTACGGAGCGCTTCTTCCATTGATGAGAAGCCGCCAGCTCCTCCAGGAGCTCCACCCATCCCCCCTTTAAGGGCTTCAGGGCCATACTGATCGTACATCCGTTTTTTTTGGTCGTCGCTTAAGACTTCGTAAGCTTCTGAGATATTTTTGAAGTTTTGCTCGGCATCTTTATCGCCAGGATTTTTATCGGGATGGTACTTGAGTGCCTGCTTCCGGTAGGCTTTTTTAATTTCATCGGGACTGGCGCTTTTTGAAACGCCAAGAGTTGCGTAGTAGTCACTCATAAAGAATTAAATTAGCTTTAGGCTATTTTTTTTTGTGCTTTAGAGCCGCTTTAGCTTTTGCGCGGCTTTTTACTGAAGGTTTATCGTAAAAACGATTAGCTTTGGCGGTTTTCATAATGCCCTCTTTGTCTAGTTTTTTCTTGAGAATGCGAAGGGCTTTTTCGATCGATTCACCAGGGCGAACTTTAACACTTGTCATCTAGGTTAGCTTCCTTAAAGGTTGAAAGTTAGATAATCGCTTATTGTATCGGGAGACACTCTTATTTTTCAATCTATTACCTTATGTAGGAGAGTTCCAGCTTTGAGGGGGTTGTAAACTTTTTTTGGATGTACTGCTGATTTATAAAGGGAGCCACCCAGCTTAAATTGGGCTCTGGAGGAAGGTGCCCATCACCGATAATAAAATCTTTTTTTTCCAGCGGCTGGCTTTTATCAATCAAAATGGGGCCAGAAAGGGTAGCTCTCATCCCTTTTTTTTCACCAGTTCCCGTGATGAGGTAGAATTGTCCCATTTTAGCATCGCCGATAAATGCAAACGATCCAGACACACAGCCGGGCAGAAAAGCAAGGCCGGAGGGGAACTCTAGCAGGGGGATTTCGAGTTCAAATGCGAGCGTTTTGGCGATGGTAA
>CAYGSB010000008.1:0-113020 GCA_964352505.1 uncultured bacterium
GCTGGCGGGGGGGCTGGTAGAGTTCCTGTGAATGCCATCTGTGAATCGGTATAGGAAATTCCAGTTGTAATTGTTGCGATAACTGCGTCTGATGCTGTTGAAACCACTTGAATGATCGGTAAACTAACATTTGGGAAATATACTTTAGTCCCTGCAGGGGATATCCCAGGTTTGTTTCCCACTGGAAATCCAGTGGTTGACACGGTATTTAGAGCAAGTGTTGAAGTAAGATATACAAAAAAATCATTCCCGTAGCCAATGCCTGAAGCATAAATTTTGGAATCATCAGGTGTAATACTTATATAGTTGAGGTTAGTCCCGGCTATCATCGACACATCGATCTGAGCAAAAGTATCGGGATCAAATTTTTGGATATTTTCTAGTCTAGCTGCATACCCTTCTGTCATATCCGAGTTGAATGCCACATCTTGCATAATGAAAGAAAAAACGGGACTCGAAAAATTACTGACCGTGTCAACACCGCTCGAAAAGGTGTTAATGATCCTTGTGTTTACACTGTCTGATCCCTGCGCAACATACACTGATGCTCCATCAGGAGTTGCTACTATATTAAAATCTGTTCCAAAATCTACTCCGGTTACAACAACAGCTGAAGTGTTTGTACTTGTTAGAACTGTTTCAACCGCATCTTCTCCTCCAAACGACCCGGTAATATAGACTCTCGACCCATCTGGATGAACATCGAGGACATCATCTAAAAAAGTGGTCATTTGCAAAGTGACAGTTGCTATTGTAGTATTGCTCAGTGAATCTATAATGCTGAGTTGGGAGCTAACGGCATTTAGACCATAAATCCGCCTACCATCCGGCGAGGATTTTAACCATGTTGCGGGTGAGGGAATCGTTGCAATGATCGTGTCTGTCAAAGTGCTAATTACCTGAATCGAAACGAAATTACCAATATAGGCTCGATTTTCTTCGGTGCAGTAAGCTCTAGAAAAGAAGATTTCAGAAAGGAGCCAAGTAGCAAGCAATCCTTTTCTTATCACGCTAGAAAAACCCATCTTAGTTCCCTGTAGTAATTGAAATTTGGGTTTGTTGGATTAGAGATCCCCCAGAAAAGCCAGCAATATAGTAGGTATAGGTAGTTCCTGGACTCCGGTTATGATCTTCAAAAACCCGCTGTCCTCCCGCAGCAACTGTTCCAATAAGATTTGTCAAATCAGCGTCTCTATAGATCCTGTATTCTGTATTTGAAGTAGCTCCTTGGGTCCACCGAATGACATTGAAGAAATCTACTTGTGTGAGAAAGACATCTCGCTTTGCTTCCCCTGCTGCTCTCAGCAGAAAAGTATCTCCACCGGCTAAGGGACCTCCTGCTACACCTGTTGGGCTTGTGCCGACAGTAATTGTAGCTATCACACTATTTGTGGCTGTATCCAAAACACTGACATTGTCATCACCGACATTTGTAACATAGGCTCGTGTCCCATCTTCGGAAAAGGCAACCTGTGCTGCGCTCGATCCATTGATAAAAATGTTGGAAATTTTGTCTGTTAAGGTGTTTATTTCAATACCAACCGATGAGTTTCCAACCGTAAAGGCTTTTGTTTCTGTCGGCGAAACAGCAATCCCAAGCCTTCGATCAAAACCGGTAATTGTGGCGATGATGGTATCCGTGCCTGTGTCTATCACTTTTACAGGGAAATTATCGTTATCAATAGTCACATACGCTTTGGTTCCTTCAGGATTAATCGCCACCCAATAAGATCCATCAGTCATATCTATACTGGTGGATGGGGTATCTGTCAGGGCGTTGAAAACCTCGACTGTTGTACCATTGCTCACAGCAACATAACCTTTTGTCCCATCCGGAGTGATCGTAACTCCTGCGAAATCACCTACCGTAGCAAAATTCATAAAACCAATTATTGTATCTGATGAAGTATCAAACACTCCAACCAAAGTATTAGCTAATGTAACATAGCCTTTAGTTCCACCGGGGTTCAAAGCCACACCTGTAACCTCCCCGCCAAAGCCCGTAATTGTAGCAATTACAGTACTGGATGCGCCTCCAATTACGCTTACTAATTCATCGTCGACGTTTGTGATATACACTTTTGACCGATCGGGATTAACTGCGACACCAAAAGGAGAGCTCCCAACTCCAACCGTTGCTATGACTACATTTGAATCCAAATCGACTACGCTTACACTATTTGAGCCTGTATTCGCTACATAGCCAAGATTCTGTGCAGTTAGTTTAAAAGAAGCCAGAAAGACAAGAAAAACTACTACAAAATTACGCATATCATCGCTCCCTTCACCTGTTTTATAAGTACTGACGACTTCCAAAGAGAGAAAGTAGCCACCTTGTATATACTCTATTTTTTTGTATGAATTATCAACACCTTTCCATTTTTTGTGAAATAATTTTTTATTTTTTTCACCTACTTTTTAAACATAAAAACTGATATAATATTAAGGAAACAAGAGGATCTAATGTCTATAATAAGTGGAGCCGTTTTATACCAGTACTATAACCCAACAATCAATGGATGGTATGAGGTAAATTTAGATGCTGTAAAAAATGTAGCTCAGGCCGATGAAATCAACGCACAGTGCGTTTCAGATGGACGCTTAGAAAGACTGAAAGCCCTTGGCTCCTTCACCTTAGGAGCAGGAGTTGTAACAGGACTTTCTATTCTTTCTCTATTAATAATAAAAATTTGCACCCTGGCAGCAGGTGTCCTCGTATTCCCCCTCTCAATTATCCCCCCTCTTTATGGCTTAGTTACGAACTTAACAGGTTTAGCCATAGGAGGAGGGCTCGGATACATCTCAGTAAAGAGGTATACTAAACCTTTTTTTCAGGCTGCTGGAAAACATTGGGCATATGCGAACCACCTCTTTCAACAAGCCCACGCAGTTCGGCTGAGAAAAGCCACCCTCTAAGAAGGTGTCTCTGAAAGGGAGAAAAGGTCTCTAAACCAAGATTGTTTACTTTTTAGGGGTGGGTGGATTATACTCTCCTTTTTAGCAGGAGTTATCCATGTCATCTGTAAAGAAGAAACGTCAGAAAAAGATCGCTAAGCACAAGCGGAAAAAACGCCGCCGTCGCGATCGTCATAAGAAAAAATAATCCCTACCTCTATGTGGTGTTATCCAGAACACTATGATGTCATTGTCATTGGTGCGGGGCATGCTGGCTGCGAGGCTGCTCACGCCAGCGCAAAGATGGGTCTAAAGACCCTTCTTTTAACTATGAACCTCGACACCATTGGGAAAATGAGCTGTAACCCGGCAATTGGCGGAACAGCAAAAGGGCATCTTGTCCGAGAGATTGACGCTCTAGGGGGGATTCAAGGAAAGATTGCCGATAAGTGCGCAATCCAGTTTCGGATGCTCAACGCATCAAAAGGGCCCGCTGTCTGGTCTCCTCGAGCTCAAACCGATAAATTCGCCTACCAAGATACAATCAAGCGCTACCTTGAAAAGGTAGATAATCTCTTTTTAAAACAAGGGACAACCGAATCTCTAATCATTGAGAATGGGGCAGTACAAGGAGTCGAAACCAAGGAGGGAATCGCCTATCTTGGGAAGGCTGTGATCCTCTCTGCCGGAACCTTCATGAAAGGGCTTATTCACATCGGAGAGGCCTCATATGCTGGTGGTCGTTCCGGTGATCAGCCATCCGTTGGCCTTTCAAAAAATCTTGCCGATCTCGGATTTCGTTTGGGACGGTTAAAAACGGGAACCCCTCCTCGGATCCATGCGAGGAGTGTAGATTTTTCCCAGATGGAAGAGCAGCCAGGTGATGAAGGGCTCTCCTTCTCTTATGATGAGCCCCTCGGCCCCAGGCTTGCTCAAACGAGCTGCTGGATCACCTATACAGGTGATAGCCTAAAAACGATTATCCAAGACAACCTTCACAGATCCCCGATGTATTCGGGAACGATCAAGGGGATCGGGGTTCGCTACTGCCCCTCGATTGAAGAGAAAATCAAGCGGTTTCCCGACAAAGAAAGGCACCAAATTTTCCTCGAACCGGAAGGGTTAAATACCGATGAGCTCTATGTCAATGGGATCTCCTCTTCTCTCCCCTTTGATGTACAACTCGCTTTTCTTCAAAGTGTTCCCGGCCTTGAAAGGGCCGAAGTGATGCGTCCTGCGTACGCAATCGAATACGACTATGTGATGAGCGGCCAGGTGAACCTAACTCTAGAGACTAAGACCATCTCAGGGCTCTACCTCGCAGGCCAGATCAATGGGACGACCGGCTATGAAGAGGCCGCCTCCCAAGGGCTGATTGCGGGGATCAATGCTTCTTGTAAAATTCTCGGAAGACCCGAGTTCATCCTCAAACGATCCGATGCCTATATCGGTGTGATGATCGACGAGCTGATCTCTAAAGATCACACCGAACCCTACCGGATGTTCACAAGTAGAGCCGAGCACCGCCTCCTCCTTCGCCAAGACAATGCCGACTTGCGCCTGCGCGAGTTTGGCTATGAGCTCGGGCTCATTGACGAGGCCCGCTTTCAAAAACTGCAAGACAAGAAACAAAAAATGGAAGAGACAATTCTCTACCTTCGGAAAACATACAAAGAGTCGGTGAGTCTAGCGCAGTATCTCTGTAGACCAGAAATCACCTACGACACACTCATTACCAAATTTGGTATCCCCGATCACGGCAAAGAGATCAATCGACTCATCGAACTCGAACTAAAATACCACGGCTACATTCAGCGGCAAAAAATAGAGGTGGCCAAACTCGACCAAGTTGAAAACATCAAAGTTCCAATGGAGTTTGATTTTTTAAAAGTTACGGGCCTCCGCAATGAAGCAAAAGACGTCCTAAACAAGATCAAACCGAACAATCTTGGCCAAGCCTCCCGCCTTGCAGGGGTAAATCCTGCAGATATTTCGATCTTAATGGTGGCAATAAAGAAACATTTTGCTACAAAATGAAGTTATGATTGGAACCCTCCTTTTTTTTCTAGCAGCTGCCCAACCTGCAATCAAAGTAGAGCCTGCAAAAAAGCCTGCACCCAAGTCCCACCAAGTCGCAGAAATGACGCAATCGCGAAGTACAATGATCATCGATCCCAAGTCACGAGCTAGTGACTACCAAAAGGCATTTGATCTCCTCCGCCAAGAAAAATCAACCTCAAAAGTTGTTTTTGAGCTTGCAGATGGCTCGACGATTTCAAACGTAATCGAGATGAAACTCATGCCAAATGACACGCTGATCGTCTTCCGCTACAGCACCCCTAAAGGGATTAAATTCCAAGTCGTAGAGATCGAAAATCTCGTTAGCATCATGCACCAGTGAACCTATCCAAACAAATTTTTCACCCCTTTCATTTCAAATTTCTACTTAGCAGTTATTGAGTGTTTCCTTGATTGAATCTCATAGAGAAATTTACTAGAATAGGTTCATGAGAATCCTCCACCTAAAAAACTATCCCATCTACCGTCAGCTCCAACTAGAAGAAGCCCTCCTTCGCCTAGATGATCAAAACTACTGCATCATCAATGAAGGCTCCCCTCCCGCAATTGTCATGGGCATTTCTGGGAAACCGGGTGAGCTCATCGACTTCCAGAAACTTAAGCTCACCCCTATTCCAGTGATCAAACGCTTTAGCGGGGGTGGCACAGTAGTCGTTGATGAGAACACCCTTTTCGTCTCTTTTCTCTGCCAAAATAGGCTCCATGACTTCACTCCCTACCCAGAACCGATTCTCCGCTGGTCAGCTGCTCTCTACAGCCAAGCTCTAGAAATCCCCACCTTTGCCCTTCGAGAAAACGACTACGCAATTGGTGCTAAAAAAATCGGAGGCAATGCCCAGTATCTGCGGAAAGATCGATGGCTCCACCACACGACCTTTCTTTGGGACTATCAAAAGATGCTGATGGATCTTCTTCTCCATCCAAAGAAAACTCCCTCATACAGAGAGGGGCGCCCCCACGAGGAATTTATTACCTCTCTTCAGAAACATCTCCCATCGAAAGAACACTTCATCAATGCACTCAAAGTGACCTTAGAAAAAACCTACGTAGTGGAAGAAATTTCGATCGGTGAGGTTACCTCTCTCTTAGATAAGCCCCACCGAAAAAGCACAGAACTCTTAGAAATCAAACTTGAAAGTAAACGTCAGCCCACCAGTTGAGAGGGTCCCTCTTTTTTGATAGTGGGCGTTTTCCCCCGAGTTATTCGGAAAACTTGATTGTCCAGTACCAACGCCGTTTTCAATACCCACCTCTCGATTGACACGCCACATTTGGTTTTGGTGAAAGTAGAGGTGCTCCTCAAAGCCAAGTTGAGCTGTAACACCATACTTGCAGTCGCAGATGAGACTTGACCACTGAAGACCTAGGCCAAAATCAAAAATACCTCTAGACGCCCGGAAAGCGTTTTTAGTTTCGAGGACTTTAATTTTTCCAAAAGGACTTTCTGCTTTTCTTGCATTTTCATTATGGATTACATCAAAGCGACCAAACAAGATAGCGCCCCCAAGGTTGCTGTAAACGCTCCATCCACAAGAAATGGACCAGTTCAGATTAAACCCTGAGACGACTCCTAATCCCTCGTAGTGATTAGAAATCGTTACTTCACCATTCAAGGCTGGTTGAAACAGATTATTAAAAGACAAATTGTATTCCGACCAATAGCCACCTTTTATCAACATCTCAAAGTTTTGCTTGAATCCTCCAAAACGCAATCCTAGAAAAGGGTGAAGCTTAAGATACTTGCTTACGTAGTATTCACGACCAAGTTCAAGATCAATTATATTAAATAGCGTTTCCCAATTTGTCCGTAATTCACTTGCAAAAGGGGGAAATCCTGTTGCGGTTGATAGGTTGTTGAGACCCGTTACCCCTTGAAACGCAGTCCAAAGGACAGCCAGGGTCTCTCCATCAACGGGGAATTGCTGTCCAGACTGATCCATTGTGTTCGCTTGATCTAGGCTTGAAGCCCTAGATTTATATCTCGTCCACTTAATACCCACATCCCATCCGTCACAGGAAGAATTGTAGGCTACACCTACTCTAAAACCTGTATTCCATTGGGGTTTTGGAGAGAGATAAGAGCTACTTACTAGATCAAAAACGTTTTGGCTACTTCCTGTACTTATTTGCAGTGTAGTGTCGGGGGCGTTATTTGTTTTGTAGGCATATTCCATCCCATCTTGAGTTGCTTTCCAGTAGAGGGCAGAGGCGGAGATTTCGAAATCTCCATCGCAGGTGTAGGGACGAACTGGGGCATTGCCTTGATTAAGACTTGGTCCTAGGCAGTAGGTGGGCGTGCAGCCGTCTGGATTGCATGGAGCTGGTTTTCCTGGATCGCAAGGCATGCCAAGCAGCGGTGATGCTGCTAAAAATAGAGGGACAAGATTACGCATAGAATACTCCTTTTAGGCTATAGATAGCCACTAAGTTGCTAAAAGTCAAACTTCAAGGTGAAGGTCAATCCGTTTGTGGAGAGGGTCCCCTGTTTCTGATACTGAGCGTTTTCCCCCGAGTTATTCGGTATTCCTGACACACCGATAGAGGTAAGGTTCAGCGTAGACAACTCCCGATTGACTCTCCACATTTGGTTTTGGTGAAAATAGAGGTGCTTTTCCCAACCTAGTTGAACGGTCAAAAGATATTTACTTTCGGAAACTAAAGTTGACCATTCGACTCCTAATCCTAAATCAAGAATTCCTCTCGAGGCTTTGAAGTGGTTTGTCGTTTCTAAAATTTTTGTCTTGGAAAAAGGGCTCTCCGCTTCTCTGATGTTTTCATTATGTTTGATATTGAATTCACCGTAGAGAATAGCCCCGGCTAGATGACTATAAAGGCTCCACCCACAACCAAAATAAAAGTTGAGATCGAATCCCGATACAACACCAAGTCCATGGTAATCATTATCGACCCTAACCTCTCCAGTTAGCGCTGGTTGGAATACAGGTGCCCCGATAACAATATTCAAATCGACTTCGGACCAATAACCACCAAAAATTTCCATTCCAAAGTTTTGCTCAATGGATCCATACTCTACTCCGAGAAAAGGGTGGATTGTTAGGTATTTGCTAACCCAGTAATCTCGTCCCAGTTCAATATTTATTCCATTCAAGACTGCAGACCAACTGGTCCTTAATTCGCCAGCGAAGGGAGTAAAACTACTTACGGTAGCCAAGATACTAGGGGCATATACCCCAAGAGTCCCTTGAAAGGCCGACCAGAGAACTGCCAAGGATTCCCCATCTGCAGGAACAACTAGGCTTGACGGGGTTGATAGGGCATTGGTAGTACTTGCCTGGTTTAAGTTTGCAGCCTTTCCTTTATAGTTTGTCCATTCAACTCCAATATCCCACCCATCACAAGGAGAGTTGTACCCTACCCCAATTTTAAATCCAGGGTGCCACTCAAAGTTTGGAGAAAGAAACTCCCGTTCAATTCCTTTTACATGAGCTCCATAAACCATTCCATCTTGGGTTGCTTTCCAGTAGAGGAGAGAGGCTGAGATTTCAAAATCTCCGTCGCAGGTGTAGGGACGGACTGGGGCATTGCCTTGAGTAAGACTTGGTCCTAGGCAGTAGGTGGGCGTGCAGCCGTCTGGATTGCAGGGAGCTGGTTTTGCTGGGTCGCAAGGTGCGCCAAGCAGCGGCGCTGCTGCAAAAAATAGAGGGACAAGATTACGCATAGAATACTCCTTTTAGGCTATAGATAGCCACTAAGTTGCTAAAAGTCAAACTTGAAAGTGAAGGTCAATCCGTTTGTGGAGAGGGTTCCTCTCTGCTGGAAGTGGATGTTGTCCCCTGTATTGTTGGGGGTGGCAGGGAAAAAGGGAAAGTCATTACTATACGTTGTAAATTGTTCTTCTTTATTTACTCGGTTAACCCTCCAGAACTGATTTTGGTGAAAGAAGAGATGTTGCTCAAAGCCCAATTGAACGGTTACCCCATACTTAGAATTAGACACAAGACTAAACCATTGAACCCCTAACCCAGTATCGAGAACAGCCCTAGAAGCGCGAAAATGGTTTTTTGTCTCAACCATTGTAACTTTCGGAAACCCATTCTGGGCAAGTCGGACATTTTCCTCCTCTTGCACTTCGAAGCGACCATAAATAATCGATGCAGCCATCTCACCGTATATGCTCCATCCGCAAGAGAGATGGAAACTCGCATCGAGCCCCCCTTTACACCCAACTCCTTCAAATGTATTTTTAAATTTCATCTCTCCGTTCATTGCAGGCTGAAACTGCTCGAAATACATAGTAGCGAACTCGAACTCTTGCCAATATCCCCCTCGTGCAAAGATGGTGAATTTTTGATCGAGAGAGAGGAGTCTGATCCCCACATTTGGACGCAATTCTAACCGGGGACTTGTCCAAAAACTACGACCTAAAACAAGATCTCCAATCTTTATATTAGAATTCCACTCGGTCTCAACTTTTCCGACAAATGGGACATCTCGTAAAGCTGCAGCTACACCCGACCAAAGAAGGACGATTGTATTATTTGTTGGAGCTGTAATAGCTTGAAAGGGGGGAGAGGAACCGGAAAACTCAAGGATATTTTCTTGAGAAAAGCCCCTACCATTGAACGTTGTATAGACAGCCCCAACGTCCCACCCATCACATGGAGAGCAGTAGCTCAATCCAATTCGAAAGCCTGGCTCCCACTGAAAGTTTGGAGAGAGGTATTCAGCATCTACCAGCGGATAGTTTCCGGGAAGACCCCGAACGTTCGTTTTATAAGCATATTCCATCCCGTCTTGGCTCGCTTTCCAGTAGAGGGCAGAGGCGGAGATTTCAAGATCTCCGTCGCAGGTGTAGGGGCGAACCGGGGCATTGCCTTGGGTAATAGCAGGTCCAAGGCAGTAGGTGGGAGTGCAGCTCTCTGGATTGGAGGTTTGCAAAGCAAAAGCTGTGCTACTTAAGAGGAGGGATATCGAGATTTTTTTCATTGTGCATCATCCGTTGATAAGAGGGTTCTGATCCCCTGGGAAGCTACCTTGCGGCCGATGAGGGAGATCGATTCTGTTAGGGGGATGTCCTTGGGACAGACTTGGACACAGTTTTGCGCGTTGCCGCAATCTGAGACGCCCCCCTCTTCCATCATGGGGACAAGGCGCTCTTTTGCGGTGAGTTTGCCAGAGGGGTGGGCGTTGAAGAGGCGGACTTGGGAGATGACCGCAGGTCCGAGGAATTTTGAATTGGGGTTCATCTGGGGACAGGCTTCGTTGCAGCAGCCGCAGCTGATGCAGGTGGAGAGGATGTATCTCTCGTCTTGGACTTTGGGGTCTACTTTGGGACCAAATCCTTTGTCAAGAGCATCGTCTGTTTCAATCCAAGCTTGGATTTTTTTGAGGTTTTCAAACATGTCGGTCCGGTCGACGATCAGGTCTTTGATGAGCGGGTAGGTGGTGAACGGAGCGAGGGTGATCGTGTTTGATCCCGATGCTTGGATCACTTGATCGATGAGAACAACGCACCCTTGAACGGGACGGCCATTTAAGAGCATGGAACAGGAGCCGCAAACAACTTCGAGACACCCCTGTTCCCAAGCGATTGGAGTGACCCGTTTCCCCTGTTTGGTAATCGGATTTTTCTGGATCTCCATCAGGGCTGAGGTGATGTTGTAGAAAGGTTTCCTCTCAAGCTCAAACTCTTCCCAATATTGATTCCCAGGTGTGCCCCGATAGATTTTTAAGGTGAATTTCTCTGCCATAGCCTCTTCATACAGGAAGTTTGATATTTTCTGGAATGTTTTCGAGTTTGGGTTTTATTCTTTTCGCTTTGGCGTAGTCGCGCATGATCGGTTCGAGATGGCGAAGATCAACCGGAATATAGGAAATTTCAGGTTCATCGGGGGTGTAGGTAGCGATGGTGTGCTTGAGCCAGTTTTCATCATCTCTTGCGGGAAACTCTGGCTTAAAATGGGAGCCGCGAAACTCATTGCGCAAAAGAGCCCCTTTGGTGATGACGAGGGCAAGTTCTAACATGTAGCGAAACTGGTTCGCAAACATGAAGGTCTGGTTCATTAGATTGCCCTTGTCGTCGAGGGTGATGTTTTTATAGCGCTCCCGAATTTCTTTGAGTTTTTCCATCGCGAGCTTCAGCCCTTCATTGTCTCGTTTGACTGTGACGTAGCGGACCATGATGTCGGCCATTTCGTCGTGGAGTTTGTGGACATTTTCACCTCCATTCCGGTTGAGGAGGTCCTCCTTGAACTCTTCTTCTTTTTGAAGAGCATCATCAAAGATCGAGCTTGGAACCTCTTTTGGCTCGAAACTCTCGATGTAGCGGGGAACTTCTGTTCCAGTCAGGAGCCCTGCGTAGATGCAGGCGAGAAGGGAGTTGGCTCCAAGGCGATTGGCTCCGTGGTATTGGAATTCACACTCACCGATAGCAAAACACCCTTTGATATTCGTCATTTGGCGGAACCTTTCCTCTCGATCGGGATCGTCAGAGGCGGGCCAGTCACACCAGGCTCCTCCCATGGAGTAGTGGACGGCTGGGAAGATTTTCATCGGCACTTTTCTTGGGTCTTCTCCTGTGAATTTCCGGTAGATGTCGAGAACAGCTTCTAGCTTGTGGAGCGTCGCTTCCGGCAGATGGGTCACGTCGAGATGGACCTGATTTTTTCCATCAATCCCAAGGCCCATTTCGCAAATCCGCAGCACCTCGCGCGCTCCAATATCACGAGGGACGAGGTTGCCAAAAGCGGGATAGAGCTCTTCTAAAAAGTACCAGGGCTTACCCGTCTCTCCGCAGGGAATTTCTTTTCCTTGAGGGGTGGTGATTTTTTTAGACGAGTCGCCATAGACCCAAACACGTCCCCCCTCTCCCCGAACCGATTCAGAGATGAGGCGGAGTTTGTCGTGGCCAGGAATTGCTGTGGGGTGAATTTGGATGAATTCGCCGTTGGCATACTGCATCCCCTGCATGTAGAGCCTGCCCATGGCAGCGCCTGTGCAAAAGGTGGAGTTGGTCGAATATTTGAAGATGAGACCCGGGCCACCTGTAGCGAAGATAACCGCATCGCCCTTAAGGACTTTGTAGTCCATGTTGACCATGTCCATGACGACGATGCCCCGCGCCACCCGGTCATCATCGACGATAAGCCGCATAAACTCAAAGAATTCCATTTTTTCAACAAGCCCTTTCACCTCATAGCGGCGGACCTGCTCGTCGAGAGCGTAGAGGAGCTGCTGGCCAGTCGATGCCCCACAGAAAGCTGTCCTATTATATAGGGTCCCACCGAACCTCCGGACGTCGATGTTCCCCTCTTTGGTCCGATTGAAAGGACAGCCGAAGCGGTCCATCATTTTGATGATCCCCGGGGCGGAGAGGGCCATCTCTAAGACAGGAGGCTGGTCGACGAGGAAATCTCCCCCCTTGATCGTGTCGTAGGCGTGGATGATTGGATCGTCATCTTCGTTTTTCATGTTGAGGGCGGCGTTGATCCCCCCTTGGGCACAGACAGAATGAGATCGTTTCACCTTAGTGACCGAGATGAGCTGTACCTTGCATCCCGCTTCTGCGAGTTTCATTGCAGAGGAGAGCCCTGCCAACCCCCCACCGACTACTATGACGTTTTTTTCTTTCATGGAACTCTTAGTGTTTCAGGTTGAAAAAGTAGGTGCCCCAGACGGCGGCAAGACCGAGAAAGGCGATGATGAGCATGAGAAGATAGGCCCCCCTTCTCGCTTGGGTCTGCGCCGAGGCTTTGATGATCCAACCCCAGGTGAGCATCGAGGTCCAAAGACCATTGAAGGCGTGGAAGACCGCACTCAAGACAAAGAGGGTGTAGACAGCGACCCAAAGGGGGCTTTTGAAGGTGTCCCGAACGGTAAAGAGGGTTGCTGTTCCAAAATTGGGTGAAGAAGCAATCACTTGGCCTTGTTTTAGATCGACACTTGTGATCGCTTCGATATACCGCTTATTTTCTTCTTCCGACTGGGCTTTTTTTAGGAGATCAGCATCTTTTGAATTGTAGGTGTTTGTTTCGGTATCCCAGATTTTTTCTGCTTGCTTTTCTAGAAGGCTGTTTTCGATCAGCCCCTCTTTAAGCGCTTGTTGTTTCTTTTGATCGATCAAAGACGAGCCTAATCTCGCTGCAACCGTATAGAGTCCCGGATCCATAGAGACTGTGACAAAATAGGTGGGATTTTGCGTTCCTGTATTCACACTACCTGGATAATCGAGGAACCGGAATTTGACAATGTGCATGGTGAGCAAAACAACGAGAAGCCAAGAGGTGATCCGCTGCCACGTATAGGCCCTGTTGCGGCTGTATTTAAGGTGGGGTTTGCTCCCATCACTTTTGATCGAATTGTATTTCGCAGTCAGCGCATAACGAACTCCCCAAAATCCATGAAGCAGAATAGGAACTCCGAGAAGGGTCGTTTCAATGACATGCAAGTAGGGTAGGTTATGGAGAAAGTTGACCATCCGAACAAAACCGATCCCACTATCTCCTAAAAGAAGGGCAGCTTGCGAGTTGGTGATCAGGTGTTCAATCAAGAAAATAACAAGCCAAAGGCCGCTTAAAGAGTGGAGTCTGCGCCAAACAAAGGCTTTAGGGAGAGAATCTATGCGTGATGCCATAAGAAGTATGTTATAGCAAGCAAGCGACTCATTTCAAAGAAAAAAATTGAGTGATGTTCTCTGTCGTTGCTTTTTCAACTTCTTCTACTGGGCAGTTTTTTAGCTCGGCAATTTTTTCTGCTGTTTCGAAGATGAAAGCGGGCTCATTTTGTTTCCCCCTGTTTTTCTGTGGAGCAAGATAGGGAGTATCTGTTTCAACAAAGATCCGATCGAGGGGAAGAAATTTAACGACCTCGCGAAGCATTTCTGATTTCTTGTAGGTAATGATCCCCGAGAGCGAGACAAACCAGCCCCTCTCAAGACACCCTCTAGCCTCTTCTATGCTTCCGGTGAAGCAGTGGAGCACTGCCGGGTAGTCTTTATATTCGCTATCTGCCATTGCGAAGAGGTCGGCAAAAGCATCCCTGCAATGGAAGATGATGGGCAAATTCGCTCTGATCGCGAGAGCAAAATAACGGGACAAAAACTCCTGCTGCAGTTTTTTTGGAGAGTGGTGATAGAAATAGTCGAGACCCGTTTCACCAATAGCGACAAGCTGATCAACCTGTTTTTCAACGATGGGGAAAAAAGCCTCCCCATCTGCTTCTACATCGTGAGGGGTAGTCGCGGCAGTGGTGTAAATCCCTGGGTGGTTTTTGGCTAAAACTAGCCCCTCTTCAAGGGAGGGGCTATCGGTACAAATGTTGATGATTTGAGAAACACCCGCCTCTTTCGCCCGGCCAATTACGCCATTTACGTCTGGCAAAATCTGTGGGCTCGTCAGGTGGGCATGAGAATCAATCAAAGAGTGTTCACCGGCTGTTTCATCGACACTTCATAGTGTCCACATCCACATCCCTTCTTTTTTTTCTTCTTTTTCGCTTCATATTTCACAAAGCTTCCTTTTTCCGCTCCATAGGCTGCATTAGAAAATGCGAGGAGGACAAAACTTCCTACTGCTGTTCGAACAACTGAATTTGCGACCCACTTTTTCATTTTTCACTCCTTTTGTGAAATTGAACCAAGGCCGAATTTTACCGAAAGGTCGATTTTATGAACATCCCGCGTTGCAAGGATGGTCACATTCGATGGAGGGATAGCCTGGGAGAGATACTCAGAGACCCTAAGAAAAGGTTGAACTTCTGTAAACGTGTAGCCATGCACAAAGTCGGTACCCGAAAAGGGGTTGGAAAACTCGATCTCAATCAACTCTTTCCAATTTCTTTCAAGGCGATGCCCCCAGGTTTTTGCTTTCTTCAAAAGCCCTTCCCTGCTCCGAACCCAGCTGTAATGGTGGATAAGAGGATTTTCTTTTTCGGCAAAACGGAGAGTTTTGCCACTAGCTAGGTTGAGCATCCCCTTTCTCTCCTCTTTTTGCATAAGCCTATCATAATTGAGCTGATCTCTTCTGATGAGAAGAGGAGTGTCTTCTACTTCGGTTGCACGTAAATTGGCCTCACGAAAATACCAATAACAAGCGAGACGAATCGCTGCATACTCGCGATAGGGGAAAGTTTGCAGCCACTTTGCAAATCTCTCTCCTTCGACAATTTCATCGGCATCGAGAAAAAGAACTGTTTCCACTTCTTCTTTGAGCAAAGAAGTCCCGACAAGACGGTTTAGATTGTGCCAAAACTGGGTCGGATGGTCGCTGTAAAAGTTTTCCTTAGACCAGGGGTATTGGATGAACTGCGCTTCTGGATGGGCTGAATAAATCCCATTGAGCCGCTCTTGGTCTTCGGGGGTTCCATCAAAGAAGTGGTCACACACGACTGCGATGACCTGATCAGAAAAAAGGGAGGCCTCTTCGAGACAATGTCTCAAAAAGGCCTCTTCGTTTGTCGTGAAATTTACGATCGTTGCTATCACATTTGTGATATGTACTATCAGGCTCCCTGATTGTCAAGGGCTGCCTTGCGCAAACTCGCAGCAAGCGCTTGATTATCTAATTCCGCAGCATAATCAAAATGGCTTTTCACCTTTTGGACAGCTCCATCAAAGATCGCTCGAAGACCAAGAAGACCGCATGTGTAGGTCAAACCATAGAACACAAGGGTAGCAACATCATACACAGCGCTATGAAATGCAAATCCAGAGAGGGCTTCTGTTTTGGCGATAAGGGCAACAAAATAGGGCATCGCCACGTTTGCAACAGTAAGAGCTGTGACAATGACAACACCGGCCATAATTGCAGAGCCTGTGATTTCAGCAATCACTTTGTATCGCTCAGATGAAGCTTCCGTTTTGCAAACATCACTCGCAACAACACACTGTTTTTTATCGAGTGCATCAATATTGAATCGGAGATGGTTATTGTGATCCCGCACACAAAGGTTATTAGACACTAATTAAACTCCTTTTTTTATTAAAAAAATTAAAACATATTAATTATAGCATTTTATGAAAGAAAAAGGAATTATAATTTTTTCTTGCGAAATATAGTCCCCTTTCTTACTATTCGCCCATTATGAGAAAATTATTCTACTTATTATGCGTTTGTTGCTCCCTCTTTTCTGCTCCTCCAAAAGCAGTGGTTTTTGACTATGGGGGAGTTGTCGCCAACATCGACCGAAAACCGATGTTGGAATACCTGTCGCAGAGTCTAGAAATTCCCTATAAAAAGGTGAAACAAGATTTCGCTTCAGACGCTCTATATCAAGCACTTCAAAAACCCCATTCTTTTTGGGAGCAGTATGCCAAGAGGAATCTCTCAAAAACCTGGTACAAAGATTTTGAAAAACAGAAATTAAAAGTCGTGCAAGACATCCCCGGAGTTAAAGAAATTATTACACAGCTTAAGCAAAAAGGGATTCAAGTTGCCCTTCTCTCTAATACAAATGTAGCCCGCGCGAGGTTTGTTGAAAATGCAGGTGGCTATGATCTCTTTGATCCGATCCTCCTCTCCTGCCACTTAGGGATAGGTAAGCCCCACCCTAAAATTTATGATCGACTACTGACGTACATCAATTATAAACCCGAAGAATGTCTGTTCATCGACAACAAAAAGACCAACGTTCGAGCAGGCCAAAAAAAAGGGATTGATGGGATTGTCTTTGAGTCGGTCGATCAGCTGAAAGAAGAACTCCGGAGAAGAGAAATCATCGTTGAATAATTGCGTTGATTTCTTTTCGAAAGATCTCTTTGGGGTCTACAGAGTGAGACGGCTCTCCCTCCCCTTCAGGGAGAACAATTTCTTCTTCCAGCGGATCCCAAAAGGGCTCGATTTCTCGATAACTGTATCCCCGAACAAAGTCATCCTCCCGTTTGATCAGCTCTTTCCAATCTCTCTCCCAGTGGTGTCCCCACGCGGAGATCTTTTTTTCTAGTTCTTCCCTTGTTCTTACCCAGCTGTAGTGATGGACAATCGGCTTTTGCTCAACGAGAAATTCTCGCTCTTTTTTCCCTTCTGCTAGATCGAACATCCCCATCCGCTCATCCTGATTGAGGAGGAGCTCTGTTGCCAAAAGATCCCGGTCGATGATGAGAGGTCCATCTGGGTAGACGGTTGCACACTGGCTTGCCTTTTGAAAGTACCAATAGGTTGCAAGCCGAAGAGCTGAATGATCGGTTTGAGGAGGAGAAGAGGAGAAGATTTCATCGACATCGAGAAAGACTACTTTTTCAATCTCTGGGTTTAAGTAGTAGGTAGCGATGAGCCTTGCACTATTGTGCCAATGCTGCGACCAGCCGGGGCTATAAGGAACAAGTTTCGAGGGAGTCCCATAAACCTGATCTTCCGAGTAGGCAAACTCGATGAAATCGATCCCAGGATATTTTTTATAGATCCTCCTCAAAAGAGGGAGGTCTTCCTCCTCTCCATTAAAAAAATGGTCACAAACGGGAATCAGGATCTGAGAGGAAAAGGGAGCGACTCCTTGGATACACCTATCTAAAAAACGGAGGTCGTAGGTGCAAAAATTGATGACTGACGCCAGTTTAGTCATAGATCAAGTATTTCTTCCGGACCTCTAGAAAGGCGTTTCTTTTATCACTGTCGAGACCGACGAGTTTCCAGGCGATATACTTCTCCTTTAAAATAATATCGAGGACTCTTTCCGTTCCATTCACCTTACAAAATGAGGCCTTGTCTTCTTTGCCAATTCGGTTGACGTGACTTTCAAATTCTTTCGGGTAGAGAGACTTGAGAACCCCAATGAGCATGTACTGTGTAGCCATTGGCTTATAGATGGTAGGATTGGTGATGACGATTTTGACCCCATTGCAGTCGTTTGTTTTAAATTTCCCATAGAAAGGGCGGTAGTGGAACGGAAGAAACGTAACGCCGGGCAGTTTTTGCCCATTCAGTCTTGTTGCAAGCTCAGCTGCATCAATCCATGGGGCTCCAATCACTTTAAAGGGAAGGGTATAACCAATGCCGATGTTGACCACCCCTAGATTTCCTAGAACACCTGTCGTAGCATAGTAAAAAGGGGTGTCGGGCTCGGGGATGTAGGGACTTGTTGGGATCCAAGCAAGACCAGTATCACTAAAGGTCATAACTCGCCTCCAACCTTGCATCGTCACTACATGCAAATTACAGCCAACTTTGTATTCTCCGTTGAAAAAGAGGGCGAGCTCCCCAATCGTCATTCCGTGGCAGTAAGGAATATTGATATACCCCAAAAAGGAGCGCCACTTCTCTTCCATCATCGGCCCGTCGACCACAAGACCACCCATCGGATTTGGCCGATCAAGGACAATAACAGGAATCGATTTTTTCGCAGCTTCTTCCATCACATAGAAAAGGGTCGAAATATAGGTGTAAGAGCGGCAGCCTATTTCTTGGATATCATAGATGAGAAGATCGATCCCTTTGAGCATCTCCTCAGTAGGTCGACGGGTTTCTCCGTGGAGACTGTATATGCGCAGCCCCTCTTTATCTCTCGAGTGTTCAATTTTCTCGCTTGCAGAAGCCGCTCCTGAAACACCATGCTCTGGTGAAAATATGGCAACGAGTTTCCCCTCTTTTTTGAATAAATCAATCGTTGAGCGAAGCTGACTATCGACCCCCGTATGGTTTGTGATCAGCCCGATTCGCTTATCTTTCGTTAGAGGGTTTTCTTTTGTCTGGAAATAACGGTCAACGCCGAGCTTCACCTGCGCAGAGAATGCAAAAACAGGGATTAAGAAAAGGAAGAAGTATCGCATCTTGTCCGCCTGGAGGCTTGCCTTTGTTCAATAACTACCTGATCATCATCGATGAAGAACTGGTCTTGATCAAAAATCTTACAGTAACTGACCGGCAAAGGCAAAACTTTAGCCTCTTTGTTCAAAAGCAATACGTCAAAAAGGGCGATTTGGTCAACAAAAGCAACCGGTCCATTTGCACAAAGCTCATTCGATCGCTTCACCCACATTTCCACAAGCTTTTTCGCAGCTTCTGTTTTGTTGATGAAGAGAGTGGCCGCATTCAGCGCATGCCTGGGATCTTCCCTAAAGACTTGCATAAATCGGACAGAGAAATCAACTCCCGCAAATTGGGTAAAATCGGGCTTTTGCAAGAATGCTGAATCCGCATCGACCCACAAAAGGGGGACATCGGTCGTTTTGAGTTTTTCTAAAATGAATGAAGGTTTCATCGCCACATTCGCCTCCCAACTCCCCTTCGACGGAAGCCGAGCAGCTTCCAGATCCAAGCCAAAATTCTCACAAGATTGTTTCAGGTCGATCACCTCTTGTTCATAAGGGGTGTTTTCGGTATAAAAGCTAATAACTTTAACAGGCTGCACAATATGATCCTTTTTGCTAGTAATCACGCACTTTTTTCGGCCTACTTTCAAGCCGATTTTTTTGGGAGATGCATTTTCTTTGGTCTTTTTACAACCTCGGTCCTTTCCTGGATAGTTCTCATCCACAAAACAATCCAGGTAAAACAAGCTAAACGCTTAGGAGAGGCCTTTCAAAAGGTCTGTGAAAAAAACAGAGACCAGGTCCTCAATCTCCCCATCGATAAAAAACAACACTCCCACCCCTTTGCTCAGGTTTTCACAGCCCTGAAGCAAAAGACTCTTGAGATTTTGAACAAAAACCACTTTTTTTCCGAGGAAAAGGAATCTGTATACCTCACGAGAGGGGATCTAGAGCTTGTCGAAGCCCACGTCCTCACCACCATTTCCCATGAAGCAAAGCGGCTGGAAAAAAATCTTTTTATCCTTTCAACAATTGTTACATTGGCCCCTTTCCTCGGCCTCCTCGGAACCGTGTGGGGGATTCTCGTCACCTTCGCAGAACTCCAATCAGGAGGAAACGTCTCCTCTAACTCGACAATGCTAGGAGGGCTCGCAACAGCTCTTGCAACAACCGTCATCGGGCTCCTCATCGCGATCCCAGCGATCATCTCCCGCGACTGGCTTCGCAATGCATCGAAGTACCTCACCTCCGATATGGAGGATTTCCTCTATAGAACTCTATCAACCGTTGAACTCCAGTACCGCAAGCCCTCATGAGACAAAAACGGTTAGGACACTTTGCCTACTCTGAAGCAGATGATGGAGGAGTTAACCTCACTCCTCTCATTGATGTGGTCTTTGTGGTCCTCATCATGTTCATTTTGATTGCCCCAATGCTCGAGGTAGACAAAATCAAGCTTGCTCCTGGAGCTGCAAATAACAAGACCGAAGCTGTTAGTCCCGGAACCCTTTTAATCCATGTCCACGAAGACAACTCGGTGAGCATCAACAAACGGGAGATCACCTTGGAAAACCTAGGGCCTATCTTGAAGGCTCTCTATGCAAAAGACACGAAACTCACCCCCCAACTCTATCAAGATGAGCGGGCCCGTTTTGGCACCTATCAGGCGGTAAAGAATGCAATCGAGGAGGCGGGTTTTTCCGAGCTCGACGTCATCCTCGATTCGGCAAACCACTAGCAGAAGGTTCTTAGACGAATGAAAAGAATCAGCCTATTTGTCCTTGGAGCTCATATTGCGATCATGCTCTGGATGGCCCTTTGGATGCCGGTGACCCGAGAAAAGAAAAAACCAATGGCTATCCGAACCGTTGTTGCCACTCCGGTGATGGAGCTAAAGACCGTTTCCCCTGTCCATACCGTAGCAAGTCAGGGAAAATCTGAAACGGCAAAAAAACCAGCAGCGCCACCAGAAAAACCAGCTCCAAAAAAAAGCGCTCCAAAAAAGAAAGTGGTTAAAAAAGTAGCTCCATCAAAACCGGCCAAAAAAAAACCAGAGATCCCGCTGAGTTTGCTAAATCAACTACAAGAGTCGATGGCAAAAATTGAAAAAGGGACCACTAAAGGTTCTGGAAAAAAGAGAAGTCCTACTTCTAAGATCATCACCGGACTAAAAATTGATGAAGAGGGCGGTTTTGGGGGGAGCAATTATGTCGGATCTCTGATAGACTGTTTGCAAAGCGGCCTCGATCTCCCTGAAGTGGGCGATGTGCGCGTCGAACTAAAGCTTGGCAAAAACGGTTCTTACCTCAATATGAAAGTGATCCGTTCAGCTAGCAAAAGGAATCAGGAGTTGATAGAAAGCCGATTGCCTTTGATGAAATTTCCGCCCTTTAGTGGCAGTTTGCAAAAAGAAAAGGAGCATTCTTTTGTCATTACGTTCTGTAACCAATAGTCTTCTAGCCCTGCTTGTTTTAACAGCATCACTTCGGGCAGAAGAAGAAATTAGAGTCGAACTTACAACGAGGGTTCAACTCTCCCCCCTCTACCTATCGACCATTCAAGGTGACAATGCTTCCCTTGACACTGGGTACTTAAGCAAGATCCGAAGAATTCTAGAATTTGATTTAAGCCACAGCGGCTATTCTAAAGTCGCTTCGACCGACGAAAACCTAGAAAAAATTGTCCGCCACTACGACCCACAGATCGCCTTCAACCCACAAAAGTGGGAAAAAGTAGGTGTTGCTCATGTCTTAAAAGGGGTAGTAAACGAAAAAAAACTCGATTTTTACGCCTATAATATCCAAACCGGGGCATTAAAAAAATTCGAAGGGATCCCCCTCTCCGGAGTCATGAACATGGATCGCCGCCAGATCCACAAACTTTCCGACGCCCTGTTGAAAACACTATTTGACGTCGATGGCGTTTGCTCATCGCGGATTCTCTACTCTGTCCAAGGGGAAAATATAGACCCCTCTACAAAATCATGGAAGGCAGAAATTTGGGAATGCGACTGGGATGGAAGGAACGCTAAACAGGTGACCTTCGAGGAAGACTACTGCATCTCCCCCGTCTTTATTCCGTATCACTCATCCTATGGCAACGACCGCTTTGTCTATGTAAACTACAAAAATGGTCAACCAAAAATTCACTTCTCATCGATAAAGAACCGGACAGGTAAGCCGCTCATTAATTTGAGAGGGAATCAGTTATTACCAGCCGTTTCGCCGAAGAAAAACCTGATTGCCTTTATCTCCGATGCTTCTGGCAGAGCTGATCTTTTCACCCAGAAAATCAATCTAACTGGGAACCTTGAAGGGAAGCCCCAACAATTGTTCTCCTACCCCCAGTCAACCCAAGCCTCCCCGACCTTTCATCCCGACGGCTCAAAGATTGCATTCGTCAGTGATAAAGACGGGACTCCGCGCATCTATGAGATTCCCTCTGAAGTAATAGAAAATAAACGAGCGACACCCAAACTCCTCACGAAGTGCAACCGTGAAAATACATGTCCTTCTTGGTCTCCTGATGGAACAAAAATCGCCTATAGTGCTAAAACAAATGGTGTGCGGCAAATTTGGATATACGACACGGCAACAGGAGAGGAGCAACAACTGACTTCAGGTACAGGCAATAAAGAAAACCCAAGCTGGGCACACGACAGTCTCCACCTTGTCTTCAATTCTACCGATCCTGATACATCCGAATTGTATATAGTGAACTTAAATCAACCTCAGGCCGTTAAAATCTCTTCTGGCCCGAGCAAAAAACATTACCCAACATGGGGGATATAATGAGTCGAAAAATTCTTGGAACACTCCTTTCTTGCATCCTTTTAACGAGTTGTTCCCACAACTCGGGACCTCTTTCTGGACTTCACACAAAGTGGCAAGAAATCAAAGGGCTTTGGGGTGATGATACCGATGGGATGCTAGCAAGTGAAGGGTTCTATGGGCCCCTAGATGAAGAATTTATCCCTCTCGAAGAAGATGATCTTCAGCTCGCATTTGCCGATTCAGCTATTCCACAGCCTCGCGACATCCCGGGCTCTCCCGGAAGTGGAATCCCAAGCCTAGGACAGTTTAAAAAGGCATTTGCAGAACTGGCTCAAATTTTTCAAAACGTCTACTTTGTTACAGCAGATCATGTGATCCGCCGGCCCGAGTATATGCAGGTGATCGATCGGGCTGCTGCCTACTTAAAAAAACACCCGAATGTCTACGTATCTGTTGGTGGACATTGTGATGAACGAGGCTCCGAATCTTACAACCTCTCTTTGGGGACACGCCGCTCCAACTACATCAGAACTCTTTTAATCCAGCGCGGTGTTAGCCCAAATAGAATCCACTCGATCTCTCATGGAAAAGAACAACCGGTAGATATGGGTCATGATCCTTCTGCATGGGCCCGTAATCGTCGCGTAGAATTTAGGATATATGAAAAATGATCAGATATTTTTTCCTCCCATTTCTCCTCCTCACCCACTGCCTCTCTTCTGCAAAGGGGAATAATCAAGGAGTCCTTGAAGAACTCAGGGTCGCTCTCAATGATGTAAAACAAGCCTATGCTACTCACAGGATGGATCTTGAACTTCTCCAAGAAGAGGTTCATGCTATGAAGAGAGCATCTGGGGGAGGGAACAAAAGCTTCGAAGAACGGGTAAGCCAGCTAGAGAGCACTCAGGAAAAAATGCTTAGAGATCTACGCCAGCTCGCTGGATCTACCAATCAGATTGTTCAGTCTGTTTCTGTTTTGGAAAAGCAAATTGCCAGCCAAAATGAACGGCTCAATGAAGTCGTGAAGCTCAAATCGGCTATCAACTCGATCTCTAAGGCAATCGGGACCAGTGGCGCCGGCGGGAAAAGCTACCAAGTCCGATCGGGTGATACCCTTGAAAAAATTGCAAGAAAGCACAACACATCGATAGACACCTTAAAACGAATCAATGGATTGACCTCTAACACGATCATCGTAGATCAACAACTCCGCCTACCAGAATGACAGCATCGATTGGTATCATAGATTCTGGGGTCGGTGGCATCACTGTCCTTCAAGCTCTAGAAGTTCTTTTACCCCATGAAGATGTTTTATACTTTTGTGACAATGCAAACTTCCCCTATGGAGAAAAAACGGGCCCAGAAATCGTCCGTTGCCTCTCAAAAGCAACTGCGTTTCTTCTGACCAAAAACATCAAACTACTCATCATCGCCTGCCATACAGCAAGCGTCTATGGCCTCAAACACATACAAGACATCTTCCCCATCCCCATCATTGGAATGGTCGAGCCAACTGTAGACACCCTTCTTCAAACAGATTCAAAGGGGAGAATTGCAATCATGGCAACAGAGGCCACGATCCGCTCAAACGTCTATCAAGATGCTATCCACCAGGCTCTTCCCTACTCAACGCTTTTTCCCCTTCCCTGCCCAAAACTTGCCGAAAAAATTGAAACGGGCGCAGATGACACACAAAAAGTGATCAAAAGCTATGTAGAATCGATCCAGGAAAAAAACATCGACACCCTCGTCTTAGCTTGCACCCATTATGCTCACCTTCGTCATGCCATTGAAGAGGAGCTCCCCCCAAAAACAGTTGTGATCAATCCAGCGATGAGTGCAGCCCATGCAGCCGAATCAGCGCTCAAAGAAAGAAATCCTGAAACACACATCTCACGCCATGATTTCTTCGTAACCGGAGACATCAAGCCCTTTGGCCAATTCTTAGAAAAGCACCCGTTAAAGTCCGACTACGAAATTCAAAACTTTTAATCCTTAGAGACCTTCCCTGAACTAGGAGAAAGTCTCTTATTTCTTCCATTAAAAACAAAATTTTGCGAACCTAAAGAACAGATTATCTTTTTTTTAGGAGCCATTTCTATTATGTCACACAAGAAGCGCATTCTGTTGATTGAGGATGAAGAGGACATCGCCTCCCTGATCAAATTGCAAGCTGAAGTCACCGGATATAAATTGCACGTAGAGGTTGATGGAATCAACGGCTACCGTGCGGTTGAAAGAGAAAAACCTGACCTTGTCATCCTCGACATTATGCTCCCCGGGCAAAACGGTCTTGATGTTTGCCGGAAAATTAAGAGCAACCCCGATTTACGCGATATTCCCGTGATCATTCTCACTGCAAAATCCGACGAACTCGATGTTGTCTTAGGGCTAGAGCTTGGAGCAGACGACTATGTGGCAAAACCGTTTTCTCCAAAAGTGCTTTTTTCAAGGATCAAAGCAGTTATGCGCAGGCTCAGAGAGCCTGAAAAAGTTCCTAACGTCGTTAATTTCGGAAACTTCTCTCTCGATGTAGATCGCTACCTTTTAAAAAAGGGAGAATCGATCCAACCGATTACCCTTTCTGAGTTTGGGATCCTCCGTAGACTCTTGTCAAATCGAGGGAAGGTACTCACGAGGAATCAGCTTCTCGATGACATCCATAACGATGATGCTTTTATCGTTGATCGGAATATCGACGTCCACATTGCCTCACTCAGAAAGAAGCTAGGTCCCAACTTCCAGTGGATCGAGACGGTCCGCGGGGTTGGTTATCGATTTAAAGAAGAAGATACGGCAACCTCCAATTCCGAATGAAGACTGTTTGGAGCCGCTCCTTCTTTCCGGTGCTCCTCACCTACTTCATTGACAACTTCGGTCTTGCGATCGTCTATCCGATCTTTACTCCCCTTTTTCTCAAGCCCAACTATCACCTCCTCGGTAGCGACTACACCCTCTTGCAGCGGACATTCATGCTGGGCCTTTTGATCGCATCATTTCCCCTGGCTCAATTTTTTGGAGCCCCTATTTTAGGGACCCTTTCTGACCGGCATGGGAGAAAAAAAGTCTTTCTCCTCACCATCTCAGGAGGAATTATCGGGTATTTGATGACCGGGCTTGGGATTCATATCAAGCATCTAGAGGTTTTGTGGGCAGGGAGAGCGCTGACCGGTTTCTTCGCGGGGAACTTGACCCTTTGTCTGGCTGCGATTGCCGATATTTCCAAAACGAAAGAGGCCCGCACCCGGAATTTTGGATGGGTAGGGACATTTGGAGGGATTGGATTTGTTCTGGCAATATTGACCGGGGGAAGCCTTTCTAATCCCGATCTTGCCCCTTTTTTTCACCCTGAAATCCCCTTCTTTGTAACGGGGTTTCTCTCTGCGATCAACCTGTTTTTGATGCTCAAATTTTTCAAAGAGAGCTCTTTGGTTAAACATCCAAGGAAAATGGACTTCTTTAAGGGGATTAGAAACATCGGCTCCGCCATAAAGACAAAAGAGGTTCGGTGGATGTATCTCATCTACTTTTTGTTTATGATTTGCTGGGTCACCTCGATGCAATTTTTATCAGCCTATCTCATCGACCACTTCAATGTATCGATCAATACAATCACATTTACCTTTGTTTTCATTGGGATCACCTGGTCATTTGCCAACTTTGTCGTTAACCCAATCTTAGCTGGGCTCTATAAAAGCCCGAAAACCTTTTTGCTCGCCCTCTTTACTTTGAGTGTCGCTCTTTTTATCACCCTCATTCCTCATGAGCCTCTCCCCGTATTTTTGATCCATTTCTTTATTGCTACACTTTGTGCCGCTCTCGCATGGACTAACGGCCTTGCCACCATCTCGACAAGCGTCTCAAATCATATCCAGGGGAGTATCCTAGGAGTGAATCAGTCGGTCACTGCTCTAGCCACGATCATCGGCCCCCTTACCGGCGGGTTAATCGCAGGGATCGACATTGAAAAGCTCTATTTATTCACAGGATCGTGCAGCCTTCTTGCAGCTTTCTTGCTGTTTATTCACTCTTTTGGAATAAAGGACTCATGACCTACCTCTCCCTTTTCCTTATTTTTCTCTCTCTGATCTCTTGCAGCCAAAAAGGGGCAAAAATTGCAGCCATTGCAAACTCAAATGATCTCATTGCATCTACTGAAATGATCCCGATTGCCAGCAGCGGTCCGCTCACAAGAGAAGATGTCGATAGACTCTATCGCTTCTATCCTAAGACTCTGGAGAGAATCCAAGGTCTAGAAAGACTCTCGGTCCAAGACATCAAAAACATGACAAGAGCTGGCTTGGATGATGAGGTAATCAAGTATGAAATTTCGGTCACTCGGAGCAAATTCTATCTCACTCCGAGCGATGAAGAAACCCTAGCTCAGGCCGGCGTTTCTAATAGGGTGATCAGAGCGATGAAAGATACTATTGATGCTGGCGATTAAATCCCTTAAGATAAACCCATGACAACGACAACCAAACGCGATAGCTGCATTGTTTTCAACACGGAAACCTTCCAAGAGAAGGTCTCCGATCTCTGCCATCCCTTTGTCAGCCGTTTTTGGCGGATCAATCGGGGCTACATCCTCTTTCACACACTATTTATTGCCCTTCTCTCTATTGAATTCATTGTCTTTGGCCTTTTGATCTCCCACTCTTTGCAATCGACCGCAATGGCTTTTTGGCTCGCTGCGATGTTCCTCTCGGTATTCACCTACCTAGTCCTCTTGTTCTACCACCAGGGAAGGCGACCTGAACGGCTCATGCAGCTTAGAGACGAATACATGGAAGCCATTCAAGAGTCGATCCCCTTTGACCTCGGGACATTAGAATACCACTGCTGCATCACAAAAGGGATTGTCCATCTTATTTCAAATTTGGAGATCCCCAGCGTCAAAAACCGGTGGGTCTTAGCGTCAGACACCTTGTCCTATTTAACCGAGAAATTTCGAATCTGGACAAAATGGAAAGATCTTTTGCGCTTAAAAGAGATGCTCTTTTTGACCTCGATACAAGAACACATCCGCCTCATCAAAAACGAACCCTCCGATTTGGAAGCTCATGCATCCCTTGCAAGTAATTATGTTGGACTCGCCTCCCTTTACCAAGATCCTAGAAACCTTACGCTGAATGAAGCCCTCTGCTGGACGCCCCCCGAATACGAGTCGGAAGAGATGCGGGCAAAGTTTGAAATGGCGCTTGAACGAGCCTTGGAAGAATATCATATTATTGACGAGTACGCTCAAAGAGATCCCTGGGTACACGCCCAAAGAGCGGCTCTCTATAAAGAATTGGAAAGGCACGAAGAAGAACAAAAAGAATACGAAGAAATCCTTCAGGTAGATCCTGAAAACAATGAAATCCTCGTCCGTTTGGGAAAGCTCTACTTCCGGAAGGGAGAAAATGCCAAAGGGCTTAAAATCTATGATCAATTGAAGCATCTCGATGGATCAAAGGCTGGAGAACTCATCTCCCAATACGACGCCTACCATGTCGAAGAATACTCGTTCGAAGACTAAGAGAGAGTCTAGAAGCCATCGAACCGATTATAGGGTAAAATTTTTTCTCTACGAAAAAATTGCTTGCCAATCGACCATACCAAGCATGATTCCCCCAACACAAAGGGCGTTGGCTTTCCAGTTCACCTGTTCTTTGTACAACCATTTTCCCCACAAATTACACCCGATAATGAGGGTGACAGAGAAAATAGGGAAGAGCATTGCATGTTCAAGAGAAGTGGAGATCTCCGTTGCACGGATCATGAAGAAAGCTCCAATTCCATTTGAAATACTCCCAAAAACTCCATTAGTCACCTCAGATTTGTTTGGGAGCCGCTTCTCGTCTTTCAAAAATATAAATGTCTGGATAATCGCAGCCGAAAGAAAAACGATGGGCATAAACCATTCGGTACTTGCAGCCTCGGGCTTGAATGAAAGCCCTAGCCCCTTTTCTCCGGGAAAATTGATAAATAAGGCCCGCCAATTCAAGAAAACGAGATAGGCCACATGCACAAAAAAAGCGATCGAGATGAAGACAAACCAACTTTTACGATTTGAAAGCTCTCCCCCATCCCATCCGGCCCAACAGATCCCTATGATGACCAAAACAGACCCAATCGCATTCCACAGACTGTAATAAAATCCAAACTGTGCACCAAAAAGAATAACGAGCATCAAAATAGGGAGGACAGAGGAGCAGTTAAGAAGGGCAATCGTTAGACCTGGTGGGCCATTTTCGAGAGCCTTTCCGACAAAGGTCATCACACCAGCTAAGAGGACTCCCCCGCAAAGTGCAAAAATCGCCATCGGGGTATCCCAGGCGTAATTCCCTGTTCTTACAGGGTTCAAAAGAACCATTAAAAAAAAGGTCAACCCCAGCTGCATCATCAAATAGGCCTTTGTGGTCCCTCCGGAATCGATACTTCTGCGCATACAAAGATTTGAAATTGCAATGCATACCGCTGCAAAAAACATCATCTGTAATCCCATTTGGGACCTCCTTTTTTCCAAAAGTATACCGAGTATTCTCATGAGTTGTAAACCCTAGTAATAAAAGGGACTCTCAGTATAATGGCGAAAAAAGGTTTTTCACTGGAGGATCCCAATGGGTAAACGATTTTTCGAACCGCGAAAAACGGCCCTAAACGCACTTCTCGGCTGTATTTTTCTCACCCACTTTGGTTTTTCTCAAGGGTTCGATGCAACAGCAAATGAAGCACTAATGCTCAGAAGAATTACTGAGTATTGGAAAGACGGGGATTATGCAATTGTAAAACGACAAATTATAAATTTTCTTGAGCAAAATCCAAACACTAATCTCCACGATCACCTCAACGCCATGCTCGGTGATCTCTATTTCCAAGAGAGAAACTTCCGGCAAGCACTAGCAACGTACGACCTAATCGGATCCAATGAGATTCGTGCAAAAACTTTTTTTAACCATCTCCAAGCCCACTTTGAAATGCGCGACTTCCTCTCGGTCATCGAAAAAGGAGAAGCATTCGTACATAATCACAAAAAAGACCCCCTTGAATTCAAAGTCCGCTACCTCATTGCAGAAGGGGCATTCCGCCAAGCATTAAAATCTAGCGATCCAGAAGAAAAAAACTACTACTTAAAACTGGCTAAACCCCACTACAAACTTCTGGCTGAGACAAAATACAGCGACCGATCCCTTTTCCCATTAGCTGAAATCCATCGTCTTCTAAGAGAAGACCAGAGGGCAGCGGGACTCTACCTTCAGCTAGCGGAGAAACACCCCCAGCACCGAGAACGATTTCTATTTCAGGCGGCTGTTCTGCAGATCAACGAAAATAAAAATGAGGCAATACGCACTTTTCAGATGGTTTCTGAAATGGGTGGGAAAAGAGCAAGGCTTGCGTCCTACAATCAACTCATTTTGCTCTACCAAAACGACGACTATCAGAGCTTTCTAGACCTCTATCAATCGGTCATCGAAACCATGCCCGAGCAAAAAGTTCCGCTGCTCCAGTTCTATGAAGGGCGCTGCCACTACGCAATGCAAAACTTCGACCGAGCTATTGAACCTTTAGAGAAATTTGTGACATCGGGGAAAGGAACGTTAAAAGAGGCAAAAACAGCTCACCTCCTTCTCGTGAACACCTCTCGTCATCTCAACGACCTTCCGCTACTAGAAAGAACGCTCTCCTCTTTTAGACAAACCTTCCCTAAAGACAGCGACATCGCCAAGGTTCTGATGATCCACGCGCAAATGTGCCGTGAAAGTGGCGATACAACAAAAGCTTTAAACGATTTAAAAATTCTAGCAAGCCAATACCCTGAATACGAGGATACCCAAGCAGTCATGTATGACAGAGCTCTCCTCCTTTGCCAGGCAGAGAGATGGCTCGAATCAAGAGAAGTCTTTTTAGCCTTCTTAGAAAAATATCCCCATAGCAAAAAGAAAACCGCAGCCTGGCGTCACCTCATCAACTGTTGTATTGAAGAGCTCCAAAGCCCAGAGCAAATCAACTCCAATGCCTCAAAAGAAATGTTCATAACAATTCTCCAGAGAGTTTTTCAGGAAGATGGAATCCTCACTCCAAAAGAGCATGAGCAGTATAGTCTCGTAATGATGAAATGTCAGTGTGAGCTCGGTCTCTATGAGGAAGTTATTCCCGTCCTCTCTACCTTCATCAGTGATGCCCTTGACAAGGATTGCTTGGCCGAAGCCCACCTTCTGATGGCTATTTGTCACCAGAAAACCGGCCCCCACCTTAGGCCATTTATCCAGCACGCAGAAAAAGCCCTCTCCTACAACCCGAACTTGCAAGAAAAAGGGCTCCTCCACTTAGAACTTTTCAACGCCTATCTTTCGATTGGTCTGACCGAAACGAAAGATCAAACGGCTCAAGACTTAACACATAGTGCAGCCGAGCACCTTTTTGCATCTAACTCCTGGAAAAATCAGTCGATAAAACTCGACAATTTCTTATGGCTTGCAAACCACTACTACAAAAAGGCCGCAAAGAGGGATCAGAACGCATTCAAAAAAGCGAACATCCTCTTTAGAGAACTCCTCGGTGTTGAAGACGAAATCGGGCCACTCAAAATCTCGCAAGACTCTCTCTATTTAGAAGGCGAAGTCCTCAAGTATTCCCACATCCTCGAACTCAATGGGAAAAAAGAAGACAAAATCAAAATTCTCGAGATGCTCGTTCACAAGCAAGAAGAACAAAGCCAACTCCCTTGGAAACTTCAAAAAAGAGCCATCTTCGAATTAGCCAGGGCCTATGAATCAGCAGACCAATACCAAAACGCCCTCAACTCCTACCGAAACTTAACAAACAGCCTGGATAAAACGCCCTCTATCCTCCAGAATTCCGCGAAGCTCCACCTTGCAAAACTCGAGTACAAACTCCTAAAAGGGGAAAAGCGAAATAGTGAAAGCCCTGAAATGGTCTCCATTTTACATACACTAAAAGATCTACAGATTCAGAAGAAAGTTGCAGCAGAGCCGGTCCATCTCGAAGCTGCATTGCAGTACGCAGAAATACGAAGCCAACTTTCCAATCCCGACGAATACGCTAAAAACGTAGAATTCTTCTACAATAGAGTCTACGAAGACTTCCACAACCAAGATGATCCGATCACACAAGAATATACTATTATCCGTTCGCAGAACCCTGAAAAGGATGCAGTATTCATCGCCTATATGGATTATATCGACGCCCAAATCAAAAAATACCAAGCCGAAGTCGCCCGCGAAGAAGGAAACCTTGAAATTGCACAAGGACTTGAGCAGACTGCTTTGGAAAATCTTGAAGAATTACTAGGAAGAGAAGAGACCCTTTATCCCTATTTATTCGATCGTGTAAAAAGAGCTAAGGCGGAAATCGCGAAGAAATTATGCATGTAGGAGCAATCCGAAAACCTCTACTGATCTTCTGTATCCTAGCTTCGATAGCTTTGCACCTAGCAGCTGTTTGGGCGCTCTATTTCCATCCCTTCATCTATGAAACGACAGATGAGCTCGCTGGAATGAGACCAGATCCCACTCCCAAAATCGTCCCTAAAGAGCAAGAAGATCTTCTCGTTGAGAAAATTGAAAGAGCTCTTGAAGAATCCCTCAACACGGTCATCGTTTCAGCTAAAACTAAGGACAACTACTTTGATGTAGCCGAAGATGAAACGTTAGATGAAAACGACATGCAGCTCGAAACAGCCTCATATCCCCATCCAAAAACACTCTTCGCTTCAGAACCTAAAGTCAATGAAGAACAACTTGTCATCATCCCCGAGCCTTCCTCAGAGTTTTTTGCAAGCATGCCCCCTCTCTTCGACCCCGACTTGCGCGCCTCACTTGCAGACTTTGCCCTCGAAGAAGACTTCGAGGAACCTCTCTTTTTTGAACCAGAAAAATACGCAAGCGTAGACTTTTCGGATCAAACCATCTCTAAAACGCCACCCCCTGCTGCTGCCCAGGCGATCCAAGATGACTACACCATGACCGATCAGCAGTTCCTCCCAAGTGCACTTCCCACCCACTCCTCTGAAGGGCTTGATCCAAAATTCCTCGCTTCTCTTCAAAAACTCAGCACGAGGAGCAAAGAAACAAAAAGTGAGCTCCTTTTTGAAGAAACTTTTTCCGATAATGCATCAAAAAAACTGGTCCTACCCAATGCCGTTGACTACCTCAGAAGTCAGTGGATTAAACGGAGCATAGCAGAAAGCGACCTCCCTGATTTTGACCACTACGGATTTGAAACCGCAGAAACGGTAGCTAGCGCTGAAAACACCATCGATCTCGACGTTGACGTGATGCTCATGCCCTCACCTGAAGGAAATGGGAAATATGTGTTCTCCTTGACCATCAGTCCCGAGTTTGATGCCAAGTGCCAGCCGATGAAACAAAACTTTTACTTCATCCTCGACAGGTCGAGCTCGATTGAAAAACATAAATTCTCCCGGTTCAAACGCTCTGTACAGAGAGCGATGGCAGCGCTACATGAAGGGGACAACTTCAACATCTACATCTTCGATAAGAATGTCGTTCGCCTCTCTTCAAAAAATCTCCCTGTCTGTCCAAAAGCGATTGAAGCAGCCGAAAGCTTCCTCGAATCCCAAAACGGGAGAGGTCCAGTCGGTGGGACACAGACCTATAGCTCGATTGAAGAAATTCTCCCAAAAACATTTAGCGAAAACGAGCTCCACTCGGTCATCCTCATCACCGATGGGAATACAATCCTCAGCTCCCAAAAGCAACGCCGTTCGATCGGCCAGTGGACAGACAAGTACAACGGGAACGTAAACTTTTATGCAGCCGCTTCTGGCAAAGGGAACAACCTCGTCCTTCTCGACCTTCTCAGCTATTCGACCGGAGGGAAACTCGTCTACTCAGAAACCAATGCAGGCTTCCCTAGAAAACTTGTTCGCCTCGTCAAAGACCTCCACTATCCACTCGTAAAAAACATCGCCATTGATGCTCAAATAGCCGCTGGAGAGGGAGATATCCACCTCTACCCAAGAAACAACTTCCTCTCACCGATGTTCCTCGGTCAACCCTACACCATCACGGGAACAGTAGATACCCTCTGCGACTTCACACTCACCCTCAAAGGGAAGAACAACAACCAGCACCTCAACCTGAGAAAAACCATCTCCCTCGAAGACGGACTCCGAGGCGGACGGATGCTTGAAAAGACTTGGGCTTTAACACAATCGAAAATCTGTTATGATCACTTTCTAAAAAGTGGAAAAAGCTCGCATCTCAAGCAAGCTGTTCAAGCCGTTGCTCCCTACAAAGGGGCGATTGCTTCTGAGCAGTAGAGTTTTCAAGGCAATCAAATCATGCGCATACTTGCTGGACAATACAAAAATCGGGAAATAAAAACCCCTAAGGGAGAAAAAACCCGCCCCACCTCGAGCAAAGTGCGCGGCAGCGTCTTTGACATCCTACAAAACCACATTGAAAACGCCTCCTTCTTAGATCTTTTTGCAGGAAGCGGCGCCATGGGGCTAGAGGCTCTTTCAAGGGGAGCTGCAAGCTCTACATTCATAGAAGTAGATCGGGCTGCTGCTGATTGCATCCGTAAAAACCTGTCCCACTTAGGTCTCTCACAGAATCTTTTCCAACAAGAGGCCTCCACTGCTATCAAACGGCTCATAAAAATGGGATCAACGTTTGATATCATCTACATCGATCCCCCTTATGCAATGGAAATTACCCCCTTTTTAGAAACACTCAGCCCCTTGCTAGCAAAAGAGGGGATCCTCCTTCTTGAGCAGAGCAAGCGGGCTACCGTTTCCCCAAAAACGCTGACCCTCTATGACCAGCGCCATTTTGGAGATACAACCTTGCTGTTTTTTCATCGAACAAAGTAAATTATCTTCATGAAAACCCTAGCACTTTCTCTTGCCTTCCTCGCTTCAGGAATTTATGACTACGTCAATCCGATCCCCGTCGATCTGCACAGCTGGTTCAACAACCAAAATGGACTCGAGCGCCTCTTTGCAAACCACCAGATCCAAACAGTCATTGAACTGGGCAGCTGGGCAGGCGGCTCTACAGTTTACTTTGCTCACGCTGTCGGAAAAGAGGGAAAAGTCTTTGCCATCGACACCTGGCAGGGAAGCTCAACAGAAGAAGCCCATAAAAAAGATAGCCGACTCGACTACCTCTACCAGCTCTTTCTCTCAAACATGAAACACTCAGGCTGCGAAGAGATCGTCATTCCCATCCGGATGACCACCAATGAAGCTGCACTAGCCCTCAACATCAAGGCAGACCTCATCTACGTCGACGCCGATCATACAACCGACCAGGTCTATGCCGACATAGTCAATTGGTATCCCCACCTCAATCCAAAAGGGGTAATGTGCGGCGATGACTGGGGCTGGAAAAGTGTTCGGAAAGGGGTGAAAAAAGCGGCCAAAGTCCTCGGCAAACAGATCGAGACGGAAGGTCAGCTCTGGGTATTGAGGTGAACAAAACACATTGCCTATTAAGATCTTAATATTTATTATACACTTATAAGCTCAGAGGAGGCTAATTATGAAAAGAGCATCCTTTTTTTTAGCATCCGTCTTGTGGTGTTTCTCTTCGTTTGCAAA
Organism: uncultured bacterium; assembly: GCA_964352505.1. Classification (GTDB taxonomy): domain Bacteria; phylum Chlamydiota; class Chlamydiia; order Chlamydiales; family Rhabdochlamydiaceae; genus Sacchariniichlamydia. Next base: position 35,024 of record CAYGSB010000008.1, read on the forward strand.
TGATCCCTATGAAGGAGTCGAGCTCCTCCCCTTCGATCCAGCTGGCTATTTCGCCACGGAAAAATCTCTTGATACAGTCTTCAACCAGCGAAACATCAAAGTTGTCATTGAGCTAGGCAGCTGGGCCGGTGCCTCGACCCGCTACTTTGGCAGACGTGTTGGCGATCAAGGAACGGTCTATGCTGTTGATCACTGGGAAGGAACTGCGAATCATAAAGGAGAACTGACAGATCCTCGACTTCCCTATATCTTCGAGCTCTTCCTCTCGAACATCTGCCATGCTGGCCTCACCAAAAGAGTCATCCCCGTCAGAATGTCGAGCGACGAGGCCACTGACGCTTTGGGAAATGTCCAGGCAGACCTCGTCTACATAGACTCCTCGCGGGACAGCAACCAGGTCTATAGAGATATTTTGAACTGGAGCTACCATCTCAACGAAGAAGGAACCATCTGCGGGACAGAATGGAGAGAGCCTGCCGTCCGCGCCGGAGTTGAAAGAGCTGCTGAAGAACTAGGTAGAGAAATCAAAAAAGACCGAAAAGGTCACTTCTGGCAGCTCCACTAAAATTCTTGCAAGTTACCCCATAGAAAGAATACACTATCCCCCATGCGAAAGGCATTATTTGCTGGGACTTTTGACCCCCCAACCCTAGGACATCTAGACCTCATCCATCGCGCATCTGCGATGTTTGACACTCTTTTTGTAGGAATTGGAGCAAATAATGCCAAGCTCAAGTCCATTCTCTCTGTCCAACAGAGGCTAGAGGGACTAAAAAAAGAAGTTGCATCACTCTCAAATGTAGAAGTAGTCAGCTTTTCTGGACTTGCAACACAATTTGCAAAAGAACACAACATTGACGTTCTTTTGCGAGGCATTCGCTCACTTAGCGATATGGAATATGAAATGCAAATGGCAAGAGCCAATCGAAAAATTGGAGAAATCGAGACAGTTTTTATACTTTCTGATCAATCCTTTTCCCAGATTAGTTCAAGTCTCATCCGAGAACTCGCTTTACACAAAGCCCCTCTTGGAGACTTTATTCCTGAGCAATTTGAACGGATGATTTACAATTAAGGAACACATATGACAAGAAAAGGCACAGTAAAATGGTTTGATGTTGAAAAGGGATATGGATTTATCCAAGAAGAGGAAGGGAACGAAGAGTACTTCGTCCACAAATCAGGCATCGAAGACCTAGCAAGCAATCTCGAACAAGGACAACGCGTTGAGTTCGAAATTGGAGAAGGGAAAAAAGGACCAATCGCTACGAACGTTAGATCTCTTTAAGTGTGTAGGCAACAATATCTCGCTTAACATTCATTCTCTTATGCTTTTTTAGTGGACTCGAGGCAGCACCAAAGTATTACCTCTCAATTTGTGCAATTTTTAGAAATGAGGCTAGATTTCTTCAGGAATGGCTTGAATACCATAAACTGATGGGTGTGGAGCACTTCTATCTCTTCAACAACTTGAGCCAGGACCATTACTTTCCTGTACTCGAGCCCTACATTGAGCAAGGGCTAGTCGAACTGATCGACTGGCCCTATAAACCTCTAGAACATAAAAACTGGGTAGATGTCCAATGCAGGGCTTATAACACCCTCATCGACAACCGCGGTCGGGACAGCTTCTGGATGGCCATCATCGACACCGATGAATTCATCGTCCCTGTTGAAAACGAAGACATCCCCTCCTTCCTAAAAGACTATGAAGAGTTTGGCGGCATCGGAATCAACTGGCAGCTCTATGGCACCTCCAATATCTATCGGATCCCCTCAAACCAACCACTCATCGAAACACTCACCTACAAAGCCCCTGAAAAACACCCCCTCAACTGCTTTGTTAAAACAATCTTCCAGCCGAAAAAAATCACCAAAGTGAAAAAACCCCACCACTGCAAATACAAAAAGGGATTCTTTCACGTCACAGAAAATAAAGAACCTTTCCCTGAAAACAAAAGCCTCACCGAAACAGTGAGCATCGACAAAATCCGGATCAACCACTACACCTATCGGGACGAAGAATTCTTCTACACAGAAAAGCGTAGGCGCGTCCAAGAGTGGTTCCCCGACGATCCCCCTCTTCCCCTAAACCAAGATTACAATTCAGTCGAAGACCCCATCCTCGTTCCGATCGCCCAAAAACTCAAATCCTCATAACCAGCATTGACAAAACACTGATTTAACAAAATTAATTAAGTCATTCATTTTTAGAGGTTAAAAATCTAATGAATGTGCACTCCTGCCCTTTTCTACTTATAAGACCGCTTATTTTATAGCACAAACGCTATGTAATCTATCGTTTTCTATGCTTTCACAGCATATTTTTAAGTAATTTTAATAGCACTCATGATATAATCATAAAAAAGGAGATCCCAAATGACCAAGTTCACTTTTTCAGAACGACTTCTCATTGAAGAGGTTGCAGAATCAGCAAAAAAAACAAAGGAATCCTCAAAAGGCCTTAATATTGGGCCGCTAATCAAAATGATCCGCCATCAGTTAGGCATGTCTCAAATAATCCTAAGCAAAAGAGCAGGTGTTCCTCAATCTACAATTTCGCGGATTGAAAAAGGTGATAAAGATGTGAACTTGTCTACTCTCAATAAAATTTCGCATGCTTTATCTTGTGGTCTTCTTGTTCTCCCCATGTTGGTTGAATCAATTGAGACTATCCGACGTAGGCAAGCTCATAAACAAGCAAAAAACCATATCCGCTATCTAAAGGGAACGATGAATCTAGAAAAACAAGAACCAGATATAAAACTAATTCATGCGCTCTTAAGGGAAGAAGAAAATCGGCTATTGCAGGGACCCGGTTCGAAGCTATGGAAGGAGTAGTATAATCCTATGAAATTTGAAGTGCCAGATGGGGCAACCCCAATTTATGACTCTAGCGATCTCTTGATTCCTTGGGTTCATACTATGAGCGACCTCAATCGCATAGAGGCCGAAAATATATCCTTTGCACAGAAAAAATATTTAAAAACAGCCCCGCTTGAAATTGCAAATTGGTTCAACTTCCCAGAGCTTTGTGCCATTCATTGCGCAATGTTTGGAAAAGTGTGGTCTTGGGCCGGAAAACAGAGAAAATCTATAACATCCATTGGTGTACCCCCTAAGCTAATTTCTTTACAAATGGCTGAACTCTGTACGGAGGTTGCTTCGTGGAGCACACACCCAGTAGAGCTTACTTTTTTAGAAAAAGGAGCAAAAATTCACCATAGACTTGTAAAGATTCACCCCTTTGAGAATGGCAATGGACGTTTTTCAAGATTAGTTGCCGATAGATGCCTGCTCGGATGGAAGTGCTCCCACCCCATCTGGCCTGAGAATTTACAAAGCACAGGAACCTCCCGAAAAAAATATATTAAAACATTGCAAGCTGCAGATGCAGGAGACTATGAACCCCTAATCGGTTTTATGAAGGATTTAGGGGCAAATGAGCCGAGCTTAAGCACGTTATTTCGCGACAGCTTCTATAAGCCTTATTTGGATGGTTCAAGTGGTTTAGCAATAATTAAAGCATTATTGAGAAGAGGTGTAGATCCGAATCAGAGATCACAAAATGGACATCCTCCTTTGCATCTGCTTCTAAAAACCAAATCAAATTTGCAAAGAAAAATGGAAATTTTGGAATTGCTAATCAACAAAGGGGCTCTGATCAATATCCTCGACAAGAATGGTCATACCCCTTTTCAGGAATCCGTTGCGAGAGGGAACAAAGAGCTCGCTATTTTTCTGAAATCTATGGGAGCAGATCCCCTAGCCCCAAAGGGTACAGGATATTCAAAGTATTATGAAATGTTTCTCCAATTTCCACCAAACTAACTTGATAAGACGAATCAAACAGAAAGCTTGTTAGAAGGCACCTCTTATTTTTCGCATAATAAAGGAGAGAATAGATGACAATATGAAGGCACGTACAAATATCAACTTGATAATTGGCCAAACTTTTCTGAATCCTTTATCCAAATAAGTTTTCGCCAGCTCTGACCATTAGGCCGCTTTAGACCTTCTGGCCCATATTGTACTGCGTCTCACTGATGTTCCCATCAGGATCGTAAGCCTTTTTTACCCCATGGAGCTTGTCGTCAACATAGACTTGCAAAACCTTGGGCTTGCCATTGTCGTAGTACTTATTGAACTTCCCTTCCCGCTTGTCGGCCTTGTAGCTCCCTTCAAAGACCAGAACCCCCTCTCGGTTCCACTCTTGGTAGAGCCCCTCTTTTTTGCCGTGGTCATAGGGGGTAATCGCAGCGACATCTCCGTTATCAAAGTAGGTCTTCTCTTCCCCATGCTTTTCGTCTTCGATAAAGGACACTTCACGGAAAACCTTCCCACTTGGGAAATACTGGGTCGCCACTCCTTCTCGTTTATCATTTTTAAACGAGAGGGTCATGAACAGAGATCCCTTCGGATTATAGATCGTCGCATCCCCTTCTTTTTTCCCGGCAATATAATTCGTCTCAGACATCTTCGTTCCGGCTTCGCTGTATTCAATAGCAAGCCCTTCAGCAAGATCATTAACGAAGTTCACCTCTAGGGCTTTTACTCTCCCAAAAAATTGGTGTGGAGGGTAATAAATCTCATGAAGCCCCTCTTTCCGATTGTTTTTGTAGTGGTAGATTACCTCGCGACCATCTTTGAGTCTTTCGAGGAATCTCCCGTTTAGCTTTCCATTTTCGTAAGAGGCTTCTTCAGCGAGGTTTCCTTCGGTATCCCAAAGGGCCTTCATCCCATCGAGCTCACCATTTCTGTAATTGACCAGCGTTTGTGTGCTCCCATCAGGGTAGTAGGTGCGCTGCTCTCCATCGAGTTTGCCATTTTGAAGATAATGGAAGATCCGGGCCAGTTGTTGGTCGGTAGATCCCTCCTGCAGAGGGTAGTACTCTCGATGCTCACCTACAGAAACACCATTAACGAAGTGCTTTTCAAACTGGAGAGCACCATTTTGGTACCATCCTTTTAGCTCACCATCAATCTGGTCTTGCACGTAGTGGGCAATCGTTTTTTTACTCCCATTTTCATACCATTCTTCAACTTTGCCATCCCGCTTTCCACCTTTGAAATGGATGAATTCTTTGGGCTTATCTTTGCTGTAAAAAATACGGATTAGACCATTTGGCTGATCATCGACATAGGATGCTTCCATAAGAAGAGCGCCATCTTCACCGAAGCTCCGGTGAGTTTCTACTTTTTTCCCGGCGGCAAATGCCCCCTCGAATTTTAACTGGCCGCTTGGGTACCACTCTTTTTGCGTTTGGTCTCTTTGACCATCTACAAAAAACTCTTCGAGATGTTTTTGTCCATTCTCATAGTAGCGCTGGCATTTACCATCCCTTTCCCCATTTTTATAATGCATTTTTGCAAGGGGCTTCCCATTTTCATACCACTCTTCATATAGACCTTCTCGGACCTGATCTTTGAAATAGGAGATGGTTTTGCACTGCCCATTTTCAAAGTACTCTGCCTGCTTGCCATCTAACTTGTTATTTTTGTATTGGTACTCGAATTTCTTGTTTCCATTGTCATACCACTCGAGATGGGGTCCTTCGCGGAGCTCATTGATGACGGTGTATTCAGCTACTTTGACCCCTTCGGCGTTGTACCGAACGATCGGCTCGAGGAGATTGCCCTCTTCTGAGTATTTGGCAAAAAATGCCCTTTGTCCATTTGGGTGATTACGCCAGTGGGTCCCTTTGGGAGTCCCAAGGACATATTCTCCTTCCCCAAGAACTTTTCCATCTTGTCCAAGAAACAGTTCCTTCCCCTGTTTTTTTCCATCCCGAAAACGGACTTTGTAGCTTTCTTTTCCACTAGGGTGGTATTGGATATGAGAGCCAATTGGCTGACCCGCTTCAAAATCTTGGATCTCGATCATGTTCCGGTTTTCGTCATAGACGACCACGGCAGGGTTCCGACCATCGGTACTTAAGAGGCCGTTAACGAACCGTTTACTCGCTTTCAGGGTTCCATTTCGATGCCACTCCAGGGCCGTTCCATGTGGAACACCATTGAGATAGGGAACCATCGCAGCCCTTTCTTCACTATCGTAGTAGCGAATCAGATCCCCGACAATCTTTCCATCTTCGTAGGTGACCTCCTCTGCTTTTTTCCCATTTTCAAAGTAAGCACTAGCACTGCCATTTCTTACACCGTGATCGAAGGCGGCTGTCCCTCTTAAGTTTCCATTTGGGTAGAAAACCCGAACTTCACCGTGGACGATTCCATCGACGTAGTGGGCTACTTTTTCTACTTCTCCCCCTTTATAAAAGGAGACGCTAGCGCCGTGAGGAACAATTGTGGTCTTCCACTCTTCAAAACCTTGTGTCCCCTCTTCAACGAGGGTAAGGTCCATTTCACTTTTCAGTTGGCCATTTGGGTAGTAGAGGAGCTGCTTAACCGGCGACTCATTATCATTATCGGTTTGCTCGTAAAAAAGAACGCGTTTAGGTAGCCCCTGGTCAAAGTGTTCAACGATTTTTGGGCGCCAATGGGGTTGTCTCTGCTTGAGTGAGACAGGCAATTGCTGAGCAAATGTAGTCGCTGAAAGAGCTAGAAAAACGAATAAAACTTTTGATAAACGCATCGATTACCCCTATGTATAATGGATCTTTCACAGAATAGTCGATGTGGGAAATAATACCAAGTGGTCACTAGACAGCGACCACTTGAAAAAAAAATTACATGTAATATCCAGTCCAAGTAAGGATAAGACCCCAAACGAAGGGAACGATCCCCATGGTCTTAATCCACGTACCTTTTGTCATGAACCACTGAACGATCAGTTGTGGCATGAAAAGGGCAAGTACTCCGCGAATGAACATTGCCCATCCAAGAAGTGTTACAAAGAAAAAGATATTCCAAGTCCATACGTTATATGCATTGATAATGAAGAGACCAATCAAAAGATTGAAAACTGCACTACAATACTGCGCATGAGGTGAACCTTTGACCGAAGCCATAATTTTGACAACGTTTTCACCATAAAGAAGCATCCATAGACCTAGAATCGCTAGAAAAGGTCCAAATACTCTAGCTAGCATCATTGCTGAATCCATCCCTTTTTCCTCCTACAAGTTAAAGGTGGCCCGAGCAGCACCTGGGGTGACACATCGGGTTTTATTCTCTACCCCGCAAAGTAATTACTAAAAGATTAAGTTGTCAAGTTTTTTCAGGATTTCACATTCTTCAAAACATAGGTCCCCATGAGCTGGGCTTTACCGATGATGTGCCCCTCCATCTTTTTTTCTAGCTCTTCTTTCGTCAGCCCTTTATCCCAATCAGGCATAATATCTAGAGCGAATAGATAGAAAAAGTAGCGGTGCTGTCGATCTGGAGGACAGGGGCCCATATACGCTGTACGCATATTCGTCCCCTTCCCGTGGGTTCCCGGAGGAGGGGAGTGTTCGGGGATTCCAGGACAGGAAGGGGGAATCTCGTAGACAATCCAGTGGATCCAAAGCCCATCTTCTCGCAAATTTTTTGGAACATCCGGGTCCTCCATTATAAGGACAAGGCTCTTAGCCTCTTTGGGGACATCGTGGAATTCTACGGGGGGGTTCCAATTGTACCCTTCACAGGTATAAACTGAGGGGATCTCTTCTCCCTCGTTGAATTTAGGGCTAGTTATGCGCATCTTGTCTCCATTACATTGGTTCTATTGTCTTCTTATGGATGAGATGGGGTCTGGAAAAATCAAGTTCAACCCCCCTATCTTCACCCTCTAGAAGGCGTATTTTATCCAGCTTCTCTATCCTGCCTGTTGAGTAAATATCTAAGGTGAGCTCATTTACCTGGCGCTTCCCCTTATATATTGCCTTTATCCCTTCCATCCGCTTTGGTTTTTTAGAGAATATCCCATTTGGTTCATCCGTATGAAGGGTGTAAGCAAACCCTTTGGGTGTTTTTGTGATCTTCACTTGAATATCGATCCTATCTGAGAGTGCGAGGAGCTGACACTTCCTCAAGTCGGTGAGCAAATTGGAGACGTTTTGATGAAAATGATGCGAAGAGAGCATATTTTTCATCTGCCATCCAATCGTTACAGAAGCCACACCTAAAATAGCCACACAGATGCAGATCTCTAGAAGAGTAAAATTACTCTTCCTCTTCTTCTTCAAGATCATATCCTCGGGTTTTTGCTTTTTTGGCTTTAAATTCGTTGAGCTTCTTCGACTCAACAATGACGTCACTGCCCCTGACTTTGATTTTCATCGGCTCGCCCCACCCATCTTTTGTGTAGGCTGACACTTTTTTTACCATTCCGGAGGTCTTGAGTTCCTTCGCCGGGTCTTCTTCAATTTTTTTAGGGTCGGCTCCCCGGGCAATTTGCAACTCTAAAATATCTTGGACCTTAAGGATGGCCTGCTCGGTCTTGAACGCTTTGCCTTCGTCTAGGCTCCCCTTCATATTGTACCCAATAATACTTCCAATCAAACCGATCAAAAAAATGACCATCATAATTTCAAGTAGGGTAAAGGCTCTTTTTTTCTTCATAATAACCTCTAGTTAGATATTAGTGTGCTCACATCGGTGAGTGGTAATAGGATCGAAAGGATCACCAAGCCGACCACTCCGCCCAAAATAATCAAAAGAGCCGGCTGTAAAAACGTCGTAATGTAGGTAATGCTTCGATCGAGCTCCTCGTCATAAATTTCTGAGAGACTGTGAAACATTTCAGGGAGCCTCCCCGTCTCTTCAGCAATTGAAAGCATCCGAGAAACAAGGGGGGGCACCTGCTCCGATTGTCTCATTTGGCTGCTGAGAGACTTCCCTTCTACGAGAAACTTTTCTGCATTTTCCACTGCCTCCTCAAGCAAAGGGTGGTGCATCACCTTTCTGGAAATACTCAGTGCGGCTACAAGAGGAACTCCTCCTTTTAACAAAATTGCACTACTTCTGCAAAAACGAATCAAAGCGGCCTCAACCAAAATAGTCTTTACAAGGGGGACCGTTCTGAGAACTTTATGCATCGCAAGAAGTCCATTTCCTCTTTTGAAATAGTAGACAAGCCCAAGGACCATCGAGGCGTTTCCCACGATAAGAACTACAAACCAGTCCTTCAAAAAGCGGCTGACTGAAAGGACGGTCTGAGTGAGAGGATGCAAATCTCTCCCTTCAAAAAGCTCCTGCATCGAAGGGATGACAAATAGCAAAAGGGCGATCACAATCAAAAAGCAAAACCCACCCAAAAAAGCGGGATAGGCTACCGCACTAATCAGCTGTTTTTTTAGTTTCTGCCGTCGCTGGATCAACTCAAACAGCTGCTGAAAAGCCCAAGAAAGCTCTCCGGTCCGCTCTCCCGCCTCCACCATCGAAATATAGATCGTGTCAAAAGATCTCGGATAGCTCTTTAGGGCAGTAGAGAGATTGCTTCCCCCTTTTAGCCGATCGCAAAGATCGAGAAAAAGGGCATGGATCCTACTTTTTCTATACTTTTCTTCGATCGTCAATAAACTTTCATACAACGGGAGCCCTGCACTCAGGAGCTGTCCAAGCTCGCGGGTGAAAGCAAGGAGAAGCGAGGGTTTGAGATAGACCTCTTTTCTCTGCTGAACTGAAAAGAGTTTTGTGACGAGAATTTTTTCTTTGCGGAGCCTTTCTTTTGCAAGCTCGAAAGAATCGGCATCGATGATCCCACCGATTTTCTTCCCTGTCTCCGTAAGCGCTTTGTACCTAAAAATCGCCACAGCCCCTACTCCTCACAATTGCGCGTGACGCGCAATACTTCCGCTGTCGTCGTGAGCCCCTTTTTCGCTAAGATACCGCCGCTTTTTCTGAGCGTCTGCATCCCTTCTTTAATTGCCTCCGCCTGTAAAGAGGAGCTGTCCGCCGTCTCGACCAGCTTTCGTTTAATCCCTCCGCTCATCGGCATCAGCTCGTAAATTCCCCTTCGCCCCTTGTAGCCTGTATCGTAGCACTCATCACACCCCTTTCCGATGAAAAGCTCGTCAGCTTCTATCCCCAAATCATTCAGCTCCCCTTCCGTCGGCTCGTAGCCATATTTACACTTCGGACAGATAGAGCGGACAAGACGCTGGGCGAGAACACCGATCACCGAGGAGGAAAGAAGATAGGGTTCAATCCCCATATCGACAAGCCTCGTCAAAGCAGAAGGGGCATCGTTCGTATGAAGCGTGCTTAAAACAAGGTGACCTGTCAAAGCAGCTTGGATAGCAATTTCCGCCGTTTCCCTGTCTCTGATCTCCCCAATCATAATGATATCGGGATCTTGACGGAGAATATGACGGAGCCCTTTAGAAAAGGTCAGATCGATCTTAGGATTTACACCAATCTGGGCCATCGCCTGTAGCTTGTATTCGACTGGATCTTCAATCGTCATAATGTTCGTATTCGTTGTATTGATCTCAGAGAGAGCGCTGTAAAGGGTGGTCGTCTTTCCACTACCGGTTGGCCCGGTCACTAAAACAATTCCCTCACTCATCTGAATCAGATGTTGAAATTTCTCCAAAAGCTCGTCCTGCATCCCAATCTTATTCAACCCAAGGAGGACGTTGCTCTTATCGAGAATCCTCAAAACAATTCTCTCCCCATAGACTACTGGGATCGTACTCACACGAAAATCGATCTGCCGCGCCCCAACGCGCAGCTTGATCCGTCCATCCTGAGGGAGGCGCTGCTCTGCAATATCTAACCTGGCCATCACCTTGATCCGCGTGAGCAGCTGCGATTGATACTCTTTGGGTGGGGTATGCCTCAGTTGGAGAACGCCGTCGATCCGGTAGCGGACAGAAAAAGTTCCCTCGAGGGGCTCAAAATGGATATCGGATGCCCCTTGCTGGATCGCTTCTAGCAAAATCGCATTTAAGATCCTAATAACGGGGGAATCGCTGCTCTTTTGTCCGAGCAAATCGTACCCCTCGCCGTCATCGACAATCACTTGTGTCGAATCGAGTTCCTTAAAACTATCAAACAACTGAGAAGTTGCCGCTTCACTTTGATGGTAGCACTGTTCAATAGCCGCCTCGATCATCTCTGGTGAGGCAAGAACCTCTTTTGTCTCCATCCCAGTCCGAATCCGCACCTCTTCGAGTACTTCAAGGGCTAATGGATCGGCAAGGGCAACAACAAGCATCCCCTCTTCTTCAGCGAGAGGAAGGATCAGATGCTTTTTTGCAAACTCGTAAGGGAGCATCTGCTTCTTCTCTTTGACGAAGACAAAATCAAAGAGATCTTCAACGACGTTTAGGCCAAATTCTTCACGCTTAGTCATAGTAGTAATGGGGCTTTTTGCCAAAATAGGTTCGAAGACTGTTTGAGAACATCCTCTTCTTCTCGTAGTCCCTCGCCTCTTCAAGCCGGCACAAAAACTCGGGGATATCGCCGGGGCGTCTTGTTAAGTTCTTGCATCGGATATTGAGAAGTTCTTCTTTTGGATCGGTAATAATTTTTGGAGTAATGAAGAAAAAGATCTCGGTGCTGTCATTTGTGAGTTCTGAAGACCCAAACAGTTTTCCAATTCCAGGAAGATCTCCTAAAAAGGGGACCTTTTGAGAATTATCTCGGACAGCTTTTCTTCGAAGCCCTCCTAAAATCACCGTCTCCCCATCAAAAACGCGAACTTCATTCTCAATATGACGCCTATCAACGCGTGGGCGATCATCATCGCTCGGCTTTGTCACATCAAACGTGATATTTGTCTGTAGGGTGACAAACCCTTTCCGCTCCTCGCAGTTCCACTCTTCAAACTCTTCGGCCAGATGGATAATCGGGGTCAAAATAATATTAATTCCGTATTGAGCCCTGGTGAACGACTTTTCAAACGCGATCCCCTTATTCGTATCGATCGGTGCCGCGCCATTATTGAGAGAAATCTCCTCTAAAATCGAAATCGTAGCCGGGGTCTGATTCACAGTAATCACAGAAGGAGACGCATTGAGCTGGATGTCTTCTTGGGTCATCAAAAAGCTATAGGCCAAATCAAAAGCGGGAAAATGCTTTGATTTTGCACCCGAAAATAAAAAGGCAAGAACCCCTTTCCCGACCGGATCATTGAGCCCGTTGGGCCCCGGAACTCTTGGACCGTCATAACGGGCACCATTTTGTCCGTTCCCAAGTTTCAGCAAATTCAGCCCGTAGTTGGCTTGATTCTTCAACATCTTTTCAAAAAGGAGAACCTCGATCTGTACCATCTTCTTTGGAACATCAAGACGGCGTAGCAGATCCTTAATCCGGTGGAGAACATCCCGTCTGACCACCATGAGCAAATTGCCCGTTTTTGGATCGGGAATAAAATGATCCGAATTGATCCCAATCTCTAGACTCTCATCTATTTCGGGTTTAAAGCGCTGCGGGGGGACAGTAAGCCCTGGAGCTTGCGCATAGCCGTCTGGAGCACTTTGCAAAGCAGAACCCTGCGCTTGGTAGTTGACATCGACATTCTCTCTTGAATCGGGAACAGCACGAAAAAGAGAATAGTAGACCTTGTCCAACGTCTTTGCCAAATCGATCGGATCGCTGTGTTTACAATTATAAATAAAAATCGTCATCTCAGCGGGGTCTTGAAGCTGATTTTCGGTATCGCACACAATCTTTTCCGCCCGCTCCACAATCTCCCTACGCCCCATCAACACAAGAGAATTCCCCTGCTTTGGCGTAAAAACTGAAAGACCCTCATGATCAAACTTTCCAAAGGGAGCTCTCGTCGGTTTTTCTAGTGCTTCATTGAAAAAAGTTGTCAGGATTTTCTCCATCTCCTTCACATTCATCTTCTTTACAGGGACAACCTTCGATATTTTTCCCAAAGGATCTTTCCAAACCGTCTGATAGAGGCTAATCAACTTCTCAATCTCATCCTTCGATGAAACAAGAGCAACCTTCCCACCGATATTGTAGACATAGGTCCTCTTGGGGTCGGAAAACCGTTCAAAAAATTGAAACGCCGACTTCACATGCTCAACAGGGGGAGAAAAAACGTAAAAAATACGACGATTGTCCTCAATGAAGCGAATGTCCTCTAAAGACGAGGCGACTGCAGTGACTGCAGCTGGGTCTTGTTTATACACATAAAGCTGCTTCGTATAAGGATTGATCTGCTTTGTCCCTACCCCACCATGAGACAAAATAATTTCTAGCATCTCATTCCAAGAAGCTCTTGGGATAGGGATCGACGAATGCATCGTCACCCGCATATTTTCAATATCTTGGGGAACGATATAGAGAAATTCAGGGGAGCCAAACTCCATAATCAACGATGAAAGGGTCGTCGCCTCTTGGTCCCAAAGGGCGTACCCCTCTTCACCCTCTGAATTTTCTTTAACAACGTCTCTTCTGAACTTCTCCTGAAGGGTAATCAGCTCATGCTTGATCGCTTGAACCCTTTGAAGGATTGTTCTGTACTCGTCGTCATCCGCCCCTGCTTGGTGGAGCTCTTCTGCGACGGCCATCTCAGCTTTTAGCTCGTCCTTTAGTGAAGAAACCCTTGCGTTCACCGCAATAAGCTGCCCTTCAAAATTCACCTGTTCCGCATGCTCTGAAGCAGCTTTTTTTTCCTCAATCGTTTGAGCAAAGAGACCAGAGCAAAGAAGAGCAAGCATCCAGATCTTCTTCATATTCCCCTCTTTCTTCTTGCTGATTTAGATGAAGGAGCTCGAATTTGACCCGGGTACTTCTGCGTCCGTGCTTCATTAAAAAAAGTTCCCGAAACAATCCCATTTTCCTTGATTTCACTTATCACAAATAACTCTCCACGCAGATCATGCTGTATAAAAGCTTCGATTTCACTACTTTTTCTGAGCACTTGCCAACTTCCTTTCTTCTGAATCAACCAATCTCCCGCTTTGATGAGATAATGCTTCTTCCCGATCCTGCAGGAAACCTCACTTTGATTGCGGAGCTTAGGCTCGCAAATCACCTGGTCTAGCCTTGCTTGCATTGACTGCTCGTTTCCCTTCCGCGGAAGCTTCGCATAGAAAAGAACAAACCCCTCAGCATTCCAGGCCTCGACCTCCATCTGATCTTTATCGATAGCTTTTACTTGAGCCAGCGGTGCATCCTTATCCACTTCATCTATCGATAATACAGAATGCCACCGACCTTCGTTAAAGGCCAAGAAATCTCCTTCCTTGAGGTATAAAACATACCGATCATTGCCTGAAGTCACTTCCACCTGCTCCTTATCCCCTAAAGCCCGGTAACTCTCGCCGCCGAACTCCTGAAAAAAAAGATCGGGCCCCCACCAATTCGCCGACTCCAGAGCCATCACCCCATGATCTTGGGCCTCTGTAAAAGAAGGATCGGTTCCCGCTTGCAAAACAATCTCCGACTTCTCATCGACCCCCTCAAGTCGCAAAAGGAGGGATTGATTATTTAAAACGTGGGGGATCATCAAAACCTTCCCCTCATCGACAAAAGAAATTTCCTCTACCCCTCCGCTCTCATGTAAGGTTAGATCGACAAAAATCGCCTCCCCCTCCCGAACAACCTTCTGCATCTCACCGCCTTTAACCCCAATGCAAAAACAGCGATCCTTCTTCTTCAAATCGGGCCTTGCACTTTGCGCTAAAAGAACCAACTTGCTCTCTAAAGACTGAACCAGGGGCGACTTCGTATTCACCCGCAAAGCTAACGGCCCAGAAATCATCTTATCAAAATCCCCCTCCCATGCAACCTTCCGCTTCTTAGGGGAAAGGGAGATTTCACTCGGGTTTTTTAATAATCCAAAAATCGCGACCACCAAAACAACCCCACCAAGAGCTGCCCACCGTCCCCAAATCAAAAAATGCTCTAAACTATATCGAGATCGAAACGCGACAATCAATGAAACCTCAAGACTAAAAATGAGCCTCATCTTAGAAGATTTAGAGAAAAATTCCAAGTTACGACTGCAAATGTTGCCAAAATTATATAAAATACTTAAATTGTGGATAAAACAACTTTCCCCTAAGAGGTCTCTAATATGGATGAAGAAAAAAAGAAAGAAGGCGTTTCGGTAAAAGAACTCGAAGGATATGCGAGAAGACATCGCTTCGAAATCTTTTTCTGCATCCTTTTTGTACTAGCAAGTTTATTCACCCTCATTTTTTGGGGCCCAACTCTCAGCATCTTTCTAGCTAGCATCGGTGCAATCATCGCTATTTTCATACCCAACCAAATTGATCAATTGGCTGATAAAATGGCACACATGGTCCTCACCAAAGAAAAATCAACCGTCCTTGTCATTGGAATCGTAGCCCTCATCGCCGCCATCTTCGTTGCGCCGATCATCTTCCTTTGGGTAGGACTCCAAGCTGGACGCACCATCATCCACACCGCAAAAAACGCCAGCAATTAACCCCCTTCACAAGCCGGGTAGCTATCAAAAGCTATCTGGCTTTGAAAAAAATTCTACATCGCTCTAGACTATCCGGCTAAAACTAACGGATGGTCCTCATTGAGCAGCATATCCTCCCCATTAAAAGCCCTTACCCTCGCCTACCTTGCAAACTCAACTAGCGCAACTCCGTTCATCTCATCCGACCTCATTCCGATCAGCCTAAACCCCACTACCCCAACTCTCAATTCCGACTGCACCCAGCTGAGCAACAGCGACATCTCCATTGTATGGAGACAAGGCGAATCGACCATCACAAAACTCTTCTCGAGCACCCTCAATCCAATAAGCTCGCAGCAAACCTGCTCTCAAAACACCACCAACTACCAACCAAAAAACCAAGCCTTAAGTGATGGTGGATACATCAACGTCTGGTTCGCGATCGAAAACGATCAGTGGAAAATCGTCTTCCAGCGCTTTGATAAAAAAAACAACAAACTAGGCCCGATCCAACAAGCCTTCCCATCCATCTCCGACAAACAAGCCAACGCAGCGATCACAAAACTCCTCGATGGAAAAATCATCATCGCCTGCACCATTGGCCAATACCCCATCTCCCCTAGCAAAAAAGGGCCGGGGATCATCTACCAAGCATTCACTCCTACCATGGACCCGATCCCCTCCTTCAAAGGAGATGCCTATGGACCCAACCTCGGCGAACACTTTGACGCAGCCCTCTCTCCCTCCCCCGACGGCGGCTTCGACATCACCTTCTCAGCCAGTGGAAAAATCCTCACCCAACACATCACTGCTACCAACAAAAAAAACTCCCCCGTTCAAACCCTCCAGTCGGCCCCCTCTAACTTCTACTACCACCCCTCCGCAGCTCCACTCGTCGACGGTTCTATCGTAACTTGGGCAAAAACAACACCTACCACAGACCAAATTGTCTCCTACGAATACACCCAGCTACTGCCAAACGACACCAATGCCACGGCTCAAACCTTTAAAACGGCTCCCCCCTCCATCGAATGGACAAAAATTTGGATCGTCTTTCAAAGCTACCTCAAAGCCCTTCCCGACCCCTTCGGTGGCTTCACCCTTCTCGGCAGAGTCAATAACTCCATCGTTCAGCAACACTTCTACTCACTCCTAAACCCAAGCGGCCCCATCACCACCATCGTCTCAGGCCAAGACCCCAACCTCCAAATCTCTGGCTGCCCCACAAAAAACGGCTGGATCAACCTCATCTCCAACACCACCGGCCTCTATGCCCAGCAAAACACCTTTATTCCCACGCCACACCCCTCCACCAAAGAACCAACGCCTGCTCCCACACCACTCCCTTCCACCAAACAACCAACTCCAGCTCCCTCTCCAATGCCATCTACCACCTCAACTCCCGCACCCACCTCAATCTGGCCAACACCTGCTCCTCCCGAGCCTAACAAAATCAACCCCGCTCCAGTAAACACCCTATTTATTGTCATGATGTCAATCATGGCCTGCACACTCAGCCTTGGAGGCGGATGCATATCCTACGTGCGCTACCGGTATCGAAGAGGATATGACATCTATTAAAGAAACACTAAATAACTACTCAGCGCATTTAATCCACCCCACTGTGTTTTATCGTTATACACGTGAATTAACAATAGAGGTTTTTTATGAGTATGAGCTCTACTAGCTCCTGTAGTCTCTTTGATGCTTTAGAGCGGGAGTATGTTCAACTTTACACGGGTCCAAATGTGGCCCCTACTGATGACTCAGATGATGAAAGACCACTCGATGAGACATCTAATCTCCTTGGAATGACTCATAACACCTCTCCCCAATCTGCTCGGATGACCATTGAAAGCACCTACTGCGGCAAAACAATCCGATTTAAAGGGAACCAACTGATTCTCTGGGCCAGGCAAATGCAGGAAGAGGTTGTTCAAATCAAAGGAAGTGAACCAACTATCAGTAGTGCCATTGCAAGCGGAAGGGTTACAATCCGCTCATCAGACGATTGGCTTTTCTACGAAGGGATCTTTGATAATTTTGCCAAAATTTTAGCCAGACCTACTCGAACATTCCGCGGAATTGCCACTATTATTATCAATCGCGATGCATCAACAACTGTAGAATTTAAGAATAAAATAACGAAAATGAGACAGCCAGATGGGACATGGGTTGAGAAAGAGGGCACCTTCCTCTACGCTTATCTCCATGACGCCGCGCTCATCGACTATCTCAAAAAGAAAGCCCCGAAATATGCTTATCCTTCAAATCATGGCTTGTCCTATCGAAACATCGTTGAAATTATTGAAACTCTTAAAACAGATTTCGACGAGAGCGATGCGTCATTAGCTGATAGACAGCTCACCTTATTCCAAGGATCGACTCAAGGCCCTGTCACAATCCCAGACCGCTTTCTCTCTTATTTTAACGCCATCCTATTCGGCTCTGAGAGCTCGCGCAACTCGCTCAGTTTTCTAACAGGAATTTTGGTCTTAGATTTGATTGCTCATAAAAAACTCACCTACTCACAGAGCTTTCAAACCCCTGATAGCTCGACCATCCTAGAAAATGGGAAGAGAAAGAGGGAAGGGAACATCACCTACGCTGTCTATCCGATGGCCTCGCCTTATTCAGGCAAAAACAATTTCAAGGCCTATAAAAAACTTATCGATCTATCTCAGAAAGAAGCAGGCGAGAAAAAACTGAGTTCGGCAATTGGAATGAAAGCAAGTCGGCAGCGTCCAGGGTGGACTCAAATTCAGATTAAAGAAGCCCTCTTATTCAAATATTGGGCACAAAGCTTCGGCGGAACACCCGGCTGGTCAAATGCTCGTCGAACAAAATTAGGGCTAGATTGGTCGGTCGAAGAGCATGGGCATGCGATCGAGTTTGCTCGAAGATTCAATCAAAATGTTGTTTCCACATTTCATCGTTACTACCCTAGGACCGTCCCAAGGCTCCTTGTTTACAGCGCCGATGAAATGCATGCACTCGGTTGGTTTAAACTTTCATACAATGTTTGGAAGGCCCCAACAGACCCCCATTCTACCGAAGTCGACTACGACGCCCTGAAATGGTACATAACTTCTGCTGAGCCCATGCGGCTAGAGAAAGACCTCGATGATGTTATGTACGATCTTATGTATGATGCCGAAGGAGAGTGAATCGCTAAATTCAAACGGGTGAGTGGTAACTCACCCACATTCTTCCAGAGAAATTTTTCAACACTGGCCACCTTGAACTAGAGGAGAAAATAGAAATTCCTTCCCTCCTTTGAAAAAAATCTCATCCTCCCGTAGACTCTCCCCTGAAAAAGTTGGGGGTTAATCATGACAATGGGTTCACAATTAGTCACCATCCCACCAATCACAGTCAGCACAAACGTATTTGGCCCTTTAACTGCTTCGGATCTCTGTGAAACACAAAACGGTCAACTCGTCTACGTCTGGGTTGATGGATCCACCATCCAGCGAAGCGTCCGTTCCCCTTTAGGTATCCAACTCAAGCCCCAAGAAGAAATCGCCCAGCTTCAAGAAAACACCGCCGTAAAAATGCAACCCTTAGACAACGGCAACTACATCGTCCTCTTCGCTAAAAACTCAAAAATCCTCTTCCAAATATTTAATGAAAACCACACTGCCATTGAGAGCGAAACAGAAGCATTTCCCAACCTTGCAGCCAATCAAACAGATCCCGACACCACGCGCCTTGCAAACGGCCGCATCGTCATCTCCTGCACCTATGATCAATTTCCGATAGCAACGGGACAAACAGGACTTGGAATCACCTACCAAGGGTGGGACGCAGCCATGACCACCGCCTCTTCTACCTACAAAGGCACCTGCTACAATGACAACCAAGGGGCTCAAACCCATGGTCGCATCGCCTTCACCCTCTATGGGGGTTTTGAATGCATCTACTATGCACATACCCCCGACACCCCCTATAGACAAAGAATCAACACCCAGGGATACAAAAACCAAGCCTCCACCCCAGCATCCGACACAACTGGCTTTCAAGACCATCCGGTCATCACCCACAAAACCCCCGACGATTACACACACGCATGGGCTGTCAAAGACCCCTCTGATCCAGATAAAGTTACCGCCTATGCATTCGCCATTTTCTCCGAGGAAATGCCCAAACTCTCTTCCGACTACACACTCTCTGTTCCAAAGACCCATTGGCCACAAAACTCCACCCTCAGCTATCTCCAAGTAGTCGACGACCCCCGAGATGGTTTTGTGATCATCACCCGCGAGCAAAACCTCATGGTCCAGCGCCGCTTCCACACGAACGCCACTCAAAACGGGACCCCTCTCAACTTATCGAACACAGCCCTTCAGGTAAACGCCCGGGCGCTCAGTAACGGCTGGGGCGTAATCCTCATCGAATCTGACAAAATCACAGCTCGGAGCTTCCTCTACGATGTTACCCTCCCAACTCCCTCTCCAACACCTGAACCAACCCTCTACCCAACCTTTGAGCCAACCTCATTCCCTACCCTTGAACCAACCAACCTACCTACAACCGACCCAACACCCTTTCCAACCTTTGAACCAACCTATCTGCCTACAACCGAGCCAACACCTTTCACTCCATCGCCTACAGAGCAAATGAACCTCTCGACTCGTTACAGCAAAATAGAGTCATCTGACTCCTCCAATACAGCAGTCATCATAGGCTCAATCATTGCGGGCCTAGCTCTCTCAAGCCTCTTGGCCTCCATCTTCTACTATCTAAGGAGCAAACCAAGAAGTACTGCCCCTACTCCCCTTGAGCCCCAACCAGAATCCCGATTCACCCTATCGGGACTTAAAGGGAAAGTCGTCCACATAACCTGGGACAACCCCGAAGAAGCCCCCACAAGAGCTCCTGAGAAACCTAAAAAAAGCAAAAAACCCATATACGACCAAGTCCCCCTACCAGGAACCTTAGCAAACAACCACCTAGTCAACTACTCCGCCCTACCAAACACTGTAAACACCTACGACTTCGACGACCCACAAAGCACTCGCCGTAAAAAAGCTTCCCGCTCCGGGCACAACAAACCCATCCCTTCCGCTCCCCCTCTCGACAACTAACCCCCTTTGTAAAAAACTCTCTCTACATGTAAACTCTCCGCACAAAAAAGGACCACCATGAACGGTATCCAACCTACCAGCTACATAGACCACCGCAAACACCTCACAGCGAATAGCACATCCCTAGACAAACTCCGCTTCTCTCGCCACACATCCTTCGTCCTTCAAGACCCCTCCCAGAAAATCCTCGCCATCTACCACAAAAGCTCCCCCCACGCATCCCTCCAACGCTTTTCTACCGAAGAGCAGCTCAACAACCACCTCGCCCAAACCCACGGCAGCTTCACCCTAAAAACAAAGGACAAAACCCGCCACTTCGCCCTCCACAAACCCTGGCTCACCGCCCCCTATGCCTTAGAAATAACCAATAACAAGCACTCTTTTGAAAAAGCTTCAAATCTTATTGGAGCACTTAAAGTAGCAGCTATTGCTCTTCTAACCCTCTCTAAAAATACTATTATTCCATTAACCGCTTTTACTGGAATCGCCTGCCCATTCCTTATTCAGGGAGCTAAAGCTATGGATCTTTCTATGAGCTTCGAAGTAAGCACTTCCGTATTTGGAGCAGGAGGGAATCTAGGAACTTCCACATCTACTCAACTTATGAATAGTGATGTTGTTTTCGCTTGGGTAGATAATCAACATGTAATGAAGCGAGCCGTTGATTTACAAGGTGTTGAAGTCAACTCTCAAAAACAAATAACTGTACAATTTCCAAATAGTGAACCTAAACTCGTTTCTCTCGCAGATGGGGGATATCTTCTAGCTTGGAATGATCTTTCAAGCTCAAATTTTAGCATTCGTCTCCAAAGGTACAACAGCAACCATTCTGAAATAGGTAGTATTTTTAACCTTCTTTCCCCCATATCAGGATCACAAGTACGAGCAAGCTTGGCTAAACTAATTAATGATAAAATTATCGTAGTTTGGGCAGATAACCAAGTTGTTGTTCAACAGCTTCTCGACATTGATCTTACACCCGAGTGGGCAACTGAGCAGACAGTTTATAGTGAGAGTCTTGGTCCAAGCAGCCGACCAGAGGTTCTTCCCCTAGATAACGGTGGGTGGGTCGATTTTTTTCAAGTTGGAAATTTAAATGAAGGGGATATTCTTCAACAAAAATATTACTCGAACGGTACAGAGGACGGGCCTCCAAGAAACGTACACACAATCATCGCAGGCCAGCAAGCCCATCCAAAGGCAGCTCTAGTTGACGGACTGGGATACGTGGTCTGTTGGGCTACAATTAATACTACAAATTCACAAATCTTACGATATGATTATCGTCGATTTGATATTTTTACCAATCCGATTGATCAAACAGACCAACCTATAGAGTCTACGGGCCTTTCAGGCTCATGGCAAAGCAGATGGGATATTTCTCAAGACAACTTACAAGCCTTTGATGAGAAGAATACTGGATTCGGATTTTTATTTCGTGGCGCTGGGAGCAACAAAATTTCCAGACAAAAGTTTTTTTATAACGGAACCCTAGACGCAAATGGACTTGCCGTTTTTCCAGGAAGTGCCAGAGATGTCAGTACTACTTTTTTATCAGATGGCTGGGTTGAAAGTTTTGTAAATTGGGGTAATGGGCCAACGGGGATATATACTAATTATAATCGAATAGCTCCTACTTCAGCCCCATCTTTAGAACCAACAGGCCCCCCTTCTAATGAACCAACTCTCCTTCCTTCAAATGTTCCAAGCCCAGAACCTACTCCCATTCCAAATCAAAACCCAATACCTACAACCTTTTTTTCAACAATCCCCGGTTCCACCCAAGAAGTCTCACAGACACACCCGTCAAACCTAAACTCTTCTCAAGATACGATCACCAAAACATCATTACCCCCATCTCAGTCCCCGACAGCAGGATCTATCCCGGAAGGTAATCTCTCTGATAGCTCCTCAGACACAACAACTTCAACCATTATTGTGACCGCTTTAGCTACATTCTTTACTATTGCAGGAGTCTTAGTGTTTCTCAAAAGAAGAAATAAAGGGAGGAAACAGGTAATTAGCGAAATCAGCTTGGAGGAAGTATCAACTGGAAGGAAGGACTCTCAGCATTATACGTCTGTTGATGCGGTAATGAAAAATTCAGCCCAAAATAGAAATCAATATGATCAACCAACAAGTAAGTTGAAGAATGGAGATACTTATCAGATTCTGACTCCAAAAACCCCTGAAAATGCAAGTCAATATGATCAGGTACCGCTTCGAAAAGACATAAATTATGAAATTCTACCTCCATCCAAGGTTAAGTATGAAGCCCTCCCATAGTCTTTTTAATAAACAAGAATCCTACATGTTTAAGCATACACTGAATACATCTAAGCATAAAGGTGTTTAAAAATTTTTAAAACAAGGCCAAAACTAAAGAAAGCTCTTACCTTATCTAGATAATTAATAAAGAAAGAAAAACACCCAACCAGATTAGGTTGTTAGACAACCTGAGGCTCATTTAATTGCCATCATCTTGGATTGCACCCAATTTGAAACCACCTCAATTAGAGACTCTCTTACATCTAGGTAGTCAGTAGGATTAGAGGGTGGTTGTTCAAAATCATAATCTATTTCACTATTTAAAAAATCTATATAAGAACAATGATATACAAGATCAGCAAGACCATCAAATCTTCCACCTGGTGCACCAAAAAACAGAACTGGAGTTTCAAATGCCAAACAGGGCATAGTACAATGCAATCTCGATGTAACCACGCACTTTGCTTTTCTGTATTTATTTAAAAGCATCTCAGCATATCGCAATCTCGCCTCATGATCGCGAGCTATTTCGGATGGAACTGCATGAGTGATCTCGATGACCCTTGACTTAGTTTTAGATCTAATATAGTTGGCGCATTCCTTTGATATATCAACAGCATAAATAACATCTTCTCGTTGGTCTTTATAGGGATTATCTAAGGTAAGGGTTAAACAACCTGAAAAATAGCTTGAAATACCATTTTTTTGAAGTTCTCTCATGGTATAATTATCCCGAGCCCCTATGGGTTCATACTGCTTAAAATATTCAACTCCTTCAGGAGTCAGCATTTCTTCCATAGCTGTCCGTGTGATATGCATGGAAATTAAAAGAGGATCTATCTGTTCTGACGGGGGCCAAGACTTTACAGGTTTGTGAGTATGGAACGTGTGGAGACCAACATCGCCCTTTACGTGCATATACCACCCGTTTACCAATGTAGGTAGAGGTGAAGAGCCCTTAAATTCAGAGATTAACTCACGATCCACTGGGATGGAATTTTTAGGTAAGAGCCTCTTAGCGGCAATCGCTTGTATATCATCTCCAATATTAGTTGTCTGGTAGGATATGTACCCAAACTCTGTATTGACCTCTGCAAAACAAACAGAAAAAACGCAAAGTAAAACTACTCTAATCAATCTCATTCTGAACTCCTGGTATTTAAGAATAATGGGGTCTCTTTTGGCTAGCACCTACGTTATTATCTAAGCCCTTTTTCCATAAAAAGGCCTACAAACTCATCCTAAAAACAGATAGCTTGTACCCGCTATCTGACTAGCTTACTTTACTGGATAAATTCCGTTAAACTTTTCAAAGGTCTCAGAAGAAACTCCAATAGCACTATTATCTTCTCGCCGATTTGATTTTCTGAACCAATAATATCTACCTTTAGAACCTTGCTCCAACGCAATTGTTCTAGGTAGTTCTCCTAAATAAATCCCCCCTTTTTCTTTGCAAAATTTATTCATGAAATTATCAACTTGAGCATACACGTCAACAGAGGTTTCAAAAATAACATCATTTCCAAGCTCCAAAATTAAGCTAACATAGTTTTTGAGTCTGTTTATATCTATGTTACCCTCTTCATCAGCTGCCATCAAATGAACAACTAAAAATGCTAAAACCACATCAAAATGCTCTGAATTTTTAAATGCGGTTAAAGATGGGATCGTTAAACGATGCGCTAATAATTCAATATTATTTAAGTGGCTATTGTAATGACATAGATTGTAAAGCTTCTCTTGAGCGTACCAATATAGCTTTTTTTTGTTCTCTTCACTCCCGCCTTCTATCATTGTACAATAGGAGTCATAATCTTCTGCTATCCGGAATGAAAAGTATCCCTCCATTGCACCAATGTCGAGTACTGAAAACTTCCTGTTATATGAGTCTAAAATTGGGCGAATGAGTTCATAGCGAGTACTACAAAAGCTCGTTCCACGGACGACCACTTCGTTTTTGACAATAATGTCCTGATAGGCTGGGTATTTCTTAAGAAATTCTTGAATATCAGGTCTTGGTCCTTCAATCCAACCATCACCAGAAAAGCCGCGATTAAAATCGAAAACTGATAAAACAAATAAAACAAAAAAACCACTAAATATTCTCATAAAATTCCTTTTGTTAAAAAACTATAACCGGATTCAAACCTACAATTATAAACCTCACTGATAATTCTTCTTATAAGTAGGTTTACCTATATCAGATTCTCCTGAAAGTTTATTGCTAACTACATCTTTTATTACAGTGAATAATCGCATCTCCTCAGGTGCATGAAAATCCATGTCGATTGGATGATACATTTGATATTTGTTGAAAAAATTCACCAACTTTTCGATTCCACTCCTCCTAATAATCATAGAATGAGTTCCAAATCGAGCTCCAACCCTGCGGAAATTTGTTCCAATTCTTTGGTTCAAATAAAGCCGCTCTTGGTTTTTAGGTTTGTAATTTGGCCTTCTTGCATATCCACTTGCTGGTACATATTCGCCTCTTGCGTTTCGGTGATCATAATCCGTATAAAGAACATCCCAACCATTGGGCCCCACAATTGAATCCAGTTCCTCAATCAAATCAAAAATAATTCTCGGATCTTGAAGTAGCTCAATATCATCTTCCATAACCCATATTGTTTCATATCCTGAATCGTATGCATCTTTTAAGACAGATACATGACTTAATGTACAACCCATAGCTCCACGCCTAAGACAACCACAAAAATATACGTCTCCAAATGTATTCATTACTTCAAGAACTTCTTCCCGATCGGTCCCGGTCCCATTTAGAGGGTACTTAGTTGCTCTATAACCTCCGTCCATTCCTGGCGAGTATTTCACTCCAATGTCATTAATATCCTCTAAAGTTAATTCTTCCCAGCCGTTGACAGCAGAAAAGCGGTAAGGATTAATTCCATAGGGGGATAGAACATTAATACAATACTCGTACTTTTCTGGCCTCTGGTCTAAA
Organism: uncultured bacterium; assembly: GCA_964352505.1. GTDB lineage: Bacteria > Chlamydiota > Chlamydiia > Chlamydiales > Rhabdochlamydiaceae > Sacchariniichlamydia. Next base: position 60,621 of record CAYGSB010000008.1, read on the forward strand.
TTGATCAAGTAGATAAAATCTATATTTCTTGAAGAATGATCCCACGATTTACCTAATGCAGGCTTTAAATGATCCATAATTGAACAAAAGCCAAATGACGAAAGTAGAATCCATCCACAAAGATATTTTCTCATACTATCACTCACTGTCCTCTGCTTTTTGATGTAGCTCCCAGAACCAGTCGTTGGGGACTTCAATTTTTAAGTCATTTTCTTTTGCAAATCGCTTAACTGCCCTTTGGACGGGTAAGTCTCCATAGCTCCAATCATCACCGCAAATGATACCGTGACCTTTAACCATAGGGAAGTAAGCAGCTATGTCCCTGTAAGCATCAACTTCTTCATGAGATGCATCAACATAAATTAAATCTGGAACAATTCCATTATCATAAAAATATTGGACTGCTTCTTGCGTTGTCATTTTGAGTGGGACTACTTTGTGAGTAAGATTTGCATGAATCATATTCGAAAGAAACTGCTCATAAAGGGTTGGAATTAATTCAGGGTTGTTGACCCTGCTCGCAGGATTCCCCAACCAATGATCAACTGCATAAACTATACCATCTTCTGGAAGTATTTCAGCAATATGCTTTGTTGATTTTCCAAGCCACGATCCTAATTCAATTACCACCTTAACTTTTCTTTCCTTTAGTAATTTTTCCATTGGAGCAGCATTCATATACCAGCCATGACCTGAGAAAGGCATGAGATCCTTAAGCTCGCAGTATGGAAATGGAAACTGCTTATCGAAATTGGGGACTTTTTGAAGCCTGCATTGAGGCGTTTCATACTCCCCATCAGCTTGCAGAATAGATCCCGACAAAATTAGCATTGCGAACGTTAGTATTTTCATTTATCTTGATCTCCTTTATCCGACTTTTTTTCTGAATTTTAAGACAACTGTCGAGTTTTATCAGATCATCAATTTTTGAAACAAGCAATTCTTTTATTCGAAGTCCTCCAAAAATAGACAGAAAAATGTAATTTAAGTGATGTATTTTTTTAAGCGGCACTAAATTCATCAAAAAGACTAGGCTATGGTATTGTCAGAAGAGATCTTGACGTATAACAGCGAAATAGTTTAAAAAATGTGCTTATTTAGCTAAGCTAACCGACCTTAAATTCATTTAAAAAGGTCAACTAAATACCTAAAAAAGGAGCGAACATTTTGGATATGCCGGCACCAGCACAGTCTCATTTTGAATATCAAATCCCACAAAATTTTGTGGAACAGCGAAAAGTTAAGGAACAAGCATTTGCCAGAATGAAACAACTCCATGGCTGGTGTACAGATAATAAGGCTAGCGTTTTGATGGACCTGATCTTTAATCATCGACCTGAAGTGGTTGTTGAAGTCGGCATTTATGGAGGAAAGTCCCTAATCCCGATGGCAATGGCTTTGCAGTACCTAAAGAAAGGTAAAATTTATGGCATTGACCCTTGGGAAGCCTCACAGTCTGTAGTAGGCTTCATGGATGCAAATTCAGATTGGTGGGGGATGCTTGATCACGAGCAAATCATGCAGGACTATCTTAGAAAAGTAAGAGAGTTTGATTTAGAAGAATTTGTCCGTACATTGCGAACAACTTCTGCAAACTCTAAACCTATATATGGAATCGATCTAATTCATATTGATGGCAATCATTCTGAAGATTCTGCCTATTTCGATGTGCAAAAATGGATCCCATTAGTGAACTCAGGAGGATTTATTGTTTTTGATGATGTCGATTGGAGGACTACAGATAGAGCTGTAGAGTGGTTAGATGAAAACTGTATTCGAATTACAACATTTCACGAAGGAAACGCCTGGGGAATTTGGATGAAAAAATAATGAAGTCTTTTATGTTTTTTTTGACATTAATTCTTTACCGACCATTCCTTTTTAGCAATCAATACAGTTCTCCGGTTTTGCAATATACAAAGTCGATTGTAATAGATGACATCAATTCAGGGATTGATTTTGTTGACCGTATTTATGTCATCAATCTTGACTCAAGAAAAAAAAAGTGGGACGACACCAAAAGTCAGTTAAAAGCCCACTCGCTTTTTGGTCATCGTGTAAGCGCAGTCAACGGTTGGGAAGATCTCACTGATGAAGATATGAAAACTCTTGCTGGTCCCTATCCAGTTCGCTTAACAAAAGGTCAAGTAGGTTGCTTACTGAGCCACCTTTCTGTAATAAAACATGCATACGAAATGGGATTTAATCTCATTTGGATTCTGGAAGATGATCTTGAATTTTTAGAGGATATTACTGAAATCTCCTTTCTTTTAAGCTCTCTAGCACTGTTAGACCCACAATGGCATATATTATTTACGGACAGAGATTTTAGAGATCAAGAAGGAGGATATCTTAGATCCTTAACATCTTGTTTTCGACCAGACTACCACCATTCGCCAGAAAACTGGTATATCCAGCGCTATTCTGTGGGTAGTAATATATCTCGTATATATCAACGATTTGGTACCCGATCTTATCTGATAACCACAGCTGGGATGGAAAAGATATTATCCTTCTACAATCAGATGTATATTTGGGGTTCAATTGATATCGATATGCATTATATTCCTGGTATCAGAGAATATTGCTCTGACAAGGACATCGTATCAAATAAAAGGATTAGGCTATATGCGGATACAGGCAAAAGAAGTTCATTAAACAAGGAAGGTGAAAATGACTTGTAGAAGTTGGCTTTTCTTGATTTTGAGCATCACTCCTTTCACCTGTTATGGACTAAGTTATGGGTTAAGCGCAAAAACTGAAAATCCTGGAAAACTTACAGATCTACAAATTTTTTCGGAACGTTGCAGTGGATCAAATTATGTTGAAGCACTCTTAATGTATAACTTTTTTCCCGAAAGAGAAATGTATGCAAGTAAGTTTGGTCATAAACATTTTCCGCCCTGGCTTGAACTTCCTATTGAACAGTATTATGGTCCCCCAAGAAATTATACTTATGAAGATAGTGATCAAACTCTATTCATCGTAGTATTTAGAGATCCCTATGATTGGATCCGATCTTTTTACTTAAAGCCCTGGTATGCGCACAAAGACTTATTAAATCTCAGATTCTCAAAATTTATCCGAGAAAAATGGAGGCTCGATTACACTGCAACAGATATTATTAGGGAGTTTGCATTCAACGAATTTGTAGACAAATATACTAATGGCTCTTACTTTGAAAATCCAATGAAATTGAGAGCCGCTAAAACCGAAAACTTCTTGTTAATTAAGAATCGAGTTAAAAATATTTATTTTTTGAATTACGAAACTATTAGAGATTATCCTGAAGAAGTAATCAAAGAAATCGGAGAGATTTTTGGGTTAAAAAAAATCTCCGATTTTAAAAACGTACAATATTACAAGGACGATCCTCGCCAAGGCAAGTATAATCAGAAAAAATACAACCAGATCTCCCAGGAAGATTTAAACTATATAAATAGTCAATTAGATCTAGAATTAGAAGTAATGCTGGGTTATGAAATAGTTCAAGATGCAAATAATTTACCCTAGCTCGGCTCAGTTGCAAAAAATCAATAGGAAGAACTTGCTGGGGCAATTTTTTCAACAACACCACTTTTAAGACTAAAGGGATGCAGCTCCCCCATCGTGCTATTTAATGAATAAGAAAAAGACTTTGGCACTGCATGCACAATCGCTTTACAAGGCTTGTTTGTGCGTTGTGCTGGGAGCTTGTTTAATTTCTCCCCTTATTTTTGCTGATATGCCTTTGTATTGGTGGAGGCCTAATGAGCATACCGAAATCGAAGGAACAAACTTCGGGGATGAATTGTCTCTGGCAATTGTGGAGAGAATTTGCGGCAAAAATATTACCAGAGCTAAAAAGTCAGACACAAAACTTCTAGCAATTGGATCGATTATCCAATTTGCAAAAAATGGTGATGTGGTTTGGGGTGCTGGGATGAATGGCAAAGAACTACCCCGTAAATTCCATTTTAAGAAACTAAACAGGTTGGAGAAAAAAAAACTACGCAGAAGATATACCTTTTCAGATTTGGATGTCCGAGCAGTTCGTGGACCGTTAACAAGGCAATTGTTGCTTGATTTAGGGATACAAGTTCCTGAAATTTATGGTGACCCAGCGCTTCTTTTACCTATCCTATTCCCCGAAATTGAAGTCCCTTTAGATCCTGAGTTGGAGTACATCGCTATTCCTCATATCAGCGAAGTACAACTCTTTTCTAATCAATATAATGTCGTTTTTCCAACAGATCCGTGGGAGGAAATTGTCGATAAAATTATTCGAAGCCGTTTTGTTATCTCTAGTTCTTTGCATGGAATTATTGTGGCTGAAGCTTTTGGGATTCCAGCTTGTTTTCTAAGAGTAACTTCAAATGAGCCTGATTTTAAGTATCTAGATTACTATCTTGGAACAGGCAGAGATAGACATTCATTCAAAGCTGCTAGATCGATTGAAGAAGCACTAGAAATAGGTGGAGCACCTCCAATAATATGGGATGCAGATCCCTTGTTAAATACCTTCCCTTATGATTGTTTCGATTGATTTACGATGGATTCAACATAAGCTACACACGGAAAAAATGCTTTTTTAGCGGTCTGAATTTAGATTCTTTTGATATTTTTTATAGAGATCGTTTGAATTCGTAGATAGAATCCCCATCGTAACTTTGTTTTCCTTTCCAAAGACTATCTGTCGAGGAGCAACAAGAGAGTGGTAGTTTTGCTTTAGATTATTGTAGCAGTATTGTTTGGCCCAATCGCGGGAGTCGGAGGCCTTGGCGAGGTGGATGGGATAGTTTTCTTTCACTTCTCTGAGGGAGGATGCTAGTTCGTCTATCTCGCAGTTGTAGTTGTGGCCGTAGATGTTTCCCCAGGGATATTGCGCTACTTCTTTGATCGATGAACGAACGGTTTGGACTAGGTTGGAGCTGCAGATGTCGGATTGCCCGGTGTTGTCTGTTGCGATGACCGGGATGCCGAGGGCCATCGCTTCTCTGGGCTGGATGGAGAAGCCCTCCCCTTTGGAAGGGCTTACGTAGCAGTCTATGGTTTTAAAAAGGTCGAGGTATTCATCTTCAGAGAGGCTGAACTGGGTGAAGATGACGTTGTCGAGATTGAGCTCGGCGATTTCTTTGGTGATGGCTCTGCTTACTTCTTTTTCACCATAACGGGAGTTGATCCGAAGGCGAACAGAGGGGTCGTTGCCAAAGGCTTTGGCAAAGGCTCTGATGAGTTGAACTTGGTTTTTTCTTTCGCTGGAGACAGAGAGGTTGCCGAAGGTGAAAGGGGTCCCTGGCTCTTTTTTCAAGGGCTGATCTAGAAAGCGATCGAGGTTTAGCCCAAGGGGAAGCTCAAAGATGGGGATCTGAACGCCGCTTTTTTCGTAGACTTCTATGAGGAATTTAGAGGGGACGACGGCTGCGTCAAAGTGGGTGTTGAGGATTTGAACCCATTCTTGAGGGAGTTTAGTCGATTCCCACATGGTGTAGGCGATCCGGATCGATTTCTCTCGATCAGAGGAGAGGATGGCGCGGTATTTTTCTTCTTTGGGCCACCAGAGCATTTCTTCAAAGAGGATGACTTTTCCCCATTTAGGAGATTTTTGTTTGATGAGGGAGTGAAACCTCTTGGGGATGTCGTTTATTTTCCGTTTGCGTGTTGTGACAAAGTTGACTTTTAGATCTTTGCGAAAGGTGTCGATGAGCTCGGCGGATTGTCTGCCGAGTCCATCTTTTAGATGGATAAAGCCAACGACGGTGAGATCGGGCTGCCGAAGATGTTCGGTGATGATTTTAGGAAGGGTCAGGGCGGTGAGAGTGAGAGCAGAGGCGAGGACAATATTCCTAAGTCGCATTAGTGCTTAACTTTTTTGAGGCTTTTTAGGAGCTGATCTTTGTCGAGGGTGATGATTTTACAGGTACTATCATTTTCCCCACATGCGAGATGGATAACTGTTTTATCGTTTTGCTCATCAATGACGAAGCCTGTTGGAAAAATTACACATTTCATCGGATCGGCGGTGTTGAGGTGGGTGGAGCCGTAGATGTTTTCAAAGAGGATGGGATGGGGTGATACGGAAGTGATATTGAAGGGGGGTTTTGCTTCAAAGGTGTAGGCGCCCATTACATACCAGTAGATCCCCATGGAGTCGACGAATTTACTGTGGAAGAAGGATAGGTACTCCCCATCAACAAGGTGAGCTGGTGTGCCCCCATAGGGGGTCCCCCAGCGGGGGCTCCAGACCTCTCCACGGGCGTAGCTTTTTTCAAGTTCGAAGGAGGATTGTTTATTTTCAAATTTGAGGATTTTTCTAGGAGCTGCAACGAGATATTGAAAATACAAAGACTCTTCTTGGTTTTTTCCACAATAGGTAAAGGGAGACCAGTTTTTCTCGATTTGATTGATTCTCAAATCAAGAGGGATGATCGATTGAATCTCGCAGGTTGTCGGTTCCAGATGGGCAACGTGCATGGCTCGTTTGGATTTGCCGATGAGGTCGTTGTAGACAAGGTAGGTGTTATTGGCTGATTGGATAACGCGGGGATCTTCTGCGAACTCACTTCCGGTATTGATTGTCGTGAATTCTTCCTTAGTTTGCTCAAAGTTTTTGTCTAGTTTAGCGCACCCGATGTAGGTGTTGACAGAGCCGCAGTACATTTGGCGGATTTTGTCATACCGGAAGAACATTGTGTAGCCATTATCATTTTTGATAAGGGCGGGGTTGTAGGGGGCGAAGACATTGCGAATTTCGATGGTTTTCGTTCCTAATACGAGGTTTTCGTCGGCAAAGGGAATGTCTTTGAGCTCTTTTGGAAAGGTGAATCGGTTTACGAGGGCTTTATTGAGGATGAAGAGGTTGACGAGTTCTCGTTTTTTGTATTTTTTGAGCCGTTGGCGGAAGGATTTCCTCATGTGAATCACTTTCTGATGGAGTGATACGACTTCAAACGATAAAAATATGATTGCTAGGCTGAAAATGACGGTTCTTAGAGTGAGTTTGACTCTCATTCAATATTCTCCAGGACTTCTGTATTTGGTCATCATAGCGAATGGGTTAAATGGAGGCAATAAAAGTTGGTAGGGGAAATAAACTAGAGGCTTTTGCGCTGGTGGATGTAGTCGGAGAGGGTGACGCTCCCTTCGGTGAAACACTCTGTGAGCACAGAGGCTGTTTTCTCGTGGGTGTTCAGGTAGTCTTCGAGTTCATTGAGGGCTGTTAGTTCGTGGCTCCGATCATCAAGCTGTCGATAGAGACTTGCTATTCGGACGAGGTTGAAGCCAAAGAGGATCGAGTTTTCGTCTGTTGTTTCTTTGAGAGCGATGGCTTGATTGAGGGCTTCGTTGAACTTACCCTCGGAGATGAGGAGGGATGCTCTAGCGAAAGCAGAGTATTCGGGAGTTTGATCGAGGACCCGTTTGAAGACATTTTGTGCGATGGCTGAAGCTTTTTTCCCTTCGTTTTGGGCGATGAGCTTGTCGGCAATGTGAGCGGAATAGCGGCTTTCGAGTTCGGGGTTTTGCTTTAGTGCGGCTTCGAGTTTTTCAAAGGCTTCGCCCTGAACCATCCAGTGGTCAAAGGCTTGGTTAACGGAGAGGAAGCGGGTGTTCGAGGATGTATGAAGTCTGCCAAAGACCTGGAAGGCGATGAAAAAACTGCAGATAACACAGATCACTCCGTAAAAGAAGTGTCTTTGTTTTTCTTGTAGCCAGCCGATCCAATGATCTCTCATATGAGGCTATGTTACTACAGGGGGCATTTGTTGTAAATTGGAGGTTAAAGAGATTTTTTATTTAATAGGGTTGCATTGACAACGACTGAGATAGAACTGAGGGCCATGGCAACGCCTGCGATGATCGGGTTGAGGAGACCTAAGGCGGCGATGGGGATGGCTAGGGCGTTGTAGCCGAAGGCAAAGATGAGGTTTTGAACAATTTTTTTGTAGGCGGCTTTGGAGAGGAGGATGGTGTCTACGACTCCATTGAGGTGGGAGTTCATGAGGCCGACAGAGGCCGATTCCATGGCGACGTCGGTGCCGGAGGCGATGGCAAATCCCACGTCGGCGGTGGCAAGAGCCGGAGCGTCGTTGACTCCGTCTCCGACCATGCCGACGGTTTTCCCCTCTTGTTTGGCTTGGTCGACAAGGCGGGCTTTGTCTTCGGGGAGAACCTGGGCGAGGAAATGGTCGAACTCGAGTTCTTTAGCAACTTTTTCTGCAACTTTTTGCCGGTCGCCGGTCATCATGATGGTTTCTATGCCGAGCTGTTTCAGGTGCTGGATAGCTTCTTTGCTCCCCTCTTTGACTTCATCGGAGAGGATGAAGTAGCCGAGGGCTAGTTTTTCGGTCCCGAAGGCGACGAGCATCCCACTTTCTTTTTCCAGAGCTTCATTGAAGGAGGTTGTTGAGACCCGCTGCTCTTGAAGGAAGGAGGGAGATCCAAGAAAATAGTTTCTTTTGTCAAAGTAGCCACTCACTCCTTTGCCGGGGATGGAGCGGAAAGCGAGCATGCTTTTGAGTGAGGGGACTTTTTTTGATTGGAGGTAGAGGAGGATCGATTCTGAGGCGGGATGCTCCGAGTGCTCAGCGAGGGTTTTGACGATGGGGAAATATTTTTCATCCAGGTCGAATTTTTCTACGTTGAGGGTCCCTTTTGTGACGGTGTTAGTTTTGTCGATGATGAGTCGCTCGATTTTTTGGGCCCGTTCAATTGCTTCTGCGTTTTTGATGAAGATGCCCATCTGAGCGGCGCGGCTTGTGGCGACGAGGATGACGATAGGGACGGCGAGACCAAGGGCGCAGGGACAGGCAATGACGAGGACGGCGACGGCACTGATGAGTCCTTCGGATCCGTTATGGCCGATGAGAGACCAGAGGACCCAGGTGAGGATGGCGATGAGGAGGACGATGGGGACAAAGTAGCTAGAGACGGTGTCGGCGAGTCTTTCAATGGGGGCTTTGCTCATTTGTGCATTTTCTACGAGCTGGATGATCCGGCTGAGGGCGGTGTCTTTGCCAACGCGAGTGGCTTTGACGGTGAGGTTCCCATGTTTGTTGATCGTTCCGGCAAATACGGTGTCGCCGATTTCTTTTTCAATGACGATGCTTTCACCGGTGAGCATCGATTCGTCGATGGCTGAATCCCCTTCAACGATTTCTCCGTCGACAGGGACCCTGTCTCCGGGACGGACCATGAAGAGGGATTCTTTTTTCAACTCGGCTACGGGGATCTGGATGAATCGGTCTCCCTGTTTGACGCGGGCCGTTTCGGGTTGCATGGAGAGGAGGGCGTGCATTCCGCTAGAAGCTTTTTGTTTTGATTTCTCTTCCATGATCCGGCCGATGAGGATAAAGGTGATCAAGAAGCTGCTGGTTTCGAAGTAGATCCCCCTCGAAGGGTCGGCGTAGATGGAGTAGAAGCTGAAGAGGTAGGCGGCAGTTGTGCCAAGGGAGACTAAGGTGTCCATGTTTGCAGAGAAGCGCTGAAGGCTCCACCAGGCGGCGATGTAGAAAGGCCAGCCGGAAAAAAGCTGAACGACGGTTGCCAAGATCCCCTGGATGGCGAGGGGGATGTGGAGGCCAAACATATGGAGAGCGAGGGGGATAGAGCAGATGGCGGCAACAATCGCACGAGCATAGAGCCACTTGAGGCTGTTGTCTTGGGGTTTACAGGAGTGGCATGATTCCATCAGATTAGTGTCGCATATACTTGTTCCATCTGATCTAGGGTATGCTCCATAGTAAATTTATTTTCAACGAAACTGCGTGCGCGGCGGCCTAATTCAGATCGAAGCTCGGGATTGTCGTAGAGGTTGAGGACGGCAGCTGCTACTTTTTTGGGATTGAAGGGGGGGACGAGGAGCCCGGTTTCGTTTTGTTTGCAGACTTCGGGGAGCCCCCCAACGGTTGTGGTGATGAGAGGTTTTCCGAGGTAGGCTGCTTGTAAGCAGGCTTGGGAGATTCCTTCGTTGGCCGTGCTGAGAAGAGCGAAAATGTCTAAGGCTGCAATGGCTGGCGAGGGGTCTTCCATGTGGTCGGTAAAGAAGAGGATGTTGTGAAGACCCAGTTCTATAGCTAGGGGTTTGTATTGGTCTAGGTAGCCGCCGCCGATAATGACCCATTTTAGCTGTCTGATGTCCCGAAGGAGGTGGGCAGCGCGCATGAAGTCTTCGATCCCCTTCCATGAGCGGACAACACATGCTGTCCCAACAAGACAGTCATCGGGTGTGATCCCAAGCTTTTCTCGGAAGGCGACGATCTCTTTTTGCTCGGGGTTGAGTTTTTCAGGATTGACCCCGGTGGCAATGAGTTTACACCGTTTGTGATCGATTTTTGATTGCTGGATGATCGGGGTGATGATTCGGCTCGATGTGGTGACGACGAAGTCGGCTAGAGTGTTATAGACAAGGCGACTGTTGAGCCCTCTTCGCGTTGGGGTAGAGAGGTGGCGAGTACGGACGATTTTTTTCCGGCAGATACGGGCCGTTATCCCCCCAATCCATGCATCCATGGAGGAGTGGGTGTTGATAAGATCGATTTTATGTTTCTTTATGATCGAGGTGAGTTGGATAACCGTATGAAGCGCTTTGGATTTAGAGAAGTCGACTTCATAGACTGTGAAGCCAGCTGCCCGGGCTTTAGTAGCAAGTGTCCCCCCTTTTACGATGGCCATAACAATTTCATGGCCTCTAGCTCTCATTCCTTCTGCTTCTGATAGAATGCGCATTTCTTGTCCGCCCCAGCCATTGGAACTTTCAGTGTGTAAGATGTGCATGATCCTCCAAAAGTTGTTGTAAGATTTTACGGTGTCCTGATGAAAAGGGTTTATTGATCAGCTTTGATTTCTCGATCCATTCAAAGCCTTCGATCTCTTTTTTTTGCTCAGCTTGAAAAAGTTGAGGAAAAAGATGAGCCTGAAACCTGGTGAAGGTGTGCTTGACCTCTTTAAGGTTTTTTAGAAATTGGAGTTTTGCGGGATAGAAGCTCGTAGAAAAATTATCTTTTTCCAAATAGGGAAACTCGTATAAATCGGCCATCACCTTTTTCCCTTGGTGTTTTTGGATCAAAAATTCATTTTGGAAACGAATGACGGGTACAATCCTTTCCAAATAGGTCACTTTGGCCGGTTTTTTCTTTTTGGGCAAGAGGTCGGCTTTTCCTAAGTGGTATCCAAGGCAACCGTCATTTAAAGGGCATTTTTCACACTGAGGTTTTTTCGAGCAGAAGGTGGCGCCGAGCTCGATCAGAGCCTCCATGATTATCCAGGGTTCTTTGTCAGGGAGAAGAGAGAAGACTCGATCGTATATCTGATTCTGTGTCGAGGATTTATCTATATCTTCTTCAATGCAGAAGAGTCTAGAAATAACCCGTTTTACGTTGCCATCGACTGCCGGTTTTTTCTGATGAAAGGCAAAACTGCAGATGGCTCCTACTGTATAGGGGCCTAACCCCTTTACTTTTCTCAGGGCGTTTTCGTCTGAAGGGAGCTCTCCATTATGCACTTCGAGGAGGTACTTTGCTCCCTGGTGGAGAGCTCTTGCTCTCGAGTAGTAGCCGAGCCCTTCCCAGAGTTTGATCACCTCTTCTATTTTTGCTGAGGCGAGGCTTTTGATGGTGGGGAATGCAGACATCCACCTTTCAAAATAGGGAATGACGACAGAGGCGCGTGTTTGCTGGAGCATCACCTCTGAGACCCAAACGCGATAGGGGGTAGGATTTTCTCGCCAGGGGAAAATTCTCTTTTCCTCTTCAAACCAATGCTTTAGCTCGGTAAGGGGAATTTCTCTCTTGTTTAATCTTGCCATAGGTGCTAAATGAAAGAATCTCGGAGGGACATAATGGCAGCAATAAAGATCTCGAGCAAGGAAAATTGGGAGAAGGCCCACCTCAAGCTCGATAAGGCTTTCGAGAAAGAAATCGAGCTGATGCGGGAGATTTTGTCGAGCCTTCGGCAAGAAGAGCTCACTTTGCTCGAGCAAGATGCCCGCAAATGGAAAAAGGTGATGCGAGATCGTTCGAGTACAGTGATCCACCTGAAAGACCAAAGAGACAACCGAATGAGTGCGACGAGAGATTTAACAAAGCTTGCCGTCCTTATGGAGAAAACTGAAATGCTCCCCCATGAAGAGGAGTCGAGCTGCTCTATTCTATCGAAGCTTGATCAGGTGATCGCTCTCAATGAACGGATCAATCTTCAGAACTGTCGAAACGATGCCCTTTTTAGCCAGAACAGGCACAAGAAGCAAAAACCTCTTGCATGCCCCTATCCCCATCCTTTGCACAAGGCGCGTAGACGCACCTCTGTTGCTACCTTTACCGAAAAGTAATAGACTGACCCTATGCAGACAGCTGGACTTCTCTACGGACCAGAGTTTCATCATCTAGACCATTTAGCCCCCTTGTGCGCATTGCTTGAAATCCCTTTGATTGTTACCGATGGGGGAATTTATCAGCAGGCAAGAGAGTTTTATCCCGATTTGTCTCTCCTTCATTGGAATCCCCATGAGGCTCCTGAAAAACTCGTTGCAGAGTTTGATCGGGTGATTTGCTCTTTCCCTCGAGCAATGTTTGATGAGATTTTCTACTTTGCTCAAGCATTAAATAATAAGCGGATCAGAACGATCTGGTGCCCGCATGGCAACTCAGATAAGGGGCGAGACTCTCCTTTCATGGAGGGGCTTGCCGAAGAGGAGCTGATCCTCACTTATGGGGAGAGGATAGAGGGGTTTTTGAAAGAAAAAGGGATAGAGGTCCCAACCAGAAGGGTGGGAAACTACCGCCTTGCCTACTATAAGAAGCATCAAACCTTTTACGATGCGATGCTTCCGGAGAAAAAAAAACCGACTATCCTCTATGCCCCAACATGGCAAGATGGGGAGAACAACTCTTCATTTCCTTTGATTGGGAAGCTACTCGGAGAGTGCCCCGAGGAGTTTTCTCTTATTGTGAAATTGCACCCCCACCTCTACACCCAATTTCCGAGCGAAGTTGACCAGCTAAGGGGTATCGTGACTTTCATTGAGGACTTCCCTCCGATCTACCCCATTTTGGCAAAGACAGATCTCTACATTGGAGACAAATCTTCAATAGGGTATGATTTCCTTTTCTTTCGAAGACCGATGATCCACTTGAGCCAAGCCCACCTTCCCGGGACCTTTCTTCCAAAGGAAAAACAGGGCTCCCTTTTTGAAGTATGTAGAGGACTTTTGGGATCACCTCTATCGACGGAAACTCTTTATAACGAAACATTCGCCGATGTAAAGCGGCTTGACATTCTCACAGAGGAATCTTTTTTATGAGCACCCAGCCGACAAACGCCACATCTCCCGACCTTAATGAATTGTATGCTCAAAGAGCCGAGCTCGATGCAAAGATTACCAGCAAGCGAAAACGAGAAGCCCCCAAGCCCACCGAAGAGGAGATTCTGAGCGAGCAGTTTGGGGCTGATTTTGTTCAAGATGTGGGGGTCGAGACTCTAAAAAAGGTGAGAGAGGTGAGCTCTCTTTCTCTTTTCGATAATGACCCTTCGATGACAATGGCAAGAGGACATGAAGATAGGACGACCTTTCTTGCATTTCGAATAGAGCTTCTAACAATCGCGCAGGAAAGAGTCTGTGTTGTAACCGCCAAGATTTTCCAAACGCTAATCATCGATGATCGAACCCAATACACTTCGAGTACCTACCTCAAAGGCGATGATGAGAATTACTACCCTTCCCCCATTTTTTTCAAAAAAAATTCCATTGAGCGAAGGGAGACGATTCGTGATTTGATCGAAGGGAGAAAGTTTATTTGGGATGGAGCAGCTTATAAAAAAGATCCCAAAGACCCGACCTCTTATCTCCCCCTTAGAGAAGGACCAAAGGTCCACTACTTCCGAATTCTTGGCGGGGTTCAAAAGACAAGCTGATGACTGTTGCAATTTCTACAGGGCCTATTACCCATTTAGATCATCTGGCGCCCCTTTGCGAAATGCTCGATATCCCCCTGATTGTGGTTGAAAGAGAGCAGGTAGAACTTGGGGCTCTCTTCTATCCGATGATTGAGATCCAATATGTCCCTTTATCTAGGTTAACCCTGAAATATATCGCCTCTCGTTTTGATACGATCATTACATGCGGAAAGTTTTGGGCAATGGAGCTTAAACCCCTCCTAGAGCTTCTGCATAAAAAGAAGGTCCGCTTTGTTTTCGCTCCCCATGGGATGTCTGATAAGGAGGAGCTTCTGAGTAAATCTGTCAATCAAGATGTTCAGCTTATCTACGGCCCATTAACGAAGACAAATGCTCTACACCACATAGAGATGGGGAATATTCGCCTGGGATTCTATGAAAAACACAGAGCCCATTTTGATGAGCTTGCTGATCCCTTTTTTCAAACTGAAAAAAAGACAGTTTTGTATGCGCCGACTTGGAAGACAAAAGCTACTTCCTCTTCATTTTTTACCGATACCGGGAGGATCATCGAGCAGTTGTCTGATGAATATAACCTGCTCATTAAGCTTCATCCTCTTTTAGAAGAAAATGATCTTGTTAATTTTCATCGGATCATTGGGAGGTATGAGGACCGGGCTACTTTTATAGAAAATTTTCCACCCGTTTATCCCCTGCTTGACCGAACCGATGTCTATCTAGGCGATTTCTCTTCGGTTGGGTACGATTTTTTGCATTATGATCGTCCCATGTATTTTTTGCAGGAAGGGGGAAGACTTAGCAGGTGCGGCAAATTATTTGAGGGGAAAATAGAAGAGCAATCGGGGTTTTCCAGGAGTAGGAAAGAGCTGTATGAGAATGCATTTGGGCATGAAAAAGCCCCGCTTCTAAAAGCAGGGCTAGAAAAAATTACTCAGCAACTTCTTCGGAAATAACTTCTTCAACAGCAGCTAGTTCTTCAGCGCTATCTAACTCAACAGCAGCAACTTCTTCAACAGCATTTGTCTCAACGTCGTCTGCAATAGAATCGTCGCTCGCGTAGGCTGAAAGTGTTAAAGCAGTAAATACTACGAACATCCATGTAAAATTCTTGCTCATATTGTTTCTCCTGAGTTGTGAGAGTTCATAAAACGGAGATAGTGTACCTTCATTTTAAAGATTTTGTCAAAAACTATAAAGGAGGCAAGACGAACACTTCTGAGAGGGAATTGAGGTTCGGTGCGAGGGCCTCAGCTTCGATCGAGTAGGAGCATTCCCCTTCTTGGAGAGGATGAACTTTGGTGACCGTTGCAATGTGAAGATCAGCCGGGAAGACCCCATCCATCCCTGTGGTGACTAAAACATCTCCCACACAAAGGAGGGATTCATGTGTAGTCTGCAAATCGCGAGCCGGTCCCTCAACATCGGCAAAATCGTAGTTAAAACCGATTCCTTTTAAGGTCTGGCCAAGCATTCTCCATAGAGGTCTGCTGGCCCCTTGAACGTGTCCTTTTGCAAGGTAGGAATCTCGCCTATCGAGATCGATTTTCCCTGAAAAGCTCTCGAGGGCGTCAGCGATTTCTTTTGCACCATAGAGATCTTCTCTGTTTGAGAGGGTTTGAATAAGAGCTCCGAGCTGATCTAGAAGGATTTTATTCTGAGTATTCCCACGGACTCCACGGACTGAAGGAGTAAGAGCTCGGTCGGTAATCAAACGAACAGAAGAACGATTTTCTAAGACGGTTTCGACGACACCAACAACTGCATTTCCAATGACAACGGGGCTATTTTTCGCGATGATTTCTTCACCAATCAGGCGATTGTCCCTATTTCCAACGCCGATCCAAATGACACTGCTCCAGTTGGCAGGTTCGCGGAAGACCACTTTAGCTGGGAGTCCGTGGAGCTGCTTGGCTAGAATTTGTGAAAGGTAGCTTTGGCGCCTTTCGATGAAGGGATCACTCTGTTCTTTTTTTAAGGAAAGGAGGTGCTGCATCTGCTTTTGCAGATGCTGATCTTGGGTGATCCAGTGGTGCAACCGCTCAATTTTGTGGTGAAGAATTTGGTTCTCTACTTCTAGAGTCTCAATGGTATTTTCTTCTTGGTTCGTCTGCTTATTTAATAGTTTCCAAGCGGGAGAAATAGAAGAAATCACTCCGTTGCGTATATGACTTACCGCCTCTTCAGGAACGCTGAGAACGAAAAAGACAAAAGCTATTAGAAAGACGTATCGAGTGTATTTGCTCATTACAAGTCCAAAAAGGCAGTGGTAAAAGATTCGATGTTTTGGTCGTTGAGCCCCGTTAAATTAATTCGTCCATCTGCTGCGAGATAAAACCCCTCTTTCCGTAGAGCAGCTACTTGATCCGGAGTCTTCTCACTGTAGAAAAAGAGGCCCGTTCCCCTGCGAAGGTGCTCCCAATGGGAGCTTGGATCGCGCTGAGCGAGTTTGTCGATGAATTGATTCCGAATCTTGTTCATTCTCGCTCTCATAGCTTCGAGTTCTTTGAGCCACCGTTTTTTCAGCATTGGGTCTTTAAGAATTGTCTTCACGATATTTGAAGCGTGGACGGGGGGATTGGAATAACTAGAGCGGGCTTCGCTTTTCAGCTGGCTTTGGATCGCAATGATTTTTGCACGAGAATTGGCAATGACAAAAAGAGCCCCTGCCCGTTCTCCGTAAATGGAGAAGTTTTTAGCACATGTATAGGTGAGGGCAAACTCTAGCCCGGCATTCAAGAAAAGTCGGGGGCCGTAGGCATCATCATCAGGGGTGCTAGCAAACCCTTGGTAGGCCATGTCAAGGATCGGGAAAAGACCTTTTTTTTGGATGAGGACTTGGAGCTCTTGCCACTGCTCTTTGGTGAGATCTAGGCTCGTTGGATTATGGGAATTTGTGTGGATGAGAACAGATGCTCCTTTGGGAAGAGCGGTTAGTTTTTCTACCATTTCGGCAAAGGTAATCTTTTTGTTAGCGTAGTAGGGATAACCGAGGGTTTTCAAACCGGCATGAGAGAAAATCCCAAAGTGGTTGGCCCATGTGGGATTCGAGATGGCGATTTGATCAGTAAACTGGGTGGCGAGACGGCCGATGAGGTAGAGAGCCCCGGTTCCTCCGACAGTCTGTATCCCACAAATGTTGTCTGAGACCTCGCCAAAGACGAGTTTTCCAATTTCTGCAATAAATTCTTGATCTCCATCGATAGGAAGGTATTCTCTGTTTCCTCTATCTGAGGCGAGTTGGCTTTCAACCTCCGCTACCGTCTCTAAAAGAGGAGTTTTGAGGGTTTCATCTCGGTAGTAGCCGGTGATTAGGCTAAACTTATCTTTGCGTAGGTCCTTCTTGTATTCGGCTGCAAGGCCGAATATTGGATCAGGGGGTAGTTGGGTAACTTGGTCAAAAATACTCATAAAATTGATCATAGAGGATCTCTTTTTTTCTATGTTGTTGAAAATACAAGAGGGTAGGTATCATAGGGGGCTTATGGGGCGTTAGCTCAGTTGGTAGAGCGCAACGATGGCATTGTTGAGGTCAGCGGTTCGACCCCGCTACGCTCCATTTCGATAAAATTGATCCATCTCTTCAAAGATTTTCTCCCTCGATGCATAGGAGACTGTGCACTCGGGCAGGCTTTTCAGAAATGTTTTTCCATATCCGCGTGTAAAGAGGCGTTGGTCAAGGCAGAGGACGCAGCCTTTGTCATCTTTAGAGCGCATCAGACGGCCAAAGCCCTGTTTGAATTTTGTGACAGCATGGGGAATTGAGTCTTCTGAAAAGGCGTCTCTTCCCTGCTGGCGATGTTTTTCCGATCGGGCCTCGAGGAGAGGATCGGTGGGGACTGGAAATGGAAGTTTGACGATGATGACGAGTCTTAGTGCATCGCCGACAACATCAACGCCCTCCCAAAATGAGTCGGTACCAAAGAGGATTCCATCTTTTTCTCCTTTGAATTTCTCAAGAAGTTTGTGACGGGCAATGTCTCCTTGGATGAGGAGGGGGAGATCATTAAGTTCGTCTGCACACTTGTTGAGCATATCAAAGGAGGTGAAGAGGACAAAGGCTCCACCATTGCTCGCTTCGATTGCTCCCCGGATCACTTGGGATGCCTGCTTGATGAAGTCATAGCCATTTGGCTGAGGAAGATCCTTTACACCGAGAAGGCGGACCCTGTTTTGATAGTCGAAAGGAGAGGGGTAGATTTTTTCTACAGCTCCTGCTGGGAGGCCTAGGTTTTCCTTGATGTGCTTAAAGTTTCCGCCTACGGTGAGCGTTGCGCTACACAAGATGGTGGATTGCATATTTTCGAAGAGCTTTTCCTGCAAAAATGGGGCAACATCGAGTTTTGCAGCGGAGAGGGTCGTCCCTTCCGGGGTTTTCTCAGCCCATCGAACGTCTTCGTCTGTGAAGAAGGCTTCAATGATTGCAGCAGTCTCTTTTAGCCGTGTCGCACAGGAGGAGATGTCGAGAAGATCATTTTCCACTTTGTCTTTGATTTCATCGGGGATGTCGCCCTGGACGCTCTCTAAAGATATTGCGTATTTGGTGAGCGCCTCCTTGAGCTGGTTAAAAGCGGGAATCAGTTCTCTTTGCCAGGTGGGGGAAGCAAATATGGGAGGGGTAAGACGCCAGCGGGTCGAAGGGCTGCTGGTAGCAAAGATCTGATCGAGCAGATCAAAGGCTGTGTGAATTTTTGTGATGAGTTCTCTCTTTTCTCCAGGGAGGTCTACTTCGAGACGGACTCTAAAGGCCTTGTCTTTGACAAAATTGCGAATGTGTAAAAATCTACTCACTTCTTGATGGGCATCGGAATGAACACGTGCAAGAACACGAAAGAGCTGGATCCGATCGAGAACTTTTGTCAGAGAATCTCTGGCTACACTTTCCAGGTGGTGGGCCTCGTCTACAACAAGCCGAGTATAGGGGGGTAAAATGGCCCTGTTTTCGTCGGAGAGGAGATCTGCCATGAGGAGGTGGTGGTTGACGATGATGATGTCGGCGTCGTGGACTTTACTCCGTGCTTTAAAAAAGAAGCACTCTCTGTAGTGGGGACATTTTACGTAGGAGCAGTTTTCTGATTCGGCGTAGACTTTCCCCCAAGCCTCTTTTGAGAGGGTGAACGGGATGGCCGACTTGGTCCCATCTGTGGTTTTTTCGGTCCAGGAGACCAGGGCATCGATCGATTGGTCGAAAAAGCCATGCTGCTTGGAGACTTCAGAGCTTTTGCGTAGACAGACATAATTGCCCATCCCCTTTGCCAGGACAACGCGTAAATTAAGCCCCAAAATATTGAGGAGCATTGGAATGTCTTTTTCTAGAAGTTGCTCTTGGAGGGAAATGGTGTAGGTGGAGATGACGATTTTCTCCCCTGTCTGATAGCTCCAGAGAAGGGCCGGAATAAGATAGGCTAAACTTTTGCCAATCCCTGTACCAGCTTCAAAGAGAGCAGGGTTTTGGTTTTCAAAAGCAGCCCAAATCTCCTTTGCCATTTCTTGTTGCCCTTCGCGGGACTCATAGCGGCTAAGACTTCGTGCTAAAAGGCCGTCATTTGTGAATAGTTCATCAAAAAGAGAAAGGGTTTCCGTCATGATGGTCGAGCATGGCAGAAACCCTTTGAAAGTTCAAGGATTTAGCTCAGTGGGGCATCCCTCTATATCCACCAAACAACCGAACAAAGGGATAAGATACAGTCTTTACAAAGCCTATGGCTTTCGTTAAGGCATACGTTCCCCCTGCTGCGCCTGTTCCAGTCATGGTTACCTGGGCAGTTAGAGGAAGTGCGTTCCATGTCTCGCTAGTGAGCTGGGCTGTAGCCTTGATGACTTGATTTTTTGCCTCTCCACTAAAACTAGAGGAGAAGTTCTTTAGTGACTCAAAGATGTTTGCAATCTCTAGGTTAATTCCAGGGGTGTTTTCAAGAACCGATTTTGCAACAAGATTCCCGAGCGTTTCGGTGGTCTCATCTGAAGAAATAATCGCTCCGGCTGTTTGATCTTGGACGGCATTTTCAAATGCCCAGCCACACGTTTTTGAAGCGTTCTCAGCGCCATACCAGTAACTTGCATATACTGCAGCGGCAAATGCTGAAAATATTGCTGTTGTTTTTAGAATAGTTCGTGTCCAGCTGACTGGCTTTACAGGTGGGGTTTTACATTGGTCACAATCGCCACCAACTTTGACATTATAGACGGTACTCATAGAGGTTCTCCAAATTTTTCTTTATTATATCTTAACATATTTTGGAGCTTTTTTTGTACTTAAATGAATTCGTACAAATCTATAAAATTTTTATTCCTCTTCGATTAGATCGAGGAAGGCTTGGAGCTGTTTTGCCCGAGTTGGGTGGCGCATTTTTCGGAGCGCTTTCGCTTCAATTTGCCGGACCCTTTCACGGGTGACTTTGAAGCGCATCCCCACCTCTTCAAGAGTTTTAGGTTTCCCATCTAGGAGACCAAAACGCTCGATGAGAACGGTCCTTTCTCGATCGGTCAATGTAGCGAGAACCTCGCTCATTTTGTCTTTCAAGATAGAATAACCGGTAGCTTCAGCCGGCGATTCAATGGAAGTATCTTCCAAGAAGTCCCCAAACTGACTCTCTCCACCCTCTCCAACTTCAGCCTGAAGGGAGATTGGATGCTGGGCAATTTTATAGATTTCACGGACCCGCTCAGAAGTAAGGCCAAGTTCTTGGGCAAGCTCTTCAGGAGTTGGCTCACGGCCTGTCTCCATCATGAGTTTTTTTGCCCCTCTCAAGACCTTGTTGATGGTCTCGATCATATGGACAGGGATCCGAATTGTACGGGCTTGATCGGCGATAGCACGAGTGACGGCCTGGCGAATCCACCAGGTAGCATAGGTAGAGAACTTATATCCCCGTCGATATTCAAACTTTTCGACGGCTTTCATGAGGCCCATGTTGCCTTCTTGGATTAGATCCAAAAAGGAGAGGCCCCGATTGGTATATTTTTTTGCAATCGAGATGACAAGGCGCAAGTTCGACTCGACCATTTCCCGTTTTGCTTCTTGGCTCTTGTCCATCCAGCGCTGAAGCATCCGGACATCTTTTTTGAATTCTTCGATGCTCCGGCCAGCTGCGAGTTCCCTCTTCAACAATTTCCGTTTGACAGCTGCGAGTTTTGCCGCTGCAAATTTGTTTTTCTCTGCGCGTGGGAGGAGCTCTTGTATTTCTTTCTCTAGGACGATGAAACGGTCGTAGGAATCTAGGATGACTTCACAAAAATCTTCGATGATATTATGACGGCAGTGGATCTGGCGCAGGTAAGCTTGCATCCGGATGCGACACTTTTCAATTTCCTCGGAAATTTTCAAGCCATCAGCTTTTTTCAATTTTGGATTGCGCATCTCTAAGAGAAGAGTTTGGAGATGGGCGTCTTCCTCTTTAAGTAGCTCGATCAGACGAGGGAGAAGAGCTAGGTATTTAGCTTTGTCGGCAACTTCTTTTTCAGCGATCGATTTATCAAAGCGCTCTTTTCCCGTTAACAGGTAAAGGGCAATTGAGATCGCTTCTCTGGTGGAGTAGCGAAAGCGCATAATGATTCTTTCGATCTGAATTTGAGCTTTTTCAATCCGCTTAGAGATCTCAACTTCTTCTTCACGAGTGAGGAGAGGGACCGATCCCATCTCTTTGAGGTACATCCGAACAGGGTCATCAGAGGTCCCTTCAGCTCGTTTAGAGATCCCCTCGAGCTCTTTCGCTTCTTTCTTCCGCTCTTTTTGCCGTTCAACTTCAGCAGCATTCAGGATTTGAATATCCATTCCACTGAGGTAGATGAGGACTTGGTCAATTTGCTCAGCAGAATCGAAGCTCATTGGGAGGATTTCATTGATTTCCTCATAGGTGACAAAGCCTTGGTCTTTGGCTAGGGTCACGAGCTCTTCAATTTTTTGCTGGTGCTGTTGATTAAATAAATTGGAATACGTTGCTGGAGATTCGGCTTCTTTTGTCATGCTCTTTTCGTATAATACAGGATAGGATTAATATTATACTCAAAAAAGGTCATTAAACGCAGCATGCAAATTTATGCTCTAGAGAATGGTCGTCTTGTAGCTGCACCATATGCAGAGAAAAGAAAAAATTATACTTGTCCCGAATGCAGGGCCTCCGTACGTGTACGAGGGGGCGATATCCGGCAGTCCCATTATTTTCATCTCCAAGGAAAATCAACTTGTCGCCTCTCGCAAAAAGGGGCGATTCATCTTCGGCTGCAAAAATTCGTCCACTACTTATTTGAAAACGAAGCCGAAATGGAGATGCCTTTCCCAGAAATTGGGAGGATTGCGGACGTAGCATGCCCGAGATCAAAAAAAATCTTCGAAATTCAATACTCTCCTATTACTCTTGAGGAAGCTAGGCAGCGGTGCATTGATTACGAGAGCCTTGGTTATTCTATGATTTGGATTCTCCACGATCACACGTTTAATGAGGCTAAAGTGGGCCCTGCAGAGCTCTATCTCCGGACAAAAGTTTGCTATTTCACCAACATGGACGAGGAGGGTAACGGGACAATCTACGATGTTTTCGATGAAGTACGGGGGAAAAAACGGACGAGCCTCGAAAATGGTTTTCGCAGTGTTGATCTGCGGATCAGTAAATCACTTCCCCCTTTTAGGTGGCCAAGACAGCTGATCTACCGAGCCGGAACCTGGCCCTTTTATCACGAGGGAGATTGCCTAGACGCCGCACTCAAAAATCTCCTTCGTGCCCGTCAAGCTAACCAATCATTTTTTGAGCGGTTCAAAGACTTGTATATGGGGATTCTTCACATGCTCCTTGAAAGGAGCTCCAAATGAATTTTAAGGTAGAGGAAGTAGAGAAACACACCTAAAGAACAGATAGCATAGAAGCAATCCCTCAGGGGGAAAGCGAGCTCCAGCGTCGAAACTCCCGGTGCTTTTGGATCGACCCAAGCAGCCCAGGGCATTCCCAACATTTTTTTTATTTCTCCCTCGGCAGCGGCTTTATTCAGATAGTAGGGTTTCGAGAGGACCTTCGAGCTGGCGTAAGTCTTGTCTCCATATGAATAGGTGTAGTAGGCCTTCAGCGCATACTTCGACCCCTTAGAAATAATTTCATACCGGGTAGCTTCCGCTTGGACTTCTGGGCCAAAACGATTATACTCAATTAGGTTCCAGGCCCCGATTCCGGTCCTCCACAAAGCCACCATTCCGGTTAAAATAAGAATTACGCTCCAAAGGGGCTTTGACATATTTTAGGTGATCCTCTATGATTATCCCCTTTAGATTCTAGAGGAATTGTAGATTTATGGCAGAACAAAAAAAAGTTGCTAAAACAAAGCGCCCAACAGCCCAAAAACGGGATATCCAAAACGCTAAACGCCGTTTGGAAAACCGATCATTCAAAACACGTGTCAGAACTGCGATCCGTTCTTTTGAAAAAGATGTCGCTGAAAAGAATGAATCTGGAGCAAAAGCTCAACTCGGTTCGATCTTTTCTCTCTTAGACAAAGGAGTGAAGAAAGGAATTTTCAAGCTCAATCAAGCGAGCAGAATGAAAGGGAAATTCACAAACCGCGTCTAATTCTCTCTATCTACCCAATGAATAAAAGCAAGTACTGGGGGAATGTAAGCAATGAGTTCTGCTACATCCCTCCAGCTATATTTTCTCTGATCTGCAATTGCCCGGTCAGCCTCAGCTAGCACTTCGTCAGCAAAAGCTATAACCTCTAACGCCTCTTCTCGATTTTCGACACGATGTTGCAGGCTGCGAACTTCCCGTTTTTCTCGCTCAGATAAAATCGAAGGAGGAACCATCTCTGCTCGACAAAGCGGACAGCTGTAATGATCAGGCACTTGAAGAGCCCACTTTCTAGCACATGTTCTGTGGATGGGGTGGCCTGTTTTGCATTGATAATATTCACTATTATTTTCTCCACAAAAAGCAACACTACAAGACATAAAAGCTCCTATTTAGAGAAAGAGTATATCAGAAAAGATTGATTTTGGGCGTTAATTTAGATTGATATGAAGCCTAGAAGAAAGGGTCGAATACTTTCTTGAACTTCTAGAAAGAGCTTTTGCAATTTGCTCGGGGTTTCCATCTATTTCGAGGATTTTTTTCGCCCTTGTGACAGCTGTGTAGATGACCTCTTTCCCAAAACTTTCCGATCCATCGGGAACAATGAAAAGCACCTGCTCATATTCACTCCCTTGACTTTTGTGGACTGAGATACAATAGGCGTATTCATAAGAAGGGAGCTGTGAGAGGAGAAATTCTTGGTCATTGATGAGTGCTTTTCCCCCACTCATCAAAATCCCTGTATCTCCATTAGCAAGACCCGTTTTGGGATCGTTTTTTTTGATCATGATCGGAAACTGATCAGTATTGCTACAGAATTTTTCAAAAAGGAAGCGATTGAGCGCGTCGACACCAAGAGGGCCTTTCCTGAGGGTTGATAGGATTCTAAATGAACCAAAATCCCGATCTTTGACCTGGTTCCACAGGTTGTTGTAGATAGTTTCAAGATCACCTGCTCCGAAGCCGAGATCGATCGATCGGATATCTTCAGCATCCCCTTTCAGGATTGATTGGGCTAATTCTAGGATCTCTTTTCTGTCTGAGCGCATACACCTCGTCAACGTGGTGGTTGGAATTCGCTGAGAATCGATCAAGTCAGCAAAAATACTCCCCCCTTCCACTGCGGGTAGTTGGTTGACATCTCCCATAAGAACGACGTTTGTTTCAGGTCCAATAGATGATAGGAGCCGCGCGAACAGAAGCGGGTCGATCATCGAACACTCATCGACAATCACAAGACCAGCTTCTAACGTCTCAATTTCCCTATAATAATCTAATGGAGTCCGAATCTTTAAAAGAGAATGAAGAGTTCCGCAAAGTACGGGAAAGTTGATATTTTTTTCTAGGTTTGCTGCTGCCTTTCCCGTTGGTGCTGTCAAAATTGTAGGGAGCCCTAGCGCCTCCACAATATGAGAAGCAGTGTAGGTTTTACCCGTTCCAGGACCGCCCGTGATTAGTGAAAGGGGCTGGGTCTTTGCATTGATAAGGGCCAAGTTTTGCTCATCGGTTAGGCTCTCTAGAGGAGGGGTCGTTTCGTCTTTTTTTGGAAAGGAAAGGAGGCGGATGATCTCATCTATGATTTTGTTTTCTGATTGCTGATACTTGGGAAGCATCTGCTCTTTCTCAATCATTGAAGCTAGAAGAGGGTCCTCAATCAGATCTTTTTTTAAAACAAGGGCCCCAGATCGAAGGAGAGAAAGAAGCGCTGCATGCTCTGCAAGTGCATTTTCTCCCTTCGAAGAAGACTGCGCTTCTGCATAGGCGACGTCAATAGGCAGTAAAACTCCTCGATCGATCAGTTTTTGCAAATTTGGGTAGCGAACACTCGATCTTCCAAACATTTTCTTCTTAGCTAGGCCCAATATGTACCGCCTTTTTTCCTCTTAGAAAAATGTAAAAAGCTCCTCCAAACTTGGGACTTATGTAAAACCGCTTTACATATCGCTTGAGGGCTTCTGCATAAAGTCTTGCTTGCAGGTAGTAATCATGCTGTTTCATGGCCCTCTCAAGGTTTTCTTCTGTATAGGCTTCAGAAGAAGCCCCTAGCCAATTTGTTTTCCAATCAACAAGATAGAAAACGCCCTCTTTTTCAAAGACTAAATCAGCAAATCCTTTGATGAGCTGGTGATCTTTTGAAAAGAGGAATTCCATTTCTTGGAAATAGTGCCCGCATTTTAAATCCCCCAGGCTAAAATTCTCCATGATCGGGATAGCAAGTGTTGCTTCTACCATATCGGAAATGACTTCTTCCCATCCTTCGAGATGGGTTCCATTGAGCACTTCACAAACAGTTTGTTCAATGGGAATATGTCTCTGCTCGAGGTGTGTTTCTAAAACAGAATGGATGACCGTCCCCGTTTCAGCTCCTAGAGGGAGGGTGTGAAGGGTTTTCCGGCTAAGGTCTTGAAGCCGGTAAGCTTCGCCGATAAAGGTGGAGCTATGATTTGTTGCCATCGCAGTAAAGGACGTTAGGAATTCCTGGGGAAATTTCAAGTCCAACTCTTTGGGTTTTTGGAGGATGATCCCGTTGATTTCTCTTTGATAGGGCTTGAAGGGAACTCTCCCTACCCATTCAACCGGAAGAACTTTTCCTTCAAAGAATTTTTCGATTGGCGATGGACTAGACTCTTTATTTGAAGGATCGACCAAAATAGGGATGTACAACTTCTCTCTTGCCCGAGTGAACCCTACATAGAGTTGTCGCATTTTCTCAGCCTCTTTTTCGGGGTCGTCCTCTTTCTCTAAGTGACGAGAAGCAAGGCCAAGAGCAAATACAACATCAAATTCAAGTCCCTTACTTGCAAAGGTCGTCATGATAGGAACCCGATCATCGTCTTCTTCCCCCATCAGTCTTAATCTTTCATCGATCTCTGGTGTTGATTTTTTGAGCTGAGCTAAATAATGAAGAAGCTCATAGACGGTTGCATTGGGTTTTTCCATCAGAATTTCTGCAGTCTGACAAAGTTCCCTATAAAGGATACTGTCGCCATGAGCTGAAAAATCATCCGCTAGGAACTTCCCGAAAGTCGCTCCAAAGCCATTTTCGATGAAGTGCTTTTTTAGGGTCGAAAAGGAGCAAGCCTTTCCCAAAAGGAGGGGACCCGATATTACCGAGCGGCAAAAAGAGTCGTTTTCAGGGTTTGAGATTGCTTTGAGGAGCCCTTCCATTGCGATAAATCCACGGGACTCGGCCAAGTTCAGTGTTCGTTTAATGGTTGAAGGGATGTTCCACAGGTTGAGGTAGAGCTGGAGGCGAGTTGCTTGGAAACGATCTTTTACAAGGACTGCTGTTTGAGCAAAAGTCCCCTTTTCTCTTAATCGGATGATTTCCTTGGCGATGTAGGGGAATAGCTTCTCTTCCTCCATTTTTTTCGTAGGCCAGCTCCTCTCACGGCCAGGCGATTCTTCCACCCCAAAATAGACTATTGGTTCTTCATCGAGCTTGGCCATAGTTCTTCCTGCTTTAACAGGATGATATTGAAGCGCTCCGCGCATCGAGGGGAGATCTAGCCAGGTTTTATTGCCCATAAATAGGGTGTTGAGAGCATCTACAAGGGGCGGACTACTCCGAAAATTTGTGTCTAGATAGGCTTTTTTTTCTTCTCCAAGAGCTTTGGCTGCTTGCATATAGGTGTAGATGTCGGCGCTTCTGAATCCATAGATCGATTGCTTAGGATCCCCCACGAGATAGATGAGGTGGGTTTTTAGAAAGAGTTTCTGAAAAACTCTCCATTGCACTGGATCTGTATCTTGGAATTCGTCAACGATTACCGCTTTGTACTTCGCCTGTACTTTTTCAAAAAAAGAAGGGATTTCGAGAGCCTTCTCCATTTGCCTGAGGAGGTCATCAAAAGTGAAGTGGTCCGATCTTTCAGCTTTGATCAACCACCTTTTTCTGCATTCAAGAGCTATCCGTTTAAGCATCTCTTCGGGATCGCGAAAAACGTCCAACTCAGGGGTAAGTTTTTGATTGAGAGTATGGAAGAAGCCATCGTTTTCCTTCAGCTTTTCAAAAAACCAGGTCTTTTCTTCGAGGAGGATTGCCGGGTCTTTTTTTTCAAGGTAGGTCGCAAACTTCCTCACCTGCGGTTCATACTTTTCAAATTTCATCCGCTTATAGCGAGGAGCGAGCGATAAGAAATTGGCGTGCAATTTTTCAAAGGAATGGACGGGGAGCTCTGGCAAGAGGTAGCTTTTTGGCTGGGCCTCTTTTTGCATCGCATCTACAATTTGCCCTGTCAATCGGTCGAGATCATAGCGAGATCGTTTACAAAGAGCGGAGAGGTCTCCTGAATGGTCCCCTTCTCCTGTGCGGATGAAGTCTTCAACTGTTTGACGCATCTGAGCTAAGTGATCGGGTTTTTCTGGTGAGGAGAGTTCAAAAGGGGTTCCCGCTTCGAAAGCATGCTCGGAGAGCATTCTGTGACAAAAACCATGAATCGTGAAGACGGGGATTTCGTCAAAGTGGACTAGGGCCTTTTTAACACGGGGATTTCCCAGGGGCAAAAGCTCTTCAAGCTTTGAGCGGATCCGCGTTTTCATTTCATGGGCAGCCTCCCTAGTGAAAGTGACAGCAAGAATCTCTTGAAGTTCTAGTGGCTGATCACTCTCAAGCAAGAGACGGACTACAAGGTGCTCAATGGCAAATGTTTTACCAGTGCCTGCAGAGGCCTCTAAGAATCGACTTTGAAAAACATCAAGAGAAGGATCTAAAATATCAAACTTTTGCATCGATCCTCCCAAAAATATTCTGGAGATAAGGACTCCACCGGTCGTGAATCACTTGGGCGCTGGGCATTGGATCTCGGAAATAGAGATAGCTAAATACATCATCCTCAATTTTTTTAAGCTCTTTATGGAGATCCTTGGAAGATCCCTCAAGAAGAGCTCTGGCGAAAGCAGGAAGAAGGGGGGAAGGGTGCTCCTTTGCTAACCGAAAGTAATCTAGGTACTCTTCCAAAGAGCCCTCTATATCGAGGGGTTGTTTGTCTTTTATTCCGATCAGGGGAATTCCACTTTTCTGAGCGATAAGGGCAATAGGCCAAAATCGAATCTGGTCTTCTAGGCAGTTTTTTCCTTTTACAAACACCCCTTTTTCGGTCCAACCATCGATCTTCCCCACAAGGTGGACATCACCTATTTGGAGGTCAATTTTTTGTGTAAATATACGAGAAACCCCAAACTCCTCCATCGCTCCTTTCCACTCTTCTACCTCTGTCTCTATTTGCTGTTTAGCCAGCGGTTTGAGTAGATTTAAAGGAAGCTCCCCTTTCTTTTCCGACTCGATTAACACTTGATCCACTGACGTTTCTAAAGAGCTCCGAACAAGCTGGTTTTTTAGCAGTGGGGTGAGAAGATACTCCCCCTCCTCATTCTTTTTAAAGTCAGGGTAAATGCCCAAAACTTCTTGCAGATGATATCTGAGAGGGTGCTTGGCAAATTTAGCCAGTTTTTGCATTTCAATCACAATCGGTGTTTTGATGATCGTCGTAAAGGGCTTTGGCTCATAAAAATCCAAGATAAGGGGGAGCCTCTCTACTGGATTTTGTCTTTCAAGGGCATGGTGATAACTTTGCTGGTTGTAACTGACAAGCTCACCCCCAAAGTATTTTGGATCATGAGCCATTGCAGGGTGGTGGATAATTTCAGAGTCTTTGAGATGGGCGAAAAGTTCCTGAAAAGGGAGGGCCGCTCCGAGTTTTCCAGCTTGATCTCGAACATAGCTGAGCTGAAAAAACTCCCTTGCGGAAAGGAGTGCCTGCAAAAACAGGTAGCGCTCCTCCTCCGTCTTAGTTGGACGATAGGTGGTTTCTTTTTCTGAAAGTGAATGGGGATCTTCTCTTGCGGGAAAAGATTCTTCCTCAAGGCCGATCAAACAGATCACCTTCCCCGGCTGGATGCACCCCGTAGAAAAAGAACTGAATTGAACAGCTTGCAAATGGGGGGCTTGGATCGATTTGGCCCGTTTATTCAAGAGAGAGGAGAGGACCCTCTGAATTCCAGGGTAGGGAATAGTTTCTTTGTCGAGATGGTCATAAGAGGAGGCGAGCTTTAGAAGCTCTTTGTATAGATCATGGGAGGGGTCTATAGAAAAATAGCTTTCGAAGAGACAAGCGAAATAGCGGAGCCAGGTCGGAATGGTCCACTCTGTCTTGTCGTAGAGACAAGAGAGGTCATCTGCAAGAGATTCCATCGTAACATAGAGGGTGTTGAACATTTCCATTTCAGAAACGGAAATCGCCGCAAGTGGGGCTTCTTCTCCCTCAAAATTTCCAAGTCCCAGAAGAAGGCGCCTTAGCCCATATTGCCAAGTCCCCTGACTTGGATTCACAGCGATTTCTTCCACATCTTCTAAATAGAAGGCTTTTCTTTGTTCTTCGGAATACCCCCATCGGACATTGGCTGACTCGAGCCATTTTCTGCAAAGACCGATATCGATCCCAAACTTCATCGACCCAAGAACTTCTAAAACCTCTTCTAGAGCAAACCTCTCTTTCGGAAGTTCAAGAAGTTTTGCAAAAGCCTTTGCTTCTCGATCGACCATAGAGAGGGGTAAATCGTAGATCGAATGGGCAAGATCTTTGAACACACCCTGTATGAAGGGAGAATACTGAGAAATATCGGGTGCAAAAACTTGAACATCACGAGGCTCTATCCCCTCCTCATCGAAGAGACGGAGGAGCTGATCTTTGAGAATTTCGATCTCTCTGAGTTTGGTTGAAGCAGAAAAGGCGCTGAGCGTTTTGTCAATGGTAACCTCTGGAGGATCACCGAAAAGGAAGGAGCTTTGGAGCTCTCCTAAACAAGAGTCTTTTTTAGGCTCAACATAGTGCTCAAAAGGAGAAATACCGCTCTCTTCGGTCGCCAGAAGCATCTTCCTGCCCACTCTTCCCCAGTTAGCGAGGAGAGGATTCTGATCTTCAAAGCTCTCTACAAAAATATCGAGTTGCTTTTCAGGAACTTTTTGCTCCAAAAAACTCTTTTCTTTTTCAGAATAAAAATCGGCCCAAAAAATTTGACAAGGAGAGAAACAGTAAAATCTTGCACCAACTTTTTCAAAAAGCTCCATGTAGCTTAAGGGGAGAAAACTAAACCCCCACACATGAACTTGCCAGTCTGTTTTGGCCCCTCTGGGAAAAGACCAATCAAAGACTTTCCACAACTTCTCTTGCCAAAGGGGCAAGGAGGGTTTCCCGTAGATCGCATACCGCAAAAAACTCTCTGCCATGATGTCGCAAAATGGGCCAATCCTCTTTTCCCTAGATTTTCTATCGAAATATTTTTTCAGCTCATCGTGCTCATCAATGAGGGGCAGAAGATGGTATTGTAGAGATAGCGAAAGCTCCAGCTTTGTCGGCAAATTTTTCTTAGAAAGTTTCGAAAGCCCTTGGGTCAGGCTTACAACCTGAACACCTGCAGCAACTTGGAGCTCTTTGTCTTTGGCTAAAAACCGCATGATGTAGTCTTTTAGCCGAAGATGGGGAACGATGATCAATCTTTTATCAAAGGGGCCTGCGCCTTGAGGGAAAAGATTTTCCTTCAAAGGTATTAGCAATTCTTCGAGGTAGTTGCTGAAATGAATTTGAGCTTTTGTCATCAACTGGTATGATAGCCTACATGTATATTTGGGTTCAGAAGCAATTCTCCAAGATCCACCACTTTTTAGCCAAGCTTCCCGGGTTTTCCAACCCAGAAAAACACTCATTGAGCTTTTTGAACCTTTCTCAATTCTGCGGCGCTCTTAACGACAATATCTATAAACTCGTCTTAATTTTTTACCTCATCGATCTAAACGGAGAACAAAACGCAAACGTAATTCTCTCCACAGCAGGTGCGATTTTTGTCTTGCCCTTCCTCCTCTTTTCTTCAGCCTCTGGTATTTTGGCTGATAGGCTGAGCAAGAGCCGGCTGATCATTACAATTAAAGGGACTGAAATTTTAATTATGCTCCTTGCTGTTGCCGCATTTGCGTTTAAATTCAGCTGGAGCTCGTACGTCATCCTCTTTCTCCTTTCTACGCAGAGCGCTCTCTTCGGTCCCTCTAAATACGGGATCATCCCAGAAATCGTTCAAAAAGATAAGATCTCTAAAGCAAATGGTCTTGTGACTTCTTTTACCTACTTTGCAATCCTCTCCGGAACTTTCCTTGCATCAGGGTTAACAAAAATAACCGATAGAAACTATGTCCTTGTTGGCTTCTTTTGCGTCTTTGTTTCGATCATCGGCTTCATAACGAGCTTTGGGATCAAGTATACAGCCCCAAAGGGATCCAGAAAAAAGGTCGACTACATTTTTCTTAGGGAGATTTTTCATACCTTAAGAGAGTGCAAGGACAAAAAACACCTTCTCATATCGATTTTTGGAGCCTCCTATTTTATGTTTGTGGGTGGCTTCGCTCAGCTCAATATTATCCCTTTTGCTATGAGCTCTCTGGGGCTCACTGATGTGGCAGGGGGATTTTTATTCATGGTGACTGCCCTCGGAATTGCTTTTGGATCTGTTGTAGCAGGGAGAGCCTCTAAAAGCCAGATCGAGCTTGGCCTTTCGTGTATCGCATGTGTATTTATTTCTATTTTCTTCTTCATTTTAGCCTATGCAACGGGAAGTCTCACGATCACGATTATTGCTCTTTTCTGCATCGGCTTCTTTGGAGGAAATTTTGTTGTTCCTTTAGAGACCTTTATTCAAATATTTAGCCCCGAAAATAACAGAGCTCATGCGATTGCTGCAGCGAATTTTCTCAGCTTCGTCGGTGTTCTTCTCGCATCGCTTTGCATCTACTTTTTCAATGAGGTGATTGGTCTCTCTTCTGCACACAGCTTTGGGGTAATGGGGGTGATCACCGTTGTATTTTCGGCCTTTC
This sequence comes from uncultured bacterium, assembly GCA_964352505.1. GTDB lineage: Bacteria > Chlamydiota > Chlamydiia > Chlamydiales > Rhabdochlamydiaceae > Sacchariniichlamydia. The sequence continues at coordinate 92,925 of CAYGSB010000008.1, forward strand.
TGATCATTCGGATCTCAGACCTGTTCATGTCCTACACTGCGCAAAAAATCCTCTTTCGATTTATCCCAGTAAGAGCCGTCAATATCGAATTGATGAAAAAAACAAAAAATCCGATTCTGATGCTCGAAGAAGGGAGTCGCTTGAAGGGGTGGCTGCTCAGCGGAATCATCCCAAACCTCCACCTTCTCGTACCTCAATACAAAGTTCGAAGATTCCCCTGGTTTCAGCGCTTTTTCTATTCTCTCCATCGGATTGATGCTCCAGACAAATTTGAACATCTCATTGAGCGGAGCAAAAAATTTCAAGATCCCGAAATGATCCCCTGCGTCTATCTTCACAAGAAAAAGCCGGTCCCTGATAGGCAAAGCTCGTCTATTGTCTCCCTTTTCACCCGCAAAGAGTACGAAGTAATCCTCGTAAACTTTGAGAAAAATCCAGGAGATAAAATCACCAAGATCCGGTTCTCAAAAGGGTAGTCTTTGAAAAGGTTTACCAGGAGTAGATGAACTCTAGCTCGTACTGCTTATACTTACGGTGAGGGCCAATGCTTCTGTCTAAAGTAGCCGACTGCATGTAGCTCTGCTGCATATCGAGTTTATCTGTAAGAAGAACATCCAAACGGATAGCAAAGCCCTGGTAGTTGGTCATCCCGCCTGCTGTCTCAGGAGTCGAGGCTCCACCCCCAGCAAGGGTTCGAATCTGGCGGGTGTAAAAGCCCGAACGATCGGCATTTCCCGTTCCTATCCCAGAAACATCAAAGTCGGGAATCGACTGCGCTGCCACTACTTGATAGTTTATGTCAAAAGCCCAGTCCCACTGTTTGAGAAGTTGACCGATAGAAAATCCTACATACCCGGCCCAGTTTGCCCGTTTATGATCTGAGATCTCAAGCTTCTTCGCTGCAAAATTCCATAGAAAAGCTGAGTAAAAAAGGCCGATCTTTTTGATGTTCTCCATCCTGAATCGGTACCCTGCAGTCATCTGTGAGATGAGGAAGCGGAAACGGTTATTCACAAAATCGTCGGAGTATTCTTTGGTGTCCCAATCAATCAGGGAGAATTTTGAGTAAAAGCCGGTACCGGCAATATTGAGAAGACCGAGTTCACCCATATACCCAAATTGATCTACCCGATCATTGATGATGAAAGGCCCTGCATGAATGTAGAAATCACCGACTTTTTCAAAAGCATGGTCATAGCGGAGAAAAATCCCATCAAAATAGGAGCCGAACTGCACTTTAGAATCGAAGACGGTGAGCATTGCCCTCCGTCCTACTTCGACATCAAACGTCCAATCGTCACAATCAAATGCCCTTGCACCCCAATAGGCTCGCTCAAGAGCAATTTTATTCAGAGTCCCGCTAAAGACCCCCGCGTCATCATCGTATTCGAGCTTAACAGAGGCCCACGTCCTATCGGTCCGGTAATCGAGCATGAAATTGAACTCAACGTCAAACCCTCTCGAGGGGAGCTCAAAGACGGGATTTGAACCTCGCTGAGTTTCCCCATTACGAGTTTCCCAAGCATTTTGAAACTCTGTTCGAATTTCTCCGCTAAGAGAAAGATCTCCTCCAATTTCCTTTAAAGAGATTTGTCTTTTCGTTTCAATCCATTCGCGCATCGCACGGATATCGTTATCTTCGATATCGCGGCCAGCTTCTATGGTATCGCCGTACATTGCGGATGATAATGCAAGAAGAGAAGTGGATACAAGTATTCGGTTGATCGCTTTCATTATAGGTAGGTGAGTTTATCTCCAAAAACAATAAATGGCAATGGAGAGCTCGTCCAATTCCACCATATTTTCTAAAACCATTTGTGTCGAACTATCTGGATGTATAATCGTAGGGGTTGGTGAAAATGGTCCAGGGTTGTTTGTGAGTTCCATTAAGAAAGTGGCTCCATTCTTCCATCGGTTCTCCTTTTTGCGCCTGTTTGTCTGTCCTCCAAAATTCAAGCTCTCCTGTTTCAGGGCTCACAACAAAGGAAAAATAGATCCCTTTCCAATTCGAGTCTGCAAATACAAGGGGCTTAGATTTTGCTAAAAGGATTCGATCTCTCACCCAGGTGTATGTAAAGCCAGGATCTTCCCACCCCTCTACCAAAAGAGGTTGGCCCGGGAGAAAAGAAAAAACATGGGTCGGCGATGCCATGAGCATCCGTCTACTGGGATTATCTCTGTAGAGATTGGTGATCTTCGGGGGGAGCTTTTTCATCGTTTCTATGAGGAAGATCAAAAGATCTAAGGGGCTGTCTACCCAGCGGGATTCAGAGGAGAGCGGCTTTTCGTTGCAAAAGTAGGTTTGCAGTAGTGTTGTCAGGGTGCCCCCCGAGATGTAGGCCCACGGCTTTTTTTCTCGCCCTGGAGCATCATTCTCTCCTTTTTTCATCCTGTTGATGGCTGATGAAATAAACTCCTCTGTCGATAGATGATGGACGATTGCAGTAATAAGTAAGGAGATCTCCTTTTTCCCTTCTCTCCAATCGGAATCTTCGATTAAAGAGGGTTCAATCGCCATGAAAAATTGGCGTAAAGCTTGTATGTATTCTTGGCTATTTTCGATTGCGGTCCAACTACCTACATGCGTCCGTCCGTGTTTGTAAAGGAGCCGAAAACCGGCAGGAGTATCTTCGTATTTGTCTCCTTCCACTTTATTTAGATCGGGGTCATAAACTTCCTGAAAATGGTTCTGAAACTGCTGAATGATATGTTCGATAAAAAAGGGAAAATAATTGGCAATTTTCTCGGCTCGTCTCTGGTTTTTATCCCGCAATTCTTCGCAGGCTTCAAAATGGTAAGCACGTCCTTGATGTTCTGCTTTTATTCTTCGAAGATCACTCTCATTTCTCGCTCCTCGAAGAAGGGATTCGGCAGTTTTTAGTTGATCAAATGCAGACTCATATTCGACTTGGCATTTCGCCACTACTTTGTTGGCCTCTTCCAACTTCTGCGTCAAAAAGTCATGGGCAACTTCGCCAATTCCCCCTTTCTCTGCAGATTCAAGCCCTAAGCTTTCATAGAGATTCCAACTAGAAAATTCTGATTTTACGTCGACGAAGGAAGCTAACGTATATTCCCATGTTTTTAGTAAAGGGTGGTGGCCTGATTTTTTAGAAAAAATATTGATCGGGACGGTATAGGTGTTCCCTCCAAATGTTCGGGAAAGCCTACCTGTTGTCAAAAGATCTTTTAGGTCTCGCAAAAATTGGAGGGGCTGCTCCTGATGGACCAGGATTGCAGGGGCTGTGGCAAAACAAGATCCAACACTTTGATGGAGGGGACAGAGGAGAGCCGAAAGAGAGGCCCAAACCAAATCTCGGTCTTTCAATTCTCCCTCGATTCCTAGGGTAGTTCGAATAAGTTCTTCAATGGTCGAATCGGACACGGGCAGGCGGAATGCTTCAAGGGCAGCAATGACCTCAGGGTCCTTTATCGACCCACCTTTTTTAATCCTCCCCTCCGGATCAATCAGCTTGCTTGCCTGCTCAATCCCGCTCAATACTTCCCGTTCCATAGAGTCCCGATCATACCACTGTTGAAGATTACCTTCTATTTCGAGTAGAATGGGAACATTACTGTGGGGAATTATCATGTTAATCAAATGCCAAGAAAAACAAATCGAGCTTCCTGAAGGGGTCTGTGCAAAAGAGCTGGCCGAGCAGCTCAATCTCAGGGGCCCGGAACAAGCAGCTTCTGTCTCTATCAATGGGATCCTCAAAGACCTCAGCACTCCTCTAGAGGATGGGGATGAGATTGTTTTTTTTAGCTTTGACGACAAAATGGGTAAAGAAGTTTTTTGGCACACCTCTGCACACGTTCTAGCCCAAGCTATTTTGCGCCTCTGGCCAAAAGCAAAACCGACGATCGGCCCCCCTATTGAAAATGGGTTTTACTACGACTTTGCGAATCTAGAAATCTCTGAAGAGGACTTTCCAAAAATAGAGAAGGAAGTTGAAAAAATCCTCAAAGAAAACTTCAGACCCGAGCGGTCCGAATTTAAAGACAAAAAAGAGGCTCTTGAGAGATTTAAAGATAACCCTTACAAAACAGAGCTCATCTCCGAATTCGACGGCCTAATCACAGGCTATACACAAGGAGAATTTTTCGATCTTTGTCGCGGCCCTCATCTTTCTAACTTAGGGAAAATCAAAGCCTTCAAAGTGATGAAAACCTCTGGAGCCTACTGGCGGGGCGATAGCGAGCGGGAGATGCTCACCCGGATCTACGGGATCTCCTTCCCCGATAGAAAAATGCTGAAGAACTACCTGTTTATGCTTGAAGAGGCAAAAAAGCGGGACCACAAAATTCTAGGACCGAAGCTAGACCTGTTTTCTCTAAAAGAAGAGGGAGCTGGAATGCCCTTCATCCACCCCCACGGGATGCTCATCTGGGAAAAACTGACAGCCTTTATGCGCCAGCTACAAAAAGAAGCCGACTACAAAGAAATCAAAACTCCCCACCTCCTGAACCAAGAACTCTGGGAGCGCTCTGGCCACTGGGATTTCTACCGGGATAACATGTACTCGTTCGAGATTGAAAAACGGCACTTTGCGATCAAACCGATGAATTGTCCAGGGTGCATGCTCTTTTACAAATCTCACCTCCATAGCTACCGGGAATTCCCCTTGCGCCTTGCAGAGTTCGGTTTAGTTCATCGCCATGAAGCATCGGGTGCCCTCAATGGACTTTTCCGGGTTAGGAGCTTCCACCAAGATGACACCCACATCTTCATGCGTCCCACCGATATCAAAAACGAAATTTTCGGCGTCCTCCAGATGGTTGAAAAGCTCTATGGAACATTTGGTCTCCAGTGGCGTTTTGAACTCTCTACAAGACCCGAGGAAAGCATCGGGTCCGATGAAGAATGGGATACAGCAACAAGAGGGCTAAAAGACGCCCTTGATCAATATGGACAGCCCTATGAGATCAACGAAGGTGATGGGGCCTTTTACGGCCCTAAAATTGACATCCACATTCGAGACGCGATTGGAAGATCGTGGCAGTGTGGAACTGTTCAGCTAGACATGTCCCTCCCTGAAAAATTTGAACTCGAATACATGGACAGCGACGGAATCAACAAACGCCCTGTGATGATTCATCGGGCAATTTTTGGTTCGATCGAACGGTTCTTTGGAATTCTCATCGAACACTTTGCTGGAAAATTCCCGTTTTGGATCAGCCCAAGACAAACAAGACTAATCCCTGTAGCCGATCGCCACAACGAATATGCCCACCTAGTTGCAAAACAGATTGAAGCAGCTGGATTCAACTGCGAAGTCGACGATTCGAATGAATCTGTGGGCAAAAAAATTCGACAGGCGCAACTTTCCCAAGTCAACTACATGCTAACTGTGGGCGATCAAGAGGTAGAAAATAACACGGTCAGCGTCAGACGCAGAGACAATGTTGTAATTGGAGCAGTGGATCTTAATTCGTTTTTGGGTACACTCAAAAAAGAATCTGAAGACCGAGCATTGGATTCCTATTTTGAGAAACATGAAACGCATAGCAGTTAGCAGTTTTAAAGGAGGCACGGCGAAGACCTCAACATCACTCAACCTCGCCGCTGCGTTTGCAAAATTTCACAAGTTGAGAGTGTTGCTCATCGACTTTGATGCCCAAGCCAACCTCACTACAGGCCTTGGGTATGATCCAGATGCCTATGATAGCTTAGCCCCTGTTCTTCAGGGTGAAAAGAAAATCGAAGAGGTCATCCTTAAAACAGCCCACCCTAAACTCGATCTTATCCCGGGCGATACCTGGCTTGAACGGGTAGAGGTGACCGGGAAACTTGCAGGAGACCGCTATTCTCATGAACGGCTTAAACAAGTTCTAGAACCTCTTGAATATGACATTGTCATCATCGACACCCCTCCCTCTCTTTGTTGGCTCACAGAATCGGCTCTCATCGCCTCCGACTTTTCCCTCGTCTGCGCAACGCCCGAATTCTACAGCGTGAAAGGATTGCAACGGCTTAGTTTGTTCATCGAAAACCTCGCCCTTCGCCACCCCCTCGACATATTAGGAGTCTCTCTTTCCTTTTGGAATCCCCGCGGAAAAAGCAACGAAGCCTTCAAAGAGCTGATCGAAGAAACTTTCCCAGGAAAACTCCTCGACGCAAAAGTAAGACGAGATGTCCGTGTTTCAGAGGCGACCGTTTATGGAAAGCCGATCTTTGATGTTGCACCAAAATGCCGTGCTGCCGAAGACTATAAAGCACTCTCAAAAGAACTCCTTAAAAGAATGTAAAATATGTCGAAAGTTAATGATCTTCTAACATCCCGCTTCAAAAAAGCATCGAGCAAACTCTCCAAAATGACCGACCTTGCTGAGCGGAGCTCCTCTGGCACCCTCTCGAGCTTCTCTGGAGTTTTTCGAGTCACCCCTCTAACAGAAAATGAAGAAGAGAACCTTCGGAACATCCTCAGCGAATATAGCAAAGAAAACCAGGACCTCTCTTCCGACCTCAAGTTTCTCTCCTCAATCACCTCAGAGGTAAAGGCCATCAACAACCAAGCTGCGATTCTTCATGGCGAACGGATCAAAAGAGCCCAAGATGTTTTGAAAAAATATCGTGATGGGGCCTTCAGCGCCTGGCTTGTGAGCGCCTATGGCAATAGACAAACTCCTTATAACTTCCTCCAGTATTATGATCTCTACACCAGCATGCCGAAAATGCTCCAAGAAAAAGTCGACGTCATGCCAAGGCAAGCTGTCTACACCCTTGCTACTCGCAACTGCCCGGTAGAGAAAAAAGAAGAGATCATCAAAAACTATAAAGGGGAGTCGAAAAAAGAGCTCCTATCACTCATTCGAGAACGGTTTCCCATTCCACAAAAAGATAAACGGGCCCCAAATATTGCAGAAAGCCTCATCAAGCAGCTCTTGCAAATTGAGACACAAATCAGTACGCCCCGCTTCCGCCCCTCAAGTGGGCAAAAAAAACGGATCACTGATGTGTTGGAATCGATTCAGAAAAAGCTCTGAGAACTTTTCTAATTTTTTCACAATTCAACTCACTTGGCTCTAATAGAGGAAGGCGGAGTCTAGAAGGACCTCTCCCTAAAAGGCTCGCCGCATATTTGACACACTGAGGATTCACCTCAAGAACGAGGGCATTTACGAGATCATAGAGGCGGTAAAATTGTTCTTTCGCTTCAAGAAAGTCTCCCAACACTGCCGCTTGAACAAAGTCGTTCCACGCTGATGGTACCACATTTCCTGTAATAGAGATTGAGCCTGTAAAGCCAATAGAAAACTGGGCCAGAGCAAGACTATCATCGCCTGAATAGAGCCTAATTCCTCCTTTATGGATCAGATCCATTGCAAGGCCAAGATCACCGGTTGCATCTTTAATTCCCACAACTGTATCCAGAGCACAAATCCGACAAAGAGTTTCAAAAGAGAGTTTTGTTCCGGTCCGCCCGGGGTGATGATAGACAATCATCGGAAGTCCAACTTCAGCGATTTTTTCAAAATGTCTAAAACATCCTTCGGCTGTAGGCTTATTGTAGTAGGGAACAATGGCAAGAGCGCCATCCATCCCGATCACTTTTGCCTTTTGAGTCAGCCAAACGCTCTCCTCGGTCAAATTGGTTCCAGTATTGGCAATTAGCGCCATTTTACCTTTTGCCAACCGATAGCCAAGCTCAAAGACAGCAATCTTTTCTTCATGGGATAGAGAGGTCCCCTCACCTGTGCTCCCACAAAGAACAAGTCCCTCTGTCCCAGTTTCGAGATGCCATTGAATCGATCGTCCCAAAGCATCAAAATCTATTTTTCCCTCTGCGCTAAAAGGGGTTACTAAAGCGGTGATTGCCCGTCCAAACATTTCAACCTCACTTGCAATTAATTCCCAAAATTAGGATGAATAAGAAAAGATCTTAACTAATGGAGGTAAATCATGGCTAAAGAAAAAACGGCAAAACTAAGTGGTATCGGTTTCGCGCTGGCTGGAGGAATATATTGGGGACTCGCAATGGTTCTGGCTGGATGGACCTCAATCTTTGGATGGGGCACCGCGTTTGTCGTTGCAAATTCATCCCTATATATCGGTTATGAATCCTCGTTTATCGGTGGAATCATCGGTGGCATCTGGGGATTTGCAACGGGGTTTATAGCAGGGGGAGTCTTCAGCTATTTCTACAACATGTTTAGAAAATAATGTCCGAGATATTTTTTCTTTTTTTTGTTGGGCAGATATTTTTGCTTAGGAAAAATAGAAACGGAGCGCTGGTTTTCATTATTTTTGGCCTCTGCATGATAGTAGGGATGCTCTACTATCATGCAACCGATAAACTCATCGTCCGATTATGACTGCCCTCATTCGATTTCTCATTGCCCTTGGTATTTTCATCCTCATGGGTGTTTTGGCAGGGGCCTACTACCAACAATTCTTTGTCCAAGGCAACCCTTGCCCTCTTTGCATCCTTCAAAGACTGGGGATGATTGCGGTTGGAACAACAGCTCTTTTAAACCTCCGCTTCGGAATCAACCTCAAGTACTATGCCCTCACCATTTTAAGCGCTTTCATTGGTGGGGCTGTTTCGATCCGGCAAATTCTTTTAAACATCTGCCCCCAGAACCCTCTTTTCGGTTTGCCAGTCTTGGGCCTTAACCTCTATACCTGGTGTTTTCTTGTCTTTGGGGCCTCCATCCTTGGAACAACTCTACTAGTTGCTCTCTATCACCCAAAACAAAGTGAGCCGACTTTAATGAACTGGTTTGAAAAACTAAGCGGTCTTGCTCTAATTCTTCTCACAGTAGCCAACTGCTTTACCACCTTCCTCGAGTGCGGAATTGGTCCTTGTCAAGAAGGGAAAGCATCTCCCCAAACAACCTTTCTTGAAAGTCGGTAGAGCTCTTTTTCTTTTTTCGTCACCACTCTCTTTTCTAAACCATCCACTTGGCACAGCTGTAAAATGACATGCCCTTTTTTCTTCTCCGGATGGCGAAGGATCCGCCCTTTTGCAGCTAAAGCTTCCCCTTTAGACATTGCAATATAGGAATATTTCTCATCTTCCCAGCCAAGTTTCCCGCCTTTAGCATGCTTGTGCTCTCTTGATCTTTGCAGCCGAACAGAAAAATGACACCAATCCTTTCCTTCCATTGGACACCTATCCGTATGCGGACATGGCCCTATCATCTGTCCACCCCATCCAATCATCGCCGCGCGCGCGCGCAGGATATTCTCATATCCCCTTGGGGTCCCAGGCTCGACAATCACAACAATCGAGCAAGCCTTCCACACCTTTTCTAAAACAGTTAGTTGCGCTTTTTGAGAAAGCTCTCCAAAAGAATATCCAAAAATTCCCAAATCATGGTCTGCAAATTCTACTCTCTCAAAATCTCTTGCGATCCATGTTCCCTCAACGCATTTGCTTTCGATCATCTTCTCGTTTTTCTCAAAGAGCGTTGCTTCTTTTAACTCAGGAAAGACCTCCTTTGCTGCCAAGGTGGCTGTACCCGGTCCCGCTCCCAAGTCGAGAGTACTACCTATCTCTTGAGTAGTTCTTTTTGCCACTTCCTCCAATACAGCAGAGATGGCAGCAAATGTCGCAGGCATCCGCGCCGTTAAATAAGCCTCGACCTCCTTTTTTGAAAGCTGACCCCTCCCTTCTTCTCGGTACTTATCTGAAAGAGACTGATAATTGCGATTTGTCATTGGTAAAAACTCTTGATTTTCTCTCAAGTATAGCGTATCTATTAGATAAAGTGAGGCTTACATGAAAAAATTTCTCCCCCTATTTATCCTTCCGACAAGTTTTGCTGTTGCGACTTGTGATAGCCAAGGTCCAGCAAACTGCAACCAAGAGACCTGCACCAACTCCTATTGCACAGGACCAGCACAATTGATTGCAAATGCCCCCGTCCGCCCCTACACCTGTGATGGTGATATAGAGCTAACCGCAGGCGTCCTCTACTGGCAGGTTCAAGAAGATGGACTCGAATATGGAGCAAAAAATAGCGTGGGGAATTCAAACTTTCTAAACCCTATTGATGAAGAATATCTCTCCCCGCAGGTAAAACATAGCTTTGGCTACCGATTTGGATTGGGCTATTCATCACCCTGTGATGGATGGAACATTGGTCTTTTATTGACACACCTAAATAATCGCACCTCGAAAACAGATGGCTCTGCACCTCAAGTCGACATAGCTGAAATCATCATCCCATTTTGGTCTGCTTTAGCACCGGGATCTGACGGATCTCCGGTTCATCTTAGTGCGACACGTGTTAGTTCCAACTGGTCAACTGGAATCAACCTCGTTGATCTCATCCTTGGAAGAGAGTATTGGATAAGTAAACAAGCAAGCCTTAGACCTTTTACAGGTCTGCGAGGGGGCTCACTTCGACAAACCCTTGCGCTCAGTTACCAGGGAGGGCTCATTCAATTTGGCTCTGATCTCCCTGCAAACAATGAAGTTTCATTAAAAAACTACTACGAGGGGATCGGGGTTGTCGGAGGTCTTGAATTAGATTTTAACTTCGGTTGTGGCTGGAGTCTTTTTGGGGAATTTGCCGGCTCAATTCTTTACGGGCAGTTTTCTATTTCCCATGACGAAAACATCCGCGAAATGACCTCCCCTTTTTCAAAGGTCACAGTTCTTGAAACAAAAAACACCTTCAAGTCTTCAAAACCCGCTGTCGACCTTTCACTCGGAATTCAGTGGCACTCACTCGTCTCTGATAATAAATATGGCTTTACCGCTCTATTGGCTTGGGAACAGCACATCTTTTTCAATCAAAACCAACTCTGGCGCGTGCAGAGAGATCTGTCCCTTATTTTTCTCCCACCCTCTTTCCCAAACAACATAGGTGAGAACATCCACTATCAAAGAAGAGGTTCTCTTTCTACAAGTGGGCTCACACTTACCTTTAAGTTTGACTTCTAAGAAACGGACCAATCAATGGGGCTTTTGCCCCATTTTAGAAGATACTCATTGGATTTGGAAAAGTGTTTGCAGCCAAAAAATCCAGTATGCACTGAAAAAGGGGAGGGATGGGGCGCTGTTAAAACCAGGTGATGGCTGTGGGTTAGAAGATGCTCGCACTTCTCCTTTGCTGATCTTCCCCAAAGCATAAACACAATTGGATCTTTTCTCTCTGCCAACTTTCGGATCACTGCGTCTGTGAACTGCTCCCACCCTCTTCCATAATGAGACTTAGGGGTATTCGCTCGAACAGTCAGGGTAGCGTTTAGCAAAAGAACCCCTTGTTTCGCCCAGCTCGTCAAAGAACCGGTTTGTGGAGGGGAAATATTCAGGTCAGCCTCAATCTCCTTGAAGATATTTTTGAGCGAGGGAGGCTGTCGAACGCCGGGTGGCACACTAAAACTCATCCCATGCGCCTGACCGGGGCCGTGATAGGGATCTTGTCCCATAATGAGGACCTTCACCTCTTCATATGGGACCAACCAAAAAGCATGAAAAACCTCAGCCTCCGGTGGGTAGATCGTCTCTGTTTTAGCCTCTTCCTCCAAAAAAACCTTCAACTCTTGGATATAGGGCTTTGCCATCTCTTCTTGGAGAACTGCATGCCAGTTTTTTGCAAGCTTCATAGAGGTCTATTGTAAAGCCCCCTCCTCTTTAGTACAAGATCGTTGACTTTTACCCTTTTTCGCCTTACGATGTCCCTACTATTAAACAGAGGATTTATCAAATGGACGACCTTAGCGAAAACAACATAATCCGCTTTAAAAACATTTCTAGAAAAAAAGACTCGATCTTCGCCAATTTCATGGTCAAGGGGTTAAGAGCCGGTGTCAATTTTTCAGCAAACATCCAAGTTGATATTTCAGCGGCAGAGGTTCACCCTGGTGACGTTCTTGAAAAAATCATCGAAGAGTGTGCCCGCATTGGCGTCAAAGAGTTCAAAGGCGCTGAGTTTCAATTCGAGGGGCTCCAAAGCATTTAATCTGGGTGTAGCGCAGCTTGGTAGCGTACTTGCATGGGGTGCAAGGGGTCGGAGGTTCGAGTCCTCTCACCCAGATTTCTTTTTTCTCAATTACAGCTTTCAAATCTAAATTTAGCCGGTTTTTTTCTTGCCCATATTCCGCCTTATGGGATTAAACTGGCTAATATTTATCGCCCCTTTTCTGGTGTGGGAAACTCTGTTCATATCCTGTTCACGGGCTGCAGACAGGGTGTGTATAAGTGGGGTTGTATTCAATGTATGATCACCCCATCAACAGTTTATCAACAGCTCATTTTATCTAGAAAAATCGGGGAGTTATCAACACTTCCACACCCTCTTAAGAAGAAGAATATAGCATATAAAGAGAGTATTCTTTAAAAAAAGGGGGCCTTGAGCTAAACTTTTATTGGGACCATGAAACACTATCTAATTAAAGAACTCTTTGAAATTAGCCAATACTCCCATAAGGAGCTATTTACAGATTGTGAATATGCATGGGATGCTCTAGTTCGATTAAAGAGGTATTTAGAGTCTTTTAAAGGCTCCATTGACTGTCCGATCCCAGAAGGGGTTCATCTCGCTTATCCTGAAAAAATTTCTATTGGTGAAGGGACTGTTGTTGAGCCTGGCGCTTTCATTAAGGGGCCATGTGTTATTGGAAAGAACTGCGAAGTTCGCCACGGCGCCTATATTCGAGGAGATGTGATTACAGGCGATCGGTGTGTGATCGGCCATAGTACAGAAATCAAAAACTCTATTTTTTTAAACGATGTGTCCGCCGGCCATTTTAATTATGTGGGCGACTCAGTTCTGGGTAGCAAGGTCAATCTTGGCGCTGGGGTCAAGCTTGCAAATCTTCGCCTCGACCAAGGGGAGGTTGTTGTTGCGGGGATCCGCACGCAACTTTTTAAACTTGGAGCGATCATCGGGGATGGAGCTCAGATTGGCTGCAATACAGTTACAAATCCTGGGACAGTTATCGGGAAAGAATCGCTCTGTCGAGCAAATTTGACCATCAGTGGGTATATCCCCCCCAAGTCTAGAGTGAAAACCAATCAAAAAACGGTAGTGCAAACATATGCAAATAGAAGCTGTATCTAGATCTTCTTTTTTTCTTCTTAGAGACAAGGTTGAAAAGGAAATTGCAAGAAGCATCATTTCCTTCGGTGAGAAAAACAAGCTGCGCGATGCGTGTGAGTACGCCCTTTTGAGCGGCGGAAAGAGGCTTCGGCCCATTATCGTGATGATGGTTGCTGAGGCCCTTGGTAACGATCTAGATGCAACCCCTTCTGCCCTTGCTGTAGAATTTATGCACACAGCATCGCTGATTGCAGATGACCTTCCATGCATGGACAACGATGACGAGAGAAGAGAGAAGGCCTCTTTACATAAGGCGTATGGCGAGTCAGTTGCCCTCCTTGCGAGTTATTCATTGATCTTTGCGGCTTACGAAAAGATTCATGAAAATGGACAGATAATGAAACTAGCACCCCCTCCGTTCTCTGGTTTTGCTGAGGGTGTGTGCAGCCTTGCTTTGAAGCAGGCAAGCTCTGCAGCGGGCATTAAAGGGGCTACAGCGGGACAATTTCTTGACCTCTACCCGCCGAATCAAAGTTTAGAAACGATCAAAGATGTTTTGTATAAAAAAACGGTTACCCTTTTTGAGATGGCGTTTGTTTTTGGGTGGCTCTTTGGCGGAGGGATGATTGCCCAGCTCGACCAAGTGAAGCAGCTCGCCTACCATTTTGGGATGGCTTTTCAGATTGCAGATGATCTTGGAGATTTGACGCAAGATGAGAAGAATCAAAGAGAGATCAACGCTGCCCATGTTCTTGGAAAAGAGCGGGCGGTGCAGGTCTTTGAAAGAGAGATGGAGTGTTTCGAAAAGCTCCTGAAAGAGCTCAATCTAAACACCCCATCTTTTGAAAAGCTGTCTCACATCTTGAGCAAGACGGCTCTAGCTTACGGCCGCAGCCTTTGATGCTGCCGGCGCAGGGGTTACTTTTCCGTTGAGAAGCCCCTTTTCTCTGCATTGATTTAGGATTTGTCTTTCGACGTCTGCAGTCATGTCTGGGTTGTTGCGGAGCTCTTCGCGAGCGGCCTCTCTTCCCTGACCTAGCCTTGTTGTTCCAATGCTGAACCAGGTTCCTTTTTTATCGATGATCCCAAATTCGACCCCGAGGTCGATGAGGCAGCCGAAACGGGAAATCCCTTCATTGAAGAGAATGTCAAATTCAGCAATCTTAAATGGGGAGGCGAGCTTGTTTTTAACCACTTTTACTTTAACGCGGTTTCCAACGTCGGAGTTGTCGGGTCCCTTTATCGCGCCAATTCGGCGGATGTCCAACCGAATCGAGGAGTAGAATTTGAGGGCTCGTCCACCTGTTGTCGTTTCAGGGTTCCCGAACATCACCCCAATTTTTTCTCGAATTTGGTTGATGAAGATCGCAGCGGTATTGCTTTTTGAGAGGGTTGAGGTGAGCTTCCGAAGAGCTTGCGACATCATTCGAGCCTGAAGCCCCATGAACGAGTCACCAATTTCTCCATCGAGCTCGCTTTTTGGAACAAGAGCGGCGACCGAGTCGATCACGATTACATCAACAGCATTCGATCTAGCGAGCATTTCTGCGATGTTGAGGGCTTCTTCACCGGAGCTTGGCTGAGAGATCAGAAGGTCGTCTAGGTTTACTCCAATTTTAGCCGCATATGAGGGATCAACGGCGTGCTCGGCGTCGATGTAGGCGGCGACACCGCCTTGTTTTTGCGCATTGGCCACAATGTGGAGGGCTAAAGTGGATTTACCAGAGGATTCAGGACCGTAGATTTCGGTGACGCGGCCTCTTGGTACTCCCCCAATTCCAAGAGCGATATCGATCGTGACTGCCCCTGTTGGGATGACAGCAATTTCTCGGTTGGCTTGGCTTTTTCCAAGAGTCATTACAGCTCCTTGACCGAATTGCTTTTCAATATGGGCAACTGCAAGCTCAAGCGCTTTCTTTTTTGCATCGTTTGTAGACATAGTGGACTCCTTGATTTACATCCCCCCTAGATTCGCAATTACAGCTCTTCTAGTCAAGAATGAAAAAATCGATTATATGACCTATATGGGGAAGATGATTTTGGCCGGCGACATTGGGGGAACAAAGACCCATTTGGCCCTTTTTGAAGAGGGGGAAAAGCGAAAGTGGCTCGTAGATGAGAAGTTTAGAAGCTCTGATCACGAGAGTCTTCGCCTTCTCGTCCAAAAGTTTTTAGCAAAACATCCCGACCACAAAATTGAAAGAGCTTGTTTTGGGATTGCTGGACCTATTCAAGATCGAAAGTGCAAAGCGACAAACCTACCGTGGATTATCGATGCTGATGTAATAGAGAAAGAGGTGGCCATTCCTCTGGTTACTCTCATCAACGATTTAGAAGCCAACGCGTTTGGGATTAGTTGTCTCGAAGAGAAAGAGTTTTATGTCCTCAATGAGGGAAAAAAGCACGAAGGAAATGCTTCCTTAATCTCAGCTGGGACCGGTCTTGGTGAGGCGGGACTTTTTTGGGATGGAGCTAAATACCACCCTTTTGCTTGTGAGGGAGGCCACTGTAGTTTTGCCCCTGAAACTGACTTAGAGATTCGGCTCCTTAAATATCTTCAAAAAGATTACGGGCATATTTCTTTTGAAAGGATTTTATCGGGACCTGGGCTCTACAACCTCTATCGATTCATTGTCGATGAGAAGGTAGAAAGGGAGTCGCCAAAAGTGCGGGAGGCATTTGAAAAAAATGACCCACCGAAAGTGATCTCAGAAATGGGAATGAAGAGCGCCGACGGGGCATGTGAACGGGCACTAGATCTTTTTGTGTCGATTTATGGGAGTGAAGCTGCCAACTTAGCTTTAAAGATGCTTGCCGTTGGTGGCGTATATATCGGAGGAGGCATTGCCCCTAAGATGCTCAATGAATTTAGCGAAGGGAACTTTATGAAACGCTTTATTCAAAAAGGCCGTTTTACCTCACTCTTACTTGGTATGCCGGTCAAAATCGTTCTAAACGAACATACAGCCTTACTAGGAGCCGCTTTATATGCCAGAGAAAACGGCTGAACATCAGCGGATCGAACAGGGGCGAGACGAGATCGTCGCCCCTTGGCTTAGATGGGGTCCTTATGTCTCCGAAAGGAGTTGGGGGACTGTCCGAGAAGATTATAGCGAAAATGGGGACTCCTGGAACTATTTTCCTTATGAGGATTCTTTCTCTAGAGCTTATCGCTGGGGAGAGGATGCGATTGCTGGTTTTTGCGATCGTTATCAGGTCCTTGTCCTCGCCCCTGCTTTCTGGAATGGTAAAGACTCCCACCTAAAAGAAAAGCTCTATGGTCTTTCGATTTTTCAAGGAAATCACGGCGAAGACGTCAAGGAGGTCTACTATCATCTAGACGGAGTTCCTTCTCATGCCTATATGAAGTATCTCTACAAATACCCTCAGTCCGAATTCCCCTACAATGAATTAAAAGAAAAAAATAGCCAAAGAAGCACAAGCGATCCCGAGTTTGAACTAATCGATACGGGGATTTTCAATGAAAACCGGTATTTTGATATTTTTATCGAGTACGCAAAAGAGAGCGAAGAAGAGCTCTGTATAAAAATCGAAGCATTCAATCGGGGTCCGGATGCAGCTCCCCTAGATCTTCTCATGCAAATGCTCTTTCGGAACCAGTGGTCTTGGACAGGTCAGGATGTCCCCAAGCCCCACATCAACCAGGGGGACGGGACCTGTTTAGTTGCTGACGAAAACGGGATGCCAGCTCCCCACAATCTTCCAATGGACTACCGGATTGGCAAACGGTATCTCTACGGACCGGAAGGGGCCGAGCTTCTATTCACGGAAAATGAAACGGGTCTCAAAGATGCCTTCCACAAAAAAGTGGTTCAGGGGGAAGACACGACAAAACCAGATAAACGGGGAAGTAAAGCTGCTTTACATTACAAGATTGAAAGCATTGGGGCAGGGCAATCGGCTAAGGTTTTGTTTAGATTTTCCGAAAAACCGATAGAAAATCCCCTCAGTGGAATTGAAGAGCTGATTGAAAAACGGAAAAAAGAGGCAAATGAATTTTATGAGGTGATTCATCCCAAAAATTTGGGTGAAGATGAAAAGATGATCCAAAGGCAAGCCCTTGCTGGGATGATCTGGTCTAAACAGATTTATCTCTATGATGTAGCACTTTGGCTAAAAGGGGATAATCAAGAGCATCCTCCTCCGGAGTCTCGGCTGGAAGGGCGCAACTACCATTGGAAGCATGTGAACTCGATGCGGATTATGCTCATGCCCGACAAGTGGGAGTATCCCTGGTTTGCAGCTTGGGACCACGCGTTCCACTGTTTGACCTACGCGATCATCGATATCCAGTTTGCAAAAAAGCAATTGTGGCTCCTTCTCTTCGATCAATTCCAACATCCAAACGGTCAAGTGCCTGCCTGCGAATGGGATTTTTCTGATCTCAATCCCCCTGTTCAAGCTTGGGCTGTCCTTCGTCTGTTTCGGATGGAAGAAAAGCAGCGAGGAACGGGTGACCGGGACTTTTTAGAAAAGTGCTTTCATAAACTCCTTCTCAACTTTACCTGGTGGGTCAACAAAGTAGACCAAGAAGGGAACAATGTCTTTGAAGGGGGGTTTCTAGGACTCGACAACATTACCCTCCTGGATCGCTCCGAAAAACTTCCAGGGGGCGCTACCCTTCAGCAATCGGACGGGACTGGTTGGATGGCGATGTTTGCCCTCAATCTCATGCGGATTGCTTTAGAGCTCAGCAAGGAGAACCTCGTTTACGAAGGACTAGCCACAAAATTTTTCCAACACTATGTCTATATCGCCCATGCAATGAAAAAGCGGGGTAATCGCGACTATGAGATGTGGAGTGATAAAGATGGATTTTTTTACGATGTACTGACGCAGCAAGATGGAACGTTTACAAAATTTCGGGTCCGCTCCCTCGTCGGATTGATCCCTCTTTTTGCTCTGGAAATATTACACGAAGACTTCATGGAAAAGCATCCTGAGTTCTACGCCAACTTCCAGTGGTTCGTAAATAATCGAAAAGATCTCGTCGAAGCCTGCATTATTCCGACTGTCAAGGATGGAAAAAAACACTATGTCTGCACACTGATGAATAATGAGCAGATGCAAAGTGTGTTAAAATACGTTTGGGATCCGGAAGAATTTCGGGCAAATTTTGGCCTTCGAAGCATGTCGAGATTTCATGAAAAACACCCCTTTGTTTTCGAAGATAAACAAGTAGGGTATGAGCCATCTGAGTCCTACCACAGGGTAAAAGGAGGAAACTCAAATTGGCGAGGTCCGATTTGGATGCCCACCACTTTTCTCTTAGTCGAGTCGCTTACTAAACTCACCGAGGCCTATCCTGAAAGGATCAAAATTCAAGCGGGTTCTGAAGAGCCAACCGATATAGGAGCAATGGCCAAGTCCTTTGCCGATCGGGTGATCAAAATCTTTGCAAAAGACCAAGAGGGAAAACGGCCCTTTTTTGGTCCTGAATTTCCCTTTGCAAAGGATCCCAATTGGAAAGATTATATCTTGTATTACGAATACTATAACCCGGAATCGGGAAAAGGGCTGGGAGCATCCCATCAAACCGGATGGAGTGCACTCGTTGCCAATTTCATTGCTGAATTTCGTTAAAACTCGATCAGTAGACTTAGGGTAATCCCGCTGGTATCAAGGGTTCCCCTTCTTTGATAAAAGGTGTTTTCACCACTGCCGTTATTGACTACACCCGCCCCATTCCCAATCCGATTGACCCGCCAGAGTTGGTTCTGGTTGAAGAAGAGATGCTGGTCCCAGCCAAGTCTTGCGGTGACTCCATAGTCCGAAGTAGAAAATCGGGCAGAGTATTCGACACCGATCGAAGAATCAATAATACTCCTTGAGGAGCGGAAGTGGTTTTTGGTTTTAACAATCGTATTTTTCGTATTCGGTGTAATGCCAAGGCGGTTTTCCTCATCGTGTTTTACATCAAAGGATCCATAAATGATCGAACCGGCCACCTCACCAAAAATTGCCCATCCGCATCCAACATGCCAAGCACAGTCCATTCCACTCTTTAAGCCTACTCCTTGAAAATTATTATCGAGGTGAACGAAGTTATTGAAGGGATTTTGGTCGGGGTTCACACGAGGGCTCCAACTCCCTCCTAATTCTTCAATCTCGTAATCTTGCTTCACATTTGCTAAACGAAAACCAACGTAGGGCTGCATAGAAAGGCGCCTGCTGGCCCAAAAGTTCCTGCCGAGGCATATGTCTACCAGATCTAAATTTAACCTCCAATTTGCCTCGATAAAACGGCCGAAGGTAATAGACCCTTGCGCAGCTGCAAAATCAGACCATAAAGTAATGAGTGCTTGATTATCATCTACACTAGCTTCAACGCTTGTCGTCGCAAAGGGTTGGAAGTGGGTCCACAAAAGCTCTACATTCCATCCATCGCAAGGAGAGTTGTACCCAACGCCAAATTTGTACCCAAACTCCCATTTGGAGCTCCCCTTTTGGTAGGTTGCCTCATTGAGTTGATTGAGCTGCTGAAGTTCACTCAGTGTTGGATTAATTACGGGAATACCCACTTGGTTATTGATTGCATAATCCATCCCATCTTGATGAGCGCTCCAATAAAAAGCTGAGACGGTTATGGAGAAGTCCCCATTACAAGTGACCGGTTTTAGAGGTGGATTAGAGATAATATTTTCGGGACCTAGACAATCACAATCATCTGCAAAGCACCGAATAGAAGCGGCAATAAGAGCGAGTATTTTCTTGTTCATCTAAACCCATTATATATTCTTTCTGTAGTTTAAATACAAAAAGGATCCGACTTTTGTCGGATCCCTTTGTGTGAAGAATTGAATGCGATCCCTCTTTCAGGGGTGCGAGCCTAGGTGTTTTTAGGGGGTGATTTCAAACGTCTTCCCAAAAATGGTGATTTCATCTGTTGATGGAGGAGGAGGAGGAGGAGGTAGTGGTGGAGGAGGAGGTGGTGGATCCGTATAGATCACACTGATGCTGCCGGGAATATCACTATTCGGAACATAGACAAAGTCTCCAGTGAATGCAGGAGTTCGAGGGTTAGTACCTACTGTAATCGTTGCAATCACTGCCTTTGAGAGATTATTGATTACACTGAT